>NZ_JAOTNV010000006.1:0-469028 GCF_025630795.1 Acinetobacter sp. AYS6
GCTCAGGTGGTCGAGGCCGAGGTCGCAGCCGTGATGACGATGATGATGACGATCGCGGTAGCCGCTCTAGCGGACGAGGCCGAGGTCGCAGTCGTGATGACGACGATGATGACGATCGTGGTAGCCGCTCTAGCGGACGAGGCCGTGGCCGCAGCCGTGATGACGACGATTATGATGGTCGTGGACAAAACTCACGCAATCAAAAACGTGATGCCTCTGGACGTTTTACGTCTTAAGCATACTGTTTTAAAAACAAAGGAGGCTTTTGCCTCCTTTGTTTTTTAATTTATTTACTTCACTGTGGGAGGAGTTGTAGCCCTTTTACAATATCAATGTACTCAGAACCATTTAACCAAAAAGATTTTTTTAAGAATAACGTCGTCATAATACTTTCTGCTGCTTCACTCTCTGGATTTTCACAGAATAATCCGTAGCTTTCACCCAAAACCGCATCATTTTCAATCAGGCGAATATAGTAGGCATGTTGCTCATTTGCATAGCCTAAAACCGCATCACGTTGATTTTTCATTTCGCATGTCTCCATACCAAAAAACTGAATTTAACCAGAATGTTAAGTGTTCAGAATCTCATTTGATAAAAATCAAAAAACCGTCAGTCATAAAGACTAGTTCTAATCAGGTTCTGATTTCTTCAAATTACCATTTTAGTTTAAACATCCCTGTTAAAAGCAAAATGGATTAAAATCTGATCATGGGATTTATTGTTATGCAAAAAAAATATTTCGTCAACTTGAAAATGTAACTTTTTCAAGTTACATTGTCTGGGTAGGATTTGAACAGTGAAAAGGGAGGCAATATGCCAAAGAAAAAAGAGTTCGAGCATGGCGGTGTACGAGAAAATGCCGGACGTAAAGCACAGTTCAATGAACCCACAAAAGTGATTCGTGTTCCCGAGTCTCAAGTTAACTTTATCAAAAATTGGTTACTAAATAATGTCAAAACCAATAACTTGACCGACTTTAACTCAAAACTTAATGTACAACAGGTCCACCCGAATAACGATAAAATTTACCATATTCCTTTGGCAACTGAACGTGTTGCTGCTGGTTTTCCTTCGCCTGCACAAGATGATATTGAGCAAGCGCTCGATTTAAATGAATATTTAATTAGAAATGAAAATGCTACTTTCATTGTTAAAGCCAATTCTTTATCCATGCTCGATGCTGGAATTGATATTAATGATCCACTTATTGTGGACCGTAGTATTCCCGCTAAATCGGGAGATATTGTAATTGCACTTATCGATAATGATTTCACTGTTAAGCGCTTAATGATTGATACCCAATTTCAGCCGCCTAAAGTTTGGCTAAAGGCAGAAAATCCTGATTATCAAAATATTTACATTGAAGACGGTCAAGAACTGGTTATTTGGGGAGTCGTAACTTATAACCTGAAACGGATGAGATAAATTTTTTCGTATTTATTAATCAAGTTACTGACCAGAACTGGCGGCCAGTAACTTTTGGCTGAGTAACTTTTAAATTTGCCCAATCAATAAACATGTAGCGATGACAACCATTAAACCACCTGAAAAACGGCCAACTAACTGTGCTGCTTGTGGTCTGGTTTTTAAAATAGCTTCTGAACCATAACCCACCATTAAATAAATAATCGCGCAGCTAATCATGTGAACAACACCAAAGGCAAGAATCTGTGTGGTTACGGTCCATGAAGCAGTAGTGTCAATAAATTGAGGAAGCAGGGCTAAAAAGAGTAAAAAAACTTTCGGGTTTAACCCACTTACATATACACCTTTGGTTGCCCAGCTCAACCATGACTGAGCTTTTTCAGAACCAGACTCGTTCGGAGTAGGAGGGGTAAGTAATAAGTTTATCCCCATCCATAATAAATAAGCAGAACCTGCAATTGTTAGGATCATGAGAGCAGTCGGGTTATTTGCTACAAGCAGACCAACACCAGCCGCTACCAATAAAATCGTAATAAAGTGCCCAAATAGCATACCTGCAACAGCCGGTACGACGACTTTGCCCTTAATTCCTGCCGAAATGGCATAGGCCCAGTCTGCCCCTGGCGTAATAATAAAAAGAATGGAGACGCTCCAAAATGCAATAAAAATGTTAAAAGCCATATGCTTATCTCGGCAAACTATTTTCCAAAGGTTTCGCTCGTGGTTTAGAAAAAATCCCTATTTATTCGAGCTTGTTGAAAATAATATGCTCATGTATTTAGAATGTGCTTTTAAATATTTGCTCATACCACACGCATTTGGGGTAAATTTTTCTAAATGGATCGTACAGATAAAAAGATTCTTGCTGAATTGCAATTAAATGGCCGATTATCTATTACTGAATTGGCTGAAAAAGTAGGTTTAAGCATTTCACCTTGCCATAGACGAGTGAAGGCTTTAGAAGAGTCGGGAGCCATTAAAGGCTATCGGGCAGAACTCGACCCAAATTTAGTGGGATTTGAGTTTTCAGCGATTGTTTTTATTACGCTTAAAGAAGGGGATAAACAGGCAGTCGAGAAGTTTGAAAATGCAGTAATAGATATCCCGCAAATTATTCAAGCGCAGCGCTTGTTTGGTGAGCCTGACTATTTGCTGCATGTGGTGGCTAAAGATTTGCCTGCTTTTCAACGGTTGTATGATGAAAAGTTATCTGCTATTCCAAGTGTGCAACGACTCATCTCAACCATTGTCATGAAAGATGTAGTGCCTGAACGATTATTCCCGATTGGCTAAGAATAAGCAGATGTAAAAAAAGAAGCTTGATAGCTTCTTTTTTATTTGTATGCGTTTAGACATCTAGTGTTTTACATAAAGAGCAGATGGTGCCGTTATGTTTGTGAGAGAACATAATATCGGGGCGCTCGTAACCTTCTTCACATACGCGGCAGTGGTAGACGGTGGCAACAGGTGTACCTTCAGCATCGTAACGTGGCTCTTTAATACCGTCATCGTGTGATTTGATGTAGTATTTTCCTTTGGTTAATAAGCCCATTATTGGTGTTAATACAAAGGCAAGTATAAGCGCGATAAGTGGTGAGTAAGGCGCCAAGAAACTACCAAGTAAGCCGAAGAATGCGGCAATCGATACGCCTGCTGATACAAGGAATGCCACCATACCGACAGGGTTCACGTTGTATAGCATGTCACGGCGATATTCCGGTTCTTTCGGTGAAAGTTTTAAAACATATTTATTGATTGAAATGTCTGTTGCAACAACCACAACCCACGCGATCGCAAAGTTTGAATAGAACCCTAAGATTTTACCCAGTACCGCAAACATGTTGCCTTCCATTAAAGCAAGTGCAATTGCCAAGTTCACCATCACAAACACAATACGACCCGGATAATGTTTGCTAATACGAGTGTAGGCACTTGTCCATGCAAGGGAACCTGAGTAAGCATTGGTCACATTAATTTTAATTTGAGAAATGACCACTAAAATCACTGCGAGTGTCAAAGCAGCCCAACCCGGAAGCATGTCATGAAATGCTGCATTAAACTGTTGAACAGGTTCAGTGCTGTTTACGCCCGGTATTTTAGTCAGTAAATAGAACCCTAAAAATGCCCCGATAATTTGTTTGATTGCGCCTAAAATCACCCAACCCGGACCCGCTGAAATAACCGCAGCCCACCATGCTTTGCTATTTTCTTTTGTTTTTGCAGGCATAAAGCGCAAGTAATCAATTTGCTCACCAATTTGCATAATCAAAGATAGACAAATACCAGCACCTAACATGATTGCGGCCATGTCTACGGTTGCAAAACCTTCTTTACCTGTAAAAGTAGCAAATTGGCTGACTAAGGTTGGTTCTTGGTAAATTAGGTATGCCACAGGACCAATCATCAGGATGAGCCAAAGTGGAGTGGTCCAAACTTGTAATTTACTCAAGGCTTTCATGCCGTAAATCACCAGCGGTATGACCATAACGGTTGAGATGAGGTAGCCAGCCCAAAGCGGAATGCCTAAACCGAGCAATAACCCTTGCGCCATGATTGAACCTTCAAGGGCAAAGAAAATAAATGTGAAACTGGCGAAAATGATACTGGTAAGAACCGAACCGATGTAACCGAAACCTGCGCCACGAGTAATCAAATCAAGGTCGATGTTATAGCGCGCTGCGTAGTAGGCTAAAGGAATGCCGGTTAAGAAGATAATAATCGCTGCAAATAAAATGGAGAAAACAGCATTGGTTGTTCCATAAGACATACCAATACTGGCGCCAATAGAAAAGTCAGCAAGATAGGCAATACCACCAAGTGCAGTAATAGCGACAACTTTGGGACTCCAGCGCCGAAAGCTGTGTGGAGCATAACGTAAAGTATAATCTTCTAAGGTTTCATTCACTGCTTTTTGTGAATCTGTACCTTGCACAGTGTCCAAATTTGGATGTTCAGATACACTCATAACATCAATCTCCCAATCATTTTCGGTCAATCAACACAAATATTGATCATTGTTTTTTGATGGTTTTGAGTGTGTGATTTTTGGGAAAAATTGAAAATACGTTATTTTGCGTATATGTGCGTATTCGAGAAAATCGCCATGATAAATGACTTTTGGCATAAGGATTGCTGGGTTTAATGCAGCCCTATCCAAAACATGAGTGTTATGCCAGATTCTTCACGCCCCCAACAAGCGCCACAACGTGTGATCAAAACACGCCGTGAATATAATATTTGGGTGGCAGATGAAAGTATCGAAGATTATGCGCTCCGCTATGCACCTACCTCAGTAAGAAAATGGTCACCTTGGACCGTTACCAATACCGCAATTTCGACTGTTAGTTTTCTGGCGATGGAAGCCATCGGGGCGACCATGCTTTGGCAGTATGGCTTTAGCAATGCAGTCTGGGCAGCCATTGTCGTATGTACCATCATATTTTTAACCAGTTGGCCGATTAGTTATTACGCCGCAAAATATAATGTAGACGTCGATTTGCTTACTCGTGGTGCAGGTTTTGGCTACATTGGCTCGACCATTACATCTCTAATTTATGCCAGCTTTACCTTTATTTTACTTGCGTTTGAAGCTGCCATTATGGCGATGGCACTTGAGCTAGCTTTAGGCATTCCACAAGTTGTTGGTTACTTAATTTCGGCATTATTGATTTTGCCTTTAGTGGTCAAAGGCATTGGTTTTATTAACAAAGTTCAGGCAATCACGCAGCCAATCTGGCTCTTATTACTATTATTGCCGTGGTTTTTTGTACTTTGGAAACAGCCACAAATTTTAAGTAGTAGTCTGCATTTTGTTGGTGCGGTTTCAAACTCGACCGATTTTAATCTGTATTACTTTGGTGCGGCGTGCACTCTTATTTTTTCATTTGTGATCCAAATTGGTGAGCAGGCCGACTATTTACGTTTTTTACCCCAACAAGAAAAGAATAGAACTGCATGGCGTTTTGCTGTTTTCTTAGGTGGTCCATCTTGGATTATTTTTGGTTTTCTAAAAGTTTTGATGGGCATGCTGCTGATGGTATTGGCTTTTCAGCTGTTTATTCCTGTCTCTGAACTAGACAATCCGACATATTTGTATTGGGTTGCCTATCAGCAATTTATTCCAAATCCTCAACTTGCTTTAATTCTCACATTAGCACTGGTTTGCTTGGCGCAAATTAAAATTAATATGACCAATGCTTACGCTGGCTCATTGGCATGGTCCAACTTTTTTGCCCGCTTGACTCATAGTCATCCGGGGCGAATTGTCTGGCTTCTTTTTAACGTTTTTATCGCCATTGTTTTGATGGAAATGGGAATTAGCCATGCGGTTGAACGCATTTTGGGATTATATAGCAATATTGCTTTGGCATGGATTGGCGCCGTTGTTGCCGATTTAATTATCTGTAAGCCTTTAGGCCTAAGCCCAAAGGGAATTGAATTTCGCCGTGCTTACTTATATGACATTAACCCCGTAGGTGTGGGCGCCTTACTGATTGCCTCAGTGTTATCGATGCTGAGTTATTTGGGCTTTTTCGGACTCATGGCAAAAGGATTAGCGAGTTTCATTGCTTTGGGGAGTGCGATGTTATGTGTTCCTATCATTGCTTACTTAACCAAAGGCAAATATTACATTGCACGCCAACCCGAAAAAATTCAGGCGACGTCAGTTGCAAATTGTGTGGTGTGTGAACGGGACTATGAACTCGCTGATATGGCGGGCTGCCCAGCCTATAACGGTACGATTTGCTCCCTTTGCTGTTCACTCGAAGCACGCTGTCACGACTTATGTAAACCTGATGCACGTTGGTCGGTACAACTTAAGAAAGCCATCTGGCACTATTTACCAGAACGTTGGGCCAGTCGTTTAAATAGTAGAGTCAGTTTATATTTATTACTGACTTTAGGGCTATCGATCGTTTTAGCAGTCAGTTTAAGTTTGGTTTATATCCAAGAAAAAACCTATTTAGAAACCATTAATGCAGCGGCCGTTCCTCAGCTATTTACGCTGTTTGTCAAAATTTACACCATTTTATTTTTATTGATGAGTGTTGCAGCATGGTGGCTCGTTTTAAACGATGAAAGTCGTCGTAATGCTGAAATTGAAACACACCAACAAACAGCATTATTGATTGATGAAATTGCGGCTCATGAAGTCACTTCAAAGGACCTGCAAGATGCAAGAATTTCAGCAGAACGGGCAAATGATGCAAAAAGCCGTTATGTCATTGGCATTAGTCACGAACTAAGAACACCTCTAAATAGTATTTTGGGCTATAGCCAATTGCTTCAAAAACAAGAACAGCTTTCAGAACAAGGCAAAATGGCGCTCGGGGTGATTAGCCGTAGTGGACAGCATTTGACTTCACTGATTGATGGTTTACTAGATTTAGCACGCATTGAAACAGGCAAGATTTCTTTAAATGTAGTGGATGTGCATTTCCCAAATTTTATTGAACAAATTATTCAAATGTTTCAGCCACAGTTTGAACAGAAGAATTTACAGTTTATTTATGAAATTGGAGAGAACCTACCGCACTATGTCCGTACCGACAAAAAACGCTTAGAACAAGTGCTCATCAATTTATTGGGCAATGCTTTAAAGTTTACGACGAGCGGCACAATTACTTTAAAAGTCGAGTACCGTTTTCAGACGGCTTATTTTGAAATTAGAGATACAGGATGTGGTATTGCTGAGGTCGATTTAGAGCGAATCTTTAATCCGTTTGAACGGGGCAGTAATGTAGTACAAGGCGGGTTTACTGGAACAGGGCTAGGCCTACCAATTGTAAAATTGTTGGTCGATTTACTTGGTGGCCAGCTATCTGTGACTAGTCAGCTCAATCAGGGTTCACAATTTAAGATTAAGTTTTACTTACCTTCAAAAGAAGTGGTTCATCCGATTTCTAATGTTTACTCCAACCAAATTACGGGTTATCAAGGCGAGCGAAAGCGCATTTTGGTTGTCGATAATGAAGCGGTAGACCGAGGCCTAGTCGCTAATTTTCTAAAACCGTTAGGATTTATGATTGAAGAAGCCGAGTCGGGCATTGACTGTTTAAGACGTGTACCTATTTTTCAACCTAATCTGATTTTGATGGATTTAAATATGCCTCTGATGGGTGGCTGGGAAACAGCACGATTATTGCGCCAGAATAATATTACCAATGTGCCGATCTTAATTATTTCCGCCAATGCAGGCGAGCGCGAAGTCAATCCACAAGATGCAGTCTTAAGTGAAGACTTTATGTTAAAACCAATCGATCTGAATTTGTTGCTGAGTAAAATTGGAGACAAATTAGGTTTGCTATGGATTGATTCCAAATCAGATACTCATTTTGAAAATAATGAAGTTCAAGCACTGGATGTAAAAGTGTTTAAGCAAGAGCAAGCTACTGTTCATACATCAATTACACAACCAGAAAATAATGATCTGCTCGATTTACCGCAAAGCTTGCAGCAATTAAATGATTTAATTGGACAGGGTTATATTCGAGGAATTCAACAGACTTTAATGCAATGCCGTCAAAATTTTCCGGAGCACGATGAGTTATGGGAACAGCTTGAACAGGCGATTCAAAAGTTTGATTTAAAACACGCGCAACGATTAATTCAGGATAAGCAATGAGTACGCAACATGTTTCTTTTCAGCAAGCTTCGCCAAACGAGCAGGCTGTTATTCTGATTGTGGATGATGTGCCAGAAAATTTAGGCTTGCTACATGAAAGTCTGGATCAGGCCGGTTATCGCGTGCTTGTCACAACCGATGGATTAAGTGCTATTGAAATAGCACACCGATGCTTACCAGATATGATTTTACTCGATGGCAATATGCCACATATGGATGGTTTTGAAAGTTGTATACAGCTTAAAGCGAGTCCGATTACGCAGTTTATTCCCGTCATTTTTATGACAGGCTTGTCGGAAACAGAGCATATAGTGCGAGGTTTTCAGGTCGGTGGGGTGGACTATGTAACCAAGCCTTTGAATATTGAAGAAGTACTAGCAAGGGTAAAAACACATTTGGCACATGCCAAACTATTGCAGCAACAAAAACAGGTGATTGATGCGACGGAAACAGCCATTCTTGCGCTAGATGTTCACGGTAAAATTGTTTGGAAAACCCAAAAAGCCAGTGATTTATTGAATCAATATTTACCTGAATTAGGAGGTTTTGAAGCAGGCTTAAAAGCTTGGTTTTCAGATTTGGAACAGGAAAAAGATCCTAAAAAATTAACAAGCTGTTCTTATTCGACACCATCTCAGCAATTACAGCTTTTATTGCTTACGCCGTGGCAATCTGGCACAAGTGTGGCGAAAAATTATCTTATCCAGATAAAAACATCTACGCCAGCTTTGGAAATGGCTGATATTTTAAAATATTGCCCACAGTTGACTCAACGTGAGGCAGAAGTCATGCATTGGTTGTTGTTAGGGAAAACCAATAAAGATATTGCTGAAATTTTGGAGCTTAGCCCGCGGACGGTAAACAAACATTTAGAACATGTTTTTGAAAAACTTTGCGTTGAAAATCGAACTGCTGCCGTAGCGCATATTAATAGTCTGGTACAAGAGTTTCATTAAGTTAAATGAACATTGTATTTAAAAAGCATACAGACTCGCTGCTAAAAACAGGCTATTTTTTTACACTTAGATTTGTTCTTATAGATAAAGATTATACCAAGTCATTTCTAAATAAATATGAGTCATAATACGAGGAATTCATTGTGAATATTCAACAAAAAGATGATGCAAAACACGGCAGCTTTAGCTTACTTGATGGTGAAACCGTTGCCGGTGAAATGACTTATACATGGGCAGGCGATGGCATGCTAATTATTGATGCCACAGATGTAAATGAAAATTATCGCGGACAAGGTGTAGGTCGCCAATTACTTGATGCTTTGGTGGCTTTTGTTCGTGAAAAAGAAGTAAAAGTGATTCCGCTTTGCCCATATGCCAAATCGGTTTTTGATAAAGACCCAAGCATTGGTGATGTACTTAGAAAATAAGCAATAGATTGAAAATCATTTAATAAAAATCGGGCCTTGGTGTCCGATTTTTTATTGGTTTTATTATTCATCTTTGTTTTATTGAATATGTTTTGAGCGGTTGTATTCAACAGATTTGAAGGTTTTCGATTGCCAGATCGAATATATCAAACTTATAGAAAAGCTTATCTAATAAAAATAGTTTTAGACCAATTGGGAAAAAAATAAACTCGTTGCACAAATATTTAATAGCTGACGAAAGCTAAATATTTATAACGTTTTAATATTATTTTTTGGAATTTTCCTTGAACTGGCAGTATATCCATAGTGTGTTGCCGCAATTTTTCTCTGCGACTTTGACCACGCTGAAAATTTCAATTATCAGCATTATGTTGGCAATTATTGTAGGGCTGATTTGCAGCATTTTAATCACATATCGCGTGCGGGTGCTAAATAGAATTGCCCAGTTCTATATTGAGTTATCTCGAAATACCCCTTTATTAATTCAACTGTTCTTTTTGTATTACGGTTTGCCAAAGCTCGGTATCAAAATCGATGGTTTTGCTTGTGGTGTGATCGGACTGACCTTTTTAGGCGGAAGCTATATGGCTGAAGCTTTCCGAGCAGGTTTGCAGTCTGTTGCAAAAGGGCAGATAGATTCTGCAAAAAGTATTGGTCTACAACCGATTCAAATTTTTAGGTATGTCATTTTCCCTCAAGCACTGGCTATTTCAATTCCGGCAATAGGGGCAAATTGCCTATTTCTGATTAAAGAAAGTTCTGTGGTCAGTGCAATTGCTGTCGTTGAACTGCTTTTTGTCACTAAAGACTTAATTGGTATGGACTATAAAACCACCGAAGCTTTGTTCTTACTCATCATAGCTTATCTGATTATTTTATTGCCCGTGTCTATTTTAACCAGTTATCTGGAACACAGAAGTCGGAAGGTGAGCCATGGAACTTGATTATTTATTTCAAGCGAGTCACCTCGAACGTTTAATGTGGGGACTTTGGGCAACTGCAAAAATTGCATTTATTTCAGTGTTTTTCTCTGCAATTTTCGGCACAATTTTCGGCGTCATTATGACCTCTAAAAACATAGTCGTTAAATCGCTGTGCCGTCTGTATTTAGAAGCCATTCGAATCATTCCAATTTTAGTTTTGCTGTTTGTGTTTTATTTCGGCTTTGCAACATGGTTTAACTGGCAGTTTTCAGCAATGTGGGTATGCGTTGTTGTATTTGTTTTGTGGGGCACTGCAGAAATGGGCGATTTGGTCCGTGCAGCTATTACTTCAATTGATCAGCATCAACGCGATTCGGCCTATGCCCTCGGACTAACTCATGTTCAAGCCTTGGTCTATGTCATTTTCCCGCAAAGTCTAAAACGAGTAACACCAGGCGCGATTAACTTATTTACCCGAATGGTGAAAACCAGCTCTTTGGCAGTCCTGATTGGTGTGGTTGAGGTCATTAAAGTTGGCCAGCAAATTATTGAAAATTCGCTATTGACCGTGCCAAGTGCTTCTCTTTGGATTTATGGCTTTATTTTTATTTTGTATTTTCTGATTTGCTATCCCTTATCTCGTTTGGCGGCACATTTAGAAAAGGTCGGGGAGTAATTATGCCTTTGTTATCGATACAACAATTACAGAAATCATTTGCACAAAGTCATATTTTACAGGGCATTGATCTGGATGTAGAACAAGGAGAGGTGGTTGTTATTTTAGGTCCATCGGGCTGCGGTAAAAGTACCTTATTGCGCTGTATTAACGGCTTAGAACCGATTCAGGGTGGCGAAATTCGTTTAACTGGTTCAGGTGTGCTTGGTAAAGATGTGGACTGGACTAACGCTCGTCAAAAAATTGGCATGGTTTTTCAGAACTATGAGCTATTTGGGCATATGAACGTTATTGACAACATTTTGCTTGGGCCACTCAAAGTGCAAAAACGCCACCGTGATGAAGCTGAACAAGTAGCAGATGAGTTGTTAAAGCGAGTGGGACTGTTTGAGCGAAAACTTGATTATCCAAGACAGCTTTCAGGTGGACAAAAACAACGTATCGCTATTGTGCGTTCACTGGTCATGCAACCTAAAGTCATTTTGCTTGATGAAATTACCGCTGCGCTTGACCCGGAAATGGTTAGAGAAGTGCTCGATGTCGTACTCAAGTTAGCGAATGAAGGAATGACCATGCTGATTGTGACACATGAGATGTCCTTTGCACGCAAGGTTGCCGATCGCATTATTTTCATGGATAAGGGCAAGATTATTGAACAGGCTTCACCAGAAGAATTTTTTGAACAGCCGAAAACAGAACGAGCGAAAGCTTTCTTAAATATTTTGTCGTACTAAATTTTTATTATTTGAATCATGAGGAAGTGAATGTTTAAACGTAATTCAATAAAAATATTAAGCAGTCTTGCTGTTGCTGGGGTGTTGTTAACTGCATGTAGTAAAACGCCATCCACTGAACGGGCAAGTAATAGTCAAGAAGACCATTCTTTAGAGCAAGTCAAAAAAAATGGAGTTCTACGCGTTGCCGTTTTTGCTGATGATCCGCCGTTTGGTTATGTAGACAGTGCGGGGAATAATCAGGGCTTTGATGTGGCTTTAGCAAAACGTGTGACTAAAGATTTGCTCGGTGATGAAAAGAAAGTTGAGTTTATTGTGACTGAAGCTTCAAATCGGGTGGAGTTTTTAAAATCAAATCGTGCCGATGTTGTATTCGCGACATTTACAGTAACACCAGAACGTAAAGAGGTTGTCGATTTTGCTGAGCCTTATTTAAAAGGTGCTTTTGGTATTGTTTCGCCTAAAGCCAAGCCGATTACTGACATTGCTCAATTAGAAGGTAAAACTTTAATTGTAAATAAAGGCACAAGTTCAGATACCTACTTTACCAAGCATTATCCGAAAGTAAATTTACTCAAGTTTGAAAGAAACTCGGATGCCTTCAAAGCCTTAACCGACGGTCGTGGTGACGCAATTTCACAAGACAGTACTTATGCCTTGGCGTGGGCTGCGAAGAACCCAAGTTATGTGGCGGGTATTCAGTCTATTGGTGATCAAGAGTTTATTGCACCAGCGGTTAAAAAGGGCAATACCCAATTATTGAATTGGCTCAATACTGAAATTAAGCAGCTCAGAACAAACGGTGAAATTAATAAAATTTATGATGAAACCTTGAAACCAATTTACGGTGACTCGGTTAATCCGAATGTGTTTTTAGATGTAGGCCAATAATTTTCGATATCGCTAGAGCAGTGTCTACCAATAGGCGCTGCTGTTTTAAATAAGACTTTTACAAGAACGATAGGGTGAAATAATGACAACATTAACATTTCAAAACGTGAAGCATATTTTGGCTGCATCTTTACTGAGTTTGGGTTTGGTTGCATGTGACAAAGGAACTCAGTCTACTGAAAAAACGGCAGATACCACACAAACTGTGTCGAGTATTGAACAGATCAAAAAGAATGGCGTGGTACGAATTGGCGTATTTAGTGATAAACCACCGTTTGGATATTTAGATGCTCAAGGTAAAAATCAGGGTTTTGATGTAGAGATTGCTAAGCATGTCGCTAAAGATCTGCTGGGTGATGAAAACAAAGTTGAGTTTGTTTTAACTGAAGCGGCTAACCGTGTCGAATATTTAAAAGCCAATAAAGTGGATATTATTTTTGCCAACTTTACCGTTACGCCAGAGCGTAAAGAAGTGGTCGATTTTGCTAAACCTTATTTAAAAGTTGCTTTGGGGGTAGTTTCTCCTAAAAGTCATCCGATTACTGATGTGGCTCAACTTAAAGATAAAACTTTATTGGTAAACAAAGGTACAACAGCTGATTCATTCTTCACTAAGACGCACCCTGAAATTAAGCTACAAAAGTATGAGCAAAACACTGAAACTTTTGACGCTTTAAAAGATGGTCGTGGCGCTGCACTTGCACATGATAACTTGCTGGTTTTAGCTTGGGCTAAAGAAAATCCAAATTACACTGTTGGCATTACCAATTTAGGTGAACAGGACTTAATTGCACCAGCAGTGAAAAAGGGTGACAAAGAGTTACTGGACTGGTTGAACCAAGATTTAGAGAAACTGGCGAAAGAAGGCGTGATTCATCAAGCTTATGAAAAAACTTTAAAACCAGTCTATGGCGATACGATTAATCCAAAAGATTTATTGGTTGAATAGGACTCTAGATAGTATTTACTCGAGCTAGGATTCATCTACAGCCTACCCATAATTTTTAAAAATAATGTTTTTTGCAATATTTTTTATAGATGTAAACAGTGGGCAGGTTCTGTAGATGAGAAATTTTTTTTGGTTACTTTTTTCAAAAAAATTAACAGAATTAGCTGCTTACTTTAGAGATTTAAAGGTAGGATTCCATCGTGCTAATTCCTTGACTTTATATTACTTTAACTTAAATAAAGTCGGCTCTGCTGCTAATTTATCTGCCAAATATTGAATCAACACACTCAATTTAGGCGGGACATGCCGTGTCGGTGGGTACAGTAACCACAGCCCGCCACTGTAATAGGTTTTAAAATACCAATCTGGTAAAACCTGAACTAATGTGCCTTGTTGTAGAGCATGACGTGCGACAAAGTACGGTAAGCTCGCAA
Source organism: Acinetobacter sp. AYS6 (assembly GCF_025630795.1). Lineage (NCBI taxonomy): Bacteria > Pseudomonadati > Pseudomonadota > Gammaproteobacteria > Moraxellales > Moraxellaceae > Acinetobacter > Acinetobacter sp. AYS6. The sequence continues at coordinate 14,045 of NZ_JAOTNV010000006.1, forward strand.
TACCTAAATGCTGTAATGCAGCACTCAAACGCACACCTGTATGGTTCGCTGCATAACGCCCACGCACAGCCACACTTATCGATTTATTTCCTTGTTGAAATTTCCATTTTGAGTCACTGGCTTGTTCGCCCAAGTAAATACATTCATGCTGCTTTAAATCATGAGGATGGCTCGGTGTGCCATGCTTTGCTAAATATTCAGGTGTAGCACAAACCAAATGATCAATATCAATCAGCTTTCGACCCATTAGGCCCCCAGATGGTTGCTCTGTAATTCGAAGTGCTAGATCAACTCCATCATCAATGAGATCTACATAGCGATCTTCTAAAAGCATTTGAATATCAATTTTCGGGTAGCGCTCTAAAAACTCAGGTAAATGCGGATGAATCATAAAATGCCCCACAGCTTTCGGAACACTCATGCGAATAACGCCTTCGGGTTCGACATGAAATTGCCCTGAACTTTCCATGACTGCTTGGGCTGCATTCACCATATCTACACAACGTTGATAGACCTGTTGCCCACTTTCACTTAAACGAAGTTTTCGTGTAGTCCGATAGAGTAAGCGGGTGCCTAAAGCACGTTCTAATCGAGCAATCGCACGACTAACAGCGGAAGGTGTTGTACCAAGCTGGCGGGCAGTTTCAGAAAAACTTTCCGATTCGACAACCTTAACGAAAGTCGCCATTTCATTTAACAGAATCAGACTTTGATTTGTGCTCATGAGGCAAAAGTTATTTGGATTTTGATTGGATTATCGCGTTTAAAAAATCGCAATACAATCTTTTAGGTGATTTTCAGGAAACTAAATTGTTATGTGGCAGTTGTATGGACATGAGTTTTTAACGCTAGCTCTTATTCACTTTATGGCGGTGATTTTACCGGGACCAGATTTTGTGATTACGGTAAGACAAAGTGTACGTTATGGCTATTTGATTGGTTGTCTAACCGCAATTGGTATTGGTGTCGGGATTTCAGTACATGTGTTTTATACACTTGTTGGTATTGGCTTTTTGATTCAACAAAGTGAGTGGCTCATGTCACTGATCAGAACAGCGGGAGCAGCTTACTTGTTGTATTTAGGATGGCAGTGTTTACGTAGCCAGCCGAATACCACTATTGAGATTAATGGCCAAGCAGACAGTGATACGCCGAGTTTATTTAAAGCTTTTACGATGGGTTTTCTTACCAATGCGTTAAACCCAAAAGCCTCTATCTTTTTTCTGGCAATTTTTACGACGATTGTAAGTACGACCACACCAATGAAAGTTCAAATCTTTTATGGAGTATGGATGTGTATGGTCAATGCCATCTGGTTTATGGTGGTGAGCGTACTGTTTGCACAGCCTATTGTACGTAAACGATTTTTGGAGTTTGGAGTTTACTTTGAGCGGGTAATGGGAGTGTTGTTAATTGGGATTGCATTGAGGTTGATTTGGGGATTGTTTGTTTAATTGCCGTGAGTATTTAATGGGGGTGCAGAAGTACGATTTTAGATTGTATATAGTTTTTACGGCGTTCATACCAGTATTTGCTCGTGCTAAATTTCATCCACAGCCTGCCCATAATTTATAAAGATAATGTATTTGCAATATTTTTTGAAAAATGAAAACAGAGAACAGGTTCTGTGGATGAGAAAGTTTTTGGTTACTTTTTAAAAAAAGTAACAGAATTAGCTGCTTTCTTTGGAGGTAAAACGGTAAGACTCCGCCGTGATAACCACTAATAATTTTTAGCTCAACCTAAAGTCATCTGCGAACTATTGCATAGCACGACAGAGTATTATCGCTTAAATTTTTAATTCCTTCAGTCGCCTTCGGCTGGACTTACTTTGGTTTCGCTCTGAGAAGCGTCTAAAGCTTCGTAAGAGCAAAAGCATTGTCATCTGCAAAACCTGTCGACTTATTTCATTTAACTAGTATTTCACAGAAATAGAATCTTTTTGATGCTACGCAGGTTGCAGACGACTTTTGCTCGAGTACATGTAGTGCTAGGACTATTTGAGTTTTAATAGTTTCCTCATTGAAAAATTGAATTTTAATGATGGCAAATTAATTATAAAAAAAGACCGCTCGAAAGCAGTCTTTTTTTAATAAATTTAATTGCTACGCCGATTACGCGTCAGTTGATGTAATACCGACACCAATAAATCAATTTCTTCAGTCGTATTATAAAAAGCCAAAGACGGACGTACAGTTTGTTCTACACCAAAACGACGTAAAATTGGCTGTGCACAGTGGTGCCCAGAACGTACGGCAATACCATGTTGATTTAAAGCTTTACCGACTTGTTCAGTTGAATAGCCTTGTAAAGTAAAGGACATGACACTGGCTTTGTGATGTGCGGTTCCTATCAAGCGTAAACCAGACACACTGCTGAGCGCATTTTGACCATATTCGAGTAGATCATGTTCATAGCGAGCAATGTTATGAATACCTAGACTTTCGACATATTCAAGCGCAGCGCCTAAACCAACAGCATCGGCAATGTTTCCAGTTCCAGCTTCAAACTTGTTTGGTGCAGGTTGGTAAACTACTTGTTCGAAGGTCACATCCTGAATCATGTTACCGCCGCCTTCCCAAACAGGCATACTTTCTAGCAATTCTGGTTTTGCATAGACCGCACCAATACCCGTCGGCCCAAACACTTTATGTCCTGAAAACACAAAAAAGTCTGCATCGAGAGCTTGTACATCGGTAGGGATGTGCGAAACAGATTGAGCACCATCAACTAAAACACGTACACCTTTGGCATGGGCAATTTTAATGACTTCAGCAACAGGTGTAACTGTTCCCAAAGCATTCGAAACCTGAGTAATCGATAGCAGTTTAGTGCGCTCATTAATCAGTTTTGGCAACTCTTCTAAAATAATCTGGCCCGTGTCATCCACAGGAATGACTCGTAATTTCGCTCCAGTTTTTTTAGTGAGTTGATACCAAGGCACAATATTGGCATGGTGTTCTAAGTGAGAAACAATAATTTCATCACCTTCACCAATATTTTGCTCACCCCATGTTTTTGCAATCAGGTTAATGCCTTCGGTTGTTCCTCGAACAAAGATAATTTCTTTAGAAGAGGGTGCACCAATAAATCGGGCAACTACATTTCTTGCATGCTCATAGGCATCGGTTGCACGAGCCGCTAACTCATGTGCAGCACGGTGAATATTTGAGTTTTCATGCTGATAAAAATAAGCAATCCGGTCAATCACGCGTTGCGGTTTTTGTGTGGTCGCAGCATTATCCAACCAGACTAGAGGGCGGCCATTGACGCGTTCTTGTAAAATTGGGAAATCGCGGCGAATGGCGTGTATATCTAGCGGTTGCGCACTGCTTGCTACAAAGGTGGGTTGTGATGGTTGATAATGACTATAACTTTGTCCACTTTGAGGCAAGTCTAAAAAATAAAATGCAGAGCTTGCCGAACTTTGGGTAGGCGTGTTCGTTGCAAAACGATCTTCAGCCAGCAATGATTTCAGCTGGTCACCATGTGGCAACTGAAAAGACTGCGCAACTGAGTAATTATCCTCAACACCTTTAACTGAAGGTTCTGCTGTACTTGGAGCAGAAAAATCATTTAAAAAATAATAAGGTGATTCACCTGCACCAGTAGGTAAGCTTGGTTCAATGCGTGGCACATTGGGTTCACTATGAGCAACTTGTGGCAAATGTGGTTCAAATGGTGGGCGCGGTAAATTCGCACCACCAACCACAGGCGCAGACGCTACAATTCGGCGTTCAGGGTAGTCTGGCAAATTTGGAATATGCTCAGGATATTCCGGATTGAGACTTTTCTGAAAGGCGATATTAGGCGCACGACCAGTGAGTGCAGAAAATGGTTCACCTGGTTGTGGTGGGTGCGGCGGTGCTCCAACAGGTAAGTCCAGATTAAGTCCCGATGGAGAAGCCGAACTGCTTGAGCTTGGTAATGCTGAAAAAAACTCATTGGCAAGACGGGCAATCGTGGATTCATCGGGGAAGTTGGCTGGTGGATTAACACCAACCACTTCGGGCCCTGTTGGACTACCTTGCAGATTATTTGTAGTTAACTGGGTAGTCATGATATTTGTCCACCTCCACATCATCTAGTACTGCCAACGCATCATCGGTGAGTACTGCAAGTGAGCAATATAACGAGATCAGATACGACGCAATTGCGTTACGGTTAATTCCCATAAAACGTACTGAAAGACCCGGCGACTGTTCTCCTGCAAGGCCTGGTTGGAACAAGCCAACAATGCCTTGACGCTTTTCACCAACACGAAGTAGCAAGATTTTAGTTTTGCCATCTTCAACCGGAATTTTATTGGACGGAATAAGTGGAATACCGCGCCATGTAATGAACTGAGAACCAAATAAGCTAACCGTTGGAGGTGGTACGCCACGACGTGTACATTCACGGCCAAATGCTGCAATAGCATCAGGATGCGCTAAGAAAAATCCCGGTTCTTTCCAGACTTTACGTAGCAAATCATCAAAATCATCTGGAGTAGGTGGGCCATTTAAGGTCGAAATACGTTGGTCATCTGTCACACTTGCCAATAAACCATATTCAGGGTTATTGATAAGCTCACTTTCTTGACGTTCTTTAATGGTTTCAATGGTTAAGCGAAGCTGTTCTTTAATTTGGTCATGTGGGCTGCTGTAAAGGTCGGCAACACGTGTATGTACATCTAAAACAGTAGATACACCATTTAAAAAGTATTCGCGTGGCTCTGGGTCATAATCAACAAAAGTCTGAGGTAAAGTTGCTTCATCACGCTGAGTGCAAGCTACCTGAATATCATCGGTATTATTCACACGGTTTAGGCGATAAATACCCGCTTCAACAGGAAGCCATTGAAGTAAATGAGTCAGCCATCGGGGAGTAATCGTAGAAAGTTGGGGGGCTGTTTTTGTTGCATTGGCCAGTTGGCGAGCCGCGTGATCCCCAAGTGCAAGTTGGGCTTTGTCTGTATTTTTCGCCATGAATCATTTTTCCTTATTACATTGGCTTTTTGAAAATAAAAATTCTAGGATTTATATAAGCTAGAATTAGTTCTGGTTTTAAAATAAAAGAGCGTTATAAATTTTTAAAATAAGAAGCTTATTAATTAAGAAATCTATTTTTAAAATAAAAATATATTTAAATTAGAAATAAGTATTTAATTAATTTGCTAAGTTCTTAGTATTTATTTGTCTCCTTATCAATTTATTTAATATCTATAGTTCTTAACCGGGAATATGATTTTTTTGATAAGACTCATTTGGCGACTGTAAAATCTGGCTCCCCGCGGCAACACTATGTGTAAGCCAGACATTACCCCCAATAATGGAACCTCGGCCAATGGTGATACGGCCTAAAATAGTGGCACCTGCGTAGATCACGACGTCATCTTCAACAATCGGATGGCGTGTATAGTCTTTTTTCAAAGCGCCATCATCATTGGTTTCAAAGCGTTTAGCGCCAAGTGTCACTGCTTGATAAATACGAACACGTTCCCCAATAACACTAGTTTCACCAATCACAACACCTGTACCATGATCGATGAAAAATCCTTTACCGATTTGTGCACCGGGATGAATATCAATACCGGTTGCAGAATGCGCCAACTCGGAAATAATGCGAGACAATAAAGGCACTTGAGCATAGAGCTGATGTGCAATACGGTGGTAAATAATCGCAAATATGCCCGGATAGCAAAGTAATACCTCATCCACACTATGCGCTGCCGGATCACCTTCATAAGCGGCACGCACATCGCCATCTAAAAGACGTCTTATAGAAGGCAAAGTGTTGGCAAAATCCTGCACAATATTTTGAGCAAGTTCGTCTGGCTGTTGGACTGTGTTCGAATGACTCAAATGACGTTTTGCTTCATAGTTTAAAGCCAGTTGTACTTGAGCATGTAAGGCTGTCAGTACCCGATTTAAAGTATAGGCAATATAAGAATCTTCAGTTTCTTGACGTAAGTCAGCAGGGCCTAAACGCATTGGAAATAAAATTCCGCACAGGTCATCTAAAATGGCTTTTAAAGCTTCTTTAGATGGAAGTTCACGGCCCCCAAATTCTTTGGTCCTGTGTTGCTGCTGACGCCAGTCATGCCTTGCTTGTTGTAAACCTTGTACAACAGCATTAATGTTCCATTGAGTCACAAGCTTTCCTTGATTCACTGAAAATTTATTGAAGTTTTAGTCTTGTTGCCAAGGGAGGTGATGAATACGCCAACCATTTTTTTGATTACGTTGCTGCTGATCATCTAAGTCGCCTTCAAAGCCTTCAAGAACGTTATAAATGTGCTCAAAACCTGCATTAAATGCGGCTTCGGCTGCTTGAGCTGAACGGTTGCCACTACGACATAACAAAAGAATGGTTTTGTCTTTGCCAACTTTTGATTCAAGTTCTTTTAAAAAGCGTGGATTACGGTTAAATGATGTGCCTGTTGCCCAAGCCACATGAATACTTTCAGGCACATATCCTACAAATTTACGTTCTTCATTGGTGCGTACGTCAACTAAAACAGCCTCTCCATTTTGTATAAGCTGCCATGCATCAGTGGGAGATAAACTGCCACTAAAATTCAGTTCATGGTCTTGTGCGTATTGCTGTGCTTTAGCAAGAATATCTTCGGCTGAAAAGGATGTATTTGAACCATTTGAGATAAAACTTTGCGGAGCTTCTGTATTTAATTTAGCGTTCATTGAATATATCCTTATCTTCGATTCAGATTGTTAAGGTTCAATTTACGCGGTTTTAAATATAAGCAGAAATAATGAATATCTATTTATATATCTATTTTTAATAAAATGGATTTGAATGATTTTGGGAATGAATTTTTAAAATTGTTGAATATTATTATATTGTTTTAATCTATAGTTATTATAAATTTTAAATTCATTATTTTAATAAAAAGCCCGCTAAGAGGGCGGGCAAAATATTTTAAAGGACAATTAAACTTTATCTTGCGTTTTGGTCTCAAAGTCGTTGGCATCATGGCGCTCATGTAACTGCGTTTCTAAATCGCCAAAAGTACGATTGACCATACGACCACGTTGAACCGCAGGGCGCGCTAAAATCGCATCTGCCCAGCGCTGAACATTTTTATATTGGTCGACACCTAAAAACTCCGCGCCGTTATAGACCCAGTTTTTAACCAGACCACCATACCAAGGGAATGCTGCAATATCAGCGATGCTATATTCAGAACCTGCCAAATATTCATGCTTTGCTAGATGCTGATCTAACACATCAAGTAATCGTTTTGTTTCCATGGCAAAGCGATTAATTGCATATTCAATTTTAACCGGTGCGTAGGCATAAAAATGCCCAAAGCCGCCACCTAAGTAAGGCGCGCTGCCCATTTGCCAGAATAACCAATTAAGACATTCAGTACGTGCAGCAATATCAGTCGGAATGAATGCTTTAAACTTTTCAGCCAAGTAAAGCAAAATTGAGCCAGATTCAAACACTCTTAATGGCGGGTTCTGGCTATGGTCAACCAATGCTGGAATTTTAGAGTTTGGATTAGCTTCTACAAAACCACTGCCAAATTGCTGTCCTTCACCAATTTTAATGAGCCAAGCATCATATTCAGCATCTTGATGACCCAATGCTAAAAGCTCTTCCAGCATAATGGTGACTTTCTGTCCATTAGGAGTTGCTAAAGAATAGAGCTGGAGCGGGTGTTTCCCGACAGGAAGCGTATGTTCGTAACGCGCACCTGAAGTAGGTTGGTTTAAATCGGTTTTTTCTCCAGTCCATTGCCAAACTTTTGGAGGAATATAATTTGAATCACTCATTTTTTTATCTCATGTTTGGTTGAAATATAAGGGCTTAGTTATGTCTTAAGGCAAGCCATTTTTGTACTGTTGGGCGTTGCCACTGTTGTAATGCATAATTTTTTAGGCGCTCTGGCACAGCATCACCATTTTGAATAAGGCGTTGTAACATCAGCGCGAGTTCAGCATCTACAATGCTCCATGAACCAAAAAGAAATTCGGCATGAGGCGCTAGAAGTTTTTCTGCAACAAAGAAAAGTTTCTCGGCTGCTTTTTGACCTTCTTCTGAAAGTGGAGTGGACTTGGGCTGAATAAAAATAACATCGGTTGGACGTTCAGTTCTTAAAGCCACTAAATCTGATCTGAGCCATGCCTGAATTTGTCTTGCTCTTGCCCGTGCTTGAATATCTTTTGGATAAATAGCTGTGTCTGGATAGAGGTCTTCAAGATACTCCAAAATGGCAGATGATTCTGATAACGCAAAATCGTTATGTTCGAGTACAGGCACTTTGGCAGTTAATGACTTTGCTACATAAGATTTTTCAAACTGGCCTTGCTGGTCTAAGTTGATGGTCGCAATTTCAAATGGAATTTGTTTTTCATGTAGCCCTACAAAAACTGTAAACGCGTAGGGGCTTAGAAATTGTGAATCTGTGTACAGCTTAAAATATTCATTATTCATTGTTATTGTCCATGTCATAAAACAATTGGATCTAGTCTAAGTGAGCTGATCCAAGATTGGGTAGCTTTTTTGTGGAAAAGCTTTATCAGTTTTTGAATTAAGCCATTTCAGTGTTCAACGTTAGGGCTTAATGTGCTGAAAATGCTGACGAACAATACTAAGCCACGCCTGTACTGCTGGTGAGACAGGAAGATTTTTTTTCCAAGCCATCACTAAGTGCCACTGAATATTTGGTTTTTCGAGTGGTACCGCTGCAAATAAATTAGGGTCAAGCATGTCGGTATAATATTGTGGCAAGAGCGCAATTCCCATGCGTTGTAGCACCATATCTGCCAAGAGGTGCCATTGGCTGGTCCGGCAAGCAATGGTTGGGTAAAAACCATGCTGCTTACAGGCATCGAGAATAATACTGTTTAAAGAGAAATTTTCAGGAAACATTAAAAATGATTGGTGTTGTAGCTCTTCTAGATTTATTTTTTTGCGGATTGCCCAAGTGGCATCCCGACGTAAAAGAACCATTAAAGGGTAGTTACATAGCTCAATGCTATTAAAGATTTGCTCATCAAAAGGCTGTAATAAAACGCCAACGTCCAACTCATTGTTAAGCAAAGCTTGCTCAATACCGCGTGAACCAACCTCCATAAAAGCCAATTCAATATCTGGTAATTGCTGATGATAATCAAACAGGGCAGTCGTCAGAAGCTGCGAACCTAAAGGCGGAACGCCAAGTTTTAAAGTTCCTGTTTTTAATTGTTGGTAGTTTTCAATTTCAAGAAAGATGTTCTGTTCTGCCTGAAGAAGCTCGACCGCATGTTGATAAATGCGTTCTCCAATTTCAGTTAATTCAATTTGTCTTTTTCGTCCATGATCGGGTTTAACTAAAAGTTGGACCTGAAGCTGTTCTTCAAGCTGCTGTAATATTTTACTAATAGTAGGTTGAGTCAGATACAACTCTTCAGCAGCACGGGTAAAGCTTTTAGCTTTGACTAGAGTAACAAAGCACTGTAATGATTTTAGAGAGAGCATAATAAAGAATAAATTATTCCATTTTAGAATAATATTAACATGAATAATTCATATTAAGCAGCTTTAACCAAGCTAGCATAATGGTGTAGTTAACCATTTAATTTCGCAAAATGAGTACTGAATCTGCTTCTGGAACACCCACACAACCTTCATTTTTAGCATTAGTTAAACAAATTTTGATTTTGGCTGGTTTTTGGTGGGTCGGATATCTTTTACATCAAAAACTAGGTGTACCTGTGTCCGCAGGTATTTTAGGTATGTTTTTATTACTTCTATGCCTGTTCTTTAAAATTATCAAAATGGATCAGGTAGCAATGGGAGCAACCGTTGTTTTAGGTGAACTGTTGCTGTTTTTCATACCTGTTGTGGTCGCCGTCGTTCAATATAAAACCTTGTTTATGACCGAAGGCTGGCAAATTGTCTTGAGCATTGCGGTTGGGACCATTTCGGTCATGCTCAGTACGTGCCTGACTATTCACTATTACAATCGTTTGAAAGCTTATTTACAGGCTAGAAAACGTCTTCAACATAAGCATATCTAAAGAGCAAACGACATGAATATTTGGTCAATTCTTTGTCTGATCTGGACTTTGGCAGCCTATGTTGTGGCAAAGAAAATCTATCAGAAAAATCCAAAACTTTGGTTATCGCCTGCGATTAGTGTGCCTGTACTCACCATTATTTTGATGACGATTTTTGGAATTTCATATCAAACTTATGCTGAAGATACGCAGTGGATTGTTAATTTATTAGGGCCTGCAACAGTTGCGTTTGCTGTGCCGATTTATCGTTATCGGGAAACGATTCGTAAAAACCTCGGTGTTCTTTCAATTGCGATTATTGTGGGGATGAGTGTAGGTGTGATGTCTGCCTATGAAATGGCACAGTGGTTTCATTTTAGCCCTGAAGTCACCAACAGTTTAATGGCACGTTCTATTTCAACCCCGTTTGCTATGATTTTAGCGGAAGATATTCACGGTTCAGCAGCGTTGGTTTCATTATTTACTGTCATTACGGGCTTGGTCGGTATGATTTGCGGCGATGCGATTTTAGCGATGACTAAAATCCGTTCTAATGTGGCAAATGGGGCAGCCTTTGGCAATGCAGCCCATGGTTTTGGTACAGTCAGAGCACAGCAGCGCAATAGCGAAGAAGGTGTAATTGCCAGTTTAACCATGGTAATCGCAGGGATTTTAATGGTGCTGATTGGACCATTTGCCATTCATCTATGGTTACTGTTGTAAGCTTGGTTTAAGTTGGCTTGTCATGTTGTTGAATAATCTTTGATAGTTTTTTGACGGCTTGTTGCAGAAGTTCTGGTTCAAAGTCGCTTAATCCAATAATTAAACCCGAACGTTGCTGTTCTTTTGAAAATGTCGGTGAAATTGCTTTAATGGCGATGCCTTCATTGACCGCTATGCTTGCAACTTCAACGTCATTAATGTGATCAGCAAGCCATAACACCATATGCATGCCTTGATCACCGGGTTGTAACCAAGCAAGCTCTTGAGGTATGTATTTTTCAATCATGCAAATAATGTGTTCTCTAACTTCTGCATACACATTGCGGATCCGTCGAATATGCCGCTCTAAATAGCCTTCTTGAATAAAAGCAGCTAAAACGTGTTGGTCAGCAGCAGGCGGATGTCGATCAATTAATACCCTGAGTCCACAAAAGGGTGCTACCAGTTCTTTAGGCAGCACTGCATAGCCCAGCCTCAGGGAGGGAAAAAGTACTTTGCTAAAAGTACCCAGATAAATCACTTGATCGGGCGCCATGCCTTGTAAAGATGGGAAGGGCTGACCGTTATAACGAAGTTCACTGTCATAGTCATCTTCAATAATCCATGCATTTTGCTGTTTTGCCCAAGCCAATAAAGCCGTACGTCTTGCTAGGCTCATGGGCATACCGAGTGGATATTGATGAGAAGGCGTCACAAATGCTGCAAGCGCATGTTTAGAAAGTTTAATTCCAGCTTCAACATCAATACCTTCTTCATCGACAGGAACACGCACCATCCGAATGTTTTGTACAGCATGTTCGAAAATCGCCGTGGTGCCCCGATATGCTGGATCTTCTATCCAGACTTCATCTTTCGCTTCAAATAAAATCTGACTACATATATAGAGCGCCTGTTGAATGCCGGGTGTAATCACAATTTGTTCAGGTTCGCAGTGGACGGAACGTGATCGGCGTACATAGTCAGCTATGGCAATTCTTAGTGATAACACACCTTGAGGCTCACCATATCCCGAAGGAATCCCTGCACCTCGTGATCTGAATTTATTGCCGAACTTACGCCAGACATCACTCGGTCTGGTTCGTCCAACGGGGACAGATACAGCAAATGGAACATGTGGGAGTGGTTTAAATTCTTCAAGCACTTTGGCATAAGAAAATGCAGATTTAGTCAAAGGTATTGAACTAGATGGGGTTTCTTTTTGAGCATGTTGCGGCGTCGTTTTTTTAGCTAAAGCGTGAGACACATAGGTGCCAGTTCGTGCTTGAGAATCAAAAACACCTTCTGCTAAAAGCTGATCATAAGCTTCAATAATGGTTCCGCGAGCGACCCCAAGTGTTTGAGCCAGTTCACGGGAAGAAGGCAATGGGTCTCCCGGTTGTAAATCGCCACTTTGTACAGCTTCGCGTAAAGCGTGTATTAGCTGAGCTGTAATCTTTCCTTGGTTTTTATCAATCTTTGCAATAGACGGAAGTTCAACAACTTTTGCCATTCTAGCCATAATTCTGGTCTACTTAAAAAAATACAAAGTGGTACTTTTTAATAATCCACATAAACCAGAAAATTTACAACACAAAATATAAATAATCCTGATATTTACAGCGAGGTTTTTAGCCATGTATATCCCTGATGATTTTGCAGAAAACCGTTTGGATGTATTGCATTCTCTTATTTCAGAATATCCATTTGGAGTACTTTTTACTCATGGAAGTAATGGATTAGATGCAAATCATCTTCCATTTGAATTGCAGGCAAATGAAGGGAACTTGGGTGTACTACATGCGCACGTGTCTCGAAATAATTCTGTTTGGCAGGACATTAAAAATGGAGATGAGGTACTTGTCGTGTTTCAAGCTGGCGATGCTTATATTTCACCAAACTGGTACCCATCCAAACATGAACAGCACAGACAAGTGCCGACATGGAACTATAGGGTTGTGCATGCTTATGGCAAAGTCAGCATTCGGGATGATGAACGTTACGTTCGTGGTGTGGTGGCTCGCTTAACCCGCACCCATGAAGCTTCTCAACCTGAACCCTGGAAAATGTCCGATGCACCAAAAGACTATCTTGAACCGATGTTAAAGGCGATTGTCGGTATCGAAATTGAAATTACCAAACTGCAAGGAAAATCAAAACTTGGGCAAAACAAAGAACGCCGAGACATTTTAGGCGCGGCAGATGGCCTATCGAAATCTGGTCATCAAACTATAGCGAATGCAATGTACAGTGTGGCTGAGTTAAATAAATAATTTTGAAAATATAAAAGCTTAATATCAATTGAGGAGATAAAGATGTCTTTGACTACACCTGTTGAGTTATTGGGTGAACACGTTATTTTAAAGCCGCTAGATGTAACTCAAGCTGAAGCGCTCAAAGAGGCCGTTTGCGATGGGGAACTCTATAATCTTTGGTATACCCGTGTGCCAAGACCTGAACAGATGACTGCGGAAATTGAAAGACGTCTTGGTTTGCAAAAATCTGGTTCTATGCTGCCATTTTATATTGAAGACCGAAAAACGGGGCGAGCGCTGGGCATGACAACTTTAATGCATATTGAAGAAGCCCATCGCCGTGTAGAAATTGGTTCGACATGGTATCGAAAGTCTGCACAACGTACGCCTGTAAATACTGAATGTAAAAAATTATTGTTGGCTCATGCATTTGAGACTTTAGACTGCATTGCAGTTGAGTTACGTACATCTTCTTTAAACGTTCAAAGCCAAGCTGCAATTGCTCGTTTAGGAGCAAAGCTGGATGGTGTGCTCAGAAGCCATCAAATTGTGAAAGATGATATTTTACGCGACACCCATGTTTATAGCATTTTAAAACATGAGTGGCCTGCGGTTCGCCAAAATCTGGAATGGCTATTGAGCAAACCGCGTTAAAAAGATTTAAACAAACTGCTTTTCTCTTTTTTGGCTTAGCCAGAAGAGAGAAACTGCGGCAATCACCAGCCATGGTATTAAAGCCATATTCATTGCTTTCCAGCCAAATAAATCGAGTAAAGCACCTGCACTAAATGAACAAATTAATCCGACAATAAAAACAGTCATGTCGTTAATGGCTTGGGCCTTGGCTTTTTCAGCCGCTGTATACGTTCCGGTAAGTAAAGAAGTGCTGCCAATAAATAAAAAGTTCCATCCCACACCTAATAAAATGAGTGAAATTGCAAAAGATGCGAACTGAATACCCGAGAGGGAAAAACCAATATAGCAAGCAAATAATATAAGACCTGCAAACATGATTTTAAGCACACCAAATCGAGCGATTAAATGTCCAGTAAAGAATGAGGGTAGGAACATACCAAGCACATGCAATTGAATGACTGTCGTAATTGACCCAAGTTCATGATGCGAATGCCGCATGGCAATGGGTGTTGCGGTCATACCTAAAATCATGATGCCGTAGCCTGTGACTGCACCAAACAGAGCAACTAAATAGGTCGGTTGAAAGACAATCTGTTGCCATGGGCGACCAGCAGTAAAGTCAGACTTTTGCTCAACTGTATTGGCAATATATAGGCTAGATAAAATGCCCATTGCCACAAGTGAAATGATACTAATAATTAAAAATGAACCGATATATTCTAAATGCTGGAACAAAGGTCCACCAAAGCGCGCCAAAGTCGGGCCAATCAGTGCTGCAACAATTCCACCTGCCATAACCCAAGAAATGGCACGTGAACGGAACGCATCATCTGCTACTTCACTGGCAGCAAAACGATAAAACTGGGCAAAGGATTGATATGCGCCAACACATAACGTGCCTAAGGCTAAGAGAGTAAGCGAATTATAAAAGATACCAATGGCGGCAATAATACCGCCAATTACACCTAAAAAAGCGCCGAAAAGAAAACCCTTACGCCGTCCCACATGTGCCATCAACATTGAGGCAGGGAACATCATCAAGGCCGTACCCAAAAACATAGATGCGATGGGTAGCGTTGCAAGTGTGGGGGTATTTGCAATATTGGCACCAGCTAGACCACCAATGGTCATGACAATGATCGAGACAGTTTGGAAAAGTGACTGAGAGCTCGCCAAAATGAGAACTTGGCGATGCATCGTATTTTGAAACATAAGAGCCTTTAATTATATTTGTTAATCGATGAATCTGGATGTTTCCGGTTTTTTTATATGGGGAAGTTTCAACAGCTCAACTCGAAAATATTGAGGTGTTTTTGGCGGTAGGTATAACAATATTTCTTTGGCATAAACTATTTTTTATCAAGTAATTGCAGCTGAATAATCACACTTAAGATTCTATCATCTGACAGTTTGATACAAAACAGTTGAAGCCCCAATTTTTCTAAATAAGTCTATTTATTTAAGACATTTAATATGTCTATTCTCTCAAATCTTTTTCAGCCATCTTAAAATAAATCATTAACCTGAAGTTAATAACAGCTCATCTAGGTTGATTGATCGAAAGTCCATAAAGCGTTTTTATAGATTCAGAACAAAACTGCGATCTATAGGTAAACACATGGAAGGCTCAGTTCAGAATAAAGAACGATTATGGACAAAGCGGCGTCATGCCAAACAACTAAAACTAGAGATGGCAAACCAATATACCGATGGTGTGGTTATTCCAACTCAGGACATTATTAAAGTTTTAGAAACACTGATTACGCCGGGTGATAGAGTTGTACTCGAAGGGAATAACCAAAAACAGGCAGATTTTTTATCGCGCTCTTTGGCACAAACCAATCCAGATGTTTTGCACGATTTACATATGATCATGCCGAGCGTTGGGCGTTCGGAACATCTTGATCTATTTGAAAAAGGTATCGCGCGTAAGCTCGATTTTTCTTTTGCTGGCCCGCAAAGTTTACGTATTAGTCAGTTAATTGAAGATGGGCTGTTAGAAATTGGTGCGATTCATACCTATATCGAACTCTATTCACGTTTGGTGGTCGACCTCATTCCAAATGTGGTGCTTTCAGCGGGCTTTATGGCAGACCGTCAAGGCAATATCTATACAGGTCCAAGTACCGAAGATTCTCCAGCACTTATTGAACCTGCGGCTTTTAGTGACGGTATCGTGATTGTTCAGGTCAATGAACTGGTTGATGACGTCTCAGATTTACCACGGGTCGATATTCCTGCTTCTTGGGTGGATTATGTGGTGGTTGCAGATCAGCCATTTTATATTGAACCATTATTTACTCGAGACCCGAAACACATCAAACCTGTGCATGTACTCATGGCGATGATGGCAATTCGCGGAATTTATGAAAAACATAATGTGCAATCGTTAAACCATGGTATTGGTTTTAACACTGCGGCAATTGAATTGATTTTACCGACCTATGGTGAATCTTTAGGTTTAAAAGGAAAAATCTGCCGAAACTGGACACTAAATCCGCATCCAACATTAATTCCAGCGATTGAAACAGGTTGGGTTGAAAGCGTGCATTGTTTTGGTACCGAACTCGGTATGGAAAAATATGTTGCAGCTCGTCCCGATGTGTTCTTTACAGGTCGTGATGGTGCTTTACGTTCCAACCGTATGATGTGTCAGCTCGCGGGTCAGTACGCCGTTGACCTATTTATCGGTGCAACTTTGCAAGTTGATGGCATGGGCCATTCTTCGACTGTCACCAAAGGTCGTTTAGCTGGTTTTGGTGGAGCACCAAATATGGGGCATGATCCACGTGGACGTCGTCACGATACACCTGCATGGTTAGATATGCGTTTGCAAGGTGCCAATGAAACCGAAACTTATTTGGCACGTGGTAAAAAGTTAGTTGTTCAAATGGTGGAAACCTTCCAAGAGGGTGGCAAGCCAACTTTTGTAGAATGTCTTGATGCGGTTGAAGTGGCTAAAACCGCAGGTTTGCCTTTAGCACCGATCATGATTTATGGCGATGATGTGACCCATTTACTCACCGAAGAAGGCATTGCTTATCTATATAAAGCAAGCAGCCAAGAAGAGCGCCAAGCCATGATCGCTGCGGTGGCAGGTGTGACCAGTATTGGTTTAACTCAAGACCCTAAAACAACAGCACGTTTAAGAAGCGAAGGCTTGGTGGTATTCCCTGAAGATTTAGGTATTCGCCGCACCGATGCAACACGTGAGCTTTTAGCTGCAAAAAATATTGCCGACTTGGTGACATGGTCAGATGGTTTATATCAACCCCCTGCAAAATTTAGGAGTTGGTAATGATGGCACAAATTCAATATCAAACGCTCAGCGATAGTCAGCTTTTGGCAGACATGGCGGTCGAGGCTTTGATTGATGAGGTTAATCTGACGCCTAAACCAGCTTTGGTAGATCGCCGTGGCAGTGGTGCACATGATGACCTGACTTTGGAATTAATGGAGCGCTCTGCGAAAAGTTTAGGGCCTATGTTTGATGCGATGGCGCAAGCTGCAAAGCATCATGGAAAAGTCTGTTTAGCTTTGCGTGAAGACATTGGAGAAATTGGTCGCCAAGGTGAAAAGACTATGATGTTGGCAACAGATGGTGTCAACACACATCGTGGTGCAATTTGGGCATTGGGTTTAATGGTTACGGCAGCAGCATTGGCGCGCAGTAATCAACAATATTTATCGGCTGTTGAACTATGTCAGTTAGCAGGCCAGATTGCTCAGCTTGAAGATTGCTTTATTCCAAAGCAGGCTTTGAGTCATGGTCAGCAAGTCCAAAAGAAATTAGGCATCTTCGGTGCAAAAGAACAGGCTCAACAAGGTTTTCCAACCATCGTAAATTTTGGTTTAAAGCAGCTTTACCAAAGTCGTAGTAAACCAATGAAAGAAGAGTTCGCTCGCTTAGATGCCTTACTTGCGATGATGACTGATCTGACCGATACCTGTGTGCTTTATCGCTCTGGAACATCTGGTTTAAAGCGTATGCAACAAGGTGCTCAGCAAGTACTTGATTTGGGCGGCAGCTCAAGCTTGGAAGGTCGACGTGCTTTGCATCTTTTAGAGATTGACCTGCTTAGGATGAAAGCTTCTGCTGGTGGTGTCGCAGATTTGTTAGCAGCAACCTTGTTTATAGATCGTGCTCAGCAGTCATCTGTGAAAAATAAAAAGGGATTTTGATTATGGAAACACTTCATTTTGAATTTTTGGCCACAGAGCCACCTGCAAAAAGAGCACTAGTAGGATGTGTAGGCTCGGGTGATTTGGAAATTTTGATGGAACCCGGCGAAACAGGAAAAGCTTCTATTCAGGTAGTGACTTCGGTAGATGGCAGTGCAGCACGTTGGCACAATCTTTTTGAACGGATTTTTACTGCTCAAATACCGCCAGCGGTCAACATTGATATTCATGACTTTGGTGCAACTCCCGGTGTCGTTCGCTTACGTCTAGAACAAGCATTGGAGGAGATTGCTCATGACTGATATTCAGAGTTTGTTAAATAAACAAGATTTTATTGAGCTGAGTGCAAGAGAACGCGCCAAAGCGCTATTAGATGAAGGAACTTTTCGAGAGTTACTCGACCCATTTTCACGTGTTATGTCGCCTTGGCTCGTTAAGCAAAATATCGTGCCACAAGCCGATGATGGTGTAGTGATTGCAAAAGGATCGATTCAAGAACACCCAGTGGTTTTAATTTCTATTGAAGGCTTATTTCAAGGTGGAAGTTTAGGTGAGGTAGGCGGTGCCAAAATTGCGGGTGCCTTAGAACTTGCGATTGAAGATAATCTAAAAGGTATTCCAACAGCGGCAATTTTACTGTTGGAAACGGGCGGTGTTCGCTTACAAGAAGCAAATTTAGGTTTGGCTGCAATTGCTGAGATTCAGGCTGCAATTGTGAACTTACGTCAGTATCAACCTGTGATTGCAGTAGTCGCAGGTAGTGTAGGGTGTTTCGGCGGTATGTCAATTGCAGCTGGACTATGTAGCTATATTGTAATGACACAAGAAGGACGTTTAGGCTTAAATGGCCCGCAAGTGATTGAACAAGAAGCTGGTGTACAAGAATATAACGCCAAAGATCGTCCATTTATATGGAGTATTACTGGTGGTAATCAGCGTTTTGCTAGTGGTTTGGCAGATGCTTATGTTGACGATGAACGCCAGAAAATTCGTGAGCAAGTCATCGATTATTTAACTCAAGGTATGCCTCAGCAGCATCGTAGTTCAAACTACTCATTCTATTTAGCGAAGCTACAACAAGTCGATACTGCTGAGCAGATTACCCCAGCACAAGTTCAAGTTTTGTATCAAGGAGAGCAAGCATGAATATCGCCGTTGATACATTAAAAGCATCTACTCGTGGTGCACATTGGTTTAAAGCACTCACGCAAGGCTTTAAGACAGTTGAAGGTTTTCCAGCTTCGGTTTGGGTGGCTGATGGCCAGATTGATCAGCAAGAAGTACGTGTGATTGCCGTTGTCCAAGACAGTAATAATCTGTTCCCACGGTCAAGACAAGGTGAAGTTGGACTGCTAGAAGGCTGGAGTTTAGCAAAAGCAGTTGATGAAGTGATTCAGGCCGATGCACATGCTGAAACTAAACGCGGTATTTTATGTCTGGTTGATGTTCCAAGTCAGGCCTATGGGCGCCGTGAAGAATTATTGGGTATTCATCAAGCTTTAGCGAGTGCAGTAGATAGCTATGCTAGAGCCAGATTAGCAGGTCATCCTATTGTCAGTTTATTGGTTGGTAAGTCGATGTCGGGTGCTTTCTTGGCGCATGGATACCAAGCCAATCGTATTATTGCCTTAAAAGAT
This sequence comes from Acinetobacter sp. AYS6, assembly GCF_025630795.1. Classification (NCBI taxonomy): domain Bacteria; kingdom Pseudomonadati; phylum Pseudomonadota; class Gammaproteobacteria; order Moraxellales; family Moraxellaceae; genus Acinetobacter; species Acinetobacter sp. AYS6. Next base: position 33,440 of record NZ_JAOTNV010000006.1, read on the forward strand.
TCAGGTGTTATGGTGCATGCAATGGGTAAGGAATCTGCTGCACGCGTTACCTTGCGGTCGGTTGATGAGTTAGAGCAATTGGCATCAAGCATTCCGCCAATGGCTTATGACATTGAAAGTTATGCAACTCTAGGTTTGTTATCTGAACTGTTATCTGTCGAAAACCCTGAGCAACCGACAACCGATGATCTTTTGTCAGCGAAGCAGGTGATCGCTCAAGCGTTTAAAGAAATTAATGCTGATCAATCTAGAGGGTTGGAACAAAGACTTCACGGCCAAAACCGTCAAATGTCTAAAAAAGTCCGTGAATTATTGCGTGAGCAATGGTCATGAAACTTAAGCTCGAAGCCCATGATTTGTTGTGGGGCATGACGGTCGATTGCTTGGCCGATGATGCTCCGCATTGGGTGAGAGTGGTATTGCAACGAGGTGATCCTGTTGTGGTTCGACGTGCAATTACTCCTGTAGATCAGGTGGCTGTGGGTGTAAGAGGGCAATTTCGTCATCAACGTTATGCAGCTCAAATGCCACAGTCTGCAATTAGCAAACAGCTTAAACCCGAAGCATTGACTCATGTAGATATAGATACGCAGCAGTTTGAGCACTTGGCAGAACGTTTACAGAGCATTTCTAACATTATGAAAAACTTTTCCGGATGTTGGGGATATACAGGAAGTTTCGGCTTTGAGTTGGCAACGGGCATTAGAACAGTAACCGAGCAAAGTGACATAGATTTATTGATTCGAGCTGAACAACCTTTTGCCAAAAAGCAGGCAATTGAGCTACTCGAAAATTTTCAGCAAGCAGGGCTCAATGTGGATATACAGCTGCAACTACCACAAGGTGGTTTGGCTTTAAAAGAATGGGCTGGGAACAGTGGAAAAGTTCTATTAAAACGTCCTGACGGTGCTGTTTTAGTAGAAAACCCATGGAATTAGGGAATAGATATCATGGCTTCAATTTGGGTATATCCGGGACAAGGTGTGCAACGAAGCAATATGTTGCACGACTTACCTCCAACCGCACTGGTTAAAGAATACCTTGAGCGTGCATCGGATGCACTCAAAGAAGATGTCTTGATGTTAGATAGTCCGGCTGCATTGCAATCGACACGTGCAGTACAGCTTTGTTTGCTGATTTCAGGCGTGGTGAGTTCAGCCTTATTAACAGCGGAAAACTTAACACCAGATTATGTAGCAGGTTTATCAATTGGTGCATGGTCGGCTGCGGTTGTAGCAGGAGTTTTAGCCTTTAAGGATGCCGTTCGTTTAGTTGCCTATCGAGGTGAACTTATGCAAAACGCCTATCCAACTGGCTATGGTATGACTGCTCTGATTGGTACAGACCGTGCAGCTGTTGAAACATGGATCAAACAGATTTATGAAATAGCGCCAGAGGTGTTTGTCGCAAATATTAATGCACATAACCAGATCGTTATTTCAGGAAGTTTTAAAGCTATGAACCAAGTTGCTGTTTTGGCAAGGCAACAAGGCGTGGTGGCAAAAAAATTAGATGTATCGGTGCCATCGCACTGTGAATTATTAAGTCAGCAAGCAAAACAACTTGCAGCGTCTATGGAGGGAGTGACTTTAAAGCAGCCTAAAATACGTTATTTAAGTGGTACAACGGCTCGTACGCTTAGCAGACCAGAACTGATTGGTGATGACTTGGCTTTTAATATGAGTCGAACTGTAGATTGGGAAAGTACCATCCAAGCTGCATGGGAGCGAGGTGTGAGGTTACAGATCGAAGCTTTGCCGGGAACGGTGCTTACTACACTTGCACGCCGAACATTTAAAGAAGGAACCGTGTTGTCACTTCAAGGCACACGCATAGACACTATTCAGATGGCAATGCAAAAAGAACAGCAGAGTTATTGATCTTTTTGATTCTGATTTACAAAAGCATAAATGATCCAAGGATATGAGGGATTGTCATGATTATATATGGAGTTGGTTTACTCGCACTTTGCACCTTGGTAGGTGTGATTGTTGGCGATCTGTTGGGCGTTTTATTGGGTGTAAAATCCAACGTTGGTGGCGTGGGTATCGCCATGATTTTACTCATTTGCATACGGTTATGGATGGAAAAACGTGGTGTTATGACAGTTGAAACCGAAAAAGGCGTTTCATTCTGGGGCACCATGTACATTCCTGTTGTTGTTGCTATGGCTGCACAACAAAATGTGGTTACAGCATTATCTAGTGGACATATGGCACTTTTTGCGGCGGTAGTTTCAGTTATCGTTTGTACACTCACCATTGCGGGCTTAAGCCGCTACAACAAAGCAAGCCCTTTACCGAAGGAAGAAGACACCACATTAAACCGCATTGGAGGCAAAGTTCATGGTTGAATTATTATTAAAAGACTTAACCCATTTAGGTTTAATTACAGCTTTCGCCTTAATTGCTTTAATTATGTGGTTGTCGACCAAGCTATCTAAATATTTAACCAATGGACGAGTGCATGCTTCAGCAATTGCGATTGTAATTGGTTTAATCTTGGCATGGTTTGGCGGAAAAATGACAGGCGGTGAAAAAGGGATTACCGATCTTGCACTCTTTACCGGTGTCGGGCTTATGGGCGGTGCAATGCTTCGTGACTTTACCATTGTCGCAACTGCATTTGAGGTACAGGCGACTGAGGCGAAAAAAGCCGGATTTATTGGCGCCTTCTCTTTATTTCTCGGAACCATTTTGCCATTTATTGTCGGTTGTATGTTTGCATGGATTTTTGGCTATCGTGACGCGGTGAGTATTACCACAATTGGTGCGGGTGCAGTGACCTACATTGTGGGACCAGTTACGGGTGCTGCTATTGGAGCAAGTTCTGAGGTCATGGCGCTTTCAATTGCAACGGGGCTGGTGAAAGCAATTTGTGTAATGGTTTCAACACCGCTTACAGCAAAATTTATGGGATTAGACAATCCACGTTCTGCCATGATCTTTGGTGGTTTGGCTGGAACAGTAAGTGGTGTATCAGCTGGTTTAGCAGCAACAGACCGACGTTTAGTGCCTTACGGTGCGCTTACAGCAACGTTCCATACAGGTCTTGGCTGCTTAATGGGGCCGACTGTTTTGTTCTTTGCGGTTAAAGCTTTGGTAGGCTGATACGTATTTTAGTGCTCAAACAAAAGGGCTGTTGTTAACTAATACAACGGCCCTTATTTTTATCTTTTAAAATTAGAGGCAAACATTCGACATTCAGCAATCAGAGCAAGTAAGTTTGGATCGCGCTCTTTACTCTTTAGAAAGACCAAGCCAATTTCTTGTTGCATATGATATTGCTGTTTTAGTGGAATAAGTTTTACTGAACTTTCATAAACTGCAGAAATACGGCCGGGTAGTAGAGCAAAACCGACACCTGAGCTGACCATACTAATTAAGGTAAAAATATCATTGACCTGTAAAGCAACTTTTGGTGAAAAACCTGCTTTTTTAAAAATAATGTCGCTGTCGTTATGAGTTGCAAAACCCTTAGTTAAAGTTAAAAAAGTTTCTTCTTTTAAAAGGCTTAAATCAATATCTTTAAAATCGGCATATTTTGAATCTTTATTGACGGCCAAAAAAATGTCATCTGAAAACATCGGCAAAATTTCAAAGTCATCATCTTGAGTGGTTTCATTTAAAGCCACGATAATCGCATCCAGCTCCGTGGCTTTCAGCTTTTTCACTAAGTCCTGATTTGAGCTGAGTAATAGTTGAATATCAAGCTCACTACGTCTGAGTTTGAGACCACTAATCACATTTGGAATCGTATTTACCGTCAAAGAATAAAGAGACCCTAAATGTAAAACCTTGGCTGCAAAGCCAGCGGCTTCTCTGGTTTTATTTACGGTAATAAAAATGTCTTGTACGATTTTTTGTGCACGTTCTTCAAATACATAAGCACTTTTTAAAGGAATGAGATTGCGTCCTTCATTTTTAAAAAGAGGACAACGTAAAGCACTTTCTAAGGAATGCAGAGCTTTATGAACACTGACATTACTCAACTGCATTTCTGTGGCTGTTTTAGACAAGTTACCGCAGCGCATAAAAGCTAAAAAAATCTGTATTTTTTTAAGGGTGAGTTCTTCATCAATTTCCATATTAATCCTTTGAACCTGTTTCCCTTAAAAATATAGATTTGAACTATAAAGTTAACACAAAATAAAGACTATAAAATTGTGCTTAGGTCGAAGCATTTCTTTAGAGACTTGCTTCAACTCTTTGTTGAATGGTTTTGATAACCTGATCTAATGCATTTTGAATTTTAGTGTTCCATTCAAAAGAACAGTTAATTCTCAAATAATGCTGCTGTGCAGGTAAAACACTAAACAAAGGGCTTGGCGCAACGCCAATATCTTGCTGAATCAACGCTTCATAAACTTGCATACTGTCTAGCGTACTAGGAAGTTTGACCCATAGAAAATAGCCACTTGGGTAGTAATACACTTCGCAAGAGCTCGGTAAATGCTGCTTTAAGTAGTGATAAAACTGCTTTTTATAACGTTCAAGGGAAAGCCTAAGTGTACGCAAGTGCTTTTCATAATGATGATGAGACAAAAACTCAACCAATGCATTTTGAATGAGTGCATTTACTGAAATGGTACTCATGAGCTGTAAGTGTTGAATATGGTCCGAAAATTTACCTGCATAGACCCAACCGACCCGAAAACCTGCACCTAAAGTTTTAGAAAAAGAAGAGCAGTGCAGTACCAGATTTTGCTGGTCAAAATACTTCATTGAAAGTGGTTTTTGGCCGCCATAAAAAAGCTCTTCATAGACATCATCTTCAATCAAATAAATTTGGTGTTCGTGAAGTAACTTGGCAATTTTATATTTAATGTCATCGCTAACGGTAAAACCAATTGGGTTATGGCTATTTAGCATGAGCCAACACACCTTGATAGGATAGGTTTGAATAACCTGTTCAAAAGCCTCTAGATCAAAACCATGTTGCGGATGTTCAGGAATCGTAATGACTTTTAGGCCTAAACGTTCTGCTGCCTGCCAAGCGCCATAAAATACGTTTTGTTGTAATAAAATATAATCGCCCGGCTGAGCAACTGCTTGCAAAGAAAGGTTCAGTGCATCTAATCCACCAGATGTAATGACAATGTCATCGGGGTCGGTCTGTATGCCTTGCATACAGTAGCGCTGAGCAATCAGTTTTCTTAACGCTAAATTACCCGGAGGTAGGCTTGTGGTTTGATCGTAGCTTTGTCTTTGACGCGCAAGCTGTCCCATAATTTGGATGAGTTTGGGTGCTGTTAAAAGCTGACTGTCTGGAAAAGCTGAGCCAAAAGGTATGACAGATTCATGTTGAATCGATTTGAGATATTTAAAAACTAAAGAATTAATTTCAATTTTAGAGTTAAGTGAAACAACCGAATACTGTTCTAAAGGTTTAAGAGCAATTTGCTCGGCAACGAAATAACCCGATTTTTCTTTTGAATAAATGAGCCCTTGAGATTCAAGTTCTTGGTAAGCATTCATTACAGTCATTAAACTAAAGCCAGAGCGTTGTACCTGATCTCTTAATGAAGGTAGTTTTTCATGCGCATTTAAAGTGCCGCTCTCAATGAGTTGGCGAATACTATGGGCAAGTTGTTCTGATTTATACATGTATTGGCTGCCAAAAATGACAAAATAAAAGAAGCGCTTACTCAATAATAAATGCCGTTTGCAGAATCTACAAACGGCATTTGTTTAGAACGATAGATTTACTTTAAGTACGGGGCGGCATAAATCAATATCACTTTAAACAATCCTGCAATCACAGCTAAGGCTAAAAAACCGCCCAGCCATAACAGAATAAACCATTGAGTTTGATTAAGTTTAACGGATGACTTTTTCATAAAACCCTCCATACTTAATGATAACCTTCATCACCTACACGAACTTTGTCTCTAAATACCCAATAAGACACAATGGTGTAAGCAATAATGATCGGGATTAAAATAAGAGCGCCGACTAAAGCAAACATCTGGCTTGAGTGAGGTGCCGCGGCCTGCCAAATAGTCACTGATGGCGGAATAATATAGGGCCATAAACTAATGACGAAGCCTGTAAATGCAAGGAAAACCAGCGCCAATGTATACGCAAATGGTTTGAGGTCATGATCTTGCTTCTTACAAGCTGATAAAATCAGACCAACAAATAATAAGACCAAAATAGGAACTGGGCTAAAATAGTAAAGGTTTGGTAAAGAGAACCAGCGATCTGCAATTTCAGGATGAGTTAACGGCGTATATAAACTCACGCCACCAAAAATAATGAGCAGTGCAATAATGAGCTTTGGCATAAGCTCATACATGCGTTGCTGCAAGCCTTTTTCAGTTTTTAAAATGAGCCAGCCACATCCTAAAGTTGCATACATCGCAACTACACCAATACCTGTAAAGATGGTAAACGGTGTTAACCAGTCCAGAGAGCCACCTGCATAAATACCATTTTCAGTTTTAATCCCTTGAATATAAGCACCTAAAATAATCCCTTGTAGGAAGCTGGTTAAAACTGAACCCCAAATAAAAGCCAAGTCCCAAAGATGCTTGGTACGATGAGCTTTAAAACGGAATTCAAAAGCAACGCCACGGAAAATTAGGGCAATCACCATGAAAATAATCGGTAAATATAACGCTGATAAAACCGTTGAATAGACCAGTGGAAATGCTGCATATAGACCCGCACCACCGAGTACCATCCATGTTTCATTACCATCCCAGACAGGGGCGACGGTATTCATCATTACATCACGTTCTTGGCTGTTCTTAATGAATGGGAACATAATCCCGATCCCTAAGTCGAAGCCATCCATGACCACGTAAATCATCACACCTAAACCGATAATACCGACCCATATTAAAGAAAGATCAATCATGACGGTTCTCCCCAGAGTTTTGTTTGCTGTCAATATTTTCATCGACTGCACTAAGTGGACGCATTGGTGTTTTAAAGTGCCCAACGCCACCAGATTCAATATTTGGCGTATCGATAAATACAGGGCCTTTATTAATCAGTTTTAAGGTGTAGTAAATACCGCTACCAAAAACGATGGTATACACCACTACAAAAATAAAGAGACTCAGGCCGACTTGTTCTGCGGAAACCGTATGCGATAGACCGTCTTTAGTTCGCATAATGCCATATACCACCCACGGTTGACGGCCTACTTCGGTAGTAATCCAACCAGCAAGCATTGCAACATAACCCGCCGGACCCATCATTAAGGCAAATTTATGAAACCATGAGGTTTCATAGAGTTTTCCGCGTTTACGTAGCCAAAGCGCAATGAGTGACAGGGTGACCATAAGTACACCAAGCCCCACCATTACACGGAAACTCCAGAAAATGATGGTGGAATTTGGACGGTCTTCAGGTACGAAATCTTTTAAACCCGTGACTTGTCCATCTAAGCTATGCGTTAAAATTAAACTACCTAAATAAGGAACACCCACTTCAAAGTGGTTACGTTCCTCTTTCATATCTGGAATTGCAAATAGCAATAGTGGCATAGGCTCATTATGATTGGTTTCCCAGTGGCCCTCCATTGCAGCAATTTTGGCAGGTTGATGTTCACGAGTATTTAACCCGTGGTTATCGCCAATCACTACTTGTAAACATGAAGTCACAAGCACCATCCAAAGACCCATCGAAAATGATTTTTTCACCAATTCATCACGGCGGCCTTTTACTAAATGCCATGCAGAGGTTCCGACCACCAATAATGATGAAACCAAGAAGGCAGCCGCACCCATGTGGGCAAAGCGGTAAGGGAAGGATGGGTTAAAGACAATTGCAAACCAGTCTTTTGGTACAATAATACCGTTTTCGATTGCAAAGCCTTGAGGGGTCTGCATCCAGCTATTAGAAGATAAAATCCAGAACATGGAAATACATGTTCCGATGGCAACCATAAGTGTTGCGAAGAAATGGGCGCGAGGACCAACACGTCCCCAACCAAATAACATAATGCCTAAGAAACCAGCTTCTAAGAAGAAGGCACTCAAGACTTCATAGGTGAGTAGAGGTCCCGTAATACTACCGGCGACACGTGAAAATTCACTCCAGTTCGTACCGAACTGATAACTCATGACCACGCCCGAAACCACACCCATACCAAAGGCAACGGCAAAGATCTTAATCCAGTATTTAAATAGATCTTTATAAATCGGGTTTTGGGTTCTTAACCACTTCCACTCTAACACTGCTAAAAAGCAGGCAAGACCGATAGAAGTAGCCGGAAAAATAATATGGAAGGATACTGTAAAAGCAAATTGTATTCGCGCTAATTCTAGAGCGGTTAGACCGAGGCTCATATACTTTCCCCCTGTGAACTAGCTGATGATGGTTAAAAGAGTTAAATACTTATTTTCAGGCAACAAAGTATTCTGAGGATTAAACTTACTTCTGCGATAAATGTTCTTAGCAAGTAAAATGCCAACAGGGTAAAGCAATATAATTGCTTGATATTTCAAGAGAATAGACTGATTGATTGTTCTCAATCTGTTAACAAAGTTTATGCTTGATGTTGCATTTGTAAAAATGCATGTTGCATTGAAACATTGATGAAATATCTGACGATGCACCATAGATTGCTTCATGAAAACTACCTACCTTAAGAAGTTTTCTTAATCATGCACTCGCAAGTTTTGTATATGTAGATACAGAAATTTTTTATAAAACTATAACAGCTTGGCGCAATTGTGAGGTGTGCTATAGTTTTTTTTCAATTATCTGTAGCTATATATCCATTCACCTAAAGTCCAAAATAAATGAACAAGATTTACGAATGGCCAAAATCATCGTTATAAGCAACATCAATGCGACTTTGGTTTTATATAAGCGCAGGATAAATTACTTCTTTTTTATTCCCTTGTGGTTTTGTTTGAGGTCTGGTTGTTACGTAGGTTATTAAAGACCTGATTTAAGTGTAGCTCTTCTAAAATAGCTTGGATGTTAAAAAATGTTTATTACTTCTCAACTCAATGTCCTGCATAAAATTATTAAAAATCAGCCTATTCCTATATCTATCTTGGCTCAGCTAGAGCAGACCTATGTTAATTTTGAAGCCACTTTATTAAGAGCAAAAGTACTCAGAGACTTTTCTAAATCTGAAACTATATATTTAATTCAATCTCATATTGAGCCACAGCAAAGCAGTGTGGCTTATCTATTTTCACCATTTATTTTTGCTAACTTAAACAAAGCCGCTATTTATACAACGCCTGCAACTGTGCCTGTGCTTTCTATTCTTAATAAATATTACCAAGCTGAAAAGAAAGTACTCTTTAAAGTAGATGAAGTTTTAGAAAGTCTAAAAATTTATATAGATGTGGAACTTGCAGAGCTTAATGAAGTTGAGTTTATTTATTTAAGCTTAATCAAAGCACTGTGTCGAAGTGATCTCTCAACGGTTTTTTTAATTACAGGCTTAGACCTAGATTTAGAACATTTAAAAGAGTTGGAACAGTTCTTAAAAGTCAAAATTTATTGGATTAATCCCAAACAAAGCGATGATTTAAAAGATATAAAAGACTTAGAAATGAAGAAATTATTATTTAAAAATAAAGATGAAACTTATGTGAAATTATGTGCACAATTTGCCCAAATGAATGCGGAGCTTGTAGGGTTGTGCGATACCTTCACAACACCTCAAATGACACATTTAATTGATGATATGTTCTATTCAGAGCATATTTTCGAGAAATTATCTGTCTATTCAGAATATATGCAAACCTTATTGCAAAGTCAGTATAGTCTTCATAAGAAAGAGTTAGCTTAGTGTTGGCAGGTGTTTTCTGGCGTTATATAAAGAATGAATACAGTTATAAAAAAATAATCGTTTTCATGTGAAATAAATATTTTATGGTAAAAGCAAAGCAATATTGGTTTTACATAAATGACAAATTTAAATTTTGAGCATCATCTCGGTTCACTAACGCATGCTGCACTTAGTCAGGCTTCAATCATTTCTCGGGTGTGGGGACAAGGACCTTCTGAACGTTATGATGAATTAGCAAAAAACTTCAGACCAACTTTTGCCCGTATTAAAGAAGGGGCTTTAATCCGTGAGCAGCAGCATATTTTGCCTTATGAACAACTTCAGTGGCTCAAAGATATTGGCTTTACACGATTAAGACTTCCCAAAGCTCATGGTGGCTTTGATGCAACCATTCCTGAACTATTTGCATTACTTATTGAACTTGCAGAGGCAGACTCAAACTTACCGCAAGCTTTGCGTGTGCATTTTGGTTTCACTGAAGATGTGTTGGTAAGTAAAGACAAAGCGTTTCAACAGCGTTGGCTTAGCCGAATTGCAAATGGGGAAACAGTAGGCAGTGCCTGGTCTGAAGGCGGGAAAGAGTCAATTGATCAGTTCGAAACTCATTTATATCGAGACAGTGAAGGAAGAATTCGCGTTAAAGGTAAAAAATATTACACCACTGGTAGCCTATATGCAGACTGGGTGGATGTTGGTGTAACAGATTTAAAGGGTGAATCTGGCTCAGTCGTTGTTCGCCGTGAAGATGAAGGTGTCGAAATTGTTGATGACTGGAATGGCTTTGGTCAGCAACTTACCGCGAGTGGTACAGCATATTTCCATGACGTATTGGTCGACGAAACTGAAATTTTACCTGATGATGACCGTTTTAAATATTCAGCGGCTTACTATCAACTGGTTCAATTGGCAATTATTACTGGCCTAGGGCGTGCTGCAACCTATGATGTTTCTCAAGCTGTTGCTAAACGTACTCGAAACTATACGCATGCGAATGCCCAATTTGTAAAACAGGATCCGCAAATTTTACAAGTCGTAGGCCAAATTCGTGGTGCAGCTTACAGTGCAGGAGCGATTGTTGAAAAAGTCGCACAAAGCTTACAACGTACTTATTTGGCTGCATTTCAAAACAATGAGCAGCTGGAAGAAGAGCAAAATGCACTTGCCGAGCTTGAAAGTGCACAGTCTCAAACGGTCATTACCGATCTAATTTTAAATGCTTCTACAATTTTATTTGATGCTTTAGGTGCTTCTGCAACAGACAAAGATTTAGGCCTAGATCGATACTGGCGTAATGTACGAACTTTATCTTCCCATAACCCGAGAGTATTTAAAAATCGAATTGTGGGTGATTTTAGTGTAAACGGCACATTGCCGCCGTATCAATGGCGAATAGGGAATGCTGCTAAACAATAAACTATAGTTTTAGATATTAAGCTGCTATTTTTAGTGGCTTAATATTATTTTATTTCTTAAAATAAATTGTAAAAACCTATTAGAATAAAATCATATTTTGTTTGGGGTTTATATTATAAAGAAAACCTAAAAATTGCTTTAGTATAAAAATTAAATAAAATGCTGGCGAATATTTTATGACTAAGAAAATTAGTTTTAATGCTTTTGAAATGAATTGTATTGCCCACCAATCTCCTGGATTATGGAGGCATCCTCAAGATCGATCTGTTGAATATAAAGATTTAGAATATTGGACAGATTTAGCTCAAATTCTTGAGCGTGGTTTTTTTGACGGTATTTTTATTGCAGATGTGCTTGGTATTTATGACGTTTATCATCAAAGTGCTGAACATGCCTTAACCGGTGCAGTACAAGTTCCAGTCAATGATCCGCTACAGATTGTGCCGGCGATGGCGGCAGTCACAAAGCACTTGGGTTTTGGTGTCACGACTTCGATTTCTTTTGAACATCCTTATCCTTTTGCTAGACGTATTAGCACGCTAGACCATTTAACCAAAGGGCGAGTTGGTTGGAATATCGTGACCTCTTATTTGGAAAGTGGTTCGAAAAACTTGGGCCTAAAAACTCAGGTTAATCATGACAATCGTTATGATATTGCTGATGAGTACTTAGAAGTCCTTTACAAACTTTGGGAAGGTTCTTGGGAAGAAGGTTCGGTACTTCGTGACCGTGAAAGCGGTATTTTTGCTGACCATAAAAAAGTGCATCCAATTCAGCACGAGGGTAAATACTTTACTGTACCGGGTATCCATATTTGTGAACCATCACCGCAGCGAACGCCAGTACTCTACCAAGCAGGCGCGTCATCACGCGGCCAGAAGTTTGCCAGTCAAAATGCTGAGTGCGTATTCATAGCAGCGCCGTCTAAAATTGCCACTAAAAAAGTGGTACAGGGCATTCGCCAAAAACTAGCTCAAGAAGGCCGAGACCCGTACTCAGTTAAAATTTATGCACTTTTGTCGATTGTCACTGATGAAACCGATGCAAAAGCACAGGCTAAGTTTAAAGAATATCAAAGCTATGGAAGCTATGATGGCGCTTTAACATTGCTGTCTGGCTGGTCGGGTGTTGATTTTTCACAATATCAGCCGACCGATAAAGTTGAATATATTCAAACCAACGCCATTCAATCTTTATTAGACTCTTATGTAAATGCAGATCCAGAGCGTGTTTGGACCATTGAAGAAATTGCAAACTGGAACAGCTTAGGTGGTAATGGACCAGTATTGGTGGGTTCGGCAGAAACCGTTTCAGATGCTTTACAACAATGGGTTGAAGATACCGATATTGATGGCTTTAACCTTGCCTATATTTTGGCTCATCAAACCTTTGCCGATGTGGTTGAGTTTATTGTGCCAGAGTTGCAAAAACGAGGGGTATATCAAACCTCATATGCACCAGGAACATTAAGAGAAAAACTATTTGGTGCCGGGCCATATTTACCCGAAAATCACCGCGGTGCAAAATATCGCAATCTAAAAGAGTTAAAACTTGCTGAGGCGAGTTAATATTTTGGAAAACCTTTAAATAAAAGCTGGTTAAATGCCAGCTTTTATTTTTATATCGGTTTTATTGATGAGTTAATAATGAAAAGATAATTCTATAATTAAGATTAAAACATCAGATTAATTTGTTTTTATATGATGTGAATAATTATTATTTTGTTTCTGTGATTAAAATACAGGAATTATTAAGTGAGCACACAAGAACTCGATCATAACCACCGTTATGAAATTAAATCTCCCGATGATGTTTCACAATTAATTTCAAAATTTGCAGGGAAGGGTAAATCGAATAAAGTTATTTGGTTGGCACTAATTGGGGTGTTTATTGATGCCTATGATTTAACAACGCTGTCCTTTGGTATTGAGCAAGTTATCTCAGAGTTTTCTTTAAGCCCTGTCATGACTGGCGTGGTGGCTTCAGCAATTGTCTGCGGAACCATTGTGGGTAACCTGATTGGTGGTTGGCTAACCGATAAAATTGGCCGTTATCGGGTCTTTATGGCGGACATGGTGCTGTTTGTCATTGCTGCAATTGTCGCAGGCTTTGCACCGAATGTATGGGTATTGATTTTAGCTCGATTTATTATGGGAATTAGTGTTGGGATTGATTTGCCTGTGGCAATGTCATACTTATCTGAGTTTTCCAAGTTTAACGGTAGTAGCAACAAGGCAGCGCGTTTAGCTGCATGGTGCCCAATGTGGTACGCCGCTTCTTCGGTCTGTTTTGGTCTAGTTCTAGCGCTTTATTTTCTTTTACCCCCTGAGCATAGCAACTGGTTATGGCGAGCATCTTTAATTTTCGGAGCAGTGCCAGCGTTACTCATTATTTTTATTCGCGGTAAATATTTAACTGAGTCACCCATTTGGCTTGCAAACCAAGGCGATTTAAAAGGCGCAGCTAAAGTTCTCCAAGAGTCCTATGCAATTCATGCAGTCGCTACAGTTGAAAAAGTAGAAAGAACCGCTGAAAAGAAAAAGCGCGAGGGTTTCGCAGTTTTATTTAATAAAACCTATTTGCCAAGAACGATTGTGGCAATTGTGATTCACATTTCGGTGGCATTTCAGTACACGACCATTGCCTTCTTTTTGCCTTCTATTTTAACGCGTTTCTTTCATACCGATGTTTTGACGACCATTACCACCACGCTCGGACTCAATTTACTATTTGCATTTACGGGAGGACTGTTAGGCGTATTTGTTGCCAGTAGATTTAAATCTCGTCATGTGTTGCTTACAGGCTTTTTACTCCAGTTTATAGCCCTCATTGCCTTAGCATTAATTGGTGAACCTGGTAATAGCTTTTTACTCTATACCGCAATTGGCATGCTCGGTTTATGGCTTTTTGCCGAAGGCTTTGGACCTGGGGCACAAATGATGGTGTATCCAACCATGGCTTATCCAGCTTCGATTCGTGGCGTTGGTGTCGGCTTTAACCGTGCGGTAACGGGGGTTGCTCAAGCCATTGCTTTGTTTGTTTTACCGATTTGGATGGCGGGCTATAAAACCGATGTTTACCTAATTATTTCTATCTTTGCATTTATTCCTTTAATTGTGATTGGGCTACTGATTAAGTTTGAGCCTACCGCCCAAGATGTTGATGTGATTGATGAAGATAAAACAGAACTTCCTCTCAACAATTCACCGGTAATTGATTAGAGTGAAAATAAATCTCTAAATAAAATAAAGGCCAACATCTGTTGGCCTTTGTTTTAAGAATTAGAAGTAATAAGCAAAAATTACAAAAGCTTTTTTATTCCATTTATCATTGCTTCCACCAGCCGCTAGACCTTCGCTATCTCCTAGATATGGATCGTGTTTACCCATCAGCAACTCGGCTTGTACTGTCAATTTTTGATAGTTAAAGGCAATGCCGGGAATAAAACGAGTTGAATCTTTAAAGCCATCTTGCTCTTTTCGATAAGAACTATAGTTGAGGTAAGGGCGAACAGAGGTAATTGGACCAAACTGCTGAGGGAATAGATAGCTCAGTTCTGCTGAATAAATCTGACCTTTGGTTGCAGAGTTAAATGAATAATCGAAACCACCCAAAGTTAGATGGTCTTTATATTGGGCATCGGCATTATCAATGTCTTGATAACCAGCCAAAAGCTGTAAATTCCATTGATTGTAATTGGTATTGCTAAAAACTGAATAGACTTGGCGATCGCCATCTTGCCCTGAACGTTTATTTTCAATGGTGGAGTACCAAAGAGAGGCGCCCAGTTGGGTAGAGAAATTTTCTTGGCCTAAGACATTTTTAAAGGTATGAGCACCGCGAACAACAATCGAGTTCTTTTCTTTGGTATTGGTGCCTTGTGGTACTGAGTCATCCGCATTGACAGGATTGATACTAAATCGACTCGAGTCTTTGCTTTTACCTCTATAGGTTCCACCATCGGTAGGATAAAAGGCGAGTTGTGCTTCATTGATTCCATCATTGAAATCATATTTCACCCCAAGGTTATGTACATCTTCCCAACCTGCACTATTGGCAATGCCTAAATAATAAGTATTTCCCCAAAAGCGACCCAAGCCAAAAGGAACTGGGTTTAAGCCAGCAATAATTTTACTTTTGTCATTAATTTTATAACCCAACCACGCATCGGTAAGCCAATTGGCATCGCCTAAACGCCCGTAATATTCATAAACCCGATAATCTAGGCGACCTATCCATTTCGGGGAGT
This sequence comes from Acinetobacter sp. AYS6, assembly GCF_025630795.1. NCBI lineage: Bacteria > Pseudomonadati > Pseudomonadota > Gammaproteobacteria > Moraxellales > Moraxellaceae > Acinetobacter > Acinetobacter sp. AYS6. The sequence continues at coordinate 48,867 of NZ_JAOTNV010000006.1, forward strand.
TGTAATCTAGCCATAAGACCGCGTCATTAAAGGAAAATTTACTGGTAGTGGGATCAGAGTCAAAATCATAAACATATTTAGCTCGGACAGTACCACTCACTTTAAGTTGACCTTCTTCAGCATTACCAAAAGTAAGGGCTGCATGACTTGAGAGGCTGAATGTAATCAAAGTCGTCGCGATGAATATTTTTTTGAAAGTTGTGGGACGTTTAAACAAGGGATTATTTCTCCTCTTAAAAATAAAAATAAAAATTAAATTTGCCTCATGTATAAACCAGAAAAAGATTTGTCCAAATCTTAATATTTGCAGAAGATTTAAGATAAAAAGATAATAAAATCTGTACTTTATATAAAAGAATGAAAATTAATGAGATGCAAAACTCTGGATGCGATAAGCAAAAATAAAAATGATGAAATGAGTAGGATAAGATAATTAGAGTAGGTGTGTCAGGTTTTTCTCATCATGTGTTTTTTGAATATCCTTTTTAATTATTGATATATAAGTATTTTAATTTTATGGCTAACCTGTAAGTTTGGTTGATATTTGCTTTTTACCAAAAGATAAAAACTTATATGAAAAAGTTATTTATCAAAAATAGATAAGCAACTCATATTTTTTTATTTTTCATTATAAAGCCAGCTGCATACCATGAGCTTATATTATTGAAAGATCATGAAATTATGAGCACAAAGACCAAACCGTTGATTATCACGGCAATTGTGGTTGTAGCAATTGTTGCATTTATCGTATGGCAAAATAAGAAAGACAATAATACAAGTGCTTCAGTTCGCGACAGCAAACCTGTCGTGATTGCCTACCAAACAGGGGTGGACCCAAGCAAAGTTGCGCAGGCCAATGGGGAATATGAAAAACATAGCCAACGTAATATTCAATGGAAAAAATTTGATGCGGGTTCAGATGTTGTAAACGCACTTGCTTCAGGTGATGTTGTACTTGGCAATATTGGCTCAAGCCCACTTGCTGCCGCGGCAAGCCGTGATTTACCGATTGAAGTATTCTTAATTACTTCAAAACTTGGTGCGTCTGAAGCACTCGTAGTGAGTAATAAATCAGGCATTAAAACTCCTCAAGATTTAATTGGCAAAACCATTGCTGTACCGTTTGTTTCAACTACACATTACAGTCTTTTGTCTGCACTTAAACATTGGAACATTCCAGAAGACAAAGTAAAAATTATTAACTTGCGCCCACCTGAAATTTCAGCTGCTTGGGAACGTGGTGATATTGATGCAGCATATGTGTGGGAACCTGCTTTAAGTAAAGCCAAAGCATCTGGTACGGTTTTAACTGACTCAAAACAAGTCGGTGAGTGGGGTGCTCCAACTTATGACTTATGGGTTGTACGAAAAGACTTTGCAGAGAAAAATCCTGATTTCTTAAAAGCTTTTGTTAAAACTACGCTTGAGCAGCTTGAAAAATATAATCAAGATCCAGCTGCTTACGTTAAAGATGCCGATAACGTGCAAAAAATTGCGCAGCTCACAGGTTCTGATCCAAAAGATATCCCGCTTTTATTAAGTGGAAATATTTACCTAGACCACGCTCAGCAAAAACAAACGTTAGATGGTGAATTTGCGCAAAATATTTTTGATACAGCGAAGTTCTTAAAAGGTCAGGGCAAGGTCGATCAACTTAAAGCCGATTATAAAGGCAATGTGAATTCTTCATTTTTGCAGCCTTAAGGAGTTGTCATGAGTGTACTAGAAGCCAAACATATTCATCTGACTTTTCCTAAACAGCAAAAGCCAGTTTTACAAGACATTAACCTAACGATTGAAGAAGGTTCTTTAACCGTGATTTTGGGCGAGTCAGGTTGTGGCAAAACAACTTTGCTTAATATCTTGGCAGGGTTTCAAAAGCCGAGTTTAGGTGATGTGCTTGTAAATCATGAAGTAGTAAATGGACCAGATGTAACCCGCGCTGTCGTGTTTCAGGATCATGCACTCCTTCCTTGGTTGAATGTTGCAGATAATGTTGGCTTCGCTTTGCAGTTAAAAGGTTTAAAGCGCGCGGATATCGAAGCTCAAGTGAACGCAATTTTAAAAATTGTAGGTTTAAGTCACGTTGAAAAAGCTAATATTTGGGAACTTTCCGGTGGTATGAAACAACGTGTTGGTATTGCCAGAGCTTTGATCAGCCACGCGCCGTTTATTTTATTAGATGAACCTTTTGCGGCATTAGATGCTTTTACGCGTGAAAACATGCAGCAGTTAGTGCTCGATTTATGGATTCAACAAAATAAAAGTTTCTTTTTAATTACTCATGACATTGAAGAAGCATTATTGCTCAGCAATCAGTTAGTTCTGATGACAGCGCATCCAGGCAAAATTGTAGAAACTCTACATCTCGATTTTGCTAATCGATATCGTCAGGGCGAGTCTATTCGCTCAATTAAATCGGACCCTCAATTTATTCAGCTCAGAGAGCAGCTGTTTGAAAGCTTAAGGGCACAAAAACAAAGCGGTAAGGAGGCGTTAACCACATGAGTACTAAAGATAACGTCTATGAATATGACAAAGCAGGGCTAAAACTTAAGCCAGATGTACAAACAGAAAATGCTTCATTTCTATCGTCATTTTTTGAGAAGCATCGCACTTTGGCAGTTAGCATAATTAGTGTAGGAAGCGTTGTTGCGCTCTGGTTCCTCATTACTGCTTTGCATGTCGTACCTGAACTGTTTTTACCGAGCCCACAAGCAGTCTGGCAAAAATTTATATCGGTCAGCCAAGAAGGCTTTATGAAGGCTACTTTGTGGCAACACTTGGCAGCCAGTATCTCTCGTGTGTTTTTGGCTTTGATTGCTGCCGTGGTGATTGGCGTACCACTGGGCTTATGGATGGGCCTGAACAAATGGGTTCGTGCTGTTCTAGATCCTTTGGTTGAATTATTACGTCCAATTCCGCCGTTAGCTTATTTACCCTTACTCGTAATTTGGTTCGGTATTGGCGAAACCACAAAAGTGCTTTTGATTTTCTTCTCGATTTTGGCGCCTGTCATCATTAGTAGTGCGCATGGTGTGTTAAGCCATCAGCTTAATCGTGAACGTGCTGCACTGTCGCTAGGAGCAAGTCAGACACAAGTATTTTGGCATGTCATTTTACCAACAGCTTTACCTCATATTATTACCGGTATTCGTATTGGTCTTGGGGTAGGTTGGTCAACATTAGTTGCAGCAGAGTTGGTTGCAGCAGATCGTGGTATTGGTTTTATGGTGCAATCGGCAGCACAGTTCTTAATTACCGATACGGTGATTTTGGGCATTATTGTGATTGCGATTGTCGCAGTTAGTTTTGAGCTGTTTTTACGTTGGTTACAAAAACAGTTTTCTCCTTGGTATGGTCAGCAGTTGTAGTAAAGAAGATGAATACAGAAGTAGCAAACTTAAATATTGAAGTGATCAAGCCTACCATTGGCGCAATTATTCACGATATTGATTTGAATGCGTTAAATGAACAGACAACGCAACAAATCCAGCAGGCTTTGCTTGATCATCAGGTCATTTTTTTTCGAAAGCAACAATTAGCACCGCAAGCACAAGCAGACTTGGCACGCAGTTTTGGCAGCTTACATGTGCACCCAATTTATCCTTCAATTGAAGATGTACCTGAAGTGATGGTGCTCGATAGCTGGAAACAAGATTTGCGTGACAATGAACTTTGGCACACAGATGTGACTTTTAGTAAAAATCCACCTTTAGGTTGTGTGTTGCAAGCCATTAAAATTCCACCTGTAGGGGGTGACACGTTGTGGTCGAGCAATACCGCAGCTTTTAAAGGGCTTCCGCTTGAGTTACAGCAAAAATTACGTGGCTTAACTGCAACACACGATATTCGTAAGTCTTTTCCACTTGAACGTTTTGCCCATAACGAAGAAGAACGTGAAAAGCTTTTGCAAACATTTAAGCGTAACCCACCAGTGGTTCACCCAGTGGTGCGTACCCATCCGGTTACAGGTGAGCCTTTGTTGTTTGTAAGCGAGGGTTTTACCACTCGAATTAATGAGTTACCTGAACAAGAAAGTGAGCAGCTGCTTAATTTCTTGTTTGAACATGCGACCCAAGAGCAATTTCATTTACGCTGGAAGTGGCAAGATGGTGATATCGCGATTTGGGATAACCGTTGCACACAACATAAAGCATTATTTGATTATGGCGATGCTCATCGCATCATGCACCGTGCAACTATTAACGGTGATGTGCCATTTTATAAAAATGAACAACAGCCAGAGTTAGCTGAAGTTTAATTCTTTAGTTTTCAGCCGTTTCAATTCCAACGCAGCGTTTTGAGTTGGAATTGAAACAATAACGCTTTAGCGCATTCCAAACCCCGACAATATGCCTGTGTAACTCTTTACAGGAGGTGAGGCCCAATCACCAACTTTGCTGGTTTTTAAATTTAAATGAACTAACATTTCAGCTTGTTTAACTGCTGCTGCAACGCCGTCAATAACAATCACTCCCAATTCGTTTTGTAGCTTTAGACATAAATCACTCATACCTGCACAGCCCAAAACAATCGCATCGCTTTTATCTTCTACTAGTGCTTTTTTGCACTCATCTCGTATGGTTCGATAAGCATCTGAGTCAGGAAGCTCCAATTCTTCAACTGCAATGTCACAAGCTCGAACATTTTTGCAAAATGGTGTAGCCCCATAGCGATGAACCAGATGCCAACTCATATTTACTGTGCGTTGTAAGGTTGTGACCACACTAAAACCAGTACTTACATAACTTGCAGTTCGCATCGCTGCTTCTGCAATCCCAATCACAGGTGCTGAAGTCATTTCACGGGCAGCATAAAGGGCAGGGTCACCAAAACACGCAATAACATAAGCATTTACACCTAGAAGTTCACCTTGGCGAATTTCCTCCAGCACACCTACTGCACTTAGGGCTTCATCATAATAACTTTCAATCGTTGCTGGGCCCATTTGAGGACTCACAGCAATAATTTGAGTATCAGAATTTGCGACTATCTTTGCTGATGCTGCAATTTTGTCAGTCATGCTTTGAGTAGTATTAGGATTAATAATTTTAATTTTCATTGTACTTTTACCTTAGTCATTGCCGATTTAGCATGGGCAATCGGTTGGTTAAGAAATCGGTAAATCACAAAACCGAATCCCATCCCAATAAACCATGTGAAATTAGCAAGAGCAGATAATTGTGGTAACAGCACACATAAAATAGGAATTAATGAAGCTGGAATTAAGGCATAAAAGGCAGAGTGGTTATAACCATTTTTGTACCAATACAAACCTTTGGTATCTAATGTATATAAATCATCTACCACGATTTTCTGTTTTTTAACGAGGTAAAAATCGGCTAGCAATACACCAAAAAGTGGACCGATAAATGCACCTAAAATATCAATGGTGTAATGGATCACTTGAGGGTTATTAAACAAATTCCATGGAGTGATAAAAATCGAACCCACTGCTGCAATCATTCCACCCATGCGCCAGCTAATTTTGCTCGGTGAAACATTAGAAAAATCAAAGGCAGGTGATACAAAGTTAGCAACAATATTAATCCCGATGGTGGCAATCATTAAGGTCAAACTACCTAGAATCACCACAAAAGTATTATCAAGTTTACCGACCATCTCGACAGGGTCTGTAATGAGCTTGCCATACACTGGAAGTGTTGCTGCAATACAAACTACAGTAAGTAAAGAAAAGCCTAAGAAATTAATCGGTAGCCCAAGAAAGTTCCCCATTTTAATCGCGTTAAAGCTTTTACCATAACGAGAGAAGTCGCCAAAATTCAGCATCGGCCCTGAAAAATATGAAACAACAAGCGCAATAGCACCAATCATGACTGGTACAACCGCAAAACCGTCGTATTGAACACCGCTCAAGTTTAAATCAATATTCTGCCATCCAGCTTTCCAGATGAGCCAGACTGCCATCGCAAACATCACTACGTAGACAGCTGGACCTGCCCAGTCAATGAATTTACGAATGCTGTCCATGCCAGACCAAAAAACAATCGCTTGCAGTAGCCAAAGCAACATGAAGCCAACCCATCCTAAATAGGAAAGTCCAAGAAAGCCATAAGTCGAAACATCGGCATAGACCGACCATTCTGGAAAGAACTTTAAAATGACCAATAAGAAAGCACTTGAAGCCAAATAGGTTTGAATGCCATACCATGCAACAGCAATTAGACCGCGAATAACGGCAGGAATATTTGCACCAAGCACGCCAAAGGTAGCGCGGCAAATAACAGGATAGGGCGTGCCAGTTTGTTGGCTCGACTTGGCAATGAGATTTGTAAAAAACTGAACTATGGCAATGCCGATCAGTAAAGATAAAAGTACCTGCCAGCTATTGAGCCCTAGTGCAAAAAGGCTTCCAGCCATGACATAACCGCCGACGCTATGAACATCAGACATCCAGAAAGCAAAAATATTATAAGCGCCCCATGTTTGCTTTTTTAAAGGAGCTAAGTCTTGATTTGTCAGTTTTGCATCATAAGAAGGTTTAATTATTGCTTCGGTATTATTCATCTTGAAAACTCACTTCCTTAAGATGGAGGCACTTTCAGCAGCATTGTTTTTCTGTCTAAAAGAATGAAATTAAAATTGTGTACAATATGATATTTAAATTGTGCACAATTTTAATTGAGCAAAAGTTATGCCAAATTTAGGAAGTAGCGCTTATGAGTTATTTAAACTGGTATGAATTTTGGATATGAAGAGACAGATTTATAAAATGAGAAGTGCTTAATTTTTTATAAAAATTAAGTAAATTTAGGTGTATAAATGGATATTTAGAGATCTAATATTGAATTATTCAGTTCAGTGTATTTGTTGTGGGAATGAGAGAAATATTTCCAAACGCTTAAGTTAAACTTACACTATTCAAAATAGATAAAGTTCTAAAAAGAGGGAGCATTAATGAAAAATGGAGAAATCAATGCCATCGAATGCACCAAAAAAAGCCGTAGAAATGAGCAATGATGAAATTGATGACCATATATATAACGCTATTGTAGATGCTATTTTAAATCGACAACTTGCCCCTGGCGCACGTTTAGTTGAAGCACCTTTGTGTGAAGCATTCGGTGTAACGCGAGGAGTGTTAAGACGTGTTTTTGTCAAACTTGCACATGATAAGGTCATCGAAATTCAGCCCAATCGTGGAGCACTCATCGCAAAACATAGTGCTCATGAAACAAAAGAGGTCTTTGAAGCACGCAGCATGCTTGAAATCGCCACTGTAAAAAAGCTAGCTCAAAAGTCACATCACCTAGATTTTAGTGAGCTTCGAGGTTTAGTCGATCAAGAGTCTCATGAGCGTTTAGCTGGCAATTGGGCCGAGTGGATTAAGCTATCAGGTCAATTTCATTTAAAGCTGATTGAAGCAAATCAAAATACAATTATGACCAGTTATTTGCAGACGCTTATTGCAAGGACTTCGTTATTAATTGGGTTATATGAAATTCCCAAACATAATAATTGTTCGGCAGATGAACATCGTGCAATTTTAAATGCCATTGAGCAAGGTGATGAAAAACGAGCCACTCAATTGATGGAAGAGCATTTAGAACACTACGCGACGACATTTATTGAAGAAGACAGCACAGCAACAGTAGAGCAAAATTTATTAAATTTATTTAAAAATAAGAAGATTGAAACCATTTAAACTAACTAAAAAATAGTGGGCCAATTCTTATCGAAAAGGCCCAGTTCACTTATTTTACGGGCATGATCTGATGCGTTAAAAAATCAATAAATAGTTTTACTTTCTTCGATAAAATTTTACGGTTTGGCCATGTCACATATAAGTGAAGTGGTTGACTGGTATAGTCCTCCAAACATTTCTGTAATTTACCTTCTTTATAGTAAGGCTCTGCAATAAACTCTGGAAGAAAGACGATACCGTGATCTTTTAGACACATATCTAATAATAATTCACCATTATTACAGGTCATCACTGGGAAGCAATTAAAAGAGACTTCTTTTTGATCTTTTTGGAAAATCAATTTCTTATGTCGACTATCTTGATAGTAAATCAGAAACTTATGTTCTTTAAGTTCTTCTAATGAGTCTGGTAATCCATGCTGATTGAAATACTCAGGTGTCGCATATAGATAGCGCTGATAGGTATTTAAAATTTTACTATTTGCTAAGTTTGGAGGAGAGCCATCTACGCGAATGGTTAAATCAAATTTATTATTATTCATGTCTAGTAGTTGATCAGTCATGAATAAATCAATTTTGATGCTGGGATATTTCTCAATAAAATCTGAAATGATATTTTGAAGAAAAATATTGCTAAAAGACATTGGTGTATTGAGCTTGAGTTCGCCTTCTGGGTACTGCTGATTATAGCTAATTTCGTAGGCAGCCCATTCAAACTCACTTAAAATGACTTTGCTATGCTGATAAAACTTTTCTCCACAAGAGGTGAGGTTCATCTGTCTTGTGGTTCGAGTTAACAGTGTAGTTTTTAGGTCATTTTCGAGGTAGCAAACACGTTTGGCAACCAAGTCACGTGAGATGTCGAGTGCTCTGGCTGCGCTACTAAAATTCCCATGTTCTACGACACTTACAAAAGTGGAAATACAGTCTAATCGATCCATGGATAAGCAAAAGTTAAAAAATATATATCAATGATTAAACTATAAAAATTAAAAAGCAATCATTGATTTTATTGTATTCGTACAGCATACAGATTCGTGCTGATTTGCTGTCTATGCTTTTACATTTTTATCTGTTTTGATAATGACCAGTAAGCAATTTTAATGCATTACTCATAAGGAATAATGGAGTTTACCCATGAATAAGTCACTTTTAGAACAACTTTCACCAACAAATTGTCAGGTTATTTTTATTGATCATCAGCCACAAATGGCTTTTGGGGTACAGTCAATAGATCGCCAAGTATTAAAGAATAATACTGTAGGATTAGCAAAAGCAGCTAAAACATTCAATATTCCTGTCACTATTACCACGGTTGAAACTGAAAGCTTCTCTGGTCATACCTATCCAGAACTTTTAGATGTATTTCCAGATGCTCCATTACTAGAACGTACTTCAATGAATTCATGGGATGACCAAAAAGTACGTGATTCGCTTGCAAAAAATAATCGTAAAAAAGTGATTGTTTCAGGTTTGTGGACTGAAGTGTGCAATAACACTTTTGCTTTTGGTGCCATGCTTGAAGGTGATTACGAAATTTACATGGTCGCAGATGCTTCTGGTGGTACATCGAAAGAGGCACATGACTATGCCATGCAACGCATGATTCAAGCAGGTGTTGTTCCAGTAACTTGGCAACAAGTCTTACTCGAATGGCAACGTGATTGGGCACACCGTGATACGTATGATGCAGTTATGGCAATTGTACGCGAGCATTCTGGTGCTTATGGTATGGGTGTGGACTATGCCTATACGATGGTACATAAGGCGCCTGAACGTACAACATCAAAACACGAAGTACTTGCACCAGTTCCTGCAAAATAAGAAATAGTTGAGTTAAGGGTATTTCAATATTTAAGTTGATTTATTCGATTTTTGACTATATTGGATAAGTGGAAAAGCCATCTGCAACTGTTCGAGGCAGGACAAAATCTGAAAAGATTGTAATTGAACGAGTTTTGCAGATGGCAATGGTTTTGGTTACTTTTCCCGAAAGAAAAGTAACAGAATTAACTACTCTTATTGGATGTAAAACGGTCAGACTCCGTCGTGTAAAATCAAAAAGAATAATGAAATATATATGTTGCTATACCTTTATTTTTTAGAACGATAATTCACAAGAATGGAGTTCAGAATGACCGAAATAAACCTCATACTCATAAACGGTAAAATCACAACACTAGATCCTCAGAACCCCGAAGTACAAGCAATTGCGATTGCAGACGGTAAAGTCGTACGCACAGGCACAAATGATGAGGTTATGAAGCTCGCAACACCTACAAGCAAAGTCGTAGACTTAAATGGTCGTCGCGTTATACCGGGTCTAAATGACAGTCATCTGCATATTATTCGTGGTGGCCTAAATTACAATATGGAACTGCGCTGGGAAGGTGTGCCATCCGTTGCAGATGCATTACGCTTACTCAAAGAACAAGCCGATAATACGCCAGCTCCACAATGGGTTCGTGTGGTTGGTGGTTGGACTGAATTCCAGTTTGCCGAAAAGCGTTTACCGACTTTAGAAGAAATTAATAAAGCTGCGCCAGATACTCCTGTATTCGTTTTACATTTATACGCCAGTGCCTTGTTGAACCGAGCTGCGCTTGATGTATTAGGCTTTAATAAAGACACGCCAGACCCGCCGGGTGGCAAGATTGTAAGAGATGAAAAGGGTGAGCCAACTGGTCTATTGCTGGCAACTCCATCCGCTATGATTTTATATTCGACCTTAGGTAAAGCGCCGAAATTGCCAGTTGAAGATCAAGTCAATTCAACTCGTCATTTCATGCGTGAGTTGAACCGATTAGGTATTACTTCAGCAATTGATGCAGGTGGTGGTGGTCAAAACTACCCTGAAGATTATGACGTAATTAAGCAATTGCACGATCAAAATCAAATGACAGTGCGAATTGCTTATAACCTATTTGCTCAGAAGGCAGGCCAAGAGCTTGATGATTATCGCCGTTGGACAGAAATGACATTTCCGGGCGATGGTGATGAGCTATTTAGAATGAATGGAGCAGGTGAGAACCTGACTTGGTCGGCAGGTGACTTTGAAGATTTCTATGAGCCACGTCCGGATTTACCGGAAAAAATGGAAGGCGAACTCGAAGCAATTGTAGAGCACTTGGCTGAAAAGAAATGGCCATTCCGTATTCATGCAACCTATGATGAAAGTATTAATCGTCTGCTCAATGTATTTGAGCGCGTCAATTCAAAACAGCCATTTGCAACTCGATTTATTATTGACCATGCCGAAACTGTATCTGAGCGTAATATCGAACGTATTGGTGCATTGGGTGGTGGTATCGCCATTCAACACCGTATGGCATATCAAGGTGAGATTTTCGTGAAACGCTATGGTGCCGAGGCTGCTCAGGCAACGCCACCAGTTAAGAAAATGTTAGAACTTGGTGTTCCTGTGGGTGCGGGGACAGATGCGACTCGTGTTGCATCCTATAACCCTTGGGTGTGTTTGTATTGGCTAAGTACGGGTAAAACAGTCGGTGGTTTGCCACTCTATGATGAAAAAAATCTATTAGACCGTCAGACAGCACTCAAACTCTGGACTAAAGGTTCGGCTTGGTTCTCAGGTGAAAAAGATGTTAAAGGATCACTCACAGCAGGTGAGCTTGCTGATCTGGTCGTATTGTCCGATGACTACTTCAAGGTTGAAGCAGAAGACATCCAGTGGATTGAGTCTGTACTCACTGTTTTAGGCGGAAAAGTGGTATATGCAGGGGCTGAGTTTAAGCAAGATGATCCGCCGTCACCACCAGCATCTCCAACATGGTCGCCAGTAAAACGCTTTGGTGGTCAGTGGCGTTTATCCGAAAATCGTAATGCACCTTCGAATCAATCATTACAGTCACAAAGTGCATTGTGTGAATGTGCTAGCAGTTGTGGCATGCATGGGCATAGCCACTCATGGATGCTTGATGTTCCTATAAATGATAAAGATAAAAAATCTTTCTGGGGTGCACTCGGATGTTCTTGTTTTGCATTTTAAATAAAACAGTTTGGGAACCTGCTTCGTTAAATGGCTTGCTTCCTTAAGGTATGTACGATGAAAATGTACTTGTTATCTTTGGCTGTAGGGTTGCTCGTTGGTGTCTTATATTACGTTTTAAATGTTAAGTCACCAGCTCCACCTCTTGTTGCGTTAGTCGGATTATTAGGCATGGTAATAGGAGAGCAACTGCTTCCTTTTATCAAATCCTATTTTTAATCCGTTTCATTCAAAAAAGCTAAATGGTTCCATGCCATTTAGCTTTTTATATTAATAAATATCTTCAATTACTTTATACGACGACCTTGTTCGTCAATAATCACTTCGCCATCTTCTTTTGCAAAATAGCCTAATTTTTTTGAATCTAAAATGTCGAGCACCACTTCAGAAGGGCGGCAAAGTCGTGTGCCTTTTGGTGTAACCACAAATGGACGATTAATTAAAATTGGGTACTGAACCATAAAATCAATTAACTGTTCATCGGTCCAATGGTTTTGTTCTATCTCTAAATCTTTATAGGGATCAACATTTTTACGGATTGCCTCACGTACAGTTAAGTTTGAATCCTTAATGAGTTGGATTAGCTCATCTTTACTTGGTGGTGTTTTTAAATATTCAATAACGAGAGGTTCAAGCCCGGCATGACGAATGAGTGCCAAAGTATTGCGTGACGTGCCACATGCAGGGTTATGGTAGATCTTCACTAATTCAGTCATAGTAAATTTATTGTCAAATTAAGATATTGCATTTATATATGGATATCCGTATATTTGCAATAACGAATATATTCTGTTGAAGATATGATCAACCAAGTCGATTTCTTTAAATGTCTATCAGACCAAACTCGGTTAAATATTCTTAAATTAGTTCTAAACAAACAAAATATTTGTGTTTGTGAGCTAACAGAACAGCTTGAGTTGAGTCAACCGAAAATCTCTAGGCACTTAGCCTTATTAAGAACTCATGGCGTATTGCTGGATGAAAGAAAAGGCCAGTGGGTCTATTACAGCTTAAATCCTGATTTGCCTCTATGGGCTTTAGATATTTTAAAGGTTATAGAAAATGATGCGAGTGAGACAAGAGTAAAGCAACAAGTTCAGCCTTTCATCACTACAACTTGCTGTGATTAATCTTCCTAGATTTCTGTCTTAAAAATTCGGATTTTCTTAGTATACGTATATTAGTCATTTGTGTGTATTGAGCAAAATTAATCAATTCTTTCTACGAGTAGAACATGACCAAACAAGGGCTTTCCTTTTTAGATCGGAACCTGACGCTATGGATTTTTATAGCAATGGCTTTAGGTTTATCTATTGGAGTTTTCTTTCCTCAAGCATCTGTGTCTTTAAATGAATTAAGTGTAGATAACGTTAATATTCCAATCGCAATCGGCTTAATTTTGATGATGTATCCACCTTTAGCAAAGGTTGATTACGCTGCGTTACCAGAAGTATTTAGAGATAAGAAAACCTTAACTTTATCGTTGGTACAAAATTGGATTATTGCTCCAGTTTTAATGTTTATTCTTGCGATTGTTTTTTTGCATAGCTATCCGGAATATATGACAGGTCTCATTCTAATTGGCTTGGCACGTTGTATTGCAATGGTATTGGTCTGGAATGGCTTGGCTTGTGGTGATAACCAATATGTTGCAGCGTTGGTTGCTTTTAACAGTATTTTCCAGATTTTGTTCTTTAGTACTTATGCATGGCTTTTCTTAACTTTCTTGCCGCCTTATTTTGGCGTGGCAGGACAAGTCATTAATATCGATTTTTGGACCATCACGCATGCTGTTTTAGTGTATTTAGGTATTCCATTTTTAATGGGATTTTTAACTCGTTTGGTTTTAGTTAAATCAAAAGGGTTAGATTGGTATCAAACTAAATTTTTACCAAAGATCAGCCCGCTTAGTTTAATCGCTTTACTTTTTACCATTGTGGCGATGTTTAGCCTAAAAGGTGGCGATGTGGTGAGCTTACCTTTAGATGTACTGCGAATTGCGATTCCACTGACGATTTACTTTGTGATGATGTTCTTTATCAGCTTTTTTATGAGTAAACGGCTGGGAAATAACTATCCTCAAACAGCAGCAATTTCATTTACTGCGGCAGGTAATAACTTTGAGTTGGCTTTAGCTGTTGCCATTGCAACTTTTGGTTTAGCATCACCTGTAGCATTTACCACAGTGATTGGACCATTGGTTGAAGTTCCTGTGCTGATTTCATTGGTTTCGGTTTCGCTTTGGTTAAAGAAAAAATATTACGCTTAAGAAATATAACAAAATTTATTTGATCAAGATTTTATTAAAGTGTCTTTAGATAGGCACTTTTTATTACCCAGCTTTTAAACTCAAGTCATTGTCGGTAATAGTTTTTGCATGAGTTCAATAAAGTTTGAAACTTTAGCTGAATTTTCATTTTCTCTTGTAATCAAGTAAATAGGGGCATTCAATTTTATTGAATCATCAAACTCGCGATACACAATTTCATGGTCCCAAAAGTTATGCATTGAGGCTGGCACAATTGTGATGCCAATTCCAGCAGCCACTAAATTTAATGTTGCGGTAGGACGAGGGGCTTCCTGAATAATGCGAGGACTAAAACCTGCTTGATAGCAGCTATATAAAATATTGTCATATAAACCTTGCCCTGAAGAGCGGCGGTATAAAACAAAATTCTCATCTGACAAATCACTTAAACTAATTTTCTCTTTTTGTGTAAGTGGATGTCCTATAGGTAATGCAACAACCATTGACTCATCTAATATATGAAGATGCTTTAATCCAATATCACGGCTGATCGGTGCTCTTAGAAAAGCAATATCAAGTTTTTCCGAAATTAACCAATCTAGTTGCTTTTGACTACCTGCTTCCTCCAATTTGGTTTGTACAGCAGGATATATTTCCCGATATGAACGCAAGACTAGTGAAATGAGCGGATGCAAGCCTGCGGAACTTGTAAAACCAATATTGAGTTGCCCGGTTTTACCTTGGCTGACGTCTTGAACTAATTTTGGAATATGTCTGGCATGTTCTAATAAAAGTTGTGCTTCTTTAAATAAGGCTAAACCTGCTTCTGTGGGTTCAATACCACGAGGCTGGCGAATAAGTAACTGTGTGCCAAGTTCTTCTTCAAGTTTTTTAAGTAAACGCGTTAAAGGTGGTTGTTGAATAAATAATCGGTTTGCGGCATGTGTGATATTTCTTTCTTCTACTACCACTACAAAGGCATGAAGCTTATGTAAATCTAACATAGGAATACCTTTAGGGTATGGTTAATGAAAATAAAAGCATTTGTAGATATATCGTAAAAGTAGCATTCTATGCTGGTCAGATAAAGTGAAAAGTAACGAAAAATGAACCATGTTGAGATTGCCGTGCAGAAGGAGAGCGTACCGACCTGCACAGAGTTATTTTTAGGTTTTTTAACATTAGGTTTAATTGGATTTGGTGGTGTGCTGCCTTTGGCGCGTAAAGTCGTTGTAGAGCAGAGGCAGTGGCTAAGTCCGGAAAAATTCACTGAGTTACTGGGTCTATGCCAATTTTTACCAGGCGGCAATATCATTAATTTATCTGTCGCGATTGGCATGGAGTTTCGGGGTGTCCGTGGTGCAGTTAGCTCTCTGATTGGTTTAATCTTTGCGCCTACGGTAATTGTTGTACTTTTACATTATGTCTACGAGCAGTTCCAAGATAACCTCATGGTTAAGCATCTTTTTGAAGGATTAGGAGCAGCAGCAGCTGGGCTTCTGGTTGCAACTGGCTTAAAAATGTTAAAACCATTATTACGTAATCCAATAGCGATGTGTGTTGTGGTGGCAGCAATTGTTAGCATTGCTTTTCTAAAAATCTCCTTGCTTTTGACCATGCTGATTTTGTTGGCACTTTATTCAACTATTATTTGGAGACGTGTGTAATGGGCGCAGTTCTACTTACTTTAGCGATCATTTTTACTCAGTTGTCTCTTATTGCATTTGGTGGCGGCAATACAATTTTGCCTGAAATGCAACGCCAAGTCGTTGATATTCATCATTGGATGACGGCACAAGAATTTAGTGCATTATTTGCCATGGCTCAAGCAGCTCCTGGTCCAAACATGATGATTGTACCGTTGGTAGGATGGCATGTAGCAGGGTTATCAGGTCTACTGGTAACCTCTACAGCTAAATTTTTACCTTCATCAATTATTACTGTGTTTGTGATGAGAGGCTGGTCAAAATTTAAAGATAAAAAATGGCGCCGTGTTTTACAGCTTGCCTTACAACCTGTCACTGTGGGTACGGTGCTGGCCAGTGCGTGGATTATTTCTGAGGCAGCGGCAATCAATACTTTACTGATTATTATGGTGGTGATTGCAACTTTATTATCTTTAATTAAGAAAGTTCATCCTTTGCATGTCCTGATTGCTGGGGCGGTATTTGGCGTGGTCTTACTCTAGTTTAACCAGTTTGCCGACCTGCGCTGGATGAGTTCAGGTCGGTTTTTTTGATTCAAGTAAATAATAATAAAATCTAAAAAACCGATCAAATCTATAAAAACATACTGTTTTACCTATTTTGTGTTTTCACGTACTATGCATCTATTGAAAGAATTTAGATGCATTGGAGTAAAAAACAGATGTTAGATCAAAACATTAAAACTCAATTAAAAGCTTACTTAGAACGTTTAGAAAGTCCAATCGAATTAGTGGCTGCTTTAGATGAGTCAGACAAAGCGGCTCAAATTAAAGAGTTAGTGACTGAAATTGCGGAACTATCTGACCAAGTCACTGCCCGTTTTGATGGCAACAATACACGTCGTCCAAGCTTTGGTGTGGCTAAAGCAGGTGAACAACCTCGTGTGTTCTTTGCTGGCTTACCAATGGGCCATGAGTTTACGTCTTTGATCTTGGCACTGTTACAGGTTTCTGGTTATGCACCTAAAGTGTCAAATGAAGTGCTTAACCAGATTAAAGGCTTAAACCTCAAAGCAAACTTTGATGTGTTTGTATCATTAAGCTGTCATAACTGTCCGGACGTAGTACAGGCGCTTAACCTGATTGCCATTTATAACCCGAACACTACAGCAACCATGATTGATGGTTCATTCTTCCAAGACGAAGTGGAACAACGCAAAATCATGGCAGTTCCAATGGTGTTCCAAGACAACGAACACATTGGTCAAGGTCGTATGACCCTTGAAGAGATTGTAGCGAAACTTGATACCAACTCAGCTGAAAAAGATGCAGCAGCCCTGAATGCCAAAGATGCTTTTGATGTGTTGGTGATTGGTGGTGGTCCTGCGGGTGCAACTGCTGCAATCTATGCTGCACGTAAAGGCATTAACACCGGTATCGTGGCTGAACGCTTCGGTGGTCAGGTCATGGATACCATGGACATTGAAAACTTCACGTCTGTGCAAAAGACTCAAGGTCCTAAGTTTGCTGCCGAGATGGAATCCCATGTTCGTGAATACGATGTCGATATCATGAACCTGCAACGTGTCAGCAAAATCACAGGTGCCAACCAAACTGAAAATGGCTTGGTTGCGGTTGAACTTGAAAACGGTGCGAAACTTGAATCGAAAACAGTGATCCTTTCAACAGGTGCACGCTGGAGAGAGATGAATGTACCGGGTGAACAAGAATACCGTACCCGTGGTGTCGCATACTGCCCACACTGTGATGGTCCGTTATTCAAAGGCAAACGTGTTGCGGTGATTGGTGGTGGTAACTCAGGTGTTGAAGCTGCAATTGACCTTGCAGGGATTGTTGAGCATGTGACTCTGGTTGAGTTCGATACAAAACTTCGTGCAGACCAAGTGTTGCAAAACAAATTGCATAGCTTGCCAAACACAACTGTGATTATGAATGCCTTAAGTACAGAAGTATTAGGTGATGGTTCACAAGTGACTGGTCTTAAATATAAAGACCGTGCCACTAATGAAGAGCATGTAGTAGAACTTGCAGGGATCTTTGTACAGATTGGTTTACTCCCAAACACTGACTTCTTAAAAGACAGTGAAGTTGAGTTAACCAACCGTGGCGAAATCATTGTGAATGACCGCAACGAAACCAACGTGCAAGGTGTGTTTGCTGCGGGTGACTGTACGACTGTGCCTTACAAGCAAATTATTATTGCCACAGGTGAAGGTGCTAAAGCATCACTCTCTGCGTTTGATTACATCATTCGTTCTGGGCAGTAAGATTTAGCTCAAACAAAAAAGCCAAAGATTATTCTTTGGCTTTTTTTATTCTATGGTTTATATAAACCATGTTCGACTAAATGTTCTCGTAAAATACGACGTAGTTCCAATACAGCTTGCGGTGTGAGCTGAATTGAATGACCACCTGGAAGAACTTTCTCAGATTTTGCACCTTCTAAGTGAGCACTCTTATAAGGAACAATACCATCTGTAATCACATTTGGATCATCACTCTTGGTGATGTTACCCATAATAGAGTGGAAAACTAATCCTTGATGTGGATTAATATCTTTTGTGAGTTCCATAAATTTAGATTGATGACTTAGATCGCTCGGTCCATTTTGAATCAGACCATTATCAATATTACTCAAGAAATCTTTAACATCTAAATTTTCAGTAGTAAGCGAAGTCGCTACAGCTGACAAAAATGCACCCGGTAAACGAATAATTTTACGCGCTGCTAAGGTAAACCAGCGATCTGCATAATCTGTACCTCGATGAGGGGAAGCCAAGAAAATTGCGCGATCAAAATTATTAATTGAATGCATTTGCAATCGTTCAGTCACCATTGGATGTTTCTTAAAGCGGTTTTGCTGACGAATCGTCATCAACTCTAAAGCAGGTTTAGTAATATCTCCATCACTGACTAGTAAACGGCTAATAATACCTCCCATGCTATGTCCAACAAGAACAGCATCATGTGCAGCAGGGTCGCTTGGGTTTAGCGAACTAAAAGCTTGTTTGAGCAGTGCATAGATCTGGAAACGACTTTCCAAAATTGGCATGTTGGTCGAATAGAAAACTTGCCAAACTTGATAATTATCTCTTAAAACCGTATCGCCCATAACATCATTGGTGAGAGCAATCCACGCTTCGGGACTACTTGCCAAACCATGTACTAATACAATAATTTTCTTGTTTGGATTATACGGTTCAAGCATGTAGAGATGCGGCATGGTCAAGTGCTGATCGCGATCAATCAAAGTTAAATAGGCTGCGACCCCTAAATTATTTTCGGCTAACCATAGGCCATAAGGCGCTGAAAAGTTAGCAGCTAGAGGATATTGTTTTCCTGCCACATTAATATTATCGGTCCGGTATGGATCATAAACCCGAATCACAAATTCAGAATTATTAATAATTTCTTCAACAGTGGTCGCGTGTTTTGGTTCAGCGACAATAGTTGCAGCCAAATAACGTGCATGATGAATATTTGGGTTAACACCATTTTTATAATTGTATTTAAGCGGGTCTAAAATATATTCATTAATATCTTCTTTTCCAGAACTCGGAAAAACCGCAACAAATTCAGAACCAAAACCATCACGACGGTTAATCGTTCTTAACCCCGAGAAGTTTAAATTATAACTAGAAATTAATTTTTCTAATTTTTGTCCAGCAAGTTGCCGGTGAAATTCGAAATCAATTGAATAGATACTTTTACCAATATGTATTTGAGGCTCTACGACATCTTTTTTAGGATAGCGTAAGTCATAAACACTCACCATTTTAGCAATGGCTTGATTGTAAAAGTCTCGAATCTGAACTTGTCTATTATCAAAAATACGGTCAGTGGGCTGACGTTTTGTTGAAAATAGATAGGCATAACTATAGCGAATACTTTTATCCAGTAAATTTAATTGCTGGTCTAAGCAATCATCATACTTATTCTGAATATTCTTTTGCTCTTCTTCTGACTTATGCTTGCTAAATCTACTTATTTTACAATCAGAGGTATCTGACAAGGACATGGCTTTTGCCAGATACATTTCACTTGCAGCAGATAAGAATTGTTCATCTAAAACTTGTGGTAGATTTTTGAGTTGATTTACACAGGTGTCAGGCGTGTCAGTACAAACTTTAGCTTCTTGACCAGACATTGATAAAACGTTCAGACTGGCTTCGCTAAGTTTATCTTGTGTAAGAATGCTATTACGCTCATTTGCGATAGTCACATTCAAAGCTTGCTGTTTAACATTTACGACCTGACATCCACTCAGAATTGAACCGAGTAGTATGACCGTCAATACTGTTTTGCTTCTTTTTATTGAAAACATTATGGTCAAAATATAGTGGCTCAATGGTAGGTAGATCATACAAATTTTAAAATGTTTTTCAAATGATCAAATACAAAAAAGGGCTGTCAAAACAGCCCTTTTTTATCTAATTAAGCTTATTTTGTAGGCGCTACACTAGGCGTAGTTGCAGACATTGCAGGGTTAGTCAAAACTTGCCAAACATTCCAACGGCCTTGTTTTTCAATTTCTTGAATTAAACGATCAGCAATTTCCGATTCATCTGGATATTTAACTTTATAATTTTTAAGCGTCTGAATCGCATTTTTCTTTTGCTCCATCGCAATATAGTTATTTGCAGCAGCTAGATACGCTTCTTGAACATTACCTTTAATTGCTTTATCTAAATATGGAATAGCTTCACGTTGGCCACCACCTTCAGATAAACCAAAACCAAACCAGAAGTTTGTTTCAGCGTCATCTGGACTAATTTTTAAAAGTCTTTGAGCATATTCTAAAGATCTGGTGGTATGAACAGTACCCAAATCAAGGTTACGTGCAAGAACGCTTGCTTTAAAAGCGCGAAGTAAAATATCAAATGATGCATTTGGGTCTGCAGCAAGTGTATCGAGTTGCTGTGTTACTTCTTTAAGTTTACTTTCGAAGCCTTTACGTTCTTGGCGGTCAGTAAAGCGAGGTGGGTAGTGACGTGCTTTACCTTCTACTAACTGTAAGAAGTCATCAATTGTAGTCACGTCAATTTCATTCTGACCAGCTAAAACAGCATATTTCATTGAACGCTGTGAATTATTTACTGTCGGAACAATCAATTTATTGGTGTCGAGAGTAAGCTGTTTGGTTGGGTCATCTTGACGATTAACCACCATTTTCGTTACCGGCTGTGCAGCAGCTTCTTTTAACGCAACTTCAAATGCTGGCGGTTGATCATAGTTAAAAGGATTTAGTGCATAAAAAGGAGGAGTAAGCTCTGGTTCCTTGAAAACAAAAGGCTCAATTTTTTGTTCTTTTACGGGTGCCATTGTACAAGCAGTTAAACTTGAGGTCGCAAGGATGATATATGCCAAAGGCTTAAAATTCATAGGATCTTCCGTTCATTTTAGTAAAGTCAGATTTGGTACTGGTAAGTCTAGGAAAAGCTAAACCGACATGCAAGGGTAAGCGTGTTACATTATGAATCAAGAATATTACGTTTTTGATATCTTGTTTTGTGCACCACATTCACGACGCACTTCTTCAAGAATTTTTAGCTCTTCATCACTAAAAGGTTGTTCATCTTGGCTTTCTTTTTTGAAGCTAGGGTCTAGCTCCGATAAACGCTGGCATAAATTATTCATACGTGTTTCATTGTGCTGAATACGATCAAGTAAAACGCGCATACCTTCTAAAATAGGGTCTGATTGATCAGCAGTTGTCGCATATGGGGCAAAACCAATACTTTGTGCATAATCACGGCGACGTGCTTCATCTTTATCGTTATTTTTGTCAGCATCTTTATAGATATAGCGAGCAGGGTTTCCTACAGCAGTCACTCCAGCAGGAACAGCTTTAGTCACCACGGCATTTGAACCGACCTTGGCACCTTTACCTACCGTAAATGGACCCAAAATTTTTGCACCTGCACCAACGACCACACCGTCTTCTAAAGTTGGATGGCGTTTACCAGTTTTCCAGGTTGTACCACCTAAAGTAACCCCATGATAAAGCGTAACATCGTCACCAATTTCAGCAGTTTCACCAATCACCACACCCATGCCATGATCGATAAAAAAACGCTTGCCGATTTTAGCACCAGGGTGAATTTCGATTCCTGTCGCAAAACGGCTAAATGATGAAAGTAGGCGAGCTGCACCTTTACAATCTTTTTGCCATAATTCATGTGCAACACGATGCATCATAATTGCATGAATACCAGGATAGGTCGTAAGAACTTCGAGTGTATTGCGGGCAGCAGGATCACGCGCAAATACAGCCTTTATATCTTCTTTAAGCTGTTTAAGCATTGGGTTGATCCTCCTTGTCAGATAATGCTTTTTTCCATTTACCACTCGTTAAAGCTTGCACACGACTAAAAATACCGCGAAGTAAATGATATTCCATACGATCTAATTGTATACGACCAAACAGACGACGCAAGCGTAAAGGCAATAAACGTGGATTTTCTGGATCTAAAAATTCAATTTCAGTCAGCATTTTTTCTAGATGAGGATAAAACTCTTCCATTTGTTGCTGAGTCACCAAAGGCTCATCCCATTGCATGCTTTGGCCTTGCACTAATGGCATTTCATCTACAGTTTGATCGACTTTCTCTTGTTCCAGAGCAGACATTCGTAGCTCGTAACATACGACTTGAATGGCTTGCGCAACATTCAACACGCCATAGTCCGGATTTACAGGAATCGTTAAATGATAATTTGCCAGTGCTAATTCTTCGTTAGTTAAACCACGGTCTTCACGGCCAAAAACAATAGCAATTTGTTGTCCTTGAGTGGTTGCTTTAATAGCTTCTTTAGCTGCAGGTCGCACATCAAGTAAAGGCCAAGGAATGGTGCGACTACGTGCACTTGTTCCAAAGACCAAATGGCAATCTTTAATCGCATCTTCTAAGGTGTCTACAATCTCAAGATGTTCAAATAAATCTTGAGCACCAGCGGCAAGTGCTTGTATATCTGGATGAGGATATGTTTTAGGTGCTACGAGAACTAATTTAATTAGTCCCATTGTTTTCATGGCACGTAAAGCACTACCAATATTGGCAGGTAAAGTCGTATTTACCATGACAATACGCACTTGTGCTAATTGTTTTGACACGGTGGTGTGGTCAAACGAACTCATAAGATTTCCAGAAATTACGAATATTGAGAAACTTCGCTTTGGTATAAATCCAATGCATCGTCCATAGACATACCCGCAGGAGGTGAGGCAACGGCATGTGGACGAACAGGGTCTGCTGCTTTAGCTGCTTTCGACTTTACTTGATACTCAATATAAATATTATCTTTACCAAAATAATCTCTGAGTTTAGCAAGTAATTCGTCTAGAGGAGCGACTTTCCATTGCGGACCAAACTGAAGCTCGGCTTGAGCATAGGGTTGGTCAATCTGTAACTGTAGAGCGATATGCTGATGCATATCTACATTGCAAAATGGCAAAATTATATTTTGCAGATCTTTTGCCAATGTTGGTTGCATGAACTCTTCTGTTAATTTGATTTGAATACTGTTAGCACGTTTTTGTCTTATTTCATTTAAGGTGAACGCTTTGGTTAAACGCCCCATTGGACGATCAAAGCCTTCTCGCTCATAGATTTCGCCTTCGAAAACTACAACACGTTCAACTTGAATGATATCTTTAAAACGTTGGAAGCGCTCATGGTTACAGCTGACTTCAATACGTCCTGTACCATCATCAAGTACAATAACAACTCGGTTAGGGAAGTTTGCGACATCAATAACCAAACCTGCATAAACTGTAGTAACGCCACGACGTGTGGCTGTAATTTCATTTAGTTTTACAGGAATAAAAGCTTTGAGTTCTTGTCGGTAAACATCAATTGGATGGCCCGTTAGATATAACCCAAGTGTATCTTTTTCGCCTTTAAGACGAACCTCATCACTCCACGGTTTAACAGGTTTAGCTGGCTTACGCTGAACTTCTTCAACTTCACCAAATAAATCCATAATACCGCTTTCACGGTTACTTCGAGCTTGTTCAGCGGCTTGAACCGCTTCAGGCAATTGTGCCATTAAGCTTGCACGTTCAATCCCTAAGCAATCGAGTGCACCTGCACGGATTAAAGCTTCAAGAGTACGCTTATTGATTTTTTTCAAATCAATACGATGGCAAAAATCGAATAGATCTGTATAAGGGCCATATTGTCGACGTGAGTCAATGACTGACTGCATTGCTTGTTCGCCGACACCTTTAATTGCGCCCAAACCGTAAACAATGGTTTTATCGTTACTTGCATGGAAATGATAAGTCGACATATTGATCGATGGTGGTAAAACCTCAAGATCATTATTTCGACAGTCGTCAATCAAAAATACAACACTGTCGGTGTTTTGCATTTCCGATGTCATTACGGCTGCCATAAATTCAGCAGGGTAATGAGCTTTTAACCACGCAGTATGGTAGGCAACTAGCGCATAAGCAGCAGCGTGAGATTTGTTAAAACCATAGCCTGCAAACTTTTCCATATAGTCAAAGATATGGTTGGCTGTACTTTCATCAATCCCTTTTTCAGCAGCACCTTTTAAGAAAATTTGGCGCTGTTTGACCATTTCCTCGGGTTTCTTTTTACCCATCGCACGGCGTAATAAGTCTGCACCGCCTAGCGTATAACCTGCACAGATCTGTGCAGCTTGCATAACTTGTTCCTGATAAACCATAATCCCGTAAGTTGGTTCTAATACACCTTCTAAAAGAGGATGAAGATATTCAAAATCTCCACCATGCATACGGTGAATAAAGTCAGGAATCAGGTCCATCGGGCCTGGACGATACAGTGATACGAACGCAATAATTTCTTCGAATTTACTTGGACGTGCTTCTTTAAGCATCCGTTTCATGCCGACGGATTCAAACTGGAATACCGCTGTCGTATTTGCATCGGCAAAGACAGAGTATGCTTTTGCGTCGTCTAAAGGAACATGCAAAATATTGAGCTGATCATTACTGTCGCGGTTTTTATTAATATTTTGAATCGCGTCTTCAATAACGGTTAAGTTACGTAAGCCCAAGAAGTCAAATTTGACCAGACCAGCTGCTTCTACATCATCTTTATCATATTGAGCAACACGGTTTGTTCCATCTGCATCACAAAGTACAGCTGAGAAATCGGTAATTTTACCTGGTGCAATAACGACACCTCCGGCATGTTTACCTGTATTTCGGGTTATACCTTCTAATTTTAATGCCATTTCCCAGATTTCGCTGGCATCTTCGTTATCTGGATTAGACGGGTTGGTGACAATATCTTTAAGTTGAGGTTCCATATCAATAGCGGTAGCTAAGTCCACACCGAGCGGTTTGGTAGGTACCATTTTTGAAATACGGTCAGCTAAACCATAAGATTTACCTAATACACGCGCAACATCACGGATGGCACCTTTTGCTGCCATGGTTCCGAAAGTTGCAATTTGTGAAACGGCTTCGCGACCATAAGTACGTGATACGTAATCGATGACGCGGTCACGACCAGCAATACAGAAATCGACGTCAAAGTCGGGCATTGACACACGTTCCGGGTTCAAGAAACGTTCGAAAAGTAGATCGTAACGAAGTGGGTCAAGGTCTGTAATTTTTAAGCTATATGCAACTAAAGAACCCGCGCCTGAACCACGGCCTGGCCCTACAGGAACACCATTATTTTTTGCCCATTGAATAAAGTCCATGACGATAAGGAAGTATCCAGGGAAACCCATTTTTAGGATAATCCCGACTTCATACTCAATTCGTTCATCGTAAGGCTTACGAATCTCTGGCCAGTCCTCGCCACGTTTTTCAACAGGGTAAAGATAATTTAGGCGTTCTTCTAAACCTACTTTAGATAAGTGTTCAAAATAAGTGTCGATGGTAAAACCATCTGGAATTGGGTAATCAGGTAAAAAGTAAGTGCCGAGTTGTAGTTTAACGTTGCAGCGTTTAGCAATATGATAGGTGTTCTCGATAGCACTAGGAATATCGGAAAACAATTCGATCATTTCATCTGAGGTCTTAAAGTATTGCTCAGGGCTATATATGCGTGGACGCCGATTATCTGCTAGTACATAACCATCAGCAATACAAACACGAGCTTCGTGTGCCTCGAAATCTTCTTTTTCTACAAAGTGCACATCATTATGTGCAACTACACCAATATTATATTTTGCAGCAAGTTTAGCTGCTTCTTGAATAAAGTCTTCTTCACCAGGACGTTCAGTACGTGTTAATGCAAGATAAACACGGTTACCAAACTTTTCGAGCCATGCTTCTAAAAGGGGAGCAGCTTTTTGAGGATTAGATGAGCAAAGCATCTGACCGACATCACTATGCTGGCCAAGTAAAACGATAATATCTTGATGCTGTTCAAGTACCCATTCTTTTTGTACACATGGAATACTGAGCTGTTGTCCTTCAATGAAACCGCGTGAAACGATTTCGGTGAGGCTTTTCCATCCAACGTCACTCATCGCAAGTAGAGTTGCACGATGTTGAGCATCATCAAGGCGAATTGTGCTACCTAAAAGCGGCTTAATTCCTTTTTTTAAACAAGAATTATAAAACTTAACTGCCGCATGAAGGTTAGAGAGGTCAGTTAATGCCAACGCAGGCATTTGGTCTTTAACCGCAGCATTGACCAAGTCAGGTATGCGAACTATCGACTCTGTAATCGAAAATTCTGTATAAATACCTAGATGAACAAACTGCATAAACCAATCCTTAATGCGACCGAAGCATAGTTTAACACGCAAAGTTAAAAGGAAATGGTTAATATTTTGGCAAACTGTTAAGGATTTTATTATTTAAGAAGAATGAGTTGAACATCTATTGTACAGATTTAACATAAACGTCATTATTTTTATAAAATATGACCTGCTCAAACCCCAAGGTTTGAGCAGGTTGAAACTTAGTACTGCCAGAACATACGTTGAATTTCTTTAGCGTCATTAGTCTTAGTAAGAGCTAATGCAGTAAGAAGACGTGCTTTTTGTGGGTTTAAGTCATGAGCAGCTACCCAACCATATTTATCATCAGGTTGTTCTGCATTACGTAATACGAAACCTTGTGGTACACGTGATGAACGGATAATTTGAATACCGTTCTTGTCGTGAAGATTTTGTAAAGTTGGAACGATATAGTTCGCAACTGAACCGTTACCCGTACCTGCATGGATAATCGCTTTAGCGCCAGCTTTTGCATATGCTTCATAAGCATCTGGAAGCATAGAGTCTGAGCCGTAAACGATTTGTACCAGAGGAAGTGCATCACCTTTAATATTCTCGATATTAAATTCAGAAGCATTTGTAAAACGTTTGACAGACTGTCTGAACCAGTATGGCTTGCCTTCAACTAATGTACCTAAAGCGCCCCATTGGCTAACAAAAGCATTTGTATGAATGTTAATACCTTTAGTGACATCACGCGCTGCAAAAATAGAGTCGTTCATAAGCACCATAACGCCTTTATTTTTTGCATCATCAGAAGCTGCTAAAGCGACTGCACTATAAAGGTTAAGAGGGCCATCTGCTGAAAGAGCAGTTGAAGGACGCATTGAACCAACAATAACAATCGGTTTATCCGTGTGAACAACCAGATTTAAGAAAAATGCTGTTTCTTCTAAAGTATCTGTACCGTGAGTAATCACCACACCATTAACAGATGGTTTTTTTACCAGCTCATTTACTTGACGAGCAATTTGTAATAATTCCTTGTCAGTAATACTTTCAGAAGCAACCTGTAATGCCTGAATACCAGTGACATTCGCCAAATCTTTGATTTGTGGAACTGCGTTAATTAATGCATCTACTGGAACTTTAGCAGCAGTGTAAGTTGCACTATTTGCTGAACTGGCGCCAGCACCTGCGATAGTACCGCCAGTGGCAACAACAACTACATTATTTTTTGCGTAAAGTGGGAGAGAGCAGGCCAATAAGCCCATCGCTAAACCTAAAGATTTAACAGTTTTAGTCAACATCGAAAATATCCTTATGAAGTGACGAAAGTAAAAAAAGTTTGTCGAAGATGTCTGCTTTTCCTAAGCAAAATACATACCATGTAAAACATATTCGTAACTTGTTTGAATAAAAAGCATCCCTGAATAGCATTTTGTTTCATCAACAATTGCTTAGTCATTGCTTTTATTTAGCGTTAATAAATAACATGAATAAAATAAAAAATCTATTAAGTTTTTCTAATTTATCTCGATTTGTTTGTTTTTTAATATAAAGGAAGCAAATGATTTTTTTATTATTATAAAATTTAAAAATAATGGGTATGATTGGGTTTTATTTACCATTTGGTATTTATATAGTATTGATTATAATAATTATTTATTGTTAATAAAATTATATAAATTTTTTATAGATAAACTAAACAATAATTTCAATGGTTTAATATAATTAAGAGATGAAAGAATGAATTAAAATTTAATCGCTTGATATTTATTACTAAGAATATAAATTCTGTTTGGGTGATTTTTATTCTCTTTTTAAGGTTTGTTTTAAGAAAATTTAATAGGAGTTAAAACTCATTATTTAGTTCATTATTTAAAATGGAAATACACATAAATTTTTATTGTTTAATTTTAGAATAAAAAGAAGAGCAATTTTATAAGGTCATATAAAATTGCTCTTAAGTTGGGAGAGTGGGAGAAAAGAGAAACTTAAGCGGGCGTTTGTTCTTGAGTTGATTTAATTAATACAGGTTCAGGTAATTCTTCAGTATCAGCTACTTTTTCGCCTTCAAGCTTAGCAACAACTGCGGTAGCAATACTGTTACCTACTACGTTTGTTGCAGTACGACCCATATCAAGGAACTGATCGATACCAAGCAATAAGAGAATGCCAGCTTCAGGTAAATGGAACATGGTGAGTGTTGCTGAAATAACCACAATTGAAGCTCGTGATACACCTGCAATACCTTTACTTGTTACCATAAGAGTTAACAGAATTAAGATTTGTTGAGTGAAGCTAAGATCGATGTTGTAAGCTTGGGCAATAAAGAGTACTGCAAACGTGGTGTACATCATTGAGCCATCTAAGTTAAATGAATAACCCAGCGGTAATACGAAGCTTGTCACTTTTTTAGGTACACCAAATTTGTTGAGTGCATCCATTACTTTAGGATAAGCAGACTCGCTTGAAGCTGTAGCAAAAGCAAGCGTTACAGGTTCACGAATTAATTTGCCTAAGCGAAAAATATCTTTTTTAAGTACGATTGCACCAACAGAGAACAAAACAATCCAAAGTAACAGAAGACCGAAATAGAACTCGGCGATTAAAATACCGTAGTCAACAATTAAGCCTAAACCTTGTACTGTAATTGCTGAAGCAATTGCAGCAAATACTGCAAAAGGTGCAAACATCATGACGTAATCGGTGATACGGAACATGATTTTGCTAAGTTCTTCAGTCAAACGAATAATAACTGAGTCTTTTTCTTTGCCTTGATTTACAAAAGCGAGCGCTGAACCAAAGAAAATAGAAAAAACAAGAACTTGTAAAATATCGTTATTTGCCATTGCTTCTGCAATGCTGCGTGGAAACACATGACTTATGAATGATTGCAGCGTAAAGCCAGTGGTCGCTGGGAGAGAAGCGCCACTAAGTTGTTGAGCTGTTGGTAATGCTAAGTCTAGAGCTGCGCCAGGTTGGAAAAAGTTTGCTAAGCCCATGCCGATGGCAAGCGATACAAACGAAGCAGTAATAAACCAAGTCATTGACTTGAGTGTGATACTGCCGATTGATGTTGATTTCCCCATTGATACAATGCCTGAAACAATTGTGGCAAATACCAATGGTGCAATAATCATCTTGATGAGACGTAAAAAGATGTCTGTGCCGATGCTGAAATAAGAAGCGATCTGTTTGAGTTGTTCACCTTCATTGTAAAAGTGATGACAAATCCAACCTGTCAGTACACCAAGTAAAATAGCTATAACAATATACTTGAGCAATTTCTTTTGCTTCATATGAACCTCTATCCATTTGATTCAATCATTCTTTGATGGGATTTGAATGATTGAAAGCTTTCCTTGTTAGTTCAGTCCGGTCGTTCTACCGATTTTATCTTCCTAGATACCTGTATCTGTTTTAACCGAATCGAATATGGTGATGTTGTTATGGAAGGGGATTGTTGCTCGATTTTGAAGCAGTGTGAAATGCAAAAAAATATAGATCCATGCATTTTTTGCATAATAAAGATTAGAGTAATTGTGAAATTACGTATAAATTTAAACGTATGGTAAAAAATATATAAATAAATTATTAAAGCGAATTTAAAGGTTAAAAGAATTAAATTTTTAAGAAAAAGTTTTTAATTTCAAAGTTTTGTTTTTGAGTCGGTAAGCAGATGAGAGTGTTGTTGATCATTCTTTTTTCAAAGTCATAAAACAGAATTATTAAAAAAGGCATCTAATTTAAGATGCCTTTTTTAATATGCATTTTTTTAACGACGGTTGGCTAAGAAACGACCTAAACGAGTAATTGCTTCTCGTAACTCATTTTCAGCAGGTAAGAAAACCACGCGGAAATGATCTGGAGTTGGCCAATTAAAGCCTGTACCTTGCACCAATAAAACTTTTTCTGCACGTAACAAATCAAGCATTAACTTTTCGTCATCTTCAATTGGATAGATGTTTGGATCAAGGCGAGGGAAACAGTACATTGCTCCATCTGGTTTTACGCAGCTTACCCCTGGAATCTCATTGAGCATTTCCCAAGCAATATTACGTTGTTCATATAAACGGCCACCCGGACGAATCAGGTCATTAATTGATTGATAGCCGCCTAGAGCAGTTTGAATCGCATATTGAGCTTGAACGTTTGCACAGAGGCGCATAGAGGCCAACATATCTAAACCTTCGATATAGTCAGCAGCACGGCTTTTATCGCCAGTAATTGCCATCCAGCCTGAACGGAAACCTGCAATACGATAAGCTTTTGATAAACCATTAAAAGATACGCAAAGCTGATCACCTGCTAATGAAGCTACTGAAACATGTTCAATACCGTCATAAATAATTTTGTCGTAAATTTCATCAGCAAATAAAATTAGATCGTATTTTTTCGCAAGCACAACAATCTGTTCAAGAATATGACGTGGATAGACTGAACCAGTAGGGTTGTTCGGGTTAATGATGACAATACCGCGAGTATTCGATGTAATCTTGCTTTCAATGTCAGCAATATCTGGATACCAGCTATTTTCTTCATCGCATTTATAATGGATTGCTGTACCACCTGAAAGATTAACAGCTGCTGTCCAAAGCGGATAATCCGGCATTGGAATCAACATTTCGTCGCCATCATCAAGCAGGCCTTGCATTGCCATAACAATGAGTTCAGAAACACCGTTGCCAATATACACGTCATTCACGTGCATATTTAGAATGCCTTTTTGTTGGTAATACTGACAAATTGCTTTACGAGCAGGGAAGATACCTTTTGAATCAACATAACCAATTGCATTTGGTAGATTTAAAGCAACGTCATTAATAATTTCTTGTGGTGCTTCAAAGCCAAATGGAGCAGGGTTGCCGATATTTAGCTTGATGATTTTATGTCCTTGCTCTTCCATTTCATTGGCGGCTCGTAATACTGGTCCGCGAATGTCATAACAAACATGCTCAAGCTTCGATGATTTCTTTATTTCTCGAGAAGTTGGTATAGATTGGAGGGTAGCAGTATTTTTAGACATAGCTGGATTCACTTTTGCATATCGGTATAAATAACTTTTAAATGTTTTAACTGTTACCAAATTCAGATCGTGTTGATCTTTTAGTAATTCAACAATTTTTTCATGGGTAAAGCCCGATTGCTGATACTGTTTGATAACTGGTAATAGTTGCTGGAAAAGCACACTTTTTTTCTGAGACATGTTTTGTCCTATACAACCGTGCCAAACAAGAATATCACCATCTTTGCTTACTTGGAAGAAAATAAAACATAATTTTGCTTACTTTTGATTTTGAATTTTGCTTACCTTTTGCTTTCTATTGCTTAGTGATTAAATTCCAACAAATTTTACGTTCAGAGACTAGAGTTTTTGTGATGAATGGCGTAAATATAAAACTCAATCATCAGAAATGTTTACATCAGAATAAAGGTGCATGTCATGGGAAAAGTCAATAAAACAGACCGGGAATGGCAAAGAGAGTTATCACCAGAAGAGTATCGGATTACACGACAAAAGGGCACTGAACCTGCATTTACGGGGCAATATTGGAATACTAAGCAACATGGTACCTATGTCTGCCGTTGCTGCGGCGCAGAATTGTTCTCATCAGATACTAAATATGACAGTGGTTGTGGCTGGCCTAGCTTCTTTAAACCGATTGAGCCAACTGCAATTGAAGAACATGACGATTTATCGCATGGTATGGTCAGAACAGAAATTGTTTGTCATGATTGCGAAGCCCATTTAGGGCATGTTTTTGAAGATGGACCACAGCCGACTGGTTTGCGCTATTGTGTAAACTCGGCATCATTACAACTGAAATCACAAGAAAAAAATGATGAGGAAACCTATCCATGAGTAATATTTATCAGTTTGAAGCTGAACTGTTAGAGGGTGAAGTTAAGCAATTAGCTGATTACAAAGGTAAAGTTTTACTAATTGTAAATACTGCAAGTAAATGTGGTTTTACACCACAATTTGCTGGTCTTGAAAAGCTTTATGAAAAATATAAAGATCAAGGCTTGGAAGTTTTAGGGTTTCCCTGCAACCAGTTTGGTGGGCAAGATCCGGGTAGCAATAAAGAAATCGGTACGTTCTGCCAGCGCAACTATGGGGTGAAATTCCCGATGTTTGCGAAAGTAGATGTAAAAGGGCCAGAAGCCCACGTGATTTTTAGATTTTTGACACGTGAAGCTAAAGGGATTTTAGGCAGTAGCACGATTAAATGGAACTTTACTAAATTTTTGGTAGGGAGAGATGGCGCCGTGCTTAATCGTTATGCTCCTACGACTAAGCCGGAAGCATTAGAAGCTGATATTGAAAAAGCATTAGCGAGTTAATGAATTCAATGAACGCTATTCCTCAAGCTTTTGAGTTTTGGCAAGATGGGCGAATGACTTATGTTGAAACCAGAAGATCTTGTTTTAGTCGAACATGTTATAAGTCTCATAGCCATCCAACATTTTCTATTGGAGCTATAGATGAAGGGAATAGCGTTTTTCAAAGTTCATTTGGTACAGCACAAAAGATTTCTGCTGGTACGTTAGTCATTGTACCTGCCCACATTGAACATTCTTGTAATCCATTGCCAGATCAGGCTTGGAGTTACCAGATGCTACATCTGGATATATCGTGGCTTAATCAATGGTACACTGAATTTCAAAAAGAGGGCTTTGATTTAAATTTGCCCCAGCATAGACCTCTGATTATTAAAGATGAAACTTTGTATCAGGCTTTTACTGATATGAATGAAACTTTATTTGACGCTCAAAAATTGATTCTTGAAAAAGAACAGTCGCTTATCTATTGCCTTACTCAGTTGTTACTACCTCATTTTGTTTTAGAAGAAATACAGAAAACTCAATATTTGTACGAAGACTTCTTGAACTTAATTCATATTATTAAATCATCAGAACGATTCATTTCTCTAGAAGAGCTTGCACAGCAGGTGGGTCTTAGTCGGTATGCGATCATTCGTCTATTTAAAGCCAATGTTGGTTTAACACCTCATGCATTTCAAATTAATCTAAAGATTAATCAGGCCAGAGCACAATTAAAACAAGGTATTCCACTCGTAGAGTTAGCAGTGAATTTAGGCTTTAGTGATCAGAGCCATTTTCATAAAGCTTTCAAAGCTCATACAGGGATTACTCCTCGACAGTATCAACTTGCTGCCGCGCAATAATTTACAAGAAATTATTTTTCTCTATTTTTAAGCTATTCCATATTGTTTACAGATGAAACCCTTATGGAAGCTTTTTTAGTTATCGCCTTTACTCACTTTTTAGCACTGTTATCTCCGGGACCTGACTTCTTTCTTATTCTCACCAGTCTTTTGCAAAAGGGCTCGCGCTATACATATGGTGTCATTGCAGGAATTACATTTGGTAATGCCTTAATCTTAATGGCGTGTATGTTTGGATTTATGTTGCTTGGAAGTTTGAGTACGACCATTCTTTTAGTACTTAAATGGCTTGGGGCTGGGTATTTGGTTTATTTGAGTTATCTTTGTTTTAGAGCTGCTCAGTCTGGTACTTTAACTTTTGTTACTGAAAAAAATGAGTTGATTGATCAAGAGTATGAGCAGCAGGATAAAATTAAGAGCTTAATGTTGGGTATACAATCTAGTCTGCTTAATCCCAAAAATATTATGTTTTATAGTAGCTTGATGTTGCTTATTCAACATCAATTTAGTCTGGTTCAAAAATTGCTGATGAGTACGTGGATGACTGGAGTCGTGCTTGTTTGGAACTTATTGTTAGTTCGTCTATTACTTCAAAATCGGGTTCTAGAGCAGATTAAACGTTCAGCCATAGGATTATATTATTGTTCTAGTCTGGCTTTTATATTTTTTGCAGTCTTACTCCTTGCTTATAGTTAATGTCGGTTGTATAGCCTTCAACCTAAATAGTGAAGGCTATACAGCTTATCTATATTTAAAGAATTGCTTTTAAGCGCTTAACCACTTCTTCACATTGTGCTAAATCGGCGACTAAAGCCATACGCACATGATTCTCGCCAGGGTTACCTTGATCTGTATCACGAGATAAATAACGACCCGGTAAAACTTTAATGTGGGCTTTTTCCATCAACATCTTGGCAAAAGTTTCATCGTTATCAACTTTTAACCAGTAATAGAAACCTGCATCTGGCTTTTGCAGAGGTAATAAGTGACCTAGTTCGTTTTGGAATAAATCAAACTTTGCACGATATTGCTTACGGTTTTCTTCAACATGGTTTTCATCATTCCATGCCGCAATAGATGCAAGCTGATGTTGAACAGGCATTGCTGCGCCATGATAGGTACGGTACTGCAAATATGGTTTTAATAATACTGCATCACCCGCTACAAAACCTGAGCGTAATCCCGGCAAGTTTGAGCGTTTAGACAGTGAATGAAATACCACACAGTTTTTATAGTCATCACGACCAAGTTCTGCACAAACTTCTAATAAACCTGTAGGTGCTTGCTCGAACCAAAGTTCTGAATAGCATTCATCAGAAGCAATAACAAAATTATATTGATCAGATAAGGCAATTAACTTTTTGAATTGTTCTTTAGAAAGCACCGTACCAGTTGGGTTGCCCGGCGTACATACAAAAAGAAGGGCTGTTTTTTCCCATACTTCGGCTGGCACTGCATCAAAATCACCTAAGTAACCATTTTCTTCGGTGCAATTGATGAAATAAGGTTTTGCGCCAGCAAGTAGAGCTGCTCCTTCGTAAATTTGATAAAACGGATTCGGCATGACCACATACGGTGCGTCTTCACGGTTAATGAGCGCCTGAACAAATGAGAAAATCCCTTCACGCGTACCAGACACTGGCAAAATGTGGTTTTCAGCACTAATGCTATTAAGTTTAAAGCGCTTAGTGAGCCAGTCTGCAATACTTTGGCGAAGCTCAGGTAAGCCTTTGCTATTTGGATAAGTTGAGAGGTGATTGAAGTTGTCAATAATTGCCTGTTTAACAAACTCTGGTGCTGGGTGCTTTGGTTCACCAATTGATAGAGGAATCAAGGGAAGGTTAGCAGGAGTAGTATCCTTAAAAAGTTGGTTTAACTTTTCAAATGGATATGGGTGCAATAACGACAAGCTAGAGTTCATTAAACAGTTACCAAGTAGTTGAGTTTCAGTGCTGACAAATTTGATTAGATGCTTCATCTAATGCAGCTTTAAGCTTTTCCGAGAAGAGTTTAACCTCTTCGTTATTTAACGGTTTTCCATCTTTTTTCGTGACAAAGAAAATATCTTCTGCACGTTCACCTAAAGTTGCAATTCTAGCTGAATGGATGTCTAAACCTTGCATCATAAATAAGCCACCTACACGTGCAAGTAGGCCGGGGTGATCGAGTGTTGAAATTTCAACCATGTTTTGCTGTAACGCTTCATTCAATGTAACGTCAACTGTATTTTCAATATCGAAATGACGTAGTTGACGTGGAATGCGGCGTTGCATAAGTCCCGGATATTGGTCTGGCTGACTAAGCGCCTTCACCAATGCAGTTTTAACTGTTTCTTCGCGTTCAGGGTCGGTTAGCAATGTACCAAAGCGATCGAGCACAACATAGGTATCTAAGCTAAATGCGGTACTTGCTGTGATAATTTTTGCATCTTGAACGTCTAGGTTCATGCGGTCTAAAACTGCAACGGTGGTGGCAAAAAGGTTGGGTTGGTCACGCGTGTATATAAAGATTTGCACGGCATCTTGCGCAGCTTTACGGTGAGCACGTAACAGAACTAATGGCTCTGGGTTATCGCCGTGTTTCAAAATTGCTTGAGTGTGCCATGCAATTTCATCTGCCGATTCTTTAATGAAGTATTCATCGCCCAGTTCTTGCCATACTTTTTCAACGTCTGCCAATGAGAAGTTATTTACCAATAATTCACTTGCTGCAAATTTGGTGTCTTCAATTAGCATTTGATAGTCAACAGGACGGCTTAAACCTGTACGAATGACATCACGGGCATGCGTATAAAGTTGACGCATAAGCGAAGCACGCCATGTGTTCCACAGTTTTGGATTTGTCGCATTAATATCTGCAACTGTTAAAGTATATAAATAATCAAGATGCTCCATATCGCCAAGTTTTTCGGCAAAATCTTTAACCACATCTGGATCTGAAATATCTTTTTTCTGAGCTGTCAGTGACATAAGCAAATGGTTGTGGATGAGCCATGCAATTAATTTGCATTCACGCTCTGTAAAGCCATGCGCACGTCCAAACTCGATTGCGTCTTCTGCACCAAGTTCACTATGGTCTCCACCGCGGCCTTTGGCAATGTCATGAAATAATGCAGCAATAAATACAATATCTTGACGTGCAAGACGTTGGAAAACAGAACTTACTACAGGGAACTCTTTAGCGAATTCAGGTTCTTTAAAGCGGTTTAAATTGCGCAGTAATAATAGGGTGTGTGCATCAACTGTATAGATATGGAATAGGTCATATTGCATAAGACCCATAATTTGGCCAAATGCTGGAATATAGTTTCCTAGAACTCCATATCGTTTCATCGCAACCAAAGTATCGTATAGACGATAAGGTGAGCGAATAATCGACATAAATAGGGCTTGATGCTCAGGATTATCTCGATAGTTTTGATTGATACGTTTTGCAGCAAGAATAAGTAGGCGTAAAGTACGTGCGCGAATGCCTTCAATATCTGGTCGATTAGCCAAAATATAGAACAATTCTAAAATAGCACTTGGGTGTTCTGCGAATATTTTGTGGTGCTGTACGGCAAGCTTGTTATCAACGATTTTAAAATGATTATTAACTTCTTCAATTTTACGTTCATAATTTGGTAAGCGCGGAGTAATGACCGATTCGCTAAAATATGCCAACAACATTTCATTAAGCGTTGAAACCTGTTGAGCTGTACGGTAATAACGCTTCATGAACTGTTCAACGCCGTAATTTACAGGTTGACCTTCTTGACGCACATAACCAAATTGAGCGGCAATATCTCTTTGATGATCGAACAAAAGACGGTTTTCATCACGCTTCGCTAAGCGATGTAAATGGTGACGAATTTCCCAAAGAAAACTTTCTGCTTCTTCTAAAACGTTTAATTCAAATTCTGAAATAAAACCTAAATGAACTAAGTCATAAATGCGGTTTACGCGGAAATGACGCTTAGCAATCCAACCAATCTGGTTAATATCACGAATGCCGCCAGGCGCATTTTTAATGTCAGGTTCTAAGTTGCTTTCAGTATTGTTGTGTTGGTGGTAACGCTTAGCTTGTTCAGCCATTTTTGCATCAAAAAATGTTTTGTCTGTCCACGTTTGCGAAACAATACGACGCGGCCATTTCGCAAGTTGACTATTACCGGTAATTAAACGAGCTTCAATGAGTGTCGTTGCAACTGTTAGATCTGTCGCTGCCTGTTCAACACAGCTTTGAATGGTGCGAACGCTAATACCGGGTTTGAAATTACCAACATCCCACAAAGAGGAAATAAATGTAGAAATACGTTTTTCATTTTCTTCGTTAATTTCATGTTCCGATAAAATCATGATATCAACATCGGAATAGGGCAACATTTCACGGCGCCCATAACCACCTACAGCAAAAAGACCTAGACCTGTCTGATCAAGTTCGGCATGTTTCCACAGAAAGATTAGTGCTTCATCAACGAGGTCTGAGCGTGCTTTAATCACTTCTCGAATAGATTGCCCATTTTCATATGAATCCTGCAATTGCTTTTCTACATCCGTTCGCCATTGATTAATGGCTTTAATATCATGATGGCTTGTAACGTAGTTCAGCAATGGCGATGTATTGATCATGAAAATGGGTCTACCAATAAGTAAATATTAAGAGTTGGTTTTTACGCTTACTTGATCAGCGGTTTCTTTCGCTAAAGTACGAGCAAGATCAGTATTTTCTGCGCGAGCAGTTGCCACACCCATACGACGTCGTTTGAAACCCTCTGGTTTACCAAACAGGCGTAAGTCAGTATTTGGGTCGGCTAATGCCGTATTTAAGCCGCTGTAACTTAAGTTGTTGGCATCGACTCCAGCATAAATGACTGCACTCGCAGCAACACTATGGCGAGCTGTGTTTACAGGTAATCCTAAAATTGCACGAGCATGCAATTCAAATTCACTTTGAAATTGTGATGCTAAAGTAACTAGACCAGTATCATGTGGGCGAGGCGAAACTTCACTAAACCAGACCTTGTCGCCTTTAATAAACAGTTCTACACCAAAAATACCACAGCCGCCAAGCGCTGTTGTCACTTTATTCGCAATTCTTTTTGCTTCTTCAAGTGCAGCCGCAGTCATCGGTTGAGGTTGCCAGCTTTCTACATAATCACCAGCATCTTGACGGTGACCAATTGGGTCACAATAGTGAGTTTCGATTTCACCAGTTTCAGGATTTTTTGCACGCACGGTAAGTAATGTAATTTCAAAATCAAAATCAATTTGAGACTCAATAATGACCGTACCTTGGTTAACACGACCACCTTGCATCGCATATTCCCAAGCAGCATCGACTTCATCGAAACTTTTTACACGAGACTGACCTTTACCCGAAGATGACATTACAGGTTTTACAAAGTTTGGATAGCCAATATCATCAGAAGCAGCGCGGAAGCTTTCTAGTGAGTCAGCAAAGCGGTAAGCAGAGGTCGGTAAACCAAGTTCTTCAGCCGCAAGACGACGAATGCCTTCACGATTCATGGTTAGGTTTACAGCTTTAGCAGAAGGAATAACAGTTGTAGTTTGGCTCGCTTCAATTTCAAGCAAAACTTCTGTCGCGATGGCTTCAATTTCTGGAACAATTAAATTCGGTTTAATTTTTTCGATGAGCTGTTTTAACTCAGTTGGATTAGCCATGTTGAGCACATAAGAAAAATGTGCAACTTGCATGGCTGGCGCATGATCATAACGGTCGGCTGCATGTACTTCTACACCAAGGCGTTGTAAAGAAATTACAACTTCTTTGCCAAGTTCTCCTGAACCTAACAATAAAACTTTAAATGCAGAAGATTGAAGTGGGGTACCGAGTGTCACGCTCATGCGAATCATCCTGACAAAATTATTTTTTTAAGCATAGCAGAACTTCTGATGGAGTTAAGCTTTATCACACATAAAAAGATTAATTTTGTCGGACAATTAAGAGGGCACTTTTTAGATATTAACCTGATAGTTTAAAAGCATCTCATCTGCGTTTTTACCGCGTATGCCCCAATTTTCTTTAGGGGTTTCAAAAATCGTAATTTCAATATCTTGCGGAGCTATCTTGCATTGTTCTTCAATATTGCGAAATAAAGTTTGAATAAGTTGTTTCTTAGTGGCTGGGCTACGTCCCGCAAACATTGAGAGTTCGATAATAATGTAGTGCTGGCTGCGGTCAGAAGGATAGATAAAGTTTCCAGGTTTAAGACTGATAAAACGCTGAAATCTTTTCTCAACTGGATATTTCAACTCTTGAATTAAAGCTTGATGGATTGCATGAGAAAGTAGTTCTCGATACTGCATAATCGTTTGTTCATTTGCATAAATTTTAACTTGTGACATTTTTATCTCTATTAAGTAGATGAAGTTATCTTTTTAATCAGTTCAAAAATTTAGGTTTTTATGCCAGAGGACTACACCTTTGGCCGTGATTTATTTTATATAAGCAAGATCAGTTTATCTATTTATAAAGGTAAATAAGTATAGATCAGTCCATAAACAATTGCGGCAGTTAACGTTGCCGGTACGATTTTCTTAAATTTAAAATAAAGAGCTGCTAGCACTAAAAAGCCGATAAGCATAGCTAGGCTTTTATCTGGATTTTCAAGAAGTGGTGGAAGAGTGGCAACCACAAGCATGGCGCTAATTGCAGATATGCCAATGCTTCCCAACGCAATTTTTAGCCAGACTGAACCGCGTCTTTGCTGTGTACCTTGTAGCTTCTGTATAACAAAGAATGGTCCAAAACGTGAGGAAAAATTAGCAATACCAACAATTATGCCAACCAGAATAATCTCTAGATTCATTTTAAACTTCGACCTCTTCTTGTTGTTTCAGCACATAATGTTTAAACAAGCCGGCTAAAATGCCTGAAAAAATACCAATAAAAATAGCTGCAGATAGGTTAATCCAATAGCAGGACAACGCTGAAACAACTAAAGATATAGCAACTACAAAGCTATGCTTTCGCTCAAATGCTGCTAATAAAAAACTTAAAAATAAAGCAGGTAATAAGAAGTCTAAGGCTGCTTGTAAAAACTTTGGAAGATGAGACACTTGATCTGCAAATAATCCGCCTAGCAATGAGCCAGTTGCCCAAGCCATCCAACTAAATAGGCTTAAGCCTAGCATCCAAGACTCAGACCATTGCTGACGGCGCTGTGAAAGTTGAATCATTCCACTGGCAAAAACTTCATCGGTTAAGCCCCATGCCCATACCGCTGTTTTTTTAAGATTTAATTTGCTCGGAATAAGGTTATATAAAGCAGGTCCATAAAGTACATGGCGAATGTCCAATGCAATGACTGTTAATGCCGTTAACCAGATAGATGAACCGCTTGCCAAAAGCGCGACAACCAAGAACTGGCTGGCTCCGGCATACATTGAACAAGATAGGAAAAAAGCTTCCCATGGTGTAAAACCAAACTGAGATGCAGAAACGCCAAAGGCAAAAGAAACGGGTAAATAGGTGAGTACGATAGCTTGGCTATCTTTGGCGCCTTGCCAAAAAGTTGCCGTTTGGGCAGGCATCAATTGTTGTTCGGACACAATACACCTTGGCAATAAACCAAATGATAAAAATACTTGAAAGATTGAGTATTGTAGCCGAATTTAATAGCATAGTGCCGAAATGTTTAATCGGCAGTTTGCTATGTTCAATGCAAAGATTCGTTTAGTTTATATCGCCATGTTGAGTGCAGGTATTTTTACATTGCAGGGCTGTGACAATGGTAATCATGAGGCAGAAAAAAAAGTAGAAATTAAGCCAGCACCTAAACTAACCAATGACGCAACTGTTTATGCTCAAAAAGCATGGACATTGATTAATACGGTTGAGCATTTGGTTTATGAAAAGCAGCTGAGTCAAATTGATGACAAAGTTCGTAAACCTTTACGTCAATTGAGTACGGATTGGCGTATTAATGTAAAAATGACTGATTCTGTGACAGAAGGGAAATATGCACTTTGTCGTAAAGCTTTAACGAGTCTAGATGTATGGGCACGCGAAACGCTTGAAAATAATGATTCAGTTGCTAAGAAACAAGCAGATTATGAGCGAGATAAAGCGCAATGTAAGGATGCGATCGATACGCCAAATCTTGGAAATACCTCTCCAAAATAAAAATTTATAAATATAAAAAAGCGAGATGATCAATCT
This sequence comes from Acinetobacter sp. AYS6, assembly GCF_025630795.1. NCBI lineage: Bacteria > Pseudomonadati > Pseudomonadota > Gammaproteobacteria > Moraxellales > Moraxellaceae > Acinetobacter > Acinetobacter sp. AYS6. The sequence continues at coordinate 90,485 of NZ_JAOTNV010000006.1, forward strand.
CGCTTTTTTGCTTTTAAACGATAATGAGTGAATGTGAATTACGGCTTCGTCGCGGCTTTAGCTGTGTTTGCAGTTTTCACTGCATCTTGTTTCATTTGATGAGTCATTTGCTGTGATTCATGTTGAGCATGCATAGATTTCATCATGGCATCATGCTTTTGTTCAGTCATATCTTTTTTAACATCTTGTTTTGCTTTTACTGCTTCTTTTTTAACAGTTGCTTTGCCGTGTGCAGCAACACATTTTCCGCCTTTATGATTTGGTCCTGTGCCGCCTTGTAATTGAGTTCCTTTTGGACATGCAAATGCCGAAACACTTAACATAGCCAATACGCCTGCTGTTAGAATTGTTGATAATTTTTTCATGTTAATCAGCGCCTTGTTGAGTATTATTGCTCAGCTTGAGTGTAAGGTGAAAATATCTGCTTTAAAACATTTATTTTGTGAAATAGAGTTTGAACAATGTGTTGTTTTGCAGCGTTATCTATTTTTTTAATTTAGTTTTAAGTTTTTATCATATAGCAGCTTTTATAAGAATTATGCTTGGGCTTGAGCAACCACTTTCAATTTCTCAATATCTAAAATCTCAATTTTTCTAAAAGCAATTTTGATGATTTTCTGTTTTTCGAGCAGGCTCAACTCATGATTGATTGTCTGTCTGGATGTGGTCAGCATATTTGCCAATTGTTCTTGAGAAATATGAATATGATGATCTTGAATGAGAATATGATTGCCGTAACCTCCTAAAATAAAAAGAAGACGTTGAGCAAGCCTTTGAGAAATACTACGTGTTTGTATAGCAATCTGCTCTAAGAAAACATATCGGAGTTTTTGACTTGTTAAACGTGCAAAATAGTACCAGTAATAAGGGTTTTCTTTGAGTAGCTCATTTAAGGGCTTCGCCGGAATATGCAAAACCGTACTTTTTTTCAAAGCAATCGCATCGTGTGAGCGCGGTTCGTGGTCAATCAGGGATATTTCACCAAACCACATAATTGGCTCAGCAATTGCAGAAAGCGCTTCATTACCATTTACGTCGACATAGCCCAAGCTAATTGAGCCTTCAAGCACGGTATAAATGCCATCAAACACATCTTGGGCACGAAAAATATAGCTATTTTTTTCAAAGGTTATTTGCTTACCGTGCTCTAGAATAAAGTTTTGGAATGTTTCTGGTAGCGCACTAAACCATGTGTTTTCTTTTAATCGATTAATATAAATAATGTCCAATATTGGGCCATCCATGAAAAAAATCATTACTTTGTCAAATAGCTGACAACTTTAAGTTTTCCTTATTTGTACAGTATGACTATATGTTGATGAATAGGGAACAACTCATGTCAAATCTGGAGCAACAGCTTAGCAAATATGCGGCTTATCACTTAAATCATAAAAATATTTTGACGCATTTTATTGGTATTCCACTCATCGTGTTTTCAATTTTATGTTTAACTGCGAGAGCTGGAGTCGATATTGGCGATTTTAAACTGTCATTAGCTATAGTGTTGATTGCAGCGAGTTCAATTTATTATTTCATTTTAGATAAAGTTTTTGGTTTACTCATGCTGATTCTTTTAGTTGCTGTGTATCCACTGGCGAGCCAAATTGCGCAGTTATCTTTGGGAGAATGGTTAACGGCAAGTATTGGTTTTTTTGTGGTGGGGTGGGTCTTTCAGTTTGTTGGGCATTATTTTGAAAAGAAAAAACCTGCCTTTGTTGATGATGTAATTGGACTTGCGATTGGGCCGTTATTTGTATTGGCAGAATTTATATTTATGCTAGGTTTTAGAAAACCTTTGCATGCGCGTATTTTACAAGAGGCGCGCAGTAAACGAGAGGCGATGGATTTAAGTCATTAAACATAAAAAAGCCCCAATATGATGGGGCTTTTTTTGAGCTTTAACTTATACGTTAAAACGGAAGTGCATTACATCGCCGTCTTGAACAACGTAAGTTTTACCTTCTAAACGCCATTTACCAGCTTCTTTAGCGCCGTTTTCACCGTTGTATTGTACGAAGTCATCATATGCAACAACTTCAGCACGGATAAAGCCTTTTTCGAAGTCAGTATGAATTACGCCAGCCGCTTGAGGAGCGGTTGCGCCAACTTTTACTGTCCAAGCACGTACTTCTTGTACACCGGCAGTGAAATAAGTTTGTAAACCTAAAAGCGCATAACCTGCACGAATAACCACATTTAAGCCAGGTTCTTCCATGCCCATTGCTTCTAAGAATTCAGCACGATCTTCATCTTCTAATAATGAAATTTCAGCTTCGATCTGGTTGCAAAGAGGAACAACAATTGCGTTTTCTTCAGCCGCAAGTTTTTTAACTGCTTCTAAATGTGGGTTGTTTTCAAAACCATCTTCTGCAACGTTTGCAATATACATGGTTGGTTTTAAAGTCATTAAACCAAAACCACGAACTAATTTACGTTCGTCATCAGACAAATCAGCCGCGCGAGCTGGTTTACCTTCGTCAAGTAAAGGTTGGATTTTTTCTAAAACTGCTTTCGTTGCTACAGCTTCTTTATCACCGCCTTTAGCAACTTTAGTTAAACGTAAAATTGCTTTAGCAACAGTTTCAAGGTCTGCAAGTGCAAGCTCTGTATTGATAGTTGCGATGTCGTCTAATGGATCAATTTTACCATTTACGTGAATCACGTTTTCATCTTCGAAACAACGTACAACATGAGCGATTGCATCAGTTTCACGGATGTTAGCAAGGAATTGGTTACCTAAGCCTTCACCTTTTGATGCACCAGCAACAAGACCTGCAATGTCCACAAATTCCATGGTGGTTGGCAAAATACGCTGAGGTTTAACAATCGCAGCAAGTTTGTCTAAACGTGGATCTGGTACAGGAACAATACCTGTGTTTGGTTCAATGGTACAAAAAGGGAAGTTTTCCGCTGCAATTGCTGCTTTCGTTAATGCATTGAAAAGGGTAGATTTCCCTACGTTTGGCAGACCAACAATACCGCAATTAAAACCCATGAAAACCACTCACAAATGTGTAAATTAAAAATTGTGGCTGATTTTACATGAAAGCCATGACAAAGTCATGGCTAGAGCAGGGTTCTGTTAAGTTTAAACTTTACGTTTATCAAGTTGCTGGACTAATGCATCGCCTGTGGCTTGTATTAACATCACCAAAACAATTAATACAAAAATCACAGCCAACATAATTTGCATATCAAAACGTTGATAGCCATAACGATAAGCAATGTCTCCTAGACCACCTGCACCAATAGCACCAGCAATCGCAGAGGAGTTAATCATGGTCACAATAGTTACGGTAAAGCCCGCTACAATACCCGGCAAAGCCTCTGGTAAAAGCACATGCCAAATAATTTGCTTGCGATTACAACCCATTGCTTGTGCTGCTTCAATTAAGCCTTGATCTACTTCACGTAAGCTGACTTCTGCAATACGGGCAAAGAAAGGAATTGCCGCAATGGTCAATGGAACAATAGCTGCCCATACACCGTAACTTGTGCCTACAATCCAGCGAGTAAGTGGAATGAGTGCAACCATTAAAATAAGAAAAGGTACTGAGCGAGTAATGTTAATGACCCAACCCAAAGCTTGATTAACCTTTTGTGACGGGTGAATGCCGTGCTCAGAAGTGCTAACTAAAACAACAGCAATAGGTAAGCCAATTAAGAAAGCAATGAAAGCAGATGCACCTACCATGAGTAAGGTATCTACAGTTCCAGTAATTAATAAATCAATGAGCTGGTCGTGCATAGCCAAGTACCTCAAATTGTGCAATTGCGGTTGATGCATCTTGTCGTATAGATGAAAGATCAATTTCTACGTTAGGAATACCGACTAAAAGTGAGCCAATAATGTGGCCTTGAATAGTATCGACCTGACTTTGATATAAATTGACGGGTGCTTTAAATCTAGCAAGTAGTTCTTGAATATCCGGAACCTGTTGGGCTTCAGCCTCATATTTCAGTTTTACAATAATATGAGTCGAATCTTCATCGGGTAGAGGACTGATTTTAAAAGGCAGCGTGATCTGCTCAAGGTTTAACAATTCTTGAGTAATTTGTTGCTCTGGTCGTGAAAATACAGACCAGACTTGCCCAGCCTCAACAATTTCACCTTGGTCAATTACCACGACTTGATCACAAATTTCTCGAATGACCTGCATTTCATGAGTAATGAGTACAATGGTTAGACCGAGTTCCTGATTAATCTTTTTAAGTAAAGCCAAAATAGTAGCGGTACTTTCTGGATCAAGTGCTGAGGTTGCCTCGTCACACAGTAAAATTTCTGGGTGGTGAACAAGTGCGCGTGCAATACCAACACGTTGCTTTTGTCCGCCAGAAAGTTGTGATGGATAATAGTTAGATTTATCTGCAAGACCTACGAGAGCTAGAACCTCATTTACACGTTGGTTGATATCTGCTTTGTTGTAATTGGAAACTTTTAAAGGCAATGCCACATTTTCCCAGACCGTTTTTGCAGACATTAAATTGAAATGTTGAAAAATCATTCCAATTCTTTGACGGGTTTGAATAAGCTCGGAATGGCTCAATTCAGCAATGTTTTGTTGATGAATATGAATGCTACCAGTATTTACTTGTTCTAAACCATTTAATGTACGAAGTAAGGAAGATTTTCCTGCACCACTTTTACCAATAATGCCTAAAATCTTACCTTGGGGAACATCAAGGTTAATTTCTTTTAAAGCATGCAGTTTTTGATCTTGCGATTGGTAAAACTTATTTAAACCACGAATTTTGATATGAGGTAGAGAAAAATCAACTTGTGATCCAAAACTCACCATTGTCATTCTCCTTATTTCCAGCCTTGAAACCACATACCTTGGCCAAAGTCTTTATCCAGAATATTCTGCGCTTGTTTTGAGTTCTGGAAAGCTTTAACGAAGGTTGCGAGTTTTTGGTTTTTGTCTTGATAATCGCGACGGGTCACAAACAAAATGGCATATTTTTTATCGATTGGATCTAAAAATAATGCACTATGTGGGTCGGTTACCTTTGCCATTTTTAAGTAGTGGGGGAAGCCGAAAATTAAATCGACATCGTTATATGCATGTGCGGTTTGAGGGCCTTCAACTTCAACAAAGCTCAGCTGTTTAGGATTAGCAGTAATGTCTTGAGTGGTTGAAAGTTCATTATTAATGTCTTTAAGCTGAATTAAACCTGCACGGTGCAATAAAATTAAAGCACGGGCTAAATTGACGGGATCGTTTGGAATAGCAACACGTGCTTGTGAAGGTAAGTCTTTAAGTGATTTATATTTTTTTGAATATAAACCCACATGACTTCCTGAGCCCACGGCAAATGCATGTAAGTCATAACCCGTTTCTTTTACAGCATTACGTAGAAATACGCTTTGCTGGAAGAAGTTTGCATCAATATCGCCGTTTTGTACGGCAACATTTGGTGCTCGCCAATCAGAAAATTCAACAAGCTTGACATGAACGCCTTGCTTTTCAACTTCATCGGCCACGCTTTGTAGCAGTTCAGCATAAGGTGGGCTAATGCCAATAGTTAAAACATCATCGGCTTGTTTATTTTTAATATAACAGTAACCGATGAGGCCCAGAACTACGATTAAAATCGTAGTTCCGAGTAACCAAGGCTTATGTTGTTTGAACTGAATAGCCATAATCTTTCCGTTATTACTTCCAGCCAGGGAACCAAAGTTTTGGCCCAATCTCAGCATCTAATACAGCTTTAACTTTTGGTGAGTTCTGATAAATATCAACAAATTTCTTTAATTTATCGCCCTTGTCCTGATAGTCATCACGCACTACAAACAAAATTGCATAACGTTTATTGGTATTGTCATCAAGTAAAAGCGCACTATTAGGGTCAGCTGTTTTTGCTAAACGTAAGTAATGTGGATAGCCAAAAGCCAAGTCAACATCATCAATTGCACGAGCAGTTTGTGGTCCTTCAACCTCGATGAATTGCAAGTTTTTAGGGTTTGAAACCACATCCTTAAGTGCAGATAAATGATTGTTTGAATCTTTAAGCGTAATTAATTTAGCTTGTTGTAAAAGTAGTAGGGCACGACCTTGGTTCACTGGGTCATTTGGAATGACTACACGTGCATTTTGTGGCAATTCATCTAAGCTTTTGTACTTCTTTGAATAAAGTCCCACATGTGATGCTGCACCTACTGCAAATGCCTTTAATTTAAAGCCAGTTTCTTTAATTGCATTGTCTAAGAAGGGTTGATGCTGGAAAAAGTTCGCATCAATATCCCCATGATTTAAAGTAATGTTTGGTGTATTCCAGTCAGAAAACTCAACCAGTTTTACATTTAAACCCTGTTGCTTTGCTTCATCGGCGGCAGCTTGTAAAGTTTTTGCAAATGGGGGGCTAATACCAATCACAAGTTCATTTGAGCCACTTTGACGGTGTTTATTCCAAAAGAATAAAGCAACAAAAAGGACTACAACGACTAAGCCTACGCCTAGCCATTTTTTAGAGGCTGTTTGAGCCATGTCTATCTCCAAATTTAGGCAGTTATTTCTTCAATTTTTGTTAAGTTTTTGCTGTTGTTATAGGGACTACATCGGAAGGCTTGAACAGGGTGTTGTTCTGGTAATTGGTCACCCCGATTAAAGATTTTGTTCCGCAGTGAACCCGTTTTATATGCAGTTTTATAGCGACCACGTTGTTGTAGCTCAGGAATGACCAAGCGAATAAAGTCGTGGTGAGACTCCGGCGCGACAGTACGTGTCAAATTAAAGCCGTCAATATCGGTTTCATCTAAAAGATGAATTAAGTATTCAGCAACTTCTTCGCCATTACCCACGATGAGGGGATAACGACCACCTAAAACATGCTGAGCTTTTAAGTCATTTTTCGTGATTTGTTGCTCTTTAAATTTTTCGGTAATCGAAACAATGCTGTTACTTTTTTGGTAAGGAATCGCTTCATCATCGGCAAACTTACTTAGGTCAATACCAGTTGAGCTCGCATAATGCGCTAAGCCAGCTTCAGGACTTGCATACTGACGATATTCATTAAGTTTCTGTACAGCGAGATCATGTGTTTCGGCAACAACAACGGTTATACCGACAAAGACTTTAATGTCATCCGCTGAACGGCCTTGTTGTTCTGCAAGAGCACGAATCTTTTTCACTTGTTCGCGTATTTTGTCGGGTTTGTCGCCGCCAATAAATACACACTCAGCATGGCGAGTAGCGAACTGCATTCCTTTGGGTGAAGCACCAGCTTGGAACAGTGTTGGGGTGCGTTGCACAGAAGGCGACACCTGAAACACACCTTCACTCTGATAATATTTGCCGTGGTGGTGAATGGTGTGAACTTTAGATGGGTCTGTAAAAACACGCTGTAATTTATCTTTTTTAACGGCGTCGTTTTCCCATGAACCTTCCCAATATTTATAGCAAAGTTCTAAAAATTCTTCGGCTTGTTCATAGCGAGCATCGTGGTCTTTTAAACCTTTTTGACCAATTAAGCGTTCAGCACTATCTAGATAACCCGTAACGATATTCCAGCCAATACGACCTTGAGTTAAATGGTCAAGACTCGCAAAACGGCGGGCAAATTGATACGGATGCTCATAGCTTAAGTTCACAGTGACTCCAAAACTTAAGTTTTGAGTGACTGCTGCCATTGCTGAAATGAGTGTAGACGGGTCATGGCTTGGAAGCTGAATGGACTCTTTTAAAGTCAGCTCAATACCATTTTGATAGACGTCATAGACACCTGTAATGTCCGCAATAAATAAACCATCAAATAAACCACTTTCTAGAGTTTTGGCTTGTTCTGTCCAATAGCTCAGTTCATTAAAGCGGTGTGATTCATCACGTGGATGTGTCCATAAGCCATGATTGATATGACCAACACAGTTCATATCAAAGGCATTGAGTAAAATTTCTTTTGCTTTGAAATTTGTCATTACAATGTCCCCCGACGAGGTGGTAGAACACCGTTAAGAACATAGTTACCAATAAAGTAATATTTCCATCGTGCGGCATCATGTAACGTATGTACACGGGCATTGCGCCAGAAACGGTCTAGACCATCTTGTGACTGACTACCACGGCTTCCTGCAAGTTCAATCAGCTTAGACGATGCTTTGAGTGCGATATCAGTACTATGAGCACGCACTTTGGCCACATCAATTGAAGCTTTTGCAATGCTTTCAGGTGTGGTTTCAATTTTTGCGGCATCAATTGATTGAGCCGCTTGTTTTAATAACACTTCACTTGCCCGTATATCTACGGCAATGCGTCCTAGCTCATAAATTGTCAAAGGATCTTGATTTGCAGTTTCTACATTTGAATCAATCCATGGGCGCGCTTGATGCACTCTTTGCAAGCTTTCTTCAAAGGCTGCGCGTGCAATGCCTACCTCAATCGATGCATGCATAATTTGCGCAAAAGGACCAACTAAGGTTGGTTGTAAAAATGCAGTATCAAAAGGAATAACATCATCTGCATCTACAAAAACCTGATCGAATTTAACCGTACCGCTACCTGTGGTTTTCTGCCCAAAGCCAGACCAGTCATCAACAAGTTTTAATCCTTGTGAACCACTTTTTACAAAGGCTAAATACTCTCGGCCTGCATCATCTAAAACTAAGGTTGGAATACGGTGAGCAAATAAACTTCCTGTGCAGTAAAACTTTTCACCCTGAATCAAATACCCATGTTTATGTGGACGGATATTAGTTTGTTTATGAGTTGAAGTTTTAGTTTTAAACTCAGCAAGTGCATTACCGAAGCGAGTGCCATTTAATACTTCGCCATATAAACGTTGTTTTTGAGCTTCTGTGCCTGTATTACGTAACACTTCTAAAGCATAGAAATGGTTTTGTGGAATTTGTCCGATTGAACCATCTGCACCGCTTAAAAGTGCAATCACTTTAGCAACAGTATGACTTGAAACTTCAGCACCGCCATATTGCTTTGGCACTGTAATTGCCCAAAGACCAGACTGGCTCAAAGCATCGATTTCGGTATACGGTAGAATTCGCTTAGAGTCTCGCTCAACTGCAGTTTTTTTAAATTGCTCAGCAAATTGTTTTGCAATTTCTAAAGCTTCCGCATCATTTTGAATAATATGTGCTTGGCCTGATGCCGATGTTTGTTTGGTTTGAACCGATTGATATGAAGTCATGACAATTTCTCCTTAAATCCAGGCATGGCGGGCAGGGAAATGACCATTAAGGTAATAATTGCCAATGGCATGTAATTTCCAGCGAACAGGGTCGTGTAAAGTATGTACACGGGCATTTCGCCAATGTTGATCTAAATTATGTTGGCTTAAACTTGAACGGCTACCGCCCAGTTCTAATAATTTTTCAGAGATTTGTAGAGCCGCATCATTGGCATAGACTTTCGCTTCGGCAACCAAGATCGAAGCTTTTGCTACCTGTTCGTCAGTCACATTTTCAAGTTGGTCAAGTTCATCTAAATATTCAGCAGCTTCATCAAGCAGTAAAATTGCAGCATCGAGCAAAATATTTAACTTACCTACTTCTTGCAGGGTGTAATGTTCAAAGCTGGCTTTTTCAACATTTGCATCAATAATTGGGCGTGCTTTATGAATAGTTGATAACGTGTCATCAAATGCAGCTTCTGCAATCCCGACATCAATAGCAACTTGTAATAACTGAGAATAAGCACCGCGATAGGTAGGGGTTTGTGTCAATAAGCGTTCATCAAAAATGAGTTCCGGATTAACTTCAACTTGATTTAATTTAACTGTACCACTCGCTGTCGTACGTTGCCCAAAACCATTCCAGTCATTAATGACTTCAATACCTTGAGCTTCTCGGTTAACAATGATTAAAACAATATGACCTTCGGGATGAACCGCTTTAATTGCGAGCCAATGCGCAAAACTTGTTCCAGTCGAATAAAATTTTTCACCGTTTAAAATGTATTTACCGTTTTCAATGGTAAGCGTGGTTTTTAGTGTTTTTGAGTCATGTGTATTACGCTCTGGGCCACCGTTAGCCAGACGTTTCCCAGCTAATATTTCTGAAAAGATAAATTGTTTTTGTTGTTCTGTACCCATGATTTCAATCAGGTTTAAAAGGCTAATCTGATTTTGTGGAATTTGACCCACATTCGCATCGCCTTTACTCAAAATACGGAAAACGTGTGCTAATGTTTTATTGGAAACGAAAGCTCCACCATATTTTTTTGCAATGCGAATACCACCTAAGCCTTTTTGGCTAAAGCTTTCGATTTGCTCATGAGGTAACAAGCGTTGTTGATCACGTGTATTACGACCCTCTAAAGCATAATCCGCCACTTGATAAGCAGCGTTAATGGCTTGTTGATCATTTTGAATGATTTGGACGTATGCCGTCGTTTTAGATAGAGAATTAGACATAATGACACCTTGTATTGCTGTCATTACCTTACAAAAGAAATATTTTTCCACTAAACGAGGACTTATGCACAGCTTATGAAATAAAGTGCAAAGCAATTTTTTTGATTTTTAATAGAGAAATAAAGATATTGAAAATTAATATAAATCAATAACTTAATTTTTCATGCGAAAAATTAATAATAAAATTAATTTTAATATGAAAAAGAGCAATAAGTACGGTAAAAAAAGATATAAAAAACTAGACCCGACTGTCAGCAAAAAATGAGCACAATATCCATTGTTTTAAATAAAAATAGCTTTTAAAGTATCTACTTACCATCGACCATTTTTGTACAAATAGTCAAATAAAAATAAACGTGGAGATTTTATGCGGGTTTTGTATCAGTTTCCTTTGTCCCATTATTGTGAAAAAGCTCGCTGGTTGTTAGACCATAAAGAACTTGATTATGTGGCTCATAACTTGATTCCAGGGTTTCATCGTGCTTTTGCACAACTCAAAACAGGGCAAAATTTACTGCCAATTTTGAAAGATGACCATCAATGGATCGCTGAATCAACCAAAATTGCACTTTATCTGGATGATACCTACCCAGAACACGCGCTTTTACGCCGCGATGAGCAACTTAGACAACAAACCCTTAAAATTGATAGTTTGGCTGATGAGCTAGGTATACATGTGCGCCGTTGGGCATTAGCACATAATTTAGCCCAAGGGGACCATGCTTTAGAAATTATGATGGGTGAGCAAGGCTATTTACGTCAGTTTGAAAAAATATCCAAACCTTTTCTCAAAACACTCGTAAAGAAAAACTATAAGCTTGAAGAGGAGTTGGTGGGGCAGTCCAAAGAAAAGATGGACGAACTCATCAATGAATTAAACCACTATTTAATAGAAAATCAAGCGCGCTACATGGTAGGAGATCGATTAAGTCTTGCTGATATTTCAGTCTGTTCGATGCTTGCCCCACTCTTAGAAGTGAAAGGCACGCCATGGGAGCGGGAAGAAGCTGAAGAAGTTTCTGAGGAATGGAACAACTATCAAAAATATTTGCTTGATTTACCTCTAGGCCAATATGTTTTAAGAATATATCAAACCGAAAGAAACGCGCGCGTAGATTGGCGAGGAATTTAAATTTTATAAAATGCCCTGATTTTCTCAGGGCATTTTTGTAATATTTCTCAGTTCACTCATTTAACTAAATATTACTATCAATTTTCTAAATGATTTTTATTAAACCATTTGTATATATTATTTTGATATTTAAGCTGCTTTTTACAATATGAATTTAATATTTAGCTAAATCTTTAATAATTTTAATTTTTATGATTTTTCACAAAATATAATTTTTCTAAAAACAGTTTTTAGCTGAAGTTAAGCCACTTTATTGTGCATGTGTTTACATTGTAATCAATAATTGCCACATTTAAGTGTAAATAGATGAGCTTAATAATAGACAGAAGATTAAAACATAGATTAAAGTAGAAACATGTGAGCAGTTTTAAAGGTATTAATTCTGCAAAACAGATTGAATAAAATAAGTGAAGCAAATGGATGTGTCCTACTTAGAAAAGTTGGCGCGATAATTGCAATTTAATAATAAATCACTCTATTGCTCTATATGAATGATTCTATAGATAAATAGAGAGAATGATCCTCAAGGAGTTCTTATGAAACGTTCTGCAACCTCTCTCATTATTTCAACAGTTATGCTTTGTACGGTTGGTGCTACTTCTCAAATTCAGGCAGCAGATACATTAGCTAAAATTAAAAGTACCGGAAAAATCGTCATTGGCCACCGAGAATCTTCTGACCCAATTTCATATGTTGTTGCAGGTAAACCAGTAGGTTATGCAGTCGATATCTGTAACCAGTTTGCAAATGACATTAAAAAAGAATTGAAAATGCCTGGGCTAAAAGTTGAGTACAAGGCAGTAACGTCATCAACGCGTATTCCTGAGCTGTTAGCAGGCAATATCGATATGGAATGTGGTACGACCACAAACTCTAAACAACGCCAAGAACAAGTTGGTTTCTCAACAAACTACTATGCGACAGAAGTACGTATGGCAGTTAAAGCAAACTCTGGTATTAAGAGTTTGGCAGATTTAAATGGTAAGGCAGTTGTTACCACTCAAGGCACCACATCTGATAAATACATTAAGATGAATGAGAAAGGTCAGGCAATTAATGTTCAGAATATTTATGGTAAAGATCATGCTGACTCTTTTGCCATGATGGCATCAGGTCGCGCTGCTGCTTTTGTTATGGATGATAATATTTTAGCTGGCTTGGTAGCTAAGTCTTCTACACCTAAAGCTTTTGCGATTGTTGGTCCGGTCCTTTCATCAGAGCCTTATGGCATTATGCTTGCTAAAGGTGATACGAAATTTAAAGCTATTGCTGACCGTACTGTAAATAATTTATGGAAAACTGGTCAAATGGACGCTTTATATAAGAAGTGGTTCTTATCGCCAATTCCACCAAAAAATACAAATTTGAACATGCCACAAAGTTCATCTTATAAAAAATTAAAAGCTCACCCAACAGATGTAGGGATCTAACAAGATCTTTTTGTCCTAAATTTACTTAAGCAAGTGAAAGCTCACTTGCTTAAGCGGTCTATTTTCCTAAAGATATTCATTTAAGGGGCAAACATGTCAGTCGGCTCGCTAAACTGGACTATATTCTGTGCGGAGTCTAATGAATATGGTGTCGATAAAGCCGCATGGGCAGAATCAGTCTGTAGAGTAATTGGTAGCTCAAGCTACAATGCTCATGCAGAAGCGCCCACATGGTTACAAATGTTAGGTTCAGGCGTCTTTACTATGGTTTGGACAGCTGTTATAGCCTTTCTTATCGCATTTTTATTAGGTTCTCTCCTAGGGGTAATTCGTACATTACCCAGCAAACCTCTCGCATTTATTGGCAATTGTTACGTTGAAATTTTCCGTAATATTCCACTTATTGTGCAGCTATTCTTCTGGGCATTTGTTTTTCCGGAATTTTTACCGGACAGCTTAAGTGCAGGTAGTGGGGATGTAGTTGCTGGTGGATGGTGGAAAAATATTTTAAATCAGCAACCTGCGGTTATTGGTGTTTTTGCATTAGGTCTCTACACGGCTGCGCGTGTATCTGAGCACATACGTGCCGGTATTAATACTGTTTCAACAGGACAAAAATTTGCTGCTTCCGCAGTAGGTTTTACCACTGCGCAAAGCTATCGTTATGTCATTTTACCTGTTGCATATCGCACTGTTTGGCCAACGATTACTTCTGAAGCAATGAACGTTTTCAAAAACTCAGCTGTTTTATATGCTTTGAGTGTTTTGAACTTCTTCGCTTATACAAAAACCATGCGCGAAGAAACTTCTCAGGACATCATTATTCTTATTCTCTCTACACCTGTTTATTTAATCATTACGTATAGCATTAAATTTATCATGGCATGGATTGAGAAACGAATGGCTGTACCTGGCTTAGGTTCGGGAGGGAAGTAATTATGGATTTTTCTTTATTACATAATCCTGACGTGATCGCGGCACTCAAAGAAGGTTTTGTTTTTACCCTTACTGTGACTGTATTGGCGATGCTGGGCGGTATCCTAATCGGGACCCCATTGGCAATGATGCGTTTATCAAGCAATGCCATCGCAAGTAATTTCGCAAAATTTTATGTCGATCTGTTTCGTGGTATTCCATTAATTCAGGTCATCTTTATTTTCTACTTTTTATTGCCAAAAATATTTGAGTTTCAATCGGATACATATTGGGGACCGTTGTTCTCGAGTGTTGTGACTTTTGCTATTTTTGAGGCTGCATTTTTCTCGGAAATTGTACGTTCAGGGATACAGTCTATTTCAAGAGGTCAGGTAAATGCAGGTTATGCGCTAGGTTTTACCTATGGTCAATCAATGCGCTATGTGGTTTTACCTCAAGCCTTTCGCAATATGCTCCCAGTATTGTTAACTCAAACAATTATTTTATTTCAGGACATCTCATTAGTTTATGTAATTAGTGCACCGGACTTTTTAGGTCGTGCAGATACATTAGCTAATACTTATGGTCCTGAAACGAAAGCAACATTCTATTTGATCGTCGCTGTAGTGTACTTCTGTAGTTCGTTTGTGCTGTCGCAATTAGTCAAACGCTTACAGAAAAAAATTGCCATCATTCGCTAATTGGAGATTTTAAATGCCAATGATAGACATCCAACATATCTCTAAATGGTATGGTGATTTTCAGGTTTTAACAGATTGCACGACGAGTATTGAAAAAGGTGATGTCGTTGTTGTTTGCGGACCGTCTGGTTCAGGAAAATCAACACTCATTAAAACAGTAAATGCGTTAGAACCATTTCAGCAAGGCGATATTATTGTTGATGGTGTTTCTCTGAAAGACCCAAAAACAGATCTTGCTAAATTCCGTTCACGAGTGGGAATGGTCTTTCAACACTTTGAACTTTTTCCGCACATGACTGTTTTGGAAAATCTAACAATTGCTCAAGTTAAAGTGTTAAAACGTTCAGTTGCCGATGCGCGTGCAAAAGGTCTGAAATATTTAGAGCGTGTAGGTTTGCTTGCGCATAAAGATAAGTTTCCGGGTCAATTGTCTGGTGGGCAGCAGCAGCGTGTAGCAATTGCGCGTGGTTTGTCCATGGACCCAATCTGTATGTTGTTTGATGAGCCAACTTCTGCACTTGATCCAGAAATGGTCGGTGAGGTACTTGAAGTGATGGTGCAACTTGCACATGAAGGCATGACCATGATGTGTGTTACACATGAAATGGGTTTTGCTAAAAGAGTATCTAACCGTTTAATTTTTATGGATGAAGGTAAGATTTTAGAAGACTGCCCAACCCATGAATTTTTTGAAAATTTAGATGCTCGTCACGAGCGCGCTAAACTTTTCTTAGAAAAAATTCAAGCTATGCACTAATACTGTTAATAAAAAAAGAGCCTTTTTAAAGGCTCTTTTTTTACATCTAATTTTTAGAAATTATATTTTGCCAATAAGTTGATCCGCGAGTAATCACCCTTATCACCCGCGAAAGTTTCTCGCTGGCCATATGTATATTCTGCACCTAAATCAATATTTTTAACTGGATTCCAGATTAAGTTAACTAAGGCATTATAAATTTCTTTGTTATAGCTGGTACTGGTTAAATTGCTGTTGGCATAGACGCTATCATCTTTATATTGAATACCGCCTATTGCAAAAGTAGAGCGGAGAATCGGACTCCATTTTCGTTGATAGCCAATAACAGCACTATCAAATTCACCTAAATTAATGTCCTGTGTTGTTGTGTCATAGGCATAAGCAGAATTGCTATAAGATAAATAGCGGCCATCTCCTTTAACATGATAGTAATTAGCCACCAAGCTATCTTGAGGAGTTAAATCATATTTACCACCAATGCCTAGACCCCAACCAAATTTTTCTTCAGAAGCGCTATCTTTGGGTGCTACACGGTTTTCATGGGCAAGACCATGTAATTGAAATAGTCCTTTATTGTCTGCAGTTTTGAAGTCATATCGTGTCGTTAATGCAGGAAAGCGGCTTCCACCAGCAGCATTACTCACTTTTTCAACATCACCACCTTCTAAAGCAACTAATATTTTCTGTTGGGCATTAATCGGTTGAGTGTAACGAACCTGTACCGTACGCGTAGTACCTGTTCCAACTGCACCAGTAAAATCCAGTGTTTCTGGCGATGTATCAGTATTTACAAAAGGTGAGGTCGTTTGACCGGCTAACCATTTGCCTAAAGACATATAGGCATGGCGAACACGGAATGTACCATTGCCATTGTCGCCATTTCCCCCCATAAAATCGGCTTCAATTTTACCGGTTAAATCTCCATATTGAGTAGGTCGAGTAATATCTAAACCAATTCGTGAAGTTGCAGCAGATACATTTAATGAATCTTGTCTTGGATCATCTTTGTTTAAAGGGTAGTTCGCTGCATTTGATATGCTTCCATTTGAACCTTTAAAGTCATAGGTCGCATCTACCCGGACATTACCATAAAGCTTAACTTGGGTTTGCCCATCAGCCATAGCCATCCAACCTGGTTTTGATGCAGGAGTGGTAGAAGGAGCTGGTATTACAGGCGGCGCAGCTGGAGCACTGACTGATAAAGCTGTTTTTTGTTGATCAGATAGTTTTTGGACGAGTTGTTTTAAATCATTTACTTCATTACGTAATGCATTAACTTCAGCATCTGTGGCTGCGTGTACAGACATTGTCACGCTAGTTACGCCTAAAGTACTCATAGCTAGTACTAATGTTTTGATCTTATTCACAGGAGCTCCCCGACATGGATAAAAAATTTCCTGCAAATACATAACAATAATAATGCCAACTTTAAGAATTTAGAAAAATAGTCAAATATCTATGATTATCATTGGCTTATCTTCAAATAGTAGTGTGAGTAAGAGCCAATATTGAAAAAAATAAATGAGAGTGTGAAATTGACTCTCTAAAATGCGCCATATGCTCCACTATTTGCACGGTTAAAATGCATGACTGCAATAAAATGTGTAAAAGAAATAAACGTTTTAGCTATTTTTAAACCTTTGTATTTTAAATGCAGTGGAGTTGTATAGGGTATACTGTCCTCACTGTAAAATTCTGGCTGGAGATAACAATGGAGTTGGACCGTTTTGATAAACAAATTCTAGAAATTTTGTCTCATGAAGACTTAAATTTGAATGAACTTTCAGAACGGATCAATCTGTCAGTCAGTTCCGTGCATCGCCGGATTAAGCATCTAATTGAAGCCAACGTTATGGGGCAGCTCAAAAGGGAAATTAATTTTAGTAAACTCGGATTTACCTTGCATATTTTATTGCAAGTTTCATTGAGTAAACATGACACTGAAACATTTGATAAATTTCTTTCAGAAATAGAAGCAATTCCAGAAGTGACCAATGCATTTCTAGTGACAGGGCAAAGTGCCGATTTTATTTTGGAACTTGTAGCGCGCAACATGGATGACTACAGTGAAATTTTATTAAGACGTATTGGAAAAATTGACAACGTAGTTGCTTTGCATTCCAGCTTTGTGATTAAAGAATATAAAGTTTTTAACTGTTATAACTTACTCAATAAACTATAAAAAAACGCACCATTGGGTGCGTTTTTTTAATTCAAATGTTTGATTTAGGCATCAAGTTGAGCCAAAACTTCATCTGTGAACTCAACGTTAGTATAAACGTTTTGCACATCATCAAGGTCTTCAAACATATCAATCATTTTAAGAATTTGTTTTGCTTGATCAACATCATTAATTTCAGCTTTGGTTGATGGACTCATAACCACTTCTGCGTTGTCAGATTTTAAACCAGCAGCAGTAAGAGCATCTTGAACTTCACCAAAAGTTTCTGGTGAAGTGATGACCAAAATTTGATCTTCAGAAATTTCAATATCTTCAGCGCCAGCTTCTAAAGCAACTTCCATGATCTTGTCTTCTAAAGACACATCTTCAAAAGTGATTTCACCACGTTTAGTAAATAGGTAAGCGACAGAACCGGCTGTACCTAAGTTACCATTTGTTTTACTAAAACAGTGACGTACATCTGGTACTGTACGGTTTAAGTTGTCTGTCATTGTTTCAACAAGAACAGCAACACCGCCAACACCATAACCTTCGTAAGTTACTTCTTTTAAATCATCATTATCTTCACCGCCGGCACCACGTTGGATGGCACGGTTGATGGTGTCACGTGTCATGTTAACTGAAAGAGCTTTTTCAACTACTGCACGCAGACGAGGGTTACTAGCAGCATCTCCACCGCCAAGTTTGGCAGCAGTCACAATTTCACGAATATATTTAGTAAAAACTTTACCGCGACTTGCATCTTGTTTCGCTTTACGATGCTTAATATTGGCCCATTTAGAATGACCCGCCATGGACGTGAACTCCAAAAAAAGAAAATGCAAAAGTGCTGGAATATTAGCATAGGCTTGGTTTTGTTGAAAACTGTTGCCCTGCGTTTTGTTAGCCAATTGAATCAGAATAATAAGCTTCTGGCCTAATGAGTGAGATTAGGCCGAATCAAGTCCAATTTGATTTAGTTAATTTTGACGTCTATGTCAAATTGCGCATATAGCTCTTTAATGGTTTCCAAATCTTTTTGTAAGTCTGTTGGGTAAATTTTGCCTAGAATCCCGCCTTGTTTGCTTCGCGCATTGGCATACATGAGTACAATCGGAACATTAGCTGCTTTCGCAATATGCCAAAAACCTGTACGGATAGGTTTGCGTTCAGAGCCATCTTTTGCACGAGTAGCTTCCGGAGCAATAACCAAGTTAAAAGTTTCATGGTTCTGAAATTGCTCAACCATTTGAGAAACAATATCTTTCCTCGCTTTACGGTCAACGGGAATGCCACCAAGTTTTTCTAAAATTGGTTTAAGAGGACCCTTAAAAAGTTCCTTCTTTATTAAAGTATGAATCTTGATGTCTAAAATTTGGAAGAGAGCAATAGATAGCACTGCATCTAGGTTTGAGGTATGTTCAAAGCCAATAATAACTTGTTTTTTCTCAAGAATTTCTGGATCTACATTATAGGTCCAACCAGCGGCTTTAAAGATAGAGTTACCTAGAAATTTTTTCATAGATCAGTGCAAGGTGATAAATTTTCAGGATTCTAATATGAGTTTGTAAAAAAGCCTAGAGAAATTATGAAAGCTAAAGTAGAGCATTAAAAATTAAGCTTATCTAAGCTATAGAAGGTTTAAAAAGTTCTTTTTATTTTTCTTTCAAACCTAATATTAAAATAATAGACTTAGATAATTTTAATATTTAAGATACCGGCTGAGGTATCTCTTCATTAATTAAATATTTAATATATTGCCAAATTTTTTCAGCATTAATCAGTGTCTTATCTGTTGTTCCATCAATAATCATCCCATCAATAATAGAAATAATGATGTGAGTAAGTGGGGTAGGGTTTTCTATACCTAATAGAGTGAGCTGTTCTTTTAATAAATTCGTCAGCCACTTCGTATATTCGTAAAATGGTTCACGAATTGAAGTATATTGTTTAGATACTTCAATAAATGCTTTTTTAAATAAACACCCATTAAATGTTTCACTATTGATCCATTCAATATACCAATTAAAAATAATATGAATTTTCTCAAGTGGGTTAGCATCTTGACGTAAACTTAATTGTTCATTAATTGAGTTTTGAATATTTACATTTCGATGTTGCAAACACTCCATAATTAAATTTTCCTTTGAAGGAAAATATTTATAAAATGTCATCTTTGCAACATTAGATTCAGCAATAATACGGTCCACACCAGTAGCATTGTAGCCAATCTGATTAAATAAATTTAAAGCAGTATTTATAATATCTTCTTTTTTTGACATTACTATTCCATATAGTTCGAACTAATTATAACTTAATCTAAAAAATTAAAATTTTAATAGCAATTATCATAATAAAAAAAGGGATTTGATTCAAGTTTATATTGTGATAATGATTATCATTAACTAAAGTTTTTTTTAATTTTATATTTGATTTCGTAAGATTTTAATTCTAATATTGATTGAAGAGGGAACATGTTTAAATATTAATTTAAGTCATTGTTTTTATAATAAAATATGTAAAAAACGATCAGGCTTCAATAAGTTTAACGAGAGTGAATATGCCTAAGAAATTTGAAAATTTTAATAATCCAAGAAAGAAAGCACTCGCAGGAATGAAGCAAAGCATTTCAGCCGAACTATGGCAAAAAAATTCAGACTTTTTGACTAGTTTAAGAGCAAAAATTGCTAAACATGCAGTGTCACATCATCCTGCAATTGAGATTTTAAATAATGGAGAAATTAATAAAGAAAATTTAAAAAAAATTCACTTGGAATATCGCCATGCAATTGTGCAAACCTTTACCGACGCATTGCTCATGGCTCAGTTTCAGACTAAACAATTAGAGCCAAGATTGCATGCTGGCGCGAAAATGTTTCCGCGTTTTCTTTTAAGCCTAAATATTTTTGATGAGTTTGGATTTCGTCCAGGTTTAGACAAAGATGGTTATTATCAGGGAAATCCTGAATATGCTCACTATCCTTTATTTGAAGACGTATTAAATGATTTCGGTATTACGGAAGAAGATCGTCTGACTTATCAGCCGACTAAAATTGCAGATCAGGTTAGAGTATTTTTAGAAAATGCTTATGATGACTATAAAGCTGTTTCAGCTTTATTGGCAGTCGCAGAAGAAGAGGTCATTCTTTATAGTCCACCTTTACGTAAAGCGACGAAAGCCGTAGGTTTAGAGGTTGAAGGTGGTGGTTATTATCATGTACATGGTATTTCTGAAGATGAAAGTGCCGAAGCCGCAGATGATGATCATGAAGAAGATTTATGGTATGTCTTGATGCAAGCTTGCACAGAAGAAGATTATAACTATATCGAAAGGTTATGCTTAGAGTATTGTGATTTATGGGAAAAATTTTGGGATGCTCAATTAGAACATACAGAACTTAAGCGCAAGCAAATCTTAGCTTAATTGATGGAATAGAAATATTCAGCACAAGAAGAAAAATTATTTTAAAAAAAGTTAAAGTTTGGAAATAAAAATATATTTTAAAATTTGATAATTAAATTTTAAGTATTATTTATAACGGTGAACCATATTTTGTTTGAATACATATTAAAAAACCCCATAAACTTTTTGGTTTATGGGGTTTGTATTTGGTGGGCCCACACAGACTTGAACTGTGGACCAACGGATTATGAGTCCGCTGCTCTAACCAACTGAGCTATAGGCCCTATAAGTCAGAAAAGCTTTTAATCTCAAGGCTTTTCAGTGCGTGCAATACTAATCAATTTTTTAATTAAACACAAGTCATTTTCTAAAGTAGACACCTAGTAGTCTCAAAAAATATTGTGTTATTTTGGTTAAATATTACAAGCGAACGTGATTCTAGCGCATGAGTACTTCACGAGTAAAGTGAACTAAGTTATTTATCGATCAATTAGAACTTACTCCAGCCAGAAGTTTATATTGATATAGTTTTAATTGGCTATGTGGTTCAAACATTAATTCTTTTAAACTACAAATTGCTTAAAATATAACCATAACGAGAGGTTGTTTGAATAATGCTGAAAATATTAGGTTAAGTAAGCTTACTGAAAATAGTAGAGGATAAGCTGATTTGTGAATATATTACGCACAATTTATAAATTTCGATCGATATTATTTAAATAATGTCTATGAAGGAGTTTATAATAAAAATAATTCAGAAAATTATATTTATAGAGTTACTAACTCTCTTGGGATATTGAGACCTATTTATATAATGAGAATATTTCTTTATAATTTAATAAAAACTGTAATAAATTTATGAATAAAAGTTAAAAAATTTGTTCGAATGGTTAAGTTAGAACACATAATTAATACTCTAAGAGCAAGAATAAAAAATGATAATATTTACAGGATTAATTTTATTTTACTGTTGATTAAGGAATTTCTTCAATTCTTAGAAGACTAAATAGGAACGTAGAATTATACATAGAGTATTAAAATTCAAATTATTTAAAAATAATAAATCTATTTATAATCTATCTGATTAAAAAATTAGCAATTTTAGTGGAAAAGTTGGGAGTTTTTATTATCGAAATTTCTTTCTTTTACTCATGTGTTTTCTATATAAAACTTAAAACGTGATAGTCTTCACATAGAGTACAAATGATTGTATTTTATTAATTTTATTCTTGACTAAAATGCTAGGTTTTAATAAAGTATAAATGTATTTTTCCAAAATAAAAAACTATTGCTTAGTCCTGAAATACAGTAAAAAGCCTGCTTTTTTAAGTAGGCTTTTTGCTTTCTGTAATATTGAGAAAAATAGGGCAGAACACTAAGTTCAATTTTTAAAGTAAGTATATAACCAGAAATAAAACTATAAAAAGAGATCAGGTGTGCTCAGAACTAAAGCATAAAAGTTATAAATTTTCTTGAATAATTTGGATGAGTTCTCGAGCTGCTTTAGATAGGGGGCGATCTTGAAGCCAAATTAAGTAAATGGAGAGAGGTAAGTGATTTTTAGTATTTTTAAAATCTAAAAGAACTAAATGACCTTGATCGATTTTTTCTTGTACTAATGATAAAGGGAAATTCCCCCAACCAAGCCCTGCTTCAACCATATTAATTGCTGTTTGGAGACTATTCGTTTTCCAGTACATTGCACCAATAATTGAACGGGAATCTGTCATTTCATGGTCACTACTCGCCACTACAATTTGTCTAATATTGATTAACTCTTCAATAGACAGCTGCTTTGTTTTTTCTTGGACAAGACTATGACTAGATGAAATAGTGGCAACTACTGTTTCAGTCATGACCAATTGCAGATTTTCACGCATTTTTATATTTAGGTCTGAGCCAGCTAAGCAAAGACTAATTTCTTCCGTATAAAGTAAATTGACGATGTCATCTTGAGGGGCCGTAATAACCTCAATATTAAGTAAGGGGAATTTATCAGCTAATTTTTTTATTGAATAGAATAATAATTTGGTATTTACATCTGAGACCACACCAATACGTAATTTACTTTCAAGCCCTAAAGAAAGCTCATGGGCATGAGTGCTAAATAGCCTAAGCTGTTCAGAAATAATTCGTGCCTGAGGTTCCAAAGCTAATGCTGTAGCGGTTGGAATAACTTTGCGAGGGGTACGTTCAAATAAGATATAACCCAATTCTGCTTCTAGATTGGCAACGGCCATACTTACGGCTGAAGGGACTCGATTTAGTTTACGGGCAGCCGCAGAGAAAGACCCCGTATCTAGTACTGTGATGAAGAGTACAATATTTTCACTGTTAAAATTCATTTTGATATCAGTTGAACTGAAAGCTATTAACTTTATATATGATTTTGACTGAAATTAAAATATAAAGAATGAAGCAGAGTTTGTTGATTATGCAAGGTGTAAAACGTCGAATTGTCTATGTTTCTTTTTATGAAGTCATTGGAATGATTATTTCATCAGTAGGGTTAGCTATTTTGGCAGGTGATAGTGTGGAACATACAGGACCACTCTCTGTCATGATTACGACCATCGCTGTAACTTGGAATTTTATCTACAATATTTTGTATGAGAAATGGGAAGCTAGACAAAGCAGTAATATCCGTACGGTTAAGCGTAGGGTTGGGCACGCTATCGGTTTTCAACTTACCTTAGTTTTATTTTTGATTCCTCTTATTGCATGGTGGATGGATATTTCACTCATTGCTGCCTTTTGGTTAGATCTGGCCTTTATTATCATTATTCCGATCTACACTTTTATCTTTAATTGGTGCTTTGATAAATTATTTGGGCTACCTATTTCAGCACAGAGTAAAGCACTACAAGAATAGCCTTCAAATTACAGCAGTAAGCTATCAAGGTATTCGACTTTGATAGCTTATTTAGTTTTGCTATTTGATTTGGTCAATGACTAATTGCTTTGACAACTTTAGTTGAGCTTTTTTGGCGAAAATGTAGTAAATCAAGGCAGTAGAGATAAGTCCTACAAGCCATGATAAATCGATTCCCCCTAACATTGCTGCGATTTGACCTGTGTAGAATTTACTATCAATAAATGGAAGTTGAATCAAAATACCTAGGAAGTAGCAGGTAATACCAATCCGATTCCAACGGCCATATTTACCATTTGGATCATAGAGTGCATCTACATCACATTCTTCTTTAGAGATAAAATAGTAATCAACAAGATTAATGGCACTCCAAGGAATAAAAAAGGTGAGTAAAAACAAAATAAATGCCTTAAAGGCACTTAAGAAAGTGTGCTCGCCTATAATTGCAATAAAGGTCGAGATCACCACCATGGCAAGAACAATGAATAATCTTGTTATTTTTGAGATTTGATTTGTCGATTTGAAACTATTCCAAATCGTAGCAATGCACATAAAACTACCGTAAGCATTTAAGGTTGTCAGAGTAACTTTGCCAAAAGCGATACTAAAATATAAAAAGGTCACCACGAGGGCAATTGGGTTCATACCTACAACATATTGCACTTCATTTCCAACAAAATTCCCGTTTGCAACCTGAGCAATCAAAACGCCTAAGGTCATGGAAATTTGTGAGCCAATTAAAGAACCTAAGCCGACGGCCCAAAAAACACGAGATGAAGATGTTTTGGTTGGAAGATAGCGAGAGTAGTCTGCAACATAAGGCCCAAAAGAGATTTGCCAAGAAGCAGAAAGTGAAACTGCTAACAAGAATGAAGACCAACTGAAATGACGTATTGCTAAGAGTTCTGAAAAGTCAGAAAGTGCTAAAATTTGAGTCAGAATAATAATAAAAGCAATTAAACCAATGATACTGGCTACTTTGCCTACCAAATGAATTAAACGATATCCGATCGTTGCAAATAAGATAATAAAGCAAGCATAAATTAAGATGCCAGTTGTATTACTGACATGTGCTAGATGGGCAATGGCTTTACCCGCGAGTACTTCACCAGTTGCGGTAAAACCAATGTACATGAGACAAACGAGTATGATCGGTATACACGCACCATATACCCCAAATTGCACACGACTTGAAATCATTTGGGGAAGGCCAAGTTTAGGACCTTGAGCAGCATGGAGAGCCATGACAGCAGCACCAAAACACTGTCCCACCAATAAACCAATAATCGACCAAAAAACATCACCACCTAATACAACTGCTAGTGCACCCGTCACAATAGCCGTGATTTGTAAGTTGGCACCAAACCAGAGGGTGAATTGAGCAAATACTCCGCCATGTCTTTCATTTTCTGGAATAAAGTCAATGCTTCGGTTTTCAATAAAACTACGATTTGGTTTCCCAGCCGATGAGTCCATTTCACTCTCCTTGTCCTTTAAGAGTCCGCTCTATATTTTTATTAAGTGTGCATTTGTACAAACAAATACAAACATGTATATACAAGTAATTTTAAAAAGAATCAAATAGTTTTTGAAGCTGTGGGAGCTAAAAGTTACTTAAATATTTCATAGATAAATAGAAAAAAATAATTAGGCCGATTTTATTTTTAATAGATTTATATGATAAAAAAATAATATATATAAAAGCCCTCTATCGAGGGCCTGACTTTATACATTGGTGTCTAATATCGTTTGAAAAAAATTTGGAAGTTCAGAAAATTGAACCAGTTGGGTTTTATCATCTTGTTTATAATAGTACTGATAGTTTGGAGCTTCTAAATGGTTATCTAGATATTGTGTTGCATCAGTAAACTGAGCTTTCGCAATCGGCTTATCTTTTTTACATTTAATAATAACGGGGTTTACCGAATTTAATTTTACAGGAACACCATTTTCAAATTTAGCAGTTTCAATCAATAAAGAAATTTTAAAATCTCCAAAAGTTACACAAAAATGACCTCCATTTTCAGTTTTAATTTCATGATCAGAGAAAAGCTCTTTAAATAAATTCTTTAAAGATTCTCTGTGCTTATCTAAAGCAACTTGAAAGTCTTGATCTTGTTGCCCTAATTTTTCTTGCTCTTCTTGTAGCAATTTAGCTTGCTTTTCAATTGTTGTGAAATCCAGCTTCATTTTAATATCTCCGTTGGTTATTTTAAAACTATATATGGCAATCTTTTATTAAGTTTTAAAGAAACATACATTATTTGTTACAACGGAATAATTAAGATGAGCTTTTGTGATAAATAATAAAAAATGTAAAAAGATATTAGTAGAAATAAAACTTATAAAATTAAAGAAGTTATTAGGTAAATAATTTTTCTATTTTATATTTGAAAAATGCTGCTCCATGATAAATATAGAATTTTTAATGTAGCAGCATATTTCCTATTTTGAACAATGTTTCACTACAAGAGGCGTGCTTTTAATTTTTATAAAACCTCCACTACTCATTACACCTAGCATGACTAAAGCCGTTCCTACTAATTGCCAGCTATTAAGAGACTGACCTGTAAGTAGGGCGATCAGCATACTGAACACGGGTACAAAGTTAAAAAAGACGGAAGCGCGTCCAGCTCCTAACTTTTGTATGCCATTAAACCAAAATAAATAAGCAATCATGGTAGAGCAGATAATGACGTAGCCCATGGCCAAATGCGCATTTACAGGTGCAGAGGCGATGGCTGTAAGAGGGTCTTCAAATATCATACTCAACACGCTAAGTGTTATTGCACCGAACATCATAGAAAAAGTTGTTGTTTCTAGTGGTGTGGCATTTTTTACATAGCGGCGAGATAAAACATTTGCTAAGCAAAATCCAAAAGCCCCTAATAATATAAATAGATCTCCAATGTCTATTTTGAGGTGAAGTAAAGTGGTTATATGTCCCTGACTAATAACCAGTAAAACGCCACTTAAGCCAAATAAAACACCTAAAAATTTACTCGGGGTAAGTTTTTCACCATCTAAAACAATTGTCATTAATAGGGTCATTAATGGTGTAGTTGCCATAATTAAAGCACCATTTACGGCAGATGTAGTCTGTAAGCCATAAAAACAACCTATGTTGAATCCCGCGATACCGATAACCCCAATAATAAGATAGATAAATAAATTTTGAGTTAAGGCTGCCCATCTTAATTTTCCTGTTATTGAAAAGATCAGAAGTAAGCCTAGGCTTGCAATTGAAAACCGTTCAGATGCAGCAGATAGCGGAGGCATATGATGAATTATATAAGACATGGCATTAAATGCTGATCCCCAAAAAAACATCGTTAATACAACGCCAGCATAGGCATAAGCCACCGTTCTGTTCATGGACAGGCTCCCATTAAGAAAGGTTTTATTCTGGATAATTCTATAAAGGTGTACAATTCCGTATTAATACACTTCTTATGTGAAAATTTGCACAATGATCGATTGGGAAAATTTACATTACTTTTCAGTTTTTACCGAAGAGAAGTCACTGTCAGCTGCCGCAAGAAAATTAGGTGTAGATCATGCAACAGTATCTAGAAGAATTGCCCAGCTAGAACAAAATTTAAAACTTAAATTAGTTGACCGTAGACCACGGACTTACATTCTCACCCCTGATGGGGAACGTCTTGCTCAAGTGGTTGCTCGTATGATGGAAGAAACTTTTTCTATTGAACGTTTAACTCAGGCTGGACAGCAAGAAGTGATGGGGAGTGTTTCTATTAGTATGCCTCCCTTAACTGCTGCACACCTCATCATGCCTCATCTGGGAAGATTTTATCGTCATTATCCTCAGTTAAAATTACGTGTACTGGGAGATGTTCATTATGTTTCTTTACAGCATAGTGAAGCTGATATTGCGGTAAGATTTGGGCGTCCTAAGGATGAGAATTTAGTTGCTCGCAAAGTAGGTGAAATTCCTTTTGGGATATATGCTGCTCCAAATTATTTAGCTTCCACTGATCCTGAAAGCTATGAGTGGATTAGTGTAGAGGTAGGAGGCGTACATGGTCAAAAACAACAAAAATTAAAAGAAAGATTAGGCAATAAAGAACCTATAATGGTTACAAACCATCCTGAGTTGCAGTGGAGAGCCGCATGTGGGGAGGTCGGTTTAGCTGTCTTACCCGATTTTTTAGGAGCACTCAGTAACCTAGTAAGGTTACAAGATGATTATCCTATGAGCGCGGAAATCTGGTTAGTAACACATGAAGATTTACGGCATAGGCCAGCAATACGAGTGGTGATGGACTTTCTTGTGAGTTGCTTCGAGCCTTATAAAATATAAATCTTAAAAAATAAGAGAGCTAGATAATTTATTAGTCTAGAGCTGTTTTATTCAAACAGTCGGTAGTCGATTTTGTAAGTTTTTTTAATTACTAGGAGGCAGCTTTATTCCAAATAGATTCATTTCTAACTTAAATTTCTGTTGTTACTCTTGTTCATATTTTAATTATCAGGAAAGAAACCTGCATCTTCACGTGCTTGCTTTAAAGCTAAGATAAATGAGGTTAATAAAAGTAAACCTATACAAAAAAGAAAAAGATCAATTTTACTAATCGCAAAACCTATACTTGTAGCGCCTAGACTTAGTAATAAGATACATAATATTTTCCAAAAAATGAGCATGTTACGTTCTGATAAAAAGTCTAAAAGATATTATTTGCAATTGAAGGGGATTTCTAAATTTATTTATGTTTTTTTTATTATTAATTATGTAATTCTACATAATTCAAATTCTGACTTTTTGATCTAACATTATGAAATTAAAATGAATATTAATTTTATAAATTGTATGAACTTTTTTTACATATACTTAAAGTTAAGTTTTTATTAATTAATAGAATAATAATTCTTTAGAAACACTATAAAATAGTTTTTATAGATTAAATTTATTTTTTTAATTTTGTAAAAACAATATCTTATTGCATTTTTTTAAATTTTTGATAAAAAAAAGACTTGATCTTTAAGCCAAATTTTGAAATTATACCCATGCAAATTGTGATCTATTTCCCACAATTTGTATTTCAGGTTAAGTGGTTATCACTAATGCTCATTTGCTATTTTTGCTTATGAGCATTTTTTTATGTGATTTTTTAATATAACTACAAAGTCAAAAATATTAATATTTTTGACTTTATTGAGTAGCCTCAAGCTTTTTAAATTTTAGTGTTTTTATAGATGGAGGCTAATCATATTGAATGGTCACAGTTGCTGTGGCTTTAACCTCACCTGAGGTTACATTGGCGGCAGTCTGATAGTAACGTGCAGTTAAGGGAATATCATATTCTATAGTCTGGTTGGAACTCACCATACCTATATTTAGCTTAGTTGCTTTTTGAATCGGCTTATTTGCTCCATTCATATTCCATAATAGTTCAACACCTATACCGTTAGCTCTGATTGAATTCGCGGCACTATTGTTAATCACCTGATTATTTGAGATATCAGAATTATAATCAAAACTTAAACTAATCATGTTACTTGTGGCTATACCAGAGTTGTTTTCGCCACCATTACATAAGATTGATAGATTAAAACTCTGTTCTCCTTGGGTTGAACCAATAGTTTTAAAGCCTGATTTCATCACTGTTGGAAGTTGAACCGGTGTATCTACACCATTTTGAATTTCACAAGATGAGGACGCAATAAGAATAGGGCTATTACTTAATACGGTTGTTGTTAAAAATGGGCGGTTCTGTTGTCCTGATACATAATAGGTGCTGTAACGACCAGCGACTAATGCACCAGAACCAGTAGTTGCAGCAGTTTTAATAACCTCCATCACGAAATACCCTGGGGAAAGTGTATATGGCGTGTTTGGGGTTAATGTGCGTCTATAGGGATAATAGCCTGAAAAATCTGAAGCATCGGAAGCTTCGCGGTAAAGACGAATACCAATACCGGGAATATTAGTCGCATAAATATTATTACCGATAGGACTAATAGGATAATTTAAGGGAAGAGCTGCAATAATTTGATCACTTGCACGATTACATGTTGCAGTTGAATTATTGGGTGAAATTGTAAAAGTATTTTTTTGTAAGATCGTTCCTATTGGATCGTTTGGTTTTACTACGATTTTACCTATAGTCATTGGAATATCGACGGTAGTAAATCCTTTACTTAAATTACAATTTGCATTTGTATGGCTATAAGCAAATAGGCTCACTGCCAAAAATCCAATTTTTTTTAAAATATTATTCATTTACAGACTGCCTTTGTCATAATCATTGGTTGGTTTTTATGTGTTATTTGATCCGCTATATCGTATTCAATTTCGCATTTTTCAGTACTCGTTTCGCCCCACTTCACATATAAACGGTCATGGGTTAAGGGTGTTCTTAAATAAATGCGACTGCCTTGCGCGACAATCCCTATTTCTTCATTATTCTGGTTATAAACTTGTGCAGCAAAAGGCAAATGTGAGCCATCTAACATTGTCGTACTAATAAAAAGTGCATAACCTTTTTTTGTTGAGAATTGAACTTTACTAATCGAGCCCGCATAGGGGGCAATTCGTAAACTGCTTTCAGCAAGTTCAACTTGGCTGGACATGTCTTGTGGGTCAAGACTGATGTCATTCATACGGTAAGGCGTAACATACGGAATAACTGCATATCCCTTTTTGTTAATACTGAGTCCTGGTGTATTAGCGACTTGTGCTCCAGTCGCATCTGGTGCATAGACCACTACCATGGTTTGAGCCTGATCTGGCCCAAATAGAACTCCTTGAGAATGTGCAACAACATTGCCACTGAAGTTAAGCATTTCTTGTTGGTATGAATCTGCGTGACTTAATGAAGCACCTAATGTTGTATAGTTTGTTTTATAGGTACCATTAATATTTATGTTGGTTTGATTATGATCCTGAGAGGAAATTGATGCGCCGTAATTTAAGCGATTTCCTGTAAAGCCACTGAAGCTTAAAGTTTGACTATCCTCACCAATAACACTATTAAAAGTCAGAGAGTTTTTCTTAAAATCTAATGGAAAAGATAAAGAAGCAAGGTACTGTGTATCTCGACTCGCGCGAGTAGTTCCTTCATCAATCTCGCTAGTAATTGCAGATAAACTATAAGTTAAATCTTTAAATTGATTGCTATAACCTAATTGGAACTGCTTATTGTTTGTGGAATGATTCCAATAGTTTATCCATGAACCCACTAAATAAAAATTTCCCCATTGCTTGGGAAGAACTTGATTTAAAGTAATCTGGAATTCACTTTTTTGTTTACCTACGGAAAAGCTATCAATATTTTGTTGTTGTAAATCTTGAATTAAAATTGCATCACGCAATTTGAGGTAGTTTTCTGTTGAATAGCGATAAGTCACTAATGTTAAATTAGTATTTGTTGGAGAAAATAATCTACTGTAACTTAAACGATAACTTTGTCCTGCCATTTTGGGCTGATGATTGAACTCAGCTTTTGACTGAGTGGCATCAAAAGAAATAGCACCAATGGGTGTTGAAAAAGCTGTACCTAGTAATAACGACAAATACTGTTTGGTCGCTTGAACTGCACCGTAAGTGGTGAGGTAATTATTAATTCCTCGCTGATATTTGCTCTGAATTAGCCACGGATTTAGGCTCAGGTTTGAATCTCGAAACTGACCAAAAGTGAAAGAGTATCGACTCATTTGCGGACGTAGCATTTCGACGACAGAAGCATAGGGAATAGAGAATTTTTGAATGACTCCATTAGATTCAATTACTGAAACTTGTAGCTCACCTCCAAATCCGGTTGGGTAAAGATCATTAATTTCAAAGTTTCCGGGTGGTACGGTAGTCTGATAAATTAAATTACCTTGTTGTCTCACCTCGACTTTCGCATTGGTTTTTGCATAACCTCTCACTCTAGGGGCGTAACCGAGCATACTGTTTGGAAGCATTCGGTCATCACTTGAAATATTTACCCCGCGATACGGTAAAGAATCGATAAAATCACTATTAGTAAAATAATCTCCTAAAGTCAGAACACCCCGAATTTTTGGAAATGCTTTTTGTATATATGTATTTGTGGAAGTATAAGAAGAATTATCAGATTGAAAATCAGTATGGTCTTGCCATTTCCATTGTCCATTATGGCGAAATTGCCAACTCGCTAAATTTGCTCCAAAATTTGCTCCCATAAAGGCATAAGTGCTTTCATATTTTTCATTAACTATTCGATAAGCAGTCGCGTTATATGTCAAAAAAGCTGCATTAATACCTCTATCCCATAGATATGGATCGATATAGCCTTGTGCATTTTTTTCTAATACGGCTTGTGGTATAGAAATATCAATTCTTAAACGAGAGTTATCAAATAAATAAAAAGCATTATCTATCCAATGACCTAGTGCATCGCAAGAAAGAGAGGATGCATGAGAATGTTGGCTAAGCACATCAGCTTTTACGCCATATTCTAGTAACATGGCTTCTGTGAAACAGGTTTCGGCATTTGCGTTAGGAGTCTGAGCGTTAAAGCGCATACGTCTTTTTCCTAGCCATTGCCCGTTAATATAGACATCTAAGCTATATTCACCAGGTAGTATTGGATTTCCATATTTGAAACGACCAATATCAATTTTTTGCGCATTACCTACTAAAAAATTACTATCAAACTCTGCTTTTGAGAAACCTGAAATATCAACATTATTCTCAGCATATGCAGCCAAAGGCGTAAATACCGCCATACTTGAGGCCACATAACAAGTAAAAGGGCTTTTTAAACATATATAAGGTGTAAACCATTTAGACATAGTTTTAGAGCCTATTCATGATAGGTATTTAGGTTTTCTTAAATCATTCAGTAAGATTAGAACTTTATTGGGTGCTCAACTCTTCCACCATAATCATTGATATATACAAAGCTCATATCTGCTAAATTTTTATTTTTTAGTTTTATTTTATCTTCTGAAAAAGGCGCAACCATTAAACCTTGTTGTAATAAGTCTGTTTTATGACCTTCACTTCCTTGAAAAATAGAGCTAATAGTAAGAAAGAAGGGGGTCGGATTCTTCACTACTAGATATTGATCATTCATTTTCCATTGAACTTTCTCAGTGAGTTGATCAATATTTTCTTTTAGATTTATAGGGCGATAAAAAAACTTAATTCGTGAGCGAACAGCAAGCTGTAAAAAATTATTAGAAATAGAGGTGGTTTGGTCTTGTTGAGCTTTTCCTTCGGGTTTAGGGGGAATATCTAACACATTAAGCCAAAAAATTGATTCTTGTTGCTGACTCAATTGGGAAGCATTAGGTAGAGCTGTAATTCTTAAAGTTTGGCCCTTAGTTGCCTCTACACGTGAAATTGGTGGTGTAATAATGAAGGGCACATTTGCTTCATCAGGAGTCGACTTTGCATTTCCATCATCGATCCAAGCTTGAACAAGAGAGGGGGCTGTACCGTTATTACTCAGTTGTAATGTGATCTCACGTGCATTTGATGGATAAATAACACGAGTTCCATGTAAAACAATTTCAGTATGACCTGTGGTAGATAGTGCTACCTGTAGGCAAACTAATCCCCAAAAAAACTTACGACCACGAAAAAGCATGAGTCATATTCTCAGTGATGAATAATAGATAGGAGATAGCTTCTATTTAACAATAGAAGCTCCAATTTTATTGATAAATAATGGTGTATTTTACTTGTGACGTTACCGTACCCGCAGTAGAAGCACCTGTAGCATAATATTCAGCGTAATAGTTCAGGTCAGCATCACCACCTGCCGAAACATTCACCCATTGTGAATTGGTCTGAGTTCCATTTGTGCTTGTAGCGAGTACAGGGATTACAGCGTTATTACTACCTAGCAACTGAATATTCACATTTGTTGCCCCGCCCGAGGTTGCTTGGTTTAATAAACGCCCAGTATTAAAATCAACGGTAGCACCCGGCTCAAAATAAGTTGCAACTTTGCCAGCAGAGGTACAGTTCATTAAATTAATCTGAAATGGAGTACGACCGGCTACATCACCTGCATTTTTTAAGGTTTGAGATGAAACTGTAGGCAGATTGATTGTTAAATTTTTATCTCCAGTATCAATAGTACAAGTATTATCCGTGACAAGACCGTTAATAGTAATTGTGCCATCTGCCGCTTGTGCATTTGTCATATTTAAGAGAGAAACCGCCGCCATAAAAATAAATTTTTTCATAAAATCCCCAGAATAGCCTTTTAAAATAAAATCCATTACTTTTCAGCAAGTTTATTCTGCTTAAGTAAGGCGAAGGAAATATATCACTTTTCAACTAAAAAACAAGAAAAACATTATATTTATATATATTTTGATAAATAATTTTTATTAATGGATATTTAAAAATATATATTTTTATCATTTGGTAAAATATGTTGTTATTTATTATTTAAAATAAAATTAAAAAATGAGCAATATTTAAGTACTTGTATTTTATTGAATTAATTTATTTTTGAAATATTTAAGCTAGGAATGGTTTGTGATTTTTATTTAACTTATTGTTTTTTATATAAAAATTATTTTTTAATTTATCTTGTGAATATATTTATTTTTTAAGAATTTTTTAAGATTCAATTCCTACTGTTTTAGTTGTAATTCAATAAAAGATAATCTGGAGTTCCGTTCCATGAATAGTATGAAGTATAGCTATAAACCTAATTACTTTTTCTTTGCTCATAAACTAGTTTTGTTTTTAAAGGATTATCTGATTAAGCACCCAACGGAGCAGCAAACATCGTTTAACTTACAAACGATTTATGACATCTTTAGTCACGATCTTGCTTCGAGTACAACTAATCTTGAGGGTATCTTAAATATTGCAGATGAATATGTCTTTGAAACAGAAGAAGGGTTACTTCCACTGATCAGTAAGCATTCGGTTAATCTCAAGAATCATGTACTTTCTTTGGAATTTTCACCACAAGCCTTGTCAAGCTTATTGTCTGGTCGTTCTTTAGTGAATCCTAAAGCAGCTTAGTTTCTCTTTTAAGGTAGAGTCAACTCATATAAAATTCATAAAATTTATTTTTTAAGAGTAATTTATGAGTAAAGACTTTAAGGCTTTAACTTATATAGCGGATGATAATATAGCAGATACAGTAACTTGGCTTTTAAACCATCAGGATGTTTTCGATTCCTTTAATTTTGATGTATTGAGCCAAGAGTTGTCTGTAACGCATGTAGCAGGAAAAGATATTATTCGAGTGGGGACTTTTCTTAATGCCACTTATGGAATTTTAGTTACTTCTGTTTAAATAAAAAGCCCTGAAAAATCAGGGCTTTTTATTTTACTGTCTTACGTTATGCGCTCATAGCATTTACAGATAAGTCAGCAACTGTTGGTTTTGGTTTTTCTGCAGTTAAGCCAAGTTTATTAAACAATGCTTGGTCTTTACCTTCACCTGCATTTGGTGTGGTGAGTAATTTATCACCAGAGAATAATGAGTTTGCACCTGCCATAAATGCTAATGCTTGATCTGAATCACTTAATGACTCGCGACCAGCAGATAAACGAATATAGCTATGCGGCATAATAATGCGCGCAACTGCAATAGTGCGGATCCATTCAATTACATCAAGCTTTTCAACATCTGCTAACGGCGTTCCTTCAATTGGAACAAGCATGTTAATTGGCACAGATTCAGGATGAATTGGTAGGGTAGCTAATTCATGTAATAAACCAACACGGTCATCACGGCTTTCGCCTAGTCCTACAATGCCGCCACTACAAACTTTCATGCCAGCTTGGCGAACATAATCTAGAGTATTTAAACGATCATCAAAAGTACGCGTGCTAATGATGTGAGAGTAGTACTCTCGAGATGTATCTAGGTTGTGATTATAATAATCTAAACCAGCAACTTGTAGGCGCTCTGCTTGAGATTGGTTAAGCATACCTAAAGTCATACAGGTTTCCAAACCTAAAGCTTTTACTTCACGCACCATTTCTAAAACATAAGGCATATCGCGTTCATGTGGGTTACGCCAAGCTGCGCCCATACAAAAACGTGAAGAACCTGATTCTTTTGCAGCTTTAGCTTCGCTAATTACTTTTTCTACAGCAATACGTTTTTCTGCTTCTAATTTTGATTCGTAATGTGCGGATTGTGAGCAGTACTTGCAATCTTCAGGGCATTTACCCGTTTTAATAGATAAAAGGGTGCTGACCTGAATCGCGTTGGCAGTGAAGTGCTCACGATGTACTTGCTGAGCCTTGAAAACTAAATCCAAAAAGGGTTGTTCATATAAAGCTTGGATTTCTTCACGATTCCAATCATTACGTAGAGTCATTGTCATATCCATGATGATGGCATTAATTCACTACACATAATCATACAGAATTCGTATTAAAGCTATAGGGCAAAAAACATCATTTTTTTAATTTGATAGCTTAAGTTGGTTGAGTTGTTGTTCAATTGCCCAATCAATATGCACATTAACAACCTCATCATGCAAAACTTTGCCATTTTGTAGTTGAGCTACAATTTCCGTTGAGTAGGGCGCATTACCTAAACCAATGGCAATATTACGTTTAAATGATTGATAACCTGTCCGACGAATTGGACTGCCTTCCGTATTTGCCAAAAAAGTAGTTTCATCCCATTGCCAGATATCGAGTAGATTAATATTGTCTAAGCCATGCCGAGGATTAAAATCGTTAATAGAAGCAGTTTTCGCAAAACTATTCCATGGGCAAATCAATTGACAATCATCACAACCAAAAATTCGATTACCAATACCAGCACGTAATTCTTCAGCAATAATTCCTTTATATTCGATGGTTAAATATGCAATACATCGCCTAGCATCCAGCATATAAGGTTCTACAATGGCTTGCGTAGGACAAATATCAATACATGCACTACAAGAACCACAATGTGCTGTTGCAGGTCCATCAAAAGGTAAATCTAATGATGTAAATAGCTCGCCTAATACAAAAAAAGAACCCGACTTTTTGTGAATGAGCAAAGTATGTTTACCTGTCCACCCCATGCCAGCGCTTTCAGCCAATGATTTTTCAAAAATAGGTGCTGAATCGGCAAAAGGACGTGATTCAAAATCGCCTACTTTTTCACGAATTCGAGTGGCTAGGGTTTTCAATCTACCGCGCATCACCTTATGGTAGTCACGGCCACGTGCATAACGGGCGATGATGGCAGAGTTAGGTTCGAAAGGTACATATCGAGGTTTTGGCGACTCGACCAGATAGTTCATGCGAACGCAAATAATACTTTTTGTGCCCGGTACTAATAATGTAGGGTCGGCTCGTTTTTCTAGATTTTCTTCTAAATAGGTCATATCTGCATGATAGCCGCGTTCAAGATACTCTAAAAAACGAGGCATTTGCTCTTGAGCATCTGGTTTTGCAATGACACAATCAGCAAAACCCAAGTCTAATGCTTGAGCCTTGATCCATGCTTTTAATTCATGAAGATCAAGTTGTTGCACTGCAATGCGTGATGTATCAGAAGATGTCATAAACCAAAACGAAAGAGGATAATAATATGCAGACGGTAGTTTACCATAGCGATGATATTCAAGCATGGGAGCAACGCTGGTTTGCGGCGCAAAACTCATCATTAGGTTTAATGCAACAAGCAGCTTGGACAATTGCTCAACAACTTATTTCGATTTTTACTGAGCAGAAAATTAGGAATATTGCTGTTTGGTGTGGGCAGGGCAATAACGCAGGTGATGGTTATTTTATAGCAGCTTATTTGAAGCAAGCGGGTTGGAATGTTGAAATATTTGCGGCTGAAGTGGGGACTTCAGTAGATTTACATCAAGCTGTGCAATTTGCAAAAGATCAACTGGTACAGATTCATCAAAGTTTTGAACTTGCAAAGCATTTTGATGGTCATATTGATGCACTGTTTGGTATTGGTTTAAATCGGGAGTTGAATGCAGACTGGCAACAAGTGATTCAGCAATTTAATACTCAGACTGGCTTAAAAATCGCGATTGATCTTCCTAGTGGTTTAAATGCCAACACAGGACAGGCTTTACCATGTGCAATTCGAGCAGATCATACATTTACAGTTTTAGGACTTAAAGTTGGATTGTTTACAGGTCAAGGTAAAGAATATGCAGGAAAGCTTCATTTAATTGACTTAATTCCTGTAGACCAAGAGCTGAAACCGTTAGCTTATTTAACATCAAAACATATTAAACTTCCCAAGCGTATGGCCTTTGGTCATAAAGGGAGTTATGGACATATTTTGGTGGTGGGTGGACATGAACAAATGGGCGGTGCTGTAATTATGGCTGCCGAGGCTGCTTTTCATGCAGGAGCAGGTAAAGTTACAGTGATTTGTCATCAAAAGCATTATCAGGCTATTTTGTCTCGTTCACCCAATATTATGCTCCGCGATATTAATAGCTTAGATGAAATCTCCATTAAAGATACTTTATCTCAGGTTGATGCAGTATGTTTTGGAATGGGGTTGGGACGCGATGATTGGGCAAAGCAAATCTACCAACAATGGTTTAATTTGTTAAATCAAAGTGAACATCTAGAAATTGTTCTAGATGCAGATGCATTATGGTTTCTAGCAAGGCAACCGGAAAAATTGGGAGCAAATGTTTATGCGACACCTCATCCGGGAGAAGCTGCCACACTACTTGAGTGTTCCACTACTCAGATTGAGAATGATCGAATCTCTGCAATTTATGCCCTACAACAAAAATATGCAGGGCAGTGGGTGCTTAAAGGAGCAGGAAGTCTGATATTAGAAGATGATCTTTATATTTGTACGCAAGGTAATGCCGGTATGGGAACCGGAGGGATGGGAGATGTGCTAGCAGGAATGATTGCAAGTCTAAAAGCACAACTCCATAAGGCAATTGCATTACATGAAATTGTTACCCTGCATGCTCAGGCTGGCGACCAACTTGCCAAGCAGGGTATGCGTGGTTTACAGGCTTTTGAAATGAATCAGGTCATTACTCAAGTAGTGAACTTATAAAGCTTTAACGTCTACGACTGCTAGAGCGGCTGCGTCCACGAGCCATTCCACCTAAGGCATTCAAGACAGACAGTTTACTCATGCTTCCAGATGCATGCGCATGGCAAATTGCTGCTGCTAGTGCATCTGCCGCATCTGCTTGAGGCTTAATGGTCAGGTTAAGTAATCGCATGACCATCATTTGTACTTGTTCTTTATCCGCGGCTCCATAGCCTACAACGGATTGTTTAATTTGGCGCGCAGTATATTCTGCAACTTGTAAGTCTAAATTGACCAAAGCGGCTATCGCTGCACCACGAGCTTGTCCAAGTTTTAGGGCTGAATCGGGGTTTTGAGCCATAAATACTTGCTCAACGGCAGCTTCCGTTGGACCATGAAATTTAACAATACGTTCAATACCCGCAAAGATTCGTTTTAAGCGTTCGGGCATTTCTGTGGTTTCTGTTCTGATAGTACCGGCATCGATAAAACGTAGTTTGCTACCATCTTTTTCAATGATTCCATAACCTGTTAAGCGTGAACCAGGGTCAATCCCAATAATCAAAGACATGCGAAGGCTTACATAAATAATTTAAAGGTATTGTTACATACCAAAATATGATCTGCATAAGTTATTTAAGCAAGTTACTTATGAATGGTTATTTTTCGTTTTTTCATTAGATTCTAGTTGGATTACTACGAAGAATAGGTTTTAAGATTTCTAAAAAATATAAAATTCTTTAATAATTGACAAGATTCTAGTTTAGTGGAATATTTGTCTATAATTTTGGAAGTTAAGTTTGTGGGTG
Source organism: Acinetobacter sp. AYS6 (assembly GCF_025630795.1). Lineage (NCBI taxonomy): Bacteria > Pseudomonadati > Pseudomonadota > Gammaproteobacteria > Moraxellales > Moraxellaceae > Acinetobacter > Acinetobacter sp. AYS6. The sequence continues at coordinate 129,972 of NZ_JAOTNV010000006.1, forward strand.
TATGGACGATATTAATATTCGCATCGCACAACAGGTACGAGAACTACGTTTAGCCCGTGGATATACCCTCGATGTTCTTGCTACACGATGCCAGGTAAGTCGCTCTGCAATTTCTTTAATTGAAAGAGGTGAGGCGAGTCCAACCGCAGTTGTTCTTGAAAAACTAGCAAATGGTTTAGATGTACCTTTGATTCAACTATTCGCTAACCAACAGGATAATCAAACACCTCAGCCCATCGTTCGACGTAGTCAACAATCAGAATGGAAAGACCCAGAAACAGGCTATATTCGCCGTCAGGTTTCACCGCCAAATTGGAAATCACCATTTCAAATTGTTGAAATTGAATTTCCAGCTCAGTCACGAATTACTTATGAAATTAGTGAAACCTCAAAAGTAGTACAACAGCAACTTTGGGTAGTTGAAGGGGAAATTGATATTCAATTAGGTGAATCTTCTTATGCTTTAAGCACAGGAGATTGCTTGGCAATGCAACTCAACCAGCCTGTTATATACAGCAATAATTCATCTCAAGTCGCTCGCTATATTTTAGTCGTCTCTAATCAACTTGTATCTGCCGTTAAGGAATCTTTATGATCTATTCCCTCAATTCTAATTTTCGTTTAATTGATTGTAATGAAGCAGAACATTCGATGGCTATATTAGAGATTCTGAATGAGGCAATTATCAATTCAACCGCTCTATATGACTATTTACCGCGCTCAGAAGAGTCAATGAAAAATTGGTTCTCAGTAAAAAGACAAAATGGTTTTCCCGTGATTGGCATTGTTGATGAGACAGACAAATTATTGGGTTTTGCGAGCTGGGGTACTTTTAGGGCTTTTCCTGCCTATAAATATACTGTTGAACATAGCATTTATATTCATCATGAACATCGTGGTAGTGGGCTAAGCAAAATTTTAATGCAAGAGTTGATTAAACGTGCTCAAGAAGCCGAGCTACACGTGTTGATTGGTTGTATTGATGCGACCAATCAGGCCAGTATAGGTTTACATGAAAAGATGGGCTTTATTCATGCAGGTACTTTTAAACAAGTTGGTTTTAAGTTTGGACAATGGCTCGATGCTGCTTTTTATCAGTTAAATTTAAATACGCCGTTACATCCAATTGATGGCTAATACCTTAAGTTCACCTTTAACATTAAAGAAATAGCCCAGTCTATGATTGGGCTATAGAGCTTGACTTATAAGATACCCAGTTGTTCTAAACTTTTATAAGCAATCTCTTTGCGAATAGAGCTAGGTGTTCCTTTTTTCATTTCTAAATTAAGTGAGAATGCCACAATTTCTCCTTGAGGTTGAACGACCCAGCCGGTTAACCAACCAACTTGTGGTTCAACATCCCAACCCCAACCACTTTTTGCATATATTTTATTTCCATTTTTTTCCTCTATGAACATCATTGATTGAACTTGTTCTTGTACATTTTTGCTAAATGGCAGGGTTTTATGGGCCAATTGATAAGCAAACTGGGCTTCTTGTTGAGGTGTGATTTTTAGTGGGCCAACAAGCCAAAAATTATCTACTTTTGAACCGATGTTAGCATTACCGAAACCAATTCGTTTCACCTCTTTAGACATAAGATCTAGACCAATTCGTCTCGCTAATTCTTGATAGACTGGAATAGCCGAAGCTTTCATCGCATCGCCTAGTGTCATGTCTTTTCCCAATCAGGAAATAAGCGTTTTTGTCCATCCCATTTAAACACTTCAGTTGTAGTTGCCTTATGATGCTCAAGTCCAATTAAAGCATTTAACATTTTAAAGGTAGAAGCGGGAACATATTCGGTAGATGCTCTCTTAAGATCATTACCATACACTTCTTCAGCTTTTTCTCGCTTAATCACCAAAACACCCGTGGTCAGTGCCTGATCAAACAGTGATTTAATTTCTTCTGAATTTTTATTGGTGGGAATAAAATGTGTTTGAGGCTGTTCTACCATGTGGGAAGAACAGGCTGATAAAAATGCGGTACCAATTGCAAAGAAAAGCGCTTTTTTATACATAAGTCTGATTAAGTTTAGTTTGGAATACTCTTAATTAATTTTAACTTGAATAAATCTGGCTTTAGATAGGTGAAATGTAAGCTAACTAGGAAGGTCTACAGATAGGTATTACTTTTAAACCCTTCTAAAAATAAAGTATAAACAAAGAAATGCTTCTAATTTTGCTTAGCGGATAAGACTTTATTTGGCTAGCGATTCTCCTTTTTTGAAGGGGTTTTCACTTAAATAAAGTAAAAAAATTCAAATCTGATTAAAGTGGCACTTGATAAAGTCGATACAGCACTCATTAATAAGAAAGCATGTTTGTTTTTATCGAGTTAAAATCAAATGTACTCTAGTATTGCAGACTCTTAGAGAGGCGATAGTTTTTGTTAATTCTTTGATATTAGACAAAACGATCAAAGCTAAGAGGAATGCCTAATCTTTATATGTAACTTAAATAAGGTTAGGTCAAATAAAACTGCAATGAATTTTCTTTTTGAGATAGATAAAGTTTTACATGAATTTACTTCTTATTGTAGTTCTGGGTGCGATTGTTGAAATTGCCGTATGGATTGGCGTAGCACAGTTCATCAGTGGCTGGTATGTGTTCTTTTGGTTCATTATTGCTTTCTTTATTGGTTTTGGGCTTATTCGCAGAAGTACGGCGGGTATTATGCCTCAATTACAGCAAATGCAGATGACAGGTCAGCTAGGTAGTGACCCAACAGTAACTAAAAAACTTGCTTATGCGTTCGCAGGTTTCTTATTAATGTTACCAGGTCTTGTATCTGATGTTTTGGCTGTTTTAATTTTGATTCCTGGTGTTCAAACCGCATTTCGTAATATAGCGATGAGAACTCTTGCAAAACGCCAACAAGCTATGATGAATAAAATGATGGGTGGCATGGGTGGTAATGCTGCGGGACAAAACCCATTTGCTGATTTAATGCGTCAAATGCAAGATATGCAGAATCAGCAGGGTGGCGGTCAAGGCCAATACCATGATTCAAACATTATTGACGGTGAAGCGCGAGACGTTACCCCAGACCACAAAAAAATAGAGCATAAAAATAAAGATTAAATTAATAAGTGTGCTATGAAAAAGCTTAAACCCATAAAGTTTAAGCTTTTTTTATGTTTAAATTATTCTTTATTCTGGCAAACCGAAGTAGTGGAATCAATATCTTCCATTTCTAATTTAGTTTCTTCTTGAGCTTTCGGCTGCGGTTGATATTTATTCGAAGGTAGAGAGGTTTGCTTGTTTTCAGATTGTTGATAACCTCGGCTTCGGTTGGCTCTTTCGCGAAAGCCACCCTTATTAATGAGCTGTGTATGTGACATGCATTTGCCTAGAATGGGAGATTATTCATTTATTTTAACAAATTCGGCAAAATATCAAAATAAGAAAAATAGTGGCAAAAAAATAATATTTAACTTATCTTTTTGTATTTTAATAATATTTTTAAATTGACTCAATTGTTCATTCAGATTGAATTATCTTTTCATTTCACATAGGATAAATATAAAGGATGTATAAATTAAAAATGTAGCAAACCTATTAAAACAACAACGGTTGAAATGAGGGAAGGAGGGTTACCTATGCTATATCAATACCATTGTGCGTGTTGCGACAAAGTCGTGGCATCAACTGATAAATCATGTCCATATTGTGGTTCGCAACATATTCGAAGCCCGTATGGTTTATGGATGTTTTGTGTGATGGCTTGTTTAGCGGTTGTCGTCGTATTTAAAGTTGTCCATATTTATGTCCAGAACCATCAAGATACTCCAATGCAGTCAACATTACTTGATGTGCTAAATCAGGATGATAAACGACAAGACAATAAATTTTGATCAGAGCTACAAGTGATATGGCTATCAAGGATAGTTGCTAGAAGAGTAAACCCTACTTATTATGAAATTTGAACTATAAAAAAGCCCGCTCATTGGCGGGCTTTTTTACGACTTTATATTAGAGGCCAGCAGCATCTTTAAGGGCTTCAACTTTATCAGTTTTTTCCCATGTAAATGCAGAATCTGATCCTTCACGACCAAAATGACCATAAGCCGCAGTTTGTTTATACATTGGTTGAATAAGATCCAACATACGAGTAATACCAAACGGTCTTAAATCGAAATGATCACGTACAAGCTGAATAATCAACTCATCAGAAACTTTTGCTGTACCAAAGGTATTAATTGAAATTGAAGTAGGTTCTGCTACACCAATTGCATAACTCACCTGAATTTCACATTTGTCAGCAAGACCAGCCGCTACAATATTTTTTGCAACATAACGGCCCGCATATGCAGCAGAACGGTCAACTTTAGATGGATCTTTTCCAGAGAAAGCACCACCGCCGTGACGAGCCATACCACCGTATGTATCAACAATAATTTTACGGCCTGTTAAACCACAGTCACCTACAGGGCCGCCAATAACGAACATACCCGTTGGGTTAATATGGAATTTAGTCGCAGCATGGAACATTTCAGCAGGAATGATCGGCTTGATAATCTCTTCAATAACAGCTTCTTTAAGCTGACTTTGAGTAATTTCAGGATCATGTTGAGTAGACAAAACGACTGCGTCTAAACGGACAGGTTTGCCATTTTCATATGCAAAAGTAACTTGGCTTTTTGCATCTGGGCGTAACCATGGAAGTGCGCCTGAGCGACGAAGTTCAGCCTGACGTTCCATTAAACGGTGAGCATAAGAAATCGGGGCAGGCATTAACACGTCTGTTTCACGACTTGCATAACCAAACATCAAACCTTGGTCACCCGCACCTTGATCTTCAGGTTTTTGACGGTCTACACCTTGTGCAATTTCTGGTGATTGTTTACCAATCATATTGATTACAGCACATGTTGATCCATCAAAGCCAAGATCAGAGTGGTGATATCCAATACCGTTAACGGTATTACGAACAACAGCTTCAACATCAATATTAGCAGTCGTTGTTACTTCACCAGCAAGTACAACAGCGCCTGTTTTTACCAGTGTTTCACAAGCAACACGTGCGTATGGGTCTTCTTTTAAGATTGCATCCAAAATAGCGTCGCTAATTTGGTCGGCCATTTTATCGGGATGACCTTCGCTTACAGATTCCGAGGTAAAAACAGCGTACTCGCGCATGAAAGTCCTATCTTGGTTATTTCAAAAGACATAATATGTTACATCGACTTGAGCTTGAGGACCAGTTCATAGTGACCAAAAAGCATGAATTTGTTTCATTTATACTGTGTTTTAATTGATAAGTGTATTAGTAAAATTGATATAAACAGTGTTTATTTAAAGTATTGGTATTTTAATAATGTTTTTTTAGTGTGATTTTTAGACATATGACTTAACAAAAAAATTATATGTGGCAAGTCGGATTTTAAAGAAAAGAAACATGATCGGTCTAGATAGAAATTTCAAAATATTTTGTCTATATATCAAAGTCTAATAGAACGGTCTGTTCGTATAGGGGATCAGCATTTAAGAAAATGAGTACTGTTTTGTATAACTTAAAGGTCCAAATGATTTTTGTGTAACCAAGAAACGGTTAAAAATAAAGAAATATAGCGTGTTGGGGTTTACCCTCAGCCATTTTTTTAAGACAATATAGCGGCATTGAATTGTTATTCATCTTCTTCTTTTCATCAATCTATTAAAATTGGATTCTGATCTTATGACGACCCCTTTAAACGAACGTCGTATTGCAAATGCAATTCGTGTATTGGCAATGGATGCTGTGCAACAGGCAAACTCAGGGCATCCTGGTGCTCCAATGGGGATGGCAGATATTGCTGACGTCGTCTGGCGCGAGTTTTTAAATCACAACCCAACTAACCCACAATGGGCAAACCGCGACCGTTTCGTTTTATCAAACGGCCATGGTTCAATGTTGCAATATGCTTTGCTTCATTTAACAGGTTATGATCTTTCAATTGAAGATTTAAAACAGTTCCGTCAATTACATTCAAAAACTCCTGGCCACCCTGAATATGGTTATGCACCAGGTATCGAAACTACGACTGGTCCTTTAGGTCAAGGTATTGCAAACGCTGTTGGTTTTGCATTGGCAGAAAAGACTTTGGCTGCTCAGTTCAATAAAGATGATTTAAAAGTAGTTGATCACTTTACTTATTGTTTCTTGGGCGATGGCTGTTTAATGGAAGGTATTTCTCACGAAGTATGTTCTTTAGCAGGTACTTTACAGCTTGGTAAATTGATTGCTTATTATGATGACAATGGCATTTCAATTGATGGTGAAGTAGAAGGCTGGTTTAGCGATGATACAGAAGAGCGTTTTAAAGCCTATGGTTGGCAAGTTCTTCGTGTAGATGGACATGATGCTGATGCGATTCGTCAAGCAACAATCGAAGCAAAAGCTGAAACTCAAAAACCAACCATTATTATGTGTAAAACCATTATTGGTTTAGGTTCACCAAATAAGCAAGGTAAAGAAGACTGTCATGGTGCGCCATTAGGTAAAGACGAGATTACTTTAACTCGTGAAGCATTAGGCTGGAAAGAAGAAGCATTTGTTATTCCTGCTGATGTATATGCTGCATGGGATGCGAAAGCAAAAGGTTCTGAATCTGAAGCAGCTTGGAATGCGGTATTTGCACAGTATCAAGCAAAATATCCAACTGAAGCAGCTGAGTTACTTCGTCGTATTAGCGGTGATTTACCAGCAGAGTTTGCAGTGCAAGCAGATGCTTTCATTCGTGAAACAAATGCGAAAGGTGAAACCATCGCAACACGTAAAGCGAGCCAAAATACATTACAAGCATTTGGTCCTTTATTGCCTGAATTACTAGGTGGTTCTGCTGACTTAGCGGGTTCTAACTTAACGCTTTGGAAAGGTTGCCAAGGCATTCAAGAAAACCCAGCTGGTAACTATGTATATTATGGCGTACGTGAGTTCGGTATGACTGCAATTGCCAATGGCGTTGCATTGCATGGCGGTTTTGTTCCATACGTTGCTACATTCTTAATGTTTATGGAATATGCGCGTAATGCAGTACGTATGTCTGCATTGATGAAACAACGTGTAATTCATGTTTATACACATGACTCAATTGGTTTGGGTGAAGATGGTCCAACTCATCAACCAATTGAACAAATTGCTTCTTTGCGTGGTACGCCTAACCTAAATACATGGCGTCCTGCTGATACTGTAGAAACTGCTACTGCATGGAAATCTGCTTTAGAGCGTAAAGATGGCCCTACAGCACTTATTTTCTCTCGTCAAAACTTACCATTCCAAACACGTTCTGAAGAACAAATTCAAAATGTTGCAAAAGGTGGTTACGTTCTTGCTCAAGAAAAAGGCGAATTAAAAGCAATTATTATTGCAACTGGTTCGGAAGTTTCTTTAGCAATGGAAGCTTATGCTCAACTTGACGGTGTACGTGTAGTTTCTATGCCATGTGCAGAAGAATTTATGAAACAAGATGCTGCATATCGTGAAGCTGTATTACCAGCTCAAATCCGTGCACGTGTTGCAGTAGAAGCTGCTCATGTTGACTACTGGTGGAAGTTTGTTGGTCTTGATGGCAAAGTAATTGGTATGACTACTTATGGTGAGTCTGCACCAGCAAAAGACTTGTTCCAATTCTTTGGTATTACAACTGAAGCTGTTGTTGCAGCGGTAAAAGAATTAACTGCTTAAATATTGAAGTAGTGTAAAAAAGCGCTCTATCTAGAGCGCTTTTTTATTTGAGAAGTTAAATGCTAAGTTCAGTTTGAATATTGATTTGAGATGTCAGTAACTTATGAATAGGGCAGTTTTCAGCAACTTTTAATAAGCGCTTGTGTTGGTCTTCCGTGAATTCACCTTTGAGTGTGATTTTGCGTTCAATATTATTTTGGCCTTTCTCTGGTTCACCATTTGGATTTAATGCTAAGTCCACTTGAACATGGTCAATCTTAATTCCTTTAAGATTCGCATACATCTCTAATGTGATGGTAGTGCAAGCACCTAAAGCAGAGAGCAAGATTTGAACTGGGTTTGGTGCAGTATCTTGCCCACCTTTATCAGTTGGTTCATCTGCAAACCATTGATGTCCCGAAGGGTCGGTAAGAGTTACTCGATATGGAGTTGAAGTACTTTGTGCTTGAGCAGTATTAGCCATGTTTTACCTTATTATTAATCAATTAAATCTAAGTAAAAATGAAATGATTTAGAAATTTCAGAAGCAACGTAATGGGTGCTGAATAACCTATAATATTGGTTTTTAATAACAACTGTAACGCTTTTATTGTTGCATGGATGAAACATATCGTTTTATAAAGAATGGTGAATTAAATTACTTGATGTATACACTAACGACTATATCAATAAAGGATACGAAAAATGCATCTTAAAACATTAAGCTTCGGTTTGGCAGTGGCATTGGCTAGTTCAGTTACTTTAGCTGCGCCAGTGGACTACAAAATTGATCCAACACATACAGCTACTGTTTTCTCGTGGAATCACTTTGGTTTCTCTACGCCAAGCGCTAACTTCTCGGATATCCAAGGTGTAATTAAAGTTGATAATGCTAAACCAGCAAATTCATCTGTAAATGTGACTATTCCTTTAAGCAGCGTAAATACAAATGTTCCTGCTTTAGATAAAGAGTTCCAAGAGGAAGCTTGGTTTAATGCAGCTAAATATCCAAACATTACTTTTAAAAGTACTAAAGTTGAAACTAAAGACAAAAAACACTTTAAAATTACTGGCGACTTAACTGTTAAAGGTGTAACTAAGCCTGTCGTACTTGACGCTGTTTTAAACAAGCAAGGCGAACACCCAATGGCAAAAGTTCCAGCGATTGGTTTCAATGCTACAACTTCATTCAAGCGTTCTGAGTTTGGTCTAGGAAACTATGTGCCGAATGTTGGTGATAAGATCACTGTAAACATTACGACTGAAGCAACTGTAGCGAATGCAGCTAAAAAATAAGTTTTAAATTTCTAAAAAGCCCTCATTTTTGAGGGCTTATTTATTAAATTGGTTCTTTTTTATCTGGATCTATAAATACTAAAGGTACGGAAGGGTCAATGTTCCTTTTTTCAGACTTTTCTCTTAAAAATTGATAAGTAGGGACCTTCATTTTTGCCTGATCACGTAATTTCTTTTTTATATAAAGAACAAGAGCAAAACATGTTGTTGCAACAGTAAGCATCATACCATTCATATAGCTCATGATTGAACTGACATAACCGATGGTGGTTAATCGGTGCATCATACGCTCAACTTGAGTGCTGCTTTCAATGCCAGTAATTGCCCAACTACATAAATGTTCACAGTTATTAATAATCAAATGGTAGTGGTTTTCATGCATACGTGAACGCATCCGACGTACAACTGCTTTTCCTTTATAGCGTGGCATGTCATAAGAGCGAACGTGAATTTTTTTGCCATGCGAAAATGCATCTATTGACGTGATCTCAATCGGCCGTTTTTTAATGAAATGTGCTAAGCCAGAATAATGGATAACGCGACCTCTCCCAGCATATATACCATGATGGCTATAGCCGAGATGCTTTACGATGAGGTGAGCCCCTAAAGGGTAGCGTTTATTCGGTTGCTGCATGCTTACGCTGATCCAATAAAGTGTAAATGGCTTTTATTGAAAAGCTGCTAAACATTATAACCAATATCAGCAATTTGGAGTGTATTGATTACGTCGAATGAATGAGTTTGATGCATATCCAATCTATTCATATTTCTTATATATAATTTAGTGACTTAATATGAAGGAAAAATGTCATGTCAGGTGATGTTAAATGAAATGGTTGATGTGGTGCTTAACGATATATGGGCTTTTGATACAGTCTGTTTATGCTATAGAACACCAGCAAGTGAAGACAGCAGAAGGTGATGATTATGATGTGGTTTCAATTAGCGATTTAAAACAATTACGCTTATTTTTAAGGAACCCTCATAATCAACAGTATTATAAAAGCTTTAACAATATTCAAGAACATTTAAAGCAATGTGAGCGTCTTTCTTTTGCAATGAATGCAGGGATGTTTCATCCGGGATTTTCTCCAGTAGGGCTGTATGTTGAACAAGCTAAAGTAATTCAGCCATTAAATGAAAATAAAGGATTGGGAAATTTCTTTTTACAGCCAAATGGTGTGCTAGGTTGGAATAAAAAACAGGCCTTTATTTTAACAACGCAGCAATATAGTCGACGCGATTTCAACGTTGAGTATGCGACACAATCTGGCCCGATGTTGGTTATTGATGGGAAGATAAACTCCCTTTTTTTACCTGACTCTCAATCGAATAAGATTCGTAATGGTGTTGGTATTCGAAATAATAAACTCTACTTTGTAATATCGAAAAATAGCGTGAGTTTCTACAAGTTTGCTCAGTTCTTTCAAAGAAATCTTAAGGTAGAGCAGGCTTTATATCTTGATGGTTCAATTTCTAGTTTATATATTCAAAAAAACAAGCGTAATGATCAATTATTTGAAATGGGGCCAATAGTGGGTTCGGTTGAACAAACAGATTGTCGAGTAAAGTGAAATATAAAAAAGCCAGTACAAGACTGGCTTTTTTATTAGTGAATAGATGGTTTTTGAGTGAGTTCATTTAACTCTTTTCGGCTATAACCACGGGAAATAAGTACTTTCTTTATTCCCTTAATGACATCTTCATCTGTTGCTAGTGCAAGAGCACTTAGAAGTTGTTCATTTGTTTTACATGAGCAGTCATTTTCAACACAAGCAGTTTGGTTTTTATGCTCGTTATGCTGTTGATCTGCTAAGAACAGCTTTTGCCAAAAACTCATAGAGCCTTCATATACAACCTAACATAGCTCGAAATATAGCCAATTTAAAATAAAATACAAGTCTCCATAAGTGATAAATCCACCAATTGAACTCAAGAATTTTCGATAGGAATGCTCGAGTTAAACGAAATTATGACGAATAGATGACTTGATATTTTTTGAAAATTTAAATACTTAACTAATAAAATGTTAAAAAATAAGGAGGTACAAAACCTCCTTATTTAAAACTTTACAATGAAAGATTTTGTTTAAATCTTCTCAAGTAATACACCTGACTCAACATGATGCGTGTAAGGGAATTGATCGAACAATGCAAACTTAGTAATACGGTGAGTTAAACCTAATATTTTTAAGTTCTCATACAGTGTATCTGGGTTGCATGAAATATAAATAATACGTTCAAAACCCTGTAATAATTTCAAAGTTTCGTCATCAATTCCTGCACGTGGTGGATCAACAAATACGGTATCAAAATCATAACTCTGAATATCAATATTCGCTTCTTGTAGACGGCGGAATTCGCGCTCACCTTGATAAGCTTGAGTGAACTCTTCAGCTGAAAGACGGGCTACTTGAATATTATCAATCTGATTTTGCTCGATGTTCCATTGAGCCGCATAAACGGAAGATTTTGCAAGTTCTGTTGCCAAAATGCGTTCAAACTTTAAAGAAAGCGGAAGAGTAAAGTTACCGTTACCACAGTACAGCTCTAATAAATGCTTTTTCGATCCTTCTGCCGCATCACATGCCCATTGCAGCATTTTTTTGCAAACTTGTGCATTTGGCTGAGTAAAGCTACTTTCAATTTGTTTGTATTTAAATGAACGATTTAAAAGTTCAAACTCTTCAACGACAAAGTCATCGCCAATAATAATTTTCTGGCCACGACTACGGCCCATAATTTTAATGTCTAACTTTTCAGCAAGCGCTTTAGCTGCTTGTTCCCATTCCTGATCTAGTTTACGGTGATAGATTAATGTAACTAACATTTCACCGCTAAGCGTTGCAAGAAAATCGGCTTCAAATATACGGTTAGAAAGCTTAGGTTCTGCTTTGAGTTCTTCCAGAAGTTTTGGCATTAAATCATTAATGCTTTGGTCTGCAATGGGAAACTCATCAATGCGTACAACTGTTTTCTGCTTGTCATCATCGTTACGTTCAAACATGGCATAGAACATGTCATTTTCTATATGCCAGATACGAAACTCAGCACGCATACGGAAATGTTGTTCAGGGGACTCAAACACTTCTAATGTAGGTGGAGTAAATTCAGAAAATTGTGCAGTAATGCGGTCAATTTTAGTTTGAAGTTGTTGATGATAAGAAGAGGTCATAGACAAAGAAAATTTAGACAGAATCAAATAGTGAATGGTATCAAAAAAAACGGGGTTACAGGAGCCAATTTTAGCTAGATATCAATAAGCAAGACTAACGTTAAAATTAAGGATGTTTCAAAACGCGATTAATAAAATCTGCTTTTATTGTTCTATATTGATCATGGTCTAAATGGCTACACTTTAATTTTAATTGGTTATATTCGTTGACTAGAGCTGGAGAATCCATAAGCTTATTTCTAAATGTTAAGAAAAATGTGAATACTGAATCCGTTACTACAATTTGAAATGCCACATCATCGTTGTTGAGTGATTCGAGCATACAAAGCTCATCTGTCCTTAGTGTATTTTGTTTCTCTATAAAATTAAGTGTTTTTAACTGAGCTATTGCGAATTCAAAATGTTCAGGTTTAACTTCAATGTAAATATCTAGATCACCTTTTGAAATTGCATTAGGTATTGCAGATGAACCTATGTGCTCAATTTTGGCAAAAGGTAGAAGTGAGGAAATATCTTTTTTATACGAATTAAAAAGTTGAGCGCATCTTTGTTGATATTGTTCTGGTTCTAAAAAGACCATTATGAAAATCTCGAATTAATAAAATTTATATATTTAAGAATAGATTACTTTATTAAATAAAAAAGCCCAAATACTGAGATTTGGGCTTTTTCAGAAAAATTATCGATTAATCAGTCATTGTCATTAAGCTTGCATTACCACCAGCTGCAGCTGTATTCACACTAATTGCACGTTCAATTACTAAACGTTCAAGTGGAATATTCTCATTCGGCTCAACATGGGTAATACCAACAATTGCGCCAGAACGCGTAGCAACTTCTTGTTGTAATGAGAAGATTTCTTCACGGTTACCATGATGTAAAACTGCATCAAAATCATCTGATGTAATATTTTTAACCGTAGTAATTGCTGCAAGCACATCTTTTGGCAAAGTTTGTTTGTATTTTGCCAATAATGGACTATTAGGCATTACTGCTGCTTGGCTACCCACTGCAAAAATTGCGAGCAACTGATGCAATTGATTTTGTTCAGTGTCTGCAATTGAAAGCACACGATGGCGCGGCAAAATAATATATTGGTTACTTTCCCCAGTAGGGCCTTGTAACTCATAGAATTTACCCACACCAAATGGTTCTATATCACGATTTGCTTGCGGTAAATGCTGTTTCGCCCAATTTTGTAAGCTCTGATAAACCTCACGGTTAAAGCCTTCAAAAGCAGTTTGCTCAGCTTTCATAGCAAATGGTGTTGCCAATACTTTGTTTGAACATTGCTGCATTAAGCGATACATGTAAAGCGGACCGCCAGCTTTTGGACCTGTGCCCGATAAACCTTCACCACCGAATGGTTGAACACCAACCACAGCGCCGACAATGTTACGGTTGATATAGAGGTTACCAACTTCAGCATGCTGAATGACGGTTTGGATGGTTTCATCAATACGGGTATGTAGACCCATTGTTAAACCATAGCCTTTAGCATTAATTCGTGAAATGAGTTGTTCAAGCTCACCATACTTATAGGTAATGATGTGTAAAACTGGACCAAAGACTTCACGTTGCAAATCATCAAGATTAGGTAACTCAATTGCCGTTGGTACAATAAAAGTTCCTTTATCTAATTCATTCTGGCTTGTTGCACCAAACATCAACTGATGTACAGGGTAGCCTTTAGATTTCATTTTTTGGATGTGCTGGTCAATTGTCTGTTTTGCTTCGTCATCAATAACAGGACCAATGTCAGTTTTCAAAATCGCAGGATTACCTACGATCAACTGTTGCATTGCACCTTTAAGCATTTTAATAACACTTGCAGCACTGTCTTCTTGCACACATAAAATACGTAAAGCAGAGCAACGCTGACCCGCGCTATCAAAAGCAGAACTTACCACATCAAGTACAACTTGTTCAGTTAATGCTGATGAATCCACAATCATGGCGTTTTGACCGCCAGTCTCTGCAATGAGAGGAATAGATTGACCATTATCGGCTAAACGTTTCGCAACGGTCTTTTGCAAAATTTTTGCAACTTCAGTCGAGCCAGTAAACATGATGCCATCAATACGGCTATCTTGGCTAAGCTGAGCACCGACTGTTTCACCGCGGCCTGGAAGTAGCTGTACAGCACCATGTGGAATACCAGCTTCCCATAAAATCTGAACTGCTTGAGCTGCGATCAATGGGGTTTGTTCAGCAGGTTTAGCAATAACACAGTTACCACTCACTAATGCTGCAGCAATTTGGCCAGAGAAAATTGCAAGAGGGAAGTTCCATGGGCTAATACAAAGTACAGTACCTAAAGGCTGAATTGTTGTATTTGCAGGAAGATTCTCAACTTGAGTTGCGTAGTAACGTAAGAAGTCTACAGCTTCACGAACTTCTGCAATCGCATTGGCATAAGTTTTCCCGCTCTCACGGCAGAGTAAAACCATCAACTCTTGAATGCGGCTTTCCATCAAGTCAGCTGCACGTTTTAAGTATTGAGCACGCTGTTCTTTAGGTGTATTTGACCATTCTGATTGTGCTTGTTCAGCTGAGCTAAGTGCAATTTCGACATGCTTAAGATCAGCTTCTTGTACATAACCAACAATTTCTTCATTTTGTGCTGGGTTTGTAATTGCAACGGAATGACCTTGCTCTAATGAATCGTTATTTGCCAATAATGGATGGCTTTGCCAAACTCGATTACGGAGCTGTTGAGCTGTGCTGTCTAAAGCTTCAAGTGGCGCATCATTTGCTAAATCATATCCTTTAGAGTTTTTACGGAGTGATCCGTACATATCCAAAGGTAGTGGAATTGATGGATGTTTTAAACCAACTGAACCTTCAAGCTTAGCTGCATTACGAATATCATAAATTGGAGACTGAATCAGATCTTCAACTTTAAGTGTTTTATCGGCAATACGGTTAACAAATGACGTGTTCGCGCCATTTTCGAGTAAACGACGAACTAAATAAGCTAGCAACGTTTCATGGTTACCAACAGGAGCATAAATACGGCAAGGTACGCCTAATTTATTTTGCTCGCGTGGACCAACAACTTGTTCATAAAGCGGTTCACCCATGCCGTGTAAGCATTGGAATTCATATTGACCTGCATAATATTTGCTTGGATCTGCTAAATGATAGATCGTTGCCAATGTTTGAGCATTATGAGTTGCAAATTGAGGATAGATAAACTCTGGCGCAGCAAGTAATTTTTTAGCACAAGCAATGTAAGATAAGTCTGTATGTACTTTACGCGTGAAGACAGGGTAGTCATCCATACCTTCGATTTGAGCTTTCTTAATTTCGCTATCCCAATACGCACCTTTCACAAGACGGATCATGAGGCGCTTTTGGCTGCGTTTAGCAAGGTCAATAATATAATCAACCACAAAGAAACAGCGTTTTTGGTAAGCCTGAATAACGAAGCCAATGCCTTTCCAGTTTGCAAGTTCTGGCTCGAAGCAAAGACGTTCAAGTAACTCAAGCGAAATTTCTAAACGTTCTGATTCTTCTGCATCGATATTTAAACCAATATTGTACTTTTTAGCTAAAAGAGCGAGTTCAAATACTTTGCCGTAAAGTTCTTGATGAACACGTTCAATTTGCGCACGTTGATAGCGAGGGTGTAAAGCAGAAAGCTTAATTGAGATGCCTGGGCCATCATAAACGCCTTTACCGTTAGATGCTTTACCAATTGCATGAATGGCTTGCGTATAATCGTTAAAGTAACGGTCAGCATCATGTTCGGTTAAGGCTGCTTCTCCCAACATGTCGTAAGAATAGCGGAAACCTTTGTCTTCGAGTACTTTCGCATGGTCTACAGCTTCTTCAATGGTTTCACCAGTTACAAATTGCTCACCCATCATACGCATTGCAACGTCAACGGCTTTACGAATAATGCCGCGGCCACTACGTGCTAAAAGACCGGTAAGTACACTTGAAAGACTGGTTTGCTTTGGAGTTTCCATGAGCTTACCAGTTAACATGAGGCCCCATGCCGCAGCATTTACAAACATTAAGCTGCTTTGGCCAACATGTTCTTTCCAGTTGCCTTGATTGATCTTATCTCGAATGAGTAAATCACGTGTTGCTGAGTCTGGAATACGAAGCAACGCTTCGGCTAGACACATGAGCGCCACGCCTTCTTGTGAAGAAAGAGAGAATTCTTGTAATAACCCTTGAACAATACCAGCTTTACCCGAAGAGGTCTTACGTTCACGTAAGTTATGGGCAAGATTAAAAGCAAGGTCATAAATTTTATGATCTAAATCATCAGATACCGCGGCAGCTTGTAATAGCTCTTCTACAGCTTCCGGTTCAGCACGTCGCCAAGCTGTATTGATGCGTTGTTCAAACTCACTTTTATCGTTGAATTCGGTGATATAGCCTTGGTGAGATTTATCCATTTGATGAAAAGTATCCATTGTGTTCATATCTGTTTCCGCCAACCGACTCTCTTACAAAGATCTTGAGTAGAGAGGTTTAGATAATTTATCATTACAGAAGAAACACCGAATAACTCACTATATTTGCCCCATTTTTTAGAGGAAAATTCAGATGAATGGCCCATTATTAAGCCTTGATCGCACTGATTTGAAAATTTTGGATATTCTTCAAACAGATGGGCGTATTTCTAACAGTAAATTAGCCGAACTTGTGAATTTATCTCCAACTGCTGTAATGGCTCGAGTTCAAAAGCTGACAAAAGATGAATTCATTTTGGGTTATGAAGCAAAATTAAATCCAGTCAAATTAAATGCAAATTTTTTGGTGTTTGTTGAGGTATTACTAGATAAAACCACGCCTAATGTTTTAGATGAGTTTATTGATGCTGTAGTGCACTATCCAGAAATTGTTGAATGCCACATGGTAAGCGGAGGCTTCGACTTTTTAATTAAATTACGAAGTGGCAGTATGGAAGAATTTAGACGTATTGCGGGGCAGGTGTTATGGCAGTTACCGGGGGTGAAAGAAACTCGGAGTTATCCAGTCATGCAGGTAGTGAAAGATACTTCAAAAATTAAAATTAAAACCAAAAATAAATAAAGGGGCTAAAGCCCCTTTATTTATTTCAATGATTTAAACACTTTCTTTGTAGAGTTCATCTGCTTTTTCAAAGCGTCCAGTTACTGTTGCATTTGGCGCTTTAGTTAAAAGACTAACCACAATGATGCTGATGAATGCAAGGATAAAGCCTGGAATGATTTCGTAAACACCTGTGCTTGCGAAAAGATTTTTCCAACCGATAACCACAACCGCACCAACGATCATACCTGCTAAAGCACCTTGTAGATTCATACGTTTCCAGAACAATGACAAGATGATAAGCGGACCAAACGCAGCTCCGAAGCCAGCCCATGCATAAGCAACAAGACCAAGAACCTTACTGTCTGGGTTCCCTGCAAGAAAAATTGCAAGAAGGGCAATGGCAAGAACCATGACACGGCCAACCCATACAAGTTCTTTTTGAGATGCATTTTTACGAAGGAAACCTTTGTATAAATCCTCAGTTAAAGCACTTGAACATACCAAAAGTTGACAGCTTAATGTGCTCATAACCGCAGCTAAAATTGCAGCCAAAATGATACCAACGATCCATGGGTTGAATAAGATTTTAGTCAATTCCATAAATACAGTTTCAGGATTTTTGCTCACAACTGCTGCTAATTCAGGGTGTTGCTCAAAATAAGCAATACCGAAGAAACCAGCCCCTACAGCACCCATTAAGCATAAAATCATCCATGTCATACCGATACGACGAGCAGCAGGAATAGATTTCACTGAATCGGCTGCCATGAAACGTACAAGAATGTGTGGTTGACCAAAGTAACCGAGTCCCCACGCCATGGAAGATAAAACCGCTACCACACCGAAATCTGAGATGATATTAAACGCATGTGGACGAGCAGTTTCAATCAGGGTAACAAAATGAGTTGTATCGCCGATCGCAAGGTAAGTCACGATTGGTGTTAACAACAGAGCGAAAATCATCAATCCAGCTTGGAATGTATCAGTCCAGCTAATTGCCAAGAATCCACCGATACAAACATAACTGATGGTTGCAATAGCACTGAGCCAAATTGCTGTGTTGTAAGACATGCCGAATAAATTTTCAAATAAACGGGCACCCGCTACCATGCCTGAAGCACAGTAAATAGCGAAGAAAACTAAAATAATAACCGCTGAAAATATACGAAGTATTTTTTTCTGGTCATCAAAACGGCTTGTAAAATAATCTGGCAAAGTTAATGCATTATTTTGGATTTCAGTATGAACGCGTAATCGACCAGCAACCAGTAGCCAGTTAAGCCAAGCACCGATAATAAGACCAATTGCAATCCACGCTTCAGATAAACCAGAAAGATAAATTGCTCCTGGTAAACCCATGAGTAGCCAACCACTCATGTCTGATGCGCCTGCGGATAACGCAGTAACGAAACTGCCTAAACTACGACCACCGAGAATATAATCTGAGAAGTCGCTTGTAGCACGGTAGGCAAATAAGCCAATAAGTACCATTGCTACGATGTACACCATAAACATGATGAGGGTGGGATCAAAATAACTCATGATGGATGTGTGTCCTTATATCCATAATCCGTGATTGTAACCTAATCCAGGTCGCTGTTTTCTTGTACGGCATTCAAGAGGTTGAGATTCAACCACAAAAGATTTTTTTTGCTCTGTTATTTTTATATTGTACTTTTGTATCTTTGTGTAAGTTAAAATAAGTGGGTTTTTTAACAGAAAAATTATAATATTAATCATTAGCTTATAATTTTTTAATATTTATTTTTTAAAGATTTTGTGGAAAATAAAAATATTTTTAAAAAAATAACTCTAAATTTAGTTACAACGTGCTTAAGTGAGAAAGTTTTATTGAGCAAAATTAGAACAATGTTAAAAAATTTTATCTAAAAAATAGTAATTTTTATTCAAATTAAATTTATTTAGCCCTTAAAAATAGCAATTAATTATTTAAATTTTCAAAAAGTTCATGCATTCCTTGAGTCGCTGACATCTTTAATAATTCGTA
This sequence comes from Acinetobacter sp. AYS6, assembly GCF_025630795.1. Classification (NCBI taxonomy): domain Bacteria; kingdom Pseudomonadati; phylum Pseudomonadota; class Gammaproteobacteria; order Moraxellales; family Moraxellaceae; genus Acinetobacter; species Acinetobacter sp. AYS6. The sequence goes on from NZ_JAOTNV010000006.1 coordinate 149,134, forward strand.
TTGTTGAGGAACACGACCATGATCTGCTTTGGGATCTATATAGTAAGCTTTACATTGAGCTGCAATTTCATGCACTAAACCCGCAACCGGATATACGCTTAATGTGGAGCCGATTACAATAAAAATATCTGCACTTTGCACGACTCTAATTGCTTCTTCATAAGCAGGTACAGCTTCACCAAACCAAACAACATGTGGACGAAGGGGGTAACCATCTGGACACAGGTCATGTTCTAAGTCTAATTTCCAACCGTTAATGTCATAAAACTGAGTTGTGAATTGTGCATTTGGGCCCGAACTTTTTGCTAAGCGAATGTTTCCATGCAAATGTAAAACTTTGGTACTTCCGGCACGTTCATGTAAATCATCAATGTTTTGAGTAATAACTTGTACGTCAAAATAGTCTTGTAACTTTGCAATATATTGATGAGCTGAATTAGGTTGAGACTCTAAAATATTTTTGCGTCGTTCATTGTAAAAGCGTTGAACTAGAGCAGGGTTCTTTTGCCATGCTTCAGGTGTGGCAACTTGCTGGATGTCGTAATTTTCCCATAGACCATTACTGTCACGAAAAGTGCTAATTCCACTTTCGGCACTCATGCCAGCGCCAGAGAATACAACAAGTTTTGTCATATAGGTCACCGATTCGTAAAGCTGATTTTGAATAGATAAAGAAAAACCAGTTTAAGACTAAACTGGTTTTTATTAAATATGAAAAGCTATAGCTAACTTTTATAAGCCCGCTTCATATTCTGCATTTGTTAAAAGTTTTTCAACGTCTGCAATATTGTCTGGTTTAATTTTATAAATCCAACCTTTACCGTATGGATCATCATTTACAAAATCAGGATCATCTTCAAGATCAGTATTTACTTCTACTACAGTGCCTGAAACAGGAGCATGGATATCAGAAGCAGTTTTTACTGATTCAACCACACCAGCTTGTTCGCCAGCAGTAACTTGACTCCCAACTTCTGGAGTTTCAACGTAAACCAAATCGCCAAGTTCATCTTGTGCATGATCGGTAATCCCTGTAATAACAAGATCACCTTCAATTTTTACCCACTCATGTGTACGTGCATACTTCAGTTCCGAAGGATGATTCATGGTAACTCCTTAAGCTTGTTCCAATAGTTTTAAAAATTATAAGTATGGGTCTTTACGCCAGTTGCTTGGACTACGGCCGCTCCAGCGTTTAAAAGCACGGCTAAAGTTTGCAACGTCCGAATAGCCAAGTTCATCAGCAATTTGTTCAAGACTATAATCTGTACGGGAAAGTAAAGATGTCGCATGTCGATAACGCACTTCATCCACTAATGTGGAAAATGAAGTTCCTTCTGCTGCCAATTGCCGTTTAAGTGTGCGATCTGACATATGTAGACATTCGGCTACATTTTCGATGCTTAAATAATGTTGTTCAGAATTACTTAAAATGTCACGAACACGCATTGCCAAACGACGGCGCTCACCTAAAGCAGAAAGTTCAGCTTCACATTGGTTAATGGCAACTTGACTGGCGATTGGGTCTGAATTAATTAATTTAAGACCTAAATATTTTTTATCAAAACTAGAAATTAAATGCGGCTGATTAAAGCGAATGGTGCTGCTAAGTTTATTTCTATATTTGTCAAAACCTTCTGGTTCCGGGAAATCTAAATCTACATCACCAGCTAAATCTTCGATACCTGTCATTGCTTTCGCCATGCTCATGATACCAATCGTTAAACCTAAAACGATTTCCGTACGTAAAGGCTCAAGTTCAATATCACATTGTAACTGTAATGTGGCTTTTGGCCCGAACGTAGAAAAATATAATTGTAAAAAAGGTAAACGTAGCTGGATAAAACGTGCAGCAAGGGCAATTGCTTCTGTAATATCTTTGGCTGTCATAATGGCATAGCCAATGAAGCCATGAATTGAAATACGCATTTGAGTACCAAGATGGTAACCCAAAGTAGTTTCACCAGTTAGATTAAGCGCGTGTTTAACGAGCTCATTTGCTACAGGTGTAGAAATACGATAGTCAGGGTCAGCCAGTTGCTCGCTAGTAAGATGAAATGGAGCAAATAACGTTTCGTCGTTGTATCCCCAACGTGAAACGACATCTAATAGCAATAAGCCATAGACACCCGGTATACCCTGATCTTGACGAGCTGAGGTAATTTTCATATGCGTTCCATTGCTCTCATCAATTTTTTACATGCATTTCTTACACATCTTGTCATGAAATATAATCTGAGTTTATAAAAACTGTTAGACAATCATATCAACCATTTTTAAACATTTTTTTTAAAGACAACAATTTTTGTTGTTGAAATAAGTAAAACATCCCCGTGTTGATTTAAGGCTTGCGTAACGTAACTTACAATACCACGATCTAATTTTGTTTTGGATGGGGTGATAGCCGAAATTTCAGCTTCAACATGAATTCTATCACCAGGCCGAGTGGGGCGTGGCCACCGTAAACTAGATTCTGAACCTATTAGACCGCCATGAATTGGCATGCATTCTGTCCATAAACGCATCGTAATGGCTGACGTATGCCAACCACTGGCAGCAATCCCCTGAAAAATAGGGTCATGTTTAGCTTGCTCTTCATCTGTGTGAAATGTTTGAGGATCATAGGAATTTGCAAATTTTTTGATTTCATCTAAGGTGATTTCATATTCACGGCTAATGAAACGATCACCAATTTTCAAATCTTCTAAATAAAGCATTAATCTTGACCCTGTAAAACTTTTTGTTCAAACAAGAAACCACCTGTTTGACGTTTCCATAATTGTGCATATATTCCATTTTGAGCAATTAACTCTTCATGTGTACCTTGCTCAGCAATTCGACCTTCATCAAGAACAATTAAACGGTCCATTTGTGCAATAGTAGATAATCGATGGGCAATTGCAATAACCGTTTTATCAACCATAAGGTCATTTAAACTGGATTGAATCGCTGCTTCAACTTCTGAATCTAGTGCACTGGTCGCTTCATCTAAAATAAGAATAGGGGCATCTTTTAAGAATACGCGTGCAATAGCAATACGTTGTCTTTGACCACCAGAAAGTTTTACACCACGTTCACCTACTTGGGCGTCGTAACCATTACGACCTTTTAAATCAACCAATTGTGGTATAAATTCGGCTGCTTTTGCTTTATTTACAGCATTTTCCATGTCCACATCAGAAGCGTCTGGACGGCCATATTTAATATTTTCAGCAACTGAGCGATGTAATAAAGACGTATCTTGGGTTACTAAGGCAATATTCGCTCTTAGACTATCTTGCGTCACATTTTCAATATTTTGCCCATCAATTAAAATTGCACCGTCTTTAAGATGATAAAAATGTAAAAGTAACTGAATAAGGGTGGATTTTCCTGCTCCAGAGCGTCCCACAATTCCTATCTTTTCACCTGCTTTAATATGCAAGTTGAAGTGATCAATCACATTTTTATTGTTATAAGCAAAACTTACATCTTTAAATACAATCTCGCCTTGGGGAACTTCAAGAGTTTTTGCATCTGGTTTGTCTTGAATATTGATTTTTTTACCTAGTGTTTGCATACCATCTTGAATGGTTCCGACATTTTCAAATAATGCAGACATATGCCACATCATGAATTCAGCCATACTATTTAGCTTTAAAATCATAGCAGTAGTCGCTGCAATTACACCTAATGCTGCTAAACCTTCAGTCCATAGCCAAACTGAAGTGCCAATAACGCCAATAAATAAAACGGCGGATAGCATGTTGATACTTATTTCAAAAAGAGTGCCTAAACGCATCTGAGCATAGACTGTTGTCATAAACTCTTTCATTGACGCTTTTGCATATTGACTCTCACGTCCCGCGTGAGCAAACAATTTAACAGTTTGAATATTGGTATACGCATCGGTAATGCGACCAGTCATCACTGCTCTGGCATCGGCTTGTTGCTGTGAAACTTTACTTAAACGCGGAATAAAGAACCAAGCACTTAATAGAAATAAAGTTAGCCAAACTAAAAGTGGTATTAGCAGAATGGGTGAAATAGCCCCAAGAACAATGCTAATGGTAATAAAGTAAATAGTGACATACGCCAACATGTCGCCCAAAATAATCCAGAACTCACGGATTGCCAGCGCAGTTTGCATAACTTTTGCAGAAAGTCTTCCTGCAAAGTCATTATGGAAAAAATCTAAGCTTTGTTTTAATAAAAGATTATGAAAACGCCAACGCAAACGCATTGGAAAAGTACTATATAAAATCTGATGTTTAACAATAGATTGAATATTTACGAAAAAGATATTGGCAAATAAAACACCAATCAAAATCAGTAGATCAGTTGCATGTTGACTGAAAAAAGTTGCAGGATGACTTTTGCTTAACCAATCTACGAGTTGTCCAATCTTTGAAAAAAGTAAGGCCTCAAAGCTTGCAGCACCAGCTGTAAAAAGAATAAGTAAGAATAAATAAGGGCGTAAGCCTTCCGTCGCTTGCCAGACAAATGCAAAAAAACGAGTTGGTAAAGGTTCATCCAGACCTTTTGTTGGGTAGGGATCTACAAGTTTTTCAAACCACTTCAGCATGAATTACTACCTTTAAGACAAAAGCCACTTAATTAAGTCTTTGCAATTAATTTTACAAAAGAGTCAGCTAGATCAATATCGATTAGGTTTTTCGATCTTTTGAGTATGAAAAATACACAGAACTGATTGCGTTATACGTCACTCATTAGTACATGACGTGAAATTTGGATACCTGAAGAAAACTTCAAGAATGTCGCGAGGACTTAAAAAATTATGATTTATTATATCGGGATTAATAGATAAAGTGGTGAAGGAATTTATTCTTTAAGTATTTTTTCTTAGTATTTTGAACATTTGTTAAATTAATACGTTTTAATCCAAATCGAAAAAGGCCTTTAGATTTGTATCATAAAGGCCCTTGTATGTATTACCACATTAAATCATCAGGAATAACATACGCTGCATAAGGATCTTCTTCATCTGTAGTCTGTTCATTGGACTCAGCATTATTCAATAAAATAAAACCTTTCATCTTCTGATCAATTTTTTCAGCTAATGCTTTAGGCAAGTACGCATATTGATTTTGATCTTTAGCAATCAGTAAACTGCCTGATACAAGAGCATTATATATTTGCTGAGAAATATATACCTTCTTGATTTTACCCTCATCAATAAATTGATAAACACTATCACCATCAGTATTTGAAATTTTATGATGTTTAATCATTTGAATGATTGATGCTTTGAGGGCTTTTTCCTCAAGTTGTTGCTGTTTTTCTAAGTTTAAAGCTTGATCTTTCGCTAACTTTTCTTGTTGGGCTTTTTCAATATTCGCTTTGATTTCCGGCTCATCGCTTTGACCGATACGTTGCTCATGGTGAGCTTGTTTTGTTAGTTTTTTTGCTTTTTTATTATCTACTAACCCAGCTTTGAGTAGCTGTGCTTGTAAGGCATTTTTAACCATGACCTAATCCTTATGTGAAGTTGAAGGGCTATAAAAGTAAACTACCCAGTAAGAAATACTTAAGACTAAGCTTAAAGTTGCTGGCAATAAAAATGATTGTAACTTTAAATGTGGATGTACTAGTGCTGCAAGAATTCCACCAAGCAGAAAACCCGTAAAAATAAGTAAGTGTAAAACTATACGTCGGTTTTCTATAGGTAAGCCTCTGGCTTTATATCCAAGTGCTAAACCAATATCTGTTAAAACACCAGATAGGTGGGTAGTTCGAATAATGGTTCCTTTATAATGGCTAACCATTGCATTTTGTAGGCCCATCGCTGTACAAGCCCATAATAATCCATAGCGTGGAAAATAAGGAAGTAATAGCCAACAAAGAAAAATGAATAAGGCAACAAGACTCAAAGGTAAGCCATAACGACGACCTAGTCGAAAATGGCTGCTGCCTAAAATAAAACCACTATAAAATGAACCGCAAACATAACAAATAATCACCAGAAACAAGAAAATGATATGCTCTGGTTGCCACTCTACCAAACTCATAGCTAACATACTAACGTTGCCAGTCATATGTGAAATAGATTGATGTAAAAGGGTAATAAGCCCTAAAACATTAATCATTCCGGCATTAAATGCCAGTAAAAAGGCTCCAAGTTGGAACCAGTTTGGTAGACGTTGAAATGGCATTTCGTTTATGAAGCTTGTTTGGAACGAATATCTACAGCTGCGGTAAATAAAACATCCGTAGACGAGTTAAGCGCTGTTTCTGTAGAGTCTTGCAATACACTAATAATCATACCAATAGCTACAACTTGCATAGCAATTTCGGTAGAAACACCAAATAAACTACAAGCAACTGGAATCAGAAGCAAAGAGCCGCCAGCTACACCAGAAGCACCACATGCTGAAACTGTAGCAACAACTGATAAGATGAGCATCGTTGCAAAATCAACATGAATTCCAAGTGTATGAACAGTTGCTAGTGTAAGAACAGTAATTGTAACTGCTGCACCTGCCATATTTACTGTTGCACCTAACGGAATAGACACGCTTGCTGTAGATGGATTAACACCTAAGCGCTCTGCCAAATCTAAGTTAACTGGGATGTTGGCTGCTGAGCTTCGTGTGAAGAAGGCAGTAATCCCACTTTCTTTAAGGCATTTAAATACGAGAGGGTATGGGTTCCCACGTATAGTAAGTGCGACAAGAATTGGATTGATAACTAAAGCGACAAAGAACATCGTACCTAACAGTACTACTAATAATTGCGCATAGCTTTCAAGGGTTGCGAGACCAGCATCTGCAAAAGTCACTGCAACTAAACCGAAAATACCCACCGGTGCAAAAGCAATTACTTTGTGAATAATAGCGCTTACAGCATGTGCAACATCCTGCATGACTTGTTTAGTGGTGTCTGAGCTATGACGCATCGCTAAACCAAGGCCAATTGCCCAAGCTAAAATACCAATAAAGTTAGCCTCACTAATGGCTTGAACAGGGTTGGCAATAAAGCTTAAAAGCAAGTTTTTCAAAATGTCAGCTAAACTTCCTGGAGCTTGCAAATCATTATGAGAAACTGTGTTGAGGAACAAAGTGCTAGGAAAAGAAAGGCTGACGATCACAGCTGTGAAAGCAGCAAGCAACATGCCGACCACATATAAAATCATGATTGGACGTAAATTTGCACTATGGCCCACCTGAAAGTTGGCAATAGAGGAAAGTACCAATACAAAAACTAAAATAGGGGCAACCGATTTTAAGGCTTTAATGAAAAGCTCACCAAATAAACTTAAATATGGCGTAATGTCTGGAAATAGTAATGCAACGCCAATACCTAAAATAATGGCGATAATAATCTTGGCTACCAAGCTTAATCGAGAAAGGAATTCAAGCATATAAAGACCTTATTAACCTATTCATGGCTAAAGGTTGAACAAGCGGAGTATTTTATACTTAAGTTATGGGAATCTTAAGCTTTTTTATACTGTCTAGAGGCTTTTATGATAGGTGGTAATATTAAATCATTGTTTTAGTTCTGGTTAATTTTAAATTTTAATATTTTTTAACGGAGGCTTTGCTTGTTAATTGTTCGTGAAGAAAATGAATTATATCAAAAAACGGTGAAGACACTGAATGAACGTAAGAGAAATGAGTTGATAACAGATTAAATGGTATCGGTGAGACTTGGGAAAAGCTACGCGAATTTTCAAAACTTTGTGCTTGGACTAGACTCTAAGCTTTCAAGCTGAAAAATCGCATATTTCAGGAAATTACTAATATTATTATAAATTTATAATTCAAAGATATTATTTACTTGCACAGTACAGTTGGTGAAGTGTATTTAAAATTGAATGCATATTGTCATCCTTAATAGAATAAAAAATTTGCTTACCATCACGACGAGTTGATACAACATCACTTTTACGTAACATCATAAGCTGTTGTGAAAGTGTGGGCTGTGTAATTTGGGTTTTCTCTTCAATTTGTGAGACATTTAGCTCCTCGTAAGCTAAGTGACATAAAATTAATAAACGATCTGTATTAGCCAAAGATTTTAGAATTCCAACGACTGAATCAGCCGCATTTTTCATTTCTTCAATTTGGAGTCCATCTTTCATACTTTATACCTATATCAATATAGCGGGCATAGTATAGATTGATCTTGCGGAAATGAATGTAGCAAAACTAATCAATCCAATTGTTTTTGTTGAAAAGCAATATAAGGGGAATTGATAAATAAGTAGTATTTTTAATTAAAAACAGTTGTTTGTATTTCTTTTGTGTCTAAAGTGTTGCATTGTGTTATAAGTTTAATTGTTAAGTATAAGTGAATTGAAGTCAACATAAAATAATGGTTATTTCGTCCCTATAAATAGTTAAATCTAATTTATCTTTGAATCATTCATAAAAAAAGATTGAGTTTTTATTTTTTAAATATATAATCTGTTTTGTACAGACAGGTCTGTATATTTTGGTTCGGTAGGGTCCAAAAAAACGTCTAATTTTGAACCAAAATGACTTTCAGACGCAGCGTGATAGATAAGAAGAATATTAATATAAGAAGAAGAATATCACGCTTTATTTTTAAGCAGCTCTTTCGAAGTCGATTAATTTTTCAACTCGATTCCAATAATCATAAATTTTTATAGAACCATGTTCGACCTGTGCTTGAATGGTCATACCTTCCAATATATTAACAAGTAATAAAGATAAAGGTCCTGGTTCTTTTACTTCATACTGGTTAAGAAGATTCTGCATGAGCTGGGTCAGCCAAGCTTTATATAAAGTGGCAGGTTGATGAGTTGATGGATATTGTTTTAAAACTTCTTCCAATGCTTTTTGAAACATGCAGCCATTAAAGTCTTCGCTATTAAACCAGTCGGAATACCATAAAAATACTGCTTTAATTCTCGCGAGAGGGTCTAACTCATCATGTTTTGATAAAGCAGAGGTAAGAGAGTTTTGCAAAAGCGTATTTCGTAAAAGTAAGCATTCTTCAATTAATTTTTCTTTTGATGGAAAATGCTTGTAAAAAGTCATTTTTGCAACGCCAGATTCATTAATGATGCGATCCACACCTATAGAATTATAGCTATATGAGTTAAAAAGTCTTAATGCGGTGTTAATAATGTCATCTTTTTTCGACATATTTTTTTAGCCTCTCACAAATGAATTGCTATTCGCTTGAACTGTGATCTGTATTAATGAGAATCTGGATCTTTAATTTTACAAGGTATTGTTTGTTATTGATAGAAAAAAGATATTATTTTTTTAAACCGCGGCGTTTAAATTTTAAGGAAAGAGTAAGTAAGAGATAGGCTGTTTCTTAGAATTTAGAGTTAGACTTTTTGGTTTTTATTTTCATTTCAATTTTGCTTTAGTTTTAATAACATTTCCCACGCCTATTTGAGAGCTTGGGGTGCATTTAACGAATAATGATGAAGTGTATTTTGAGTTTGGTAGCTAATTTGAAAAGTAGACTTTTCCACTTTCATGAAAAAGTCTACTTTCTATTACAAAAGTCACTCAGCAGGAGGTAAAAGCATCAGAATAGATTCATTTAACAAGTGAGCAACGTTTTTTAGTATTTCATCATCATTAAATTGGCTATCGAATGGAAGACTTTCTCCATTGGCAATTGCTTTTAATTTTTGCTCAAAGGACTCAGCTATAAATAGCGCTTCACCATTCCCCCAAAAGTTTAAGGTTCCGTTTTGTTCTGTATAAAGTAGTCGAGAGGCTGGCTCTAAAAGAACTTCATATCCTTCATGTAAAATTTCTTTTAAGTCATCGCCTTCGATTTCATCAGCTTCTGGAATATTATCCGGATATTTAGGTTCACTCATGTAAGACATGATAGCGGCATCAAGTGCTGATGAATCTTTTAATTGCGCCAAAACTAAGTCCTTTAGATAGCTCAGTTCAGTTGTATTAATTTCACCGATTTGACTTATTTGTTTACGTGCCACATCTATAACAGGATTTTGCAATAAAGTATTAGCTGAAAATTGATCACTAATACGTTCCATCATCCCGGCAACATTAGGCATGCGAAAGCCAAATGAGAAAGTTAGGCAATCATCTTCGGCAACGCCATAATGAGCCATTCCCGGTGGAACATAGAGCAAATCGCCAGGTGCTAAAATCTCATCAAATTGCACGTCTATTTCTGGTAAAAGTTTTAATGGCTGATTTGGTACAAATGCAGTATTTACATCACACATTTGTCCTAGTTGCCAGCGTCTGTGTCCATGGCCTTGAACTAAAAATACATCATAAAAATCAAAATGTTTTCCTACTGAACCACCTTTAGGAGCGTAGGAAACCATAATGTCGTCACGGCGCCATTGTGGAATAAATGGAAATTTTTTCCAAAGTTCAGAAAGGTCAAAAGAATAGTGGTCTACAGCTTGTACTAAAAGCGTCCATAATTTTGGTAACTTTTGAAAGTCACCTTTGGTTAAAGGTGAAGACTTGACGTGCCACTCATTTGGATTTCTATCTTTTTGACGAATGAGTCGAGCACTTGCATGTTCCTCTAAAGCAAGTTCTTGCACATCTTGGGGTTCTAAAAGACCGACAATTTCTGGCAACCCGTTACGCACGAGTAAAGGTTTTTTCTGCCAATATTCTGCTAAAAATTGTTCGGCAGTAATATCACCTAAAACTGTTAAAGGTTGAGTCATGGAAATAACCTATTTATAAAAATATCTAAAATTAAGGAATTTGTAGACCAAGCTGCCTTAAAATATGGCAAAGCTGAATCATTGGTAAACCCATGAGTGTCGTCTGGTCTTGACCTATCATTTTTTCAAACAAACTGATTCCTAAACTTTCACATTTAAAGCTACCAGCGCAATGGAGGGGTTGATCTAATGCGACATATCGTTCAATTTCAGCTTGAGTTAAGGTCCTAAATTTAACTTGGTAGTGTTCAACAAGCGTTTGCTCAAAATTCCCATCATGCCATTGCACACTGAGTGCAGTACTAAAGAAGACAGTTCGACCTGAGTTTTCGGCTAACTGTACTTTTGCATTTTCAGTGGTCATCGGTTTACCAATAAAGTCACTAGGGGCATGTTCTCGCCATGCGACTTGATCAGAGCCAATAATAATTGCATGTGGGTTTTGTGCAGCAATTACTTGAGCTTTTGTGAAAGCCAATCTTTTTGCAAGTTCATCAGCATGGGTTTCATCACGAGGACTTTCATCAATATCTGGACTAACACAGATATATTTAATCCCTAAGCGATCCATTAAGGCTTTACGCGTTTGACTGCTTGATGCCAAAATAATTTGTGGCTGAACCATTACACTGCAAATTCCATTAAAACATCTAAAGGTACATAGCTTAATACAGCTTGGTGACATGCATGTATTTTGATAGGAGGGGCTTGACCCGCTTGATAAGCTTCTACCCAACGCGTTACACAGATACACCAGAAATCACCGGGTTTTAGGCCAGGAAAATCTACTTCTGGTAAAGGGGTAATAAGATCATTACCTATTTTTTGTGAAAAATTTAAGAAATCAGAGGTCATTTGCGCACATACGGTATGCTGACCAAGGTCTGTTACTGCTGTGTGACAAAAGCCATTTCTAAAATAGCCAGTAATAGGGTCGAAACAACAACTTGCTAAAGGTTCCCCTAAAACATTTAAACGATTGATTTGTGGATCTGGATGAATAGACATAATGGATGAAATATCAAATGACTATCTCTATCATAATCAAAACTCGGGCTTTCTACAGCTTTTATGCAAAAAAACTAACCTTTTTTGATGTAATCATTTAAAATTGGCGCGTTTTTAAAATCATAAAGAGAGCTTTACATGAATTTTCAGCGCATGACTGACCTTAACTTAACAGGTAAACGTGTCCTTATTCGTGAAGATTTAAACGTTCCTGTCAAAAATGGTGTGATTACTAGCGATGCTCGTTTACGCGCGGCGTTACCAACAATTAAAGCTGCTTTAGAAAAAGGCGCAGCTGTGATGGTATTTTCGCATCTAGGTCGTCCTGTTGAAGGTGAACCAAAGCCAGAACAATCACTTGCGCCAGTCGCTGCTTATTTGACAGAAGTATTAGGTCAAGAAGTTAAGTTATTAACAGATTATCTAGATGGTGTTGAGGTCGAAGCTGGTCAAGTGGTATTGCTTGAAAATGTACGCTTTAACCATGGTGAAAAGAAAAATAATCCAGAGCTTGCACAAAAATATGCTGCATTATGCGATGTATTTGTAATGGATGCATTTGGTACTGCTCATCGCGCAGAAGCATCTACCGAAGGTGTTGCTCGTTTTGCACCTGTTGCGGCAGCTGGTCCTTTATTGGCAGCTGAATTAGATGCATTAGGTCGTGCAATGCAAACTCCTGAAAAGCCTATGGTTGCAATTGTTGCAGGTTCTAAAGTTTCAACTAAACTTGATGTTCTAAACTCTCTTTCTAGTATTTGTGATCAACTTATCGTTGGTGGTGGGATTGCAAATACATTCTTAGCAGCTGCTGGTTTTAATGTTGGTAAATCATTATATGAAGCAGACTTAGTTGAAACTGCAAAACAAATTGCTGCCAAAGTAAGTGTTCCACTTCCTACAGATGTAGTGGTTGCCGATGCATCGCAAATTAATTTTGAAGATTTCTTGGGTTCTTTAGCAGCAGCACAAGCTGTTGTGAAGAAAGTAGAAGACGTTACTGCAAATGATATGATTTTGGATGTTGGTCCAGAAACTGCTAAAGCATTTGCTAATATTTTAACAACATCAAAAACGATTCTGTGGAATGGCCCTGTAGGCGTATTTGAAGTTGATCAATTTGGTGAAGGTACTAAAGCACTTTCTCTTGCAGTTGCCCAATCTGCTGGTTTCTCTATTGCTGGTGGTGGAGATACTTTAGCTGCGATTGATAAGTATAATGTTGCTGATCAAATTGGTTATATTTCTACAGGTGGCGGTGCATTCCTTGAGTTTGTTGAAGGGAAGACTTTGCCAGCTGTTGCTGTACTACTTGAGCGTGCTTAATACTGTTATCTGAAAAGAAGAAGGGATTGGGCCACCAATCTCTTTTTCATTGATAAGTCATTAAACTGTCATATATCTGCAATAAAATAATGAGCATTAAATCACCAACTGTGGACAATAGTGATGAATTTAAAGCTTACATTTGCTGCTCTGTTAATTGTACCGATGATGCTAACTGCTTGTGCTAAGAAAGATGAGGCATCGCAGGCTGGACAAGAATCGGCAGCCTCTACTGCTGTTTCTGACAAAGTAACGCCTGAGCAACAAGCCGCGATTGATGCGATTGATAAGCCAGTTTTAGATGAAAAGAATACCGATGTGGTTGAAGGTAGTGCATCAAGTGAGGCTGCTGCTTCAGAAACACATTAATTTGTTGTTTTTTGTTAAAAAATCCCTGCATATGCGGGGATTTTTTTTGAAATACTGTGATTTGTTGCTGAATTGAAATAAATGAAAGGGTAGAATAACCCGCACTACCTGGGAGGATATTATGGCACTCATTTCAATGCGCCAGCTCTTGGATCACGCTGCTGAACATAACTACGGCGTACCAGCATTTAACGTAAATAACTTAGAACAAATGCGCGCAATCATGCTTGCCGCAGATGCAACCAATTCACCTGTAATTGTTCAAGCATCAGCTGGAGCTCGCAAATATGCAGGCGCTCCATTCTTACGCCATCTTATTTTGGCTGCAATTGAAGAATGGCCACATATTCCAGTGGTAATGCACCAAGACCATGGGACAAGCCCTGATATTTGTCAGCGTTCAATTCAGCTTGGCTTTAGCTCAGTAATGATGGACGGTTCATTAGGTGTAGATGGTAAGACACCTACATCTTACGAATACAACGTTGATGTAACTCGTAATGTTGTTGCTTTAGCACATGCATGTGGTGTTTCTGTCGAAGGTGAAATTGGCTGTTTAGGTAGCCTTGAAACTGGCATGGCTGGTGAAGAGGATGGTGTTGGTGCGGAAGGCGTACTTGACCACTCACAACTTTTGACTTCTGTTGAAGAAGCGACTCAGTTCGTTGCTGATACAAATGTTGATGCACTAGCAATTGCAGTAGGTACTTCACACGGTGCGTATAAATTTACGCGTCCACCTACAGGCGATATCTTGGCAATTGACCGCATCAAAGAAATTCATGCAGCATTACCAAATACTCACCTTGTAATGCATGGTTCAAGTTCTGTACCGCAAGAGTGGTTGAAAGTAATCAACGAGTTTGGTGGAGATATTAAAGAGACTTATGGTGTGCCTGTTGAACAGCTTGTAGAAGCAATTAAACATGGTGTACGTAAGATTAATATCGATACAGACTTACGTTTAGCATCTACTGGTGCAATTCGTCAGTTTATGGCCGAAAACCCAGCTGAGTTCGATCCACGTAAATACTTTGCTAAAACTGTAGATTCAATGAAGCAAATTTGTATTGATCGTTATGAAGCGTTTGGTACAGCTGGAAATGCTGACAAGATTCGCCCAATTTCTTTAGAGAAAATGGTTGATCGTTATAAATAATTCCCGTCAGGGTTTAATTTAAAAAAACCGGTTATGTAAATAACCGGTTTTTTATTAAGTGAATTTTATTTATAAAAAAACCTGTGATAAACACAGGTTTTAATGAAGAGAAAAAGTCTTACTTTTGTAAGTTCTTTTTGTCTAAGCTTGGATCTTTAATTTCTACATAAGCATTTGCACGTACTTCACGTAACCAACTATCAATTTCAGTGTTAAATTGACGTTCACCTAAAATTTGACGTGCCATACGCTCTTGATATTCATGAGTCATATCTTTTTCGCGTTTTTCAGTTACTTGTAAGATATGCCAACCGAATTGAGTTTGAAAAGGTTCGCTGATTTCACCTACAGGAATTTCCTGCATTTTTTTGTCAAATTCAGGCACCATCATACCTGGAGTTACCCAGCCTAAACTGCCGCCATCACGCGCAGAACCTGTATCATTTGAATAGGTAGCTGCAAGAGTTGCAAAATCATCGCCAGCTTTTAAGCGCTTATAGATGTTGTCAATAATTTGCTTGGCATTATCAAGGCTAACCACTTCAGAAGGTTGAATAAGAATATGGCGAGTTTGATATTGAGGCACTAATGCTTTTTGCTCATTTTGTTTACGTTCAAGGAGCTTTAAAACATGTACACCATCACGTACTGAGATTAAGTCAGTTGTTTGACCTTCTTGTAATGGGGTAATACGTGCTGCAAGTTCGGCAGGAATGTCTGAAAGTGGGCGGAATCCCATGTCAGCACCCTCAACTTTTACATTTGCAGTTGAAAGTTTTTTCAATGCGTTTATATCATTACTTTGCGCAAGCTTTGAACGCACTTGTTGAGCTACTGATTGAACTTCCTGCGGATTATCACCAGCAATACGCATGTGAATTACATGTGCTTGGTTGCCTAATGCAGCTTGTCCCTGAGGTGACTTTAAGAAGTTCTCTACATCTTGATCACTAATTTTAATACGAGACATGACTTGTTGTTGGCGCAAACGACTAATCGCTAAATCCTCTGCGATTCGTCCGCGTAAACTTTCATAAGTCCCTGGGGCCATAGCATCTAACTTTTGCTGGAAGGCTTCTAAACTCTTAGTGCCAGATTGACTTGCTACTTTTAAGACGGCTTCATTTAAGCTTTTTTCGTCAGGTTTGATACCATATTTTTTAACTTGTTCAAGTTGTGCCTGACGCAAGATGAGTTGATCTAACACCTGAAATTGCAAATATTGCTGAGGTGGAACCTCTTTTTTTTGTGCCTGAAGTTCGTGAGCGGCTTCAGCCATCCCTTGTTGAAGATCGCTTTTTAAAATTACGCTATTGTCCACAATTGCCACAACTTCATCAGCGGGTTGGGCAAAACTATGCATTGATGAAGAGATTAGGGCAGCAAGGGTAGTTGCTTTAAAAAACTGTTTAAGATGCTTTGTCTTCATTAACGTTGTGTCCAAGATTGATTAATTTTGTTAAAACCTAAAACGCGATTTTCAAGTAAAGACGCGAGTTTATTGTTTAAACCACCTAAACCTTTTAGGGTAATTTCAGCCATGATCGCGCGTTTTTCACTAACATTTGAAGTTTTTGGATCGTCTAGATCGTTATAGTATGAACGGCCATAGACAGAAATACCCCAGCAACATGACTCATAGTTAACACCTAACAAGAGTTCACGGGCAACATCATTGTCCATGTCATATTGTACGTGGCCCATAATACGCCAATTGTCTTTAATTGGTTGTATAAACGATGCAACAACTTGATCGTAAGTATCTTGGCGGCCTGTAATCTTCTTGCGATAGAAATAACCTAAGTTATAAAGATTTCCTTTATCTCCAGTGTAATAAACTTGGAAATCACGCTGAGCGTTATCACCATTTGACATCCATGCTGAGTTAGCAGCAATCGTGAAGTTTTGATTAAGTTGGCTAGATAGACTCACAACAGGGCCAGTTTTACGCTCGGTGTCAATTTCATCTTGTGGTTGCGTCAAAGTAACACGACGATCTTCGAAATAGTAACTTTGACCAACACTTGCCCGTAAACGTTCTAAACCTACAGTATCGAAGAGGCTGTAACTTACACCTAATGATAAAAAGTTATTGTCTTCTAGGCGGTCATGACCATAAAAGCGATATGGGTTAAATAACTGATCATAACTAATTGACGCACTTGTCGAATCAAAGTTAGGGTAGCCATCTTGATTTTTGTATGGAGCATATGCGTAGAAAGCACGTGGCGTAAGTGTTTGTAAGTACTTGCCCTCACGTTCAAAGTTTAGCCCAGTATCTAAAGTAAACTGAGGCACAACGACTGATTTGTTTTCAGAACCGCCAGGGTTATTTAACTGAGTGTCTTTATCATAAAATGTTTGAATAGAACGAACGGAAACTTCAGGGATCGCAAATGCTGCTGGTGTACGGTAGTTATAGCGCGTTGCAAACTGGTTGTAGATACGTGTACCACTACTTTCCTGAGCAGAATCATCATTAATTGATTTCTTGAAGTATGCAGTATCGTTATTGAATTCGTATTGTAAGCCTAATGGATTACCCGTGACGTAATTCAATAAGAATTGCGGCAAACGTGCATAGGGTTTGTCTGCATCCTTAACTTCAGGATCAAGTGTCTGGAAATCTTCAACTTTAAGCTGAGCTTTTAAGCCCGGAATACCGTGTTGGTAGTTAAGTTCCCATGCTCTACGTAAGTTAAGATCTGTTTTAGAGTTAGGATTACTATCTAAATCAGAGAAATAGTCTTTATCTGAAGCATAGTTATATTCTAGATTGGTCGACCATTGATCGTTGATCTCCCAATTATGTAAAAAATGGAAATCTTTACGATCTTTATCATCATATTCTTTGTCAGATGGCAACATGCCACCCCATATTTCACCAGCACCAAAGCCATCAGTTAAATAGCGGAAGTCACCTTTTAACATTGCACCGCGGTCTGCTAAATAACGCGGGGTAAGTGTGAGATCATAGTTTGGTGCAAGGTTTAAATAAACCGGAACAGAAAGCTCGACACCACCATCGTTTGAAAAACCAAACTGAGGGTTGAGAATACCTGTAGTTCTGCGATCATCAATCGGGAA
The DNA here is from genome assembly GCF_025630795.1 of Acinetobacter sp. AYS6. Lineage (NCBI taxonomy): Bacteria > Pseudomonadati > Pseudomonadota > Gammaproteobacteria > Moraxellales > Moraxellaceae > Acinetobacter > Acinetobacter sp. AYS6. The sequence continues at coordinate 166,734 of NZ_JAOTNV010000006.1, forward strand.
GTTAAAGTAGGGAATAGCTAAAACTGGAACATCTTTAACATACAGTTTTGTACCGTGAGTTACACCACGCCCAGTTTCCTGATTTAGCTCAATTTTATTTGCCTGAATTTTCCAACCCGGCTTTTGCCCCGGTGGACAAGTCGTGTAGGTAGCATCGTTAAGAACCATGACATTTGGTGATGTTCTTTCGATTTTCCCTGCGTGACCATGAGCATGTTGCTGTTCAGAAATATAAAAACTATTTTCTAAATTACCAGTCTGGTTTTTTAGGTTGTAATTAATTTCGTCACTCTGTGAAAGTAACCCGCCTTGAGCCAGTTGTACTCGGCCTTGTGCGTGTGCAAAGGTTTGAGTCTTATCAATCGTAACCTTGTCAGCACGTACCGTGCGTCCTTCCTGATCAATAACGACGTCTCCTTCTAAAACAGAGTCACCCGCCGGATTATAATGTCCATAATTAGCCGTAACGACAGAAGTCGTCTTGTCGGCATCTACAGCTTTGGTCTCTGGGTTAATCGGTGTAACCCACGTACCCTGGCAAAATGCCGAGCTTAAATATTTATTGTCACGAAGCTGTGCCTCAGGTGCAGATTTATCAACATAATACTGTTGAAAGAATTCTTGACCCGGGTAGGCTTCTTTGATGCTCGCTTTAAGTTGATTATTGTCTATATTGGAGACAACATCAGCTGACTCAGCATAACTTGATTGTATGGAGCCACATAAGAGCGTAAAAATAGCTGTCGCTAAAGGATTAAATTTAAACTGATGCTTCATTGTCTCATTAACCAAGTATGCTAATTCACAATTAATTATTGTCGCATCATAGAGAAAAAGTTTATAAGTGGCTACACTTAACCCTTCAAAAATCTCAGCTTGTTTTAGATTTTATTGCAAATGAATACACAACGTGAACAATTGATATATACATGGCTTACATCTGTTCTTGAAAATGATCAATTTAAGATCGCTTTTTTGGCAGGTGATGCAAGCTTCCGCCGTTATGCGCGTATCCAGTTACAAAATAAAACGTATATGCTCATGGATGCCCCTCCAGAAAAAGAAGACTGTGTTCCGTTTGTGACCATTGACGAATTTTTTGCAGGCCATGGTGTACGCGTACCGCAGATCGTCGCCAAAGATTTAGCTCAAGGTTTTCTGTTATTGGAAGATTTTGGTGATGTGCTATTGTCGACATTATTAAATGAAGAAACAGTTGATCAATACTATGAACAAAGTTTTAAACAGCTGATTCATTTGCAGTCTGTGGATGGTCATGAGCAATTTCCTGCATACTCCTATGAAAAACTGTTAACGGAAATGAAGCTATTAACCGACTGGATGCTACCATCTTTGCAGATTGTTCCAGATGCGAAGCAGCAACAGGTGATTGATGATGCTTTCGATCTATTGGCAAAAACTGCATTGGCTCAGCCACAAGTGATTGTACATCGCGATTTTCACAGTCGTAATTTGATGAAAATTGCAGATGAACCAGAACTTGGTGTGATTGACTTTCAGGATGCCGTGGTTGGTGCCGATACTTATGACCTAATCTCGATTACTCGCGATGCATATGTTCAGTGGAATGCAGAGCGTGTATATCAATGGTTTAGAGTCTTTTATGACTTACTACCAGAGTCTGCTAAACAGAACCGCAGTTTTGAACAGTTTAAACGTGATGCAGATTTAATGGCTATTCAGCGCCATATTAAAATTCTGGGCATTTTTGTGCGTCTGTTTGAACGCGATGGTAAATCTGGTTATTTAAAAGATTTACCACGTGTCATGTGGTATTTGATCGAAGAAAGCCGTGGTTATGCTGAACTTGATGAGTTTATGTTATTCATAAATGACATTGTCATGCCTAAATTCATTGAGAAATATGGTAACTACGAGGTAGCAGCATAATGAAAGCAATGATTCTTGCTGCTGGCTTGGGTAATCGTATGCGTCCACTCACGCTATATACCCCAAAGCCTCTGCTTGAGGTAGGCGGTAAGCCGCTTATTGTGTGGCATATTGAAAAACTTAAGAAAATTGGTGTGACCGAAATCGTCATCAATTCTGCATGGTTGGCCGACAAGCTCATCAGTAGCTTAGGCGACGGTTCTCAATTTGGTGTGGATATCCGTTGGACACGAGAGGATGAAGGTCTAGAAACAGCTGGTGGAATTATTAATGCTTTGCCACTGCTTGGAACTGATCCATTTATTCTGGTGAATGGAGATGTATGGACCACGATGGATTTTGAAGCACTACGTCATATTAAGTTAAATGATGATTTAGCACATATTGTATTGGTTGATAACCCTAAACAACATCCTGAAGGCGACTTTACGTTATTGGATGGACGCGCCTTTACATTCGATCAAGATGTGAAGGGTGAAAACCTGACTTTTAGTGGTGTCTCTGTTATCCATCCTAAGCTTTTTGATGGATTGGAACCGGGTAAACGTCCTTTAGCTCCACTGTTGAAGCAAGCAATGCACAATCAAAAAATATCTGGTGAAAAGCTTAAAGGTGCATGGGTAGATGTGGGAACGCCTGAGCGTTTAATGGAGCTAGATTTGCAAATTCGTGAAGGCTTCTACGATTAAGTGTGTAATCCCTAATCGTTAACTAGTGTTCCACGATGCATAAATGGGTATACTTTGTTTTAAATTTTACTTAGATGTTATCTGTTTATGCATCCGTTTTTTCAAGAGTTACAACAGGGTAGTCAAAAATTAGGTTTATCGCTTAGCGATGAAGCTTTGGGATTATTGTTAAAGTATCAAGATGCTTTGGTACTTTGGAATAAAGCATATAATCTGACAGCAATTCGTGATCCGAAAGAAATGTTAGTGAAGCATTTGTTGGATAGTCTAAGTATTTTAAATGACTTACCTGAAGGTAGACTACTTGATGTGGGTACAGGTGGTGGTATGCCTGGCATGATTATTGCTCTTTGTCAGCCTCAACGCCAATGTGTTCTTTTAGATTCTAATGGTAAAAAAATTCGTTTTTTGAAGCAATTTATTGCTGATCTTAAATTGAGTAACGTTGTGGCAGTACAAACACGTGTTGAGAATCAAGATACAATTGATGAGCTTGGCCAGTTTGACGTCATAACAAGTCGAGCTTTTGCTTCTTTAACGGACTTTGTAGATGCAGCTCAGCCATATCTTCATCAGAGCAGTATAATCGCAGCGATGAAAGGTGTAGTGCCAGTTGAGGAAATTGAGCAGCTCAAGCAGGACTTTTCATGTAAAGTGATTGAACTGCGCGTACCAAGACTTGATGAACAACGTCATTTACTTTTACTTCAACGTATCTAAATAAAAAGTATTAAGGTTACCATGGCTCAAATTATTGCGATTGCAAACCAAAAGGGTGGTGTTGGTAAAACAACGACTGCAGTAAATCTTGCAGCGTCTCTAGCTGTATTAAAGAAACGTGTGTTACTTGTAGATATGGACTCACAAGGTAATGCTACGATGGGGTCTGGTATTCAAAAGAACGATCTTTTGTATTCAATTACAGATGTTCTTCTTGGCGAAGTTCCAATTGAAACAGCCATTCAAAAAGCAGAAGTTGGATATAAAGTTCTAGGCTCTAATCGTGAGCTTTCAGGTGTAGAGCTTGCTATTGCAGAGCAGGAAGGTCGTGAATTCATTCTAAAGAATGCTTTGAATGAAATCAGAAACTCATTTGACTATATCATTGTGGATTGTGCTCCAAGCTTGAGTTTGATTACTGTCAATGCTTTGGCGGCTGTAGATAGTGTAATTATTCCAATGCAATGTGAGTATTATGCGTTAGAGGGTTTGGCTGATCTAACTCAGACTATTGATCGTATTCAAAAAGCACTCAATCCTGATTTAGAAATTATTGGTGTATTACGTACAATGTACGATGCGCGAAATGCTTTAACACGTGATGTTTCTGCAGAGCTTGAACAGTATTTCGGCAAAAAACTTTATGATACTGTTGTTCCCCGTAATGTTCGCTTAGCAGAAGCACCAGCACATGGTTTACCTGTTATCTATTTCGAAAAAAGTTCTAAAGGTGCGGTTGCATATTTAAATCTTGCAGCTGAGATGTTAAAGAGAAGTAAAGTGAAGAAAGGAAGTAAAGTATGAGCATCAAAAAACGCGGATTGGCTAAAGGACGTGGTTTAGATGCATTACTTGGTTCAATTCAAAAAGAAAAATTACAACTGGAAGCACAGGCACTAGATCATGGACAGTTAAAGCAAATTGATGTTAATTTACTAAAACGCGGTGAATATCAACCACGTCGTTTTATTCATGAGCACGATTTACAAGAGTTAGCATCTTCTATTGAAAAACATGGGGTGATGCAGCCTATTGTAATTCGTCCAGTTGATGATGAAACGCATCCATATGAAATCATTGCAGGTGAGCGTCGTTGGCGTGCAGCGCAACTTGCGGGCTTAACTGAAATTCCCGCAATTGTTCGTGATTTAAATGATCAGGTTGCAATTGCATTAGCGTTAATTGAAAACATTCAACGTCAAGATTTAAATCCAATTGATCAAGCACTAGCTCTACAGCGTTTTCATGATGAATTTGGTTTAAGTCATCAGGAAATTGCTGACACAGTAGGTAAAGCACGTACTACTGTCAGTAATTTATTGCGTCTATTGAGTTTAGCTGATGATATCAAAGATTTCATGCAGCAAGGCCAGCTTGATATGGGACATGCACGAGCTATCTTGACGTTAAAAGGGAAAGATCAATTAGAAGTTGCTAAAATTGTAATTGATAAAGGATTGTCAGTTCGTCAAACAGAGCAATTGGTGCGTGATAGAAGTGAGCCTAAACAGGAAAAGGAAAAAGCGCCTGTAGCACCAGATATTGAGCAATTGACACAAAAATTATCAGAGCGTTTTGGCGCTAATGTAAAAATTGATCATAACCAAAAAGGTAAGGGTAAACTTGTTATTCATTATCACACCTTAGATGAGTTAGATGGCATTTTAAATATTTGTTTGCCAGAATAATTTGCAGTTGGGTCATGTATTTCTAATTTTATATTCTTGGGGAAGAACATATGTGGGAACTTGTGAGAGCGGGTGGCTGGTTGATGCTGCCTTTAATTCTATGCTCGATTTTAACTGTTGCGATCAGTATTGAACGTTTTGTTCGGTTAAGACGTTCACAAGTTCTACCCGAAGCATTAAATGGTAAGGGCTCTTTGAGAGCTGAAGATATCGTGGAAAGTTTAGAACAAAATGTAGACGCGCAAAGTAGCGCATTGGGACACATTTTAAAAGCAGGTTTTGAGCACCGCGAGCATGGTGAGCAATTTGCTCGTGCGCAAATGGAAGTAGCGGCTTCTCAAGAAATTTCTTATTTAGAAAAAAATATTAATTTTTTGGGCACTCTAAGTGCGGTAGCGCCGTTGCTTGGTTTGCTTGGTACTGTAGTAGGAATTATTGAGTCATTTCTTGTTATTGATTTTGGATCAGCTGGTAGTCCAAGTTTAATGATTCCCGGTATCTCTAAAGCATTAATTACCACAGCTGTAGGGATGTTAATTGCAATTCCTGCTTTAATTGCTTATCGCTATTTTCAAAGAGTGGTGCAAGATTATATTGCCGAATTAGAACAGCAATCGACCTTATTTCATGCCTCATTGTTCTATAAGCGTTCTTCGTCTGTAGCTGAACACCGCCGTGTTGGTTAAAAGGTAGAAGCCAGATGAAATTTAAACGTTCTCAGGTTGAAGACATTCATATCAATTTAACGCCTATGATTGATTGTTTGTTGTTCATTCTAGTTTTTTTATTGCTGTCGACCACTTTTAATCAGCCAAGTCGCATCAATTTAACTTTACCAGATGCACAAGGTGTTCCACCAAAACAGTACGATCATAAAATTGAAGTCGTGGTAGACTCTGCTGGTCATTATGCTGTGAATGGTCAAGCACTTTCTTCTAAAGATGTTGCTGATCTGAGTACTGCAATCAAGCAGGTTGCTCAAGAGCACCGTGATTTTATGTTCATCATTGCTGCGGATGCCAAAGCGTCTCATCAGGATGTAATTCGCGTTATGGATGTAGCAGGACGACTCGGTTTTGTTAACATCAATATTAGTACCAAAGTTCCTTCTAGAGGTTTTTCTGAGTGAATCAAGATTTTAAGGTTTATACGCGTCTCCTTGCCTATTTAAAACCTTATTGGGGCGTGGCCTTATTAGTACTTATCGGGTTCGGTATTAACTCAGCAACAGAAGTTTCCGTTGCTAAATTGATTAAATTTATTATTGATGCAATCCAAAACAGCAGTAGAGCAGATTTGGATTGGTTCCCGTTATTAATTATTTTATTAGTATTCTTCCGTGGCTTGGGCCTATTTATGGGCGGCTACTATACTGCGGTGATTTCACGTAGTTTGGTTTTTAGTATTCGTCAGGAAGTCTATGCGAAACTTTTAAAGCTCCCAGCACAATATTACTTAGATAATTCATCTGGTCATATTACTGCCAAAATTATGTATAACGTTGAACAGCTGACAGCTGCTTCTTCTGAATCATTAAGAACCATTGTTAGAGATGGGATGATTACTCTTGGGCTACTAGGTTATCTGTTTTATACCAATTGGCGTCTTACCTTATGCGTTTTTGTGTTTTTACCCGTGATTGGCGTCTTAGTACGTAAAGCTTCGAAACGTATGCGAAAGCTTTCGTTACAGGTTCAAGACACGATGGGTGATGTGAACCATGTTGTTCAAGAAAGTATTAATGGTAATGCTGTAGTAAAAAGTTTTGCTGGTGAAGAATCTGAGCAAAAACGTTTCTATAAATCATCGGAAGAGAACTTAAAACGCGGTTTAAAAATGGTGATTGTACAAAACCTGAATAGTCCAGTTGTTCAAGTGGTAATGGCTTGTGCTATGGCTCTTATTGTATGGTTGGCTTTACGCCCTCAGATTTTAGGCACTACAAGTGCTGGTGAATTTGTGGCTTACCTTACAGCAGCTGGTCTGTTGGCAAAACCAGTTAAAAGCTTAACTGATGTTAATGAAAAGTTACAACGCGGTTTAGCAGCAGCTCATTCTGTTTTTGAACTACTAGATTTACCTGAAGAGCAAAACGATGGCCAATTGAAACCTAAATTAAATGGGGCGATCCGTTTTGATCAGGTGACATTAAATTATGCTGATGGCGTAGCAGCTATTAAAGATTTTTCTTTAGATATTCGTCCAGGTCAAACTGTGGCTTTGGTTGGTCGTTCAGGGGCGGGTAAAAGTTCATTAGTCAACATGTTGGTACGTTTCCAAGAAGTATCGAGTGGACAAATTTATTTAGATAATTTGCCAATTAATGATATTGAACTTTCTTGTTTGCGCACACAAATTGCAATGGTAAATCAGCAAGTTATATTGTTTAACCGTACTGTTCGCGAAAATATCGCATATGGTCAGTTGGAAGGTGCATCAGATGAAAAAATCTATGCAGCGGCAAAAGCAGCATATGCGCATGACTTCATTATGAATTTACCAAATGGTTATGACACTATTTTAGGTGCACAAGGTCTAAACCTTTCAGGTGGTCAGCGTCAGCGAATTGCAATTGCTCGAGCAATTTTAAAGGATGCTCCAATTCTAATTTTAGATGAAGCTACAAGTGCTCTCGATAATGAATCTGAACATTTTATTCAGCAAGCATTTGATGAAGCGATGCAAGACCGTACAACGATCGTTATTGCACACCGTTTATCAACAATTGAAAATGCTGATCGTATTGTAGTGATGGATCAAGGGCAAATCGTTGAGCAAGGTACTCATAAAGAGCTTCTTGAAAAACATGGTGCTTATTATCAATTACATCAGCGTAATTTTGAGGATAACTAAGCATGTCATTGGCCCAGCTGATCCAAAATGCATGGAATAAGCAATCGCGTTGGTTGATTGCTTTGCGTCCATTATCTTGTTTGTATCGTGCTGGGTTTCTATTAAATCGTAATTTTTATACGGCGGGTTTAAAGAAAGTCTATAAAGCGCCTGTGCCTGTCATGGTAATTGGAAATATTACTGTGGGTGGAAGTGGAAAAACTCCATTATTAATACAACTGGTGAATTATCTACAACAGCATAATGTCAAAGTTGGGGTAATTAGTCGTGGATATGGTGGAGCTGGTCCTTTTCCTATGTTGGTTACTTCGGGCGCTCAAGCGGCTCAGGTTGGAGATGAGCCTGCATTAATTGTTCAATCGACAAGTGTACCTATGGCAGTAGGTCCTAATAGACAGACAGCAATAGAGCTACTAATTGCCTCAACACAAGTGGATTTAATTATTAGTGATGATGGCTTACAGCATTGGGCTTTGGGACGACAAATCGAGTGGATTGTACTCGACCAAAATCGTGGTTTAGGAAACCAAAAACTATTACCTGAAGGATATTTGAGAGAGCCAGTTGAGCGTTTAGAAACTGGAACAGTAATTGAACATGCATATAAACCAACTACAGAATTAAATATGCATCTTGAGACTGGACAGCCATATTTACTCAATCCTTCGTCAAAGGTCGAACATGGTTTTAATCCTCAAAGTAATTATCATGCTGTAGTAGGTATTGGCTTTCCACAGCGTTTTTATCAGACACTTAAAGATTTAGGTTTGAAACAATTTCAAGAACATGCGTTTCGTGATCATCATGATTACTCAATCAATGATTTAATTTTTGATGATGAACTGCCACTTATTACAACTGAAAAAGATGCAGTTAAATTATTGCCACTGCTTAAAAAATATCCTGAATTTAAACGGCCTATTTGGGTTGTTCCTGTTAAAGCTATCTTGTCTGTAGAGTGTTATCAGGTTTTAAAACAGCAATTGCAGAAACTTGATATCCAATTATCCTAGGAATAAAAAATGAAACACATCGTCATTCCAGCACGCTTCTCAAGTTCGCGTTTGCCAGGTAAACCATTGTTGCTTATTCATGACCGTCCTATGATTTTACGTGTGGTGGATCAAGCAAAAAAAGTCGAAGGCTTTGATGATCTATGTGTGGCTACAGATGATGAACGTATTGCTGAGATTTGCCGTGCAGATGGTGTAGATGTTGTTCTCACAAGTCCTGATCATCCATCAGGAACAGATCGATTAAGCGAAGTTGCTCGTATTAAAGGCTGGGATGCAAATGATATTATTGTAAATGTTCAAGGGGATGAACCTTTATTGCCAGCTCAGCTTGTTCAACAAGTTGCAAAACTTTTGGTTGATAAACCAAATTGTTCAATGTCGACATTGTGCGAGTCTATTCATACCTTAGATGAATTTCAGCGCGATAGCATTGTAAAAGTAGTTATGTCTAAACAAAATGAAGCTTTATATTTTAGCCGGGCAACTATTCCTTATGATCGGGATGGGGCTAAGCATGATGAACCGACTTTACATACACAAGCATTTCGTCATTTAGGTTTATATGCGTATCGAGTGAGCTTATTGCAAGAATATGTGACCTGGGATATGGGTAAGCTTGAAAAATTAGAAAGTCTTGAACAATTACGTGTTTTAGAAAATGGACATCGTATTGCGATTGCTGTTGCTCAAGCAAATTTACCTCCTGGTGTGGACACTCAAGCTGATCTTGATCGCTTAAATAATATGCCTGTCGAATCTTTTGAATAAGCGTTAATTTTTAATGAATCCGAATGTAACTTCAAAGGTTTATCCTTGGCAGAAAACAACGTGGGATACCTTAACAACAAGGTTTCCCAATATTGGACATGGCCTATTATTCTATGGCAAGGAAGGCTGTGGGAAACATGCTTTTGCTAAGCATTTTTTGGCGTGGGTGCTTTGTCTCAATAAGCAGCCTCATGGTGCTTGTGGTGAGTGTAGCAGTTGCCAATGGTTAAAATCGGATACTCATCCAAATTATGTTCATATCACAACAGATGAAGAAAATAAAAAGCAAAATGCAAAAATAAAAATCGAAAAGATTCGAGATCTACTGCCTTTTGTGCAACAAACAGGAGAGGGCTGGCGCGTTATTCTTATTGAACCTGCTGAAGCTCTTAACTTGGCATCTTCAAATGCGCTATTAAAAACCCTAGAAGAACCAGGTGAGCGTGTTGTTTTAATTTTATTGGCTGATCACTACCTTAAATTACCTGCCACTATTCGTAGCCGATTGCAGCATTTCGCTCTAGATCGCATTTCATATGAACAGGCTACTTCATATTTGAATGAGCATTTATCTGAGATTGCAGAAATACAACCAGATTTATTACTTGGTTTATCCAATGACATGCCTTTACAAGCAATAGAAATTGCAAAAAGTGATTGGTTTACGAAACGACAGACTTTCTTAAATGATTGGCTAAAAGTTGTTGCTCAAAAAAATATGCCTTTATTTTTCTCTGGAAAATGGCAAAAAGAATTAAGTTTTAATGATTTTATCGTACTTTTTGAGTACTTGTTGGGAGATTTGATTTGTGTCAAGCTAAATCAACCACAGAAAAATACAGATTTAAATTTTGATCAATTAAGTTCATATTACGATTTGGAAAACTTATTTAATATTTATAGTGAATTACAACAAGCAAAAAAGCTAGTTGAGCAAAATGTACAGAGTCAACTTATTATAGATCAATTGTTTATAACGTTAATGAATATTTAAGGGGAAAAATATGCAGCCGCAAATGGGGGGGATTATTCAGGTAAATATTCCTGATAGAGCTACTTTGCAAGCAAGCTATATGGGATATGTGCAAGGTGGAGGTCTATTTGTACCATCAAAACAAAAAGTAAAAATGGGACAAGAGATTTTTATTCTAGCAACGCTACCAGAGCAATCTCAAAAAATTCCTCTTACTGGAAAGGTGATTTGGATATCACATAAGCAAAGCGGATTTAAACCTCAGGGTTTTGCTATTCAGTTAAGTGGAGATAAGGGCGTTTACTATAAAGCTGAGGCAGAAAGAGTTTTGGCTGGTAGTATGTCTCTAGACCGTCCAAGTTATACCATGTAATCAAATAGGATGAAAAAGTGTTTGTTGATACGCATTGCCATTTAACGATGTTAGATTTAACGCCTTATAACGGCGATCTAGACCTTGCGCTCGCAGCAGCGCGAGCAGAAGGTGTGTCTAAATTTATGGCAATATCCGTTGATCTTGATGACCACATTGCACTAGCAGAAATTGCAAAGAGACATGAAGACGTTGGTTATACGATAGGTGTCCATCCTTGTGAGGATGTAGATACAATGGCACGTGCCACGACCGAGCATTTGATTGGATTGGCACAGTCGGAAAAAGTATGGGCGCTAGGTGAAACTGGACTGGACTATTATCACAGTACCGATTTTGTTGAAGAGCAAAAAGCATGTTTTGCAAGACATATCCAAGCTTCGAAAGTTGTAAAAAAACCAGTTGTCGTTCATACGCGTTCAGCAAAGCATGATACGGTAGATATTATTCGTGCTGAAAACTCCACGCATGGGATTTTGCATTGTTTTACTGAAGATTGGGAAACGGCCAAGGCTGTGCTTGATTGTGGTTATTACATTTCTTTTTCAGGTATTGTGTCATTTAAAAACGCACAGGACTTGCGTGATGTAGCTAAACAAGTTCCCCTAGATCGTCTTTTAATTGAAACAGATAGTCCTTATTTAGCACCTGTACCATATCGTGGCAAAACAAATGAACCAAAATATGTGCCTTATGTAGCCAAAGCGCTCAGCGATGTATATGATAAATCGGTTGAGGAAATTGCAATGATCACCTCACAAAATTTTGAGAACTTGCTAAAAGCGATTTAAGTTATAGAAACTATATAAGAGAGTAATTGCGTGAAGATGGATCGTCAGGCTCAGTTCCGAGCAAGAGAAGTATTAATATTTCAGGTTGCGGAGCAATTATTGCTAGAAAATGGCGAAGCTGGAATGACACTTGATGTCTTGGCTGCTGAGCTTGATTTAGCAAAAGGAACTTTGTACAAACACTTTCAAAGTAAAGATGAGTTGTACATGCTATTGATTATTCGTAATGAGCGTATGTTACTCGAAATGGTTCAAGATACTGAAAAGGCCTTTCCAGAACATTTGGCTTTTTTTATGTTGCATCATTTGCATCATCCTGAGCGGACAGTTTTATTTCATCAAATTGAAGAAAAACTTTCGATTACAGCTCAAGGTGTACATCATCTTTTTAATGAGCTTTATCAGGTGCGTAAACAGCGATTGCGAATTATCATTCGCATGACGGATCACTATTTAGAATCTATTCAAAGCAATATGCCTACACGAGATTATCTGGCCTCTATTTGGTCATTAACTCATGGTGCGGCAGCTATTCTCAATTCAAGTTTTTATCAACGGTATTTAGGTTCAAGAGACACTTTAAGAGTGGCTTATATTGATCAGGCATTAGCCTTACCTAAACAAGCTGTCGAACAATATGCTTAAATAGGTCAATATGAAATCCCAATCACCGTCTAAATCACAAAAAGGTTTTACCCTCATTGAAGTGATGGTGGTGATTGTTATTATGACGATTATGACTTCTCTCGTTGTACTCAATATAGGTGGGGTTGACCAAAAGAAAGCAATGCAAGCAAGAGAATTATTTCTGCTTGATGCGCATAAAATCGGTAAAGAGTCGCTTGATCAGTCTCGGGTTTTAGCTTTATCTACGCTTAGTGAGACAGACGTTTCTCCATTTTCCTATGAACTCTATGAGTACCACGATCAGAGTAAATTACAGGTCCAAGATTTAAAAAACCGTTGGCAGAAATACTCAGAATTTACTACGCGCCAATTGCCTAAACATGTCTATTTTACAATACAGCCTCTAGATGGTCAGAACTATTCAAAAGCTACTAATACAGATTTAATAGGAGGACAGGCGCCTCAGTTAATCTGGTTTGGAAATGGTGAAGCTAAAACAGTTAAAATACAGTTTTACTTTGAACAAAAACCAATTGGCTCAGAAATACAAATTGATCATTTGGGTAAAATAAATGAAATCTAAAGGCTTTACTCTATTAGAAGTAATGGTAGCTTTAGCAATTTTTGCAGTAGCTGCTGTCGCGTTAACTAAAGTGGCCATGCAATATACCCAATCTACCTCAAATGCAATTCTTAGAACAAAAGCTCAGTTCGTGGCAATGAATGAAGTCGCCTTAATGGAGATAAATCAAGAATGGCTTCAAGGTACTCAAAGTAAGCAGGTTACTTCTCAAGGTGAAACTTGGCAGATTGATAAATCTGCGCAATCCACAGTTAGCCCGAATGTTCAGAAAGTAGATTTGCAAATTAGCTTATATGATTCTGACAAGGGGAAAGTACAAAATGGAATTACCCACTTGGTATTTTTTAACTATCCAATGAAAGCAAAATAATGATAAAAAATAAATATACCTGCCCTCGAAATACTGTTTCTCATCTTGCGGCACGATCAGAGCAGATGATGAGGGGTTACTCCGAGCAAAGCTCTTCGTCTTGCGCTCAGACAAAGCTTCGCTTTGTTAATCCTCGCTCAGGATTTACTTTAGTTGAGCTTTTAGTCGCAATTGCAATTTTTGCTGTTCTATCTTTGTTGGGTTGGAAGATTTTTGATTATTTATTAAAAGTCCGTGATCGTAATGCGCAGCATGAAATGCAACTATTTGAATTACAAGATGCTTATCAACAAATTTTACGTGATACGTTGCAAATTATACCTTTATCGGCTAATCAAGGCGGGCAATTACGTCCAGCCTTAGAGCTCGATAACCAAGTTCTTGACTTTAGCAAGGCTGGTGTTACTGATCCCTTAAAACAAGGGTTATCACCTTTTGAGCGTATCGAATATCGATATGATCCTGATCAAAAAAAGCTTTATCGTCTTAAATATAGCAATTTAAATACTTCAAACAGAGAGCAGCCATTATCAAGTACGCTGTTAAGCCAAGTTGATCAATTTCAAATTATGGTGCTCACGCCACAAGAAGTGACAAAGTGGCCAGAAATTAATATTGATCCTACAAAGCCTGAAGAGTTTAGAAAGTTACCGAAAGGAATAAAAATACAACTCACGGTTGCGGGCGTAAGTTATGAGTGGATTTATAGCTTAAATCAAGGAGACTTATCGCTCTTAAAGCAAGGAGGGCAATAATGTTACATTATAAAAAAAGCCAGCAAGGCGTCGCTTTGCTCACCATTCTAATTATGGTTGCTCTAGCTACAATTTTAGCTGCCTCTATAGCAAAGCATCAAACCAATACAATGGAAAATACTGGTTATTTGATGCGTCAAAATCAGTCATTACTCTATGCCAAAAGTGCAGAGGCTTTTTTTTCTGAATTATTAATTCAAGATGCAAACAACGCCGGTGGCGTTGATCATTTAAAAGAAACATGGGCACAGCCAATGCCTCCCTTTCCAATAGAAGATGGAACAGTATCAGGGCGTTTAATAGATGAGTCAGGGAAATTTAATCTAAACAATTTAACGACCAATGAAGGCAAGGTAAATGAAGCTGCTAAAAGCTGGTTTGAGCGGTTACTTGTACGCGTAGGCTTGCCAGCAGAGCTAAGTCAAGCTGTTATCGATTGGCAAGATCCAGATGAAGAACCATCTGGGCCTATGGGAGCAGAAAGCAGTTATTATGAAGGCCTTGATCCTGGTTACTTAGTTTCAAATGCTAAATTTCATCGTATTGAAGAGTTAAAATTAGTAAGAGGTTTTGAAGGCAAAAAATATGATTTAATCGCTCCTTATATTTCTGCCTTACCTGAAAATACAAAAGTGAATATTAATACGGCTTCGCCATTAGTCTTAGCGAGTATTGATCAAAAATTAGATTTAGGTGCGATAGAAAAAGAAATTCAATTGCGCCAACAAAATTTAAAATTCTTTCAAAATGTTGATGAATTGTGGCAATTGAATGCTTTTTCAACAGTCGATACTCAAAAGAGAACTGATGTGAATAGCTTGTTGGATGTAAAGTCGAGTTTTTTTCAAGCACAAATTGAGGTCATGCTAAATAATAGAAAAAGACAATTTACAAGCGCGTTAATGCGTAATGATAAGCAAGTTTATGTCTATTCTAGAAATATGTCGCCATTTAACTAGTTGAAAAATTAAAATTTATTTGTTTTTGTTGTGATGTTGGAAAGTTGTTGTTATGAGTTTTTCTAATGGGCATAATAGAACAAATATAAATTTTCCATATGTTTATCTTCAATATTTCTTCACAAGTCTTATCATACTTTTCGCTAATTGTTTCTAATTGAAAAGTGGTGCGAAGTTTTTGTCTTTTGCTTTATAATAATGTTCCTAGAAGGAATGATCGATTTGGCACATGTTAATTCGTAAGTTATTTAAGTTTGAAAATGCACATGTTGTACGTAACTGTACATCGGATCGTTGTAAGCGATCAATTCATGGACATAGCTATAAAGTCGAATTATTGCTTAAAGCTTCGAAATTAGATCATGGGCAAATGGTTTATGATTTTGGGCTTTTAAAAGGAGTAATAAAAGAACTTTTTGATAGCTTTGATCATGCAATCTGTTTTTGGGAAAAAGATGATTCTCAATATATTGATGCTTGTCAGACTTTCAGTGCTCGCTGGATTTCTTTACCTGTTTCACCATCGGCTGAACAGTTCTCTCGTATTTTCTTTTATCTAGCACAGCAAGTTTTGCAATCAACCATCACTCAAAATGGGGAAGGTGATGTTGAGGTTTATTCAGTTATTGTTCATGAGACCGATACTGGATATGCTCAAAGCTTTATTGAAGATATTCAAAACGAACAAATGGGTATTTTAAGCCTTGATGGAATTGTTTTTTCAGAACAAATTCAGATAGAGTGGTCAAATCCGCAAATGTATGAAGACTTGAAAAAAGGGATGAAATTTAATAACCCTCAAGTTGATTTGCAAGTCGAAGTGTAAATCGAATTACTCTATTTGTAGAATTGAAAATTGATCTAGGATGACATTAATGCAATTAACTGAGCAACAGCAAGATAAACTCAGTAAAGTTCAATTAGAAGAAAGCTGGAAAATATCTTTAGCGCCGTTTTTATTAAGTCCTCAAATGGATAATTTGCGCGATTTCTTATTTCAAGAGAAACAAGCACAAAAAATAATTTATCCACCGAGTAAGCAAATCTTTAGTGCTCTAAATATAACGCCATTGGCTAATGTGAAGGTCGTTATTCTGGGACAAGATCCATATCATGGGCCGAATCAAGCGAATGGATTAAGTTTCTCTGTTCAAAAAGGTATCCCATTACCTCCATCTTTACGTAATATTTTCCATGAATTACATACAGATTTGGGAATTCCTGCTCCTCGCCATGGCGATTTGACGAAATGGGCTAAACAAGGTGTGCTTTTACTCAACAGTGTACTTACCGTTGAAGCTGGGCAGCCGACTTCACATCAAAAGCAAGGTTGGGAAGCATTTACTGATGAAGTCATTGATGTTCTGAATGAGCAAAGAGAACATATAGTATTTATTTTGTGGGGTGCTTATGCACAGCGCAAAGGACAACGTATAAATAGAGACAAACACTTGGTTTTAACCGCCGCACATCCTTCGCCTCTTGCTGCAAACAGAGGTGGTTTCTTTGGATGCAAAGTGTTTTCAAAAACAAATCAATATTTGAAACAACATGGCATTGAGCCCATAGACTGGCAATTGGACGCATGATGAACTCTCCCAATGTAAATAACTATCACCCGGACTTGGTGGTTGAAGAAGCAAAGAACGGCTGGCGTATAGTACGTCTGAATCGTCCTAAATCATTACATGCTTTAGATGAGTCGATCGTAACGGCATTATTACGTGTATTTGAAGATTTTCGTGATGATGAGAGCGTTAAAGCAATTTGGTTGGATTCAACTACACCAAAAGCTTTTTGTGCAGGCGGTGACGTTAGAAAGTTGCGTCAACTTGTTATAAATCAAGAAGTAGACACTGCGAATAAGTTTTTTCAGCAAGAATACGCTTTAGACTTACTCCTACATAATTATGCTAAACCCGTGGTTGTTTGGGGAGAAGGCTACGTTATGGGTGGTGGTTTGGGCTTGTTTATGGCAGCACCATTTCGTCTAGTAACCCCATATTCTCGTTTGGCAATGCCTGAGATTAATATTGGTTTATATCCAGATGTGGGGGCGAGCCGTTTCTTAGCAGATCGTGGCCCAATAGGGTTGTTTACTGGTTTAACTGGTTCAATCATGACAGCCGCTGGCGCATATAGCATTGGTTGGGCAACACATATTTGTGAAGCACAGCGTGATAATGTTTTGCAAAAAGTTTTAAATATTAATTGGGCTCATTATCCTGCAGGGGATTTCCGTGCCATTGACGATACTTTAAATAGTTTGCATCGTCCTGTTGCGGCCGGCCCATTACAAAATTCACTAGATGTGATTCATAGCGTTTGCCGTGGTTTTAACTTTGAACAAGATTATCAAGCTATTGTGAGCTTGCGTGATGCAAGCAGTGATTGGCTTCGCCAAGCCAGTGAGAACTTGCAAAAGGGATCTCCTAGTACTGCTGCAATCACTTGGTTGCTGTGGCAATGGGGTAAACAAATACATTCTTGGGATGAGGTTTTTGATCTAGAAGCTCAAATTTCTGAATGGAAAATTCGTCACCCTGACTTTGTAGAAGGAGTTCGTGCACGCTTGGTTGATAAAGATTTATCACCAGAATGGAAACCGTGTGAAGACTTAAGTCTAAGAGGTATATTGGCTGATTGTCCGCCAGTTACTTCAATAGATAGCTGGAATGCGTTACTTAGACAACACGGCGTAATCATCTAAAATACATGACTGAATATAGTGATGAATATTGGATGCAGCTTGCTTACGAGCAAGCTGAATTAGCCGCTCAGCAGGGTGAGATCCCTGTTGGAGCAGTTGTGGTAAGCCAAAATCAAGTGATTGGATCAGGCTATAATGCTCCAATTAGTTTGTTAGATCCAACTGCACATGCAGAAATTCAAGCTATTCGCGCAGCATGCTTATCATTAGAAAATTATCGATTACCCGAAGATGCGACTTTATATGTCACTCTTGAGCCATGCACTATGTGTGTAGGCGCATTAGTCCATGCGAGAATCAAACATGTGGTTTTTGGTACTACAGAGCCTAAAGCAGGTTCATTGGTAAGTGCTCGTCAGTTACTACAACATGGTTATTACAATCACAGATTTACCTTTCAACAAGGTTGTTTGCAAGAAAAATGTGCTCAACAACTCAGTCATTTTTTTAAACAAAGACGCGAGCAAAAGAAACAAGAAAAACAACAAAAAACGTCCTTAAATGATTAAAAAATAACATGCTCTTATGGCAAACTAACGCGGTTTTAATGCCATGATTCTATGTAATAAGGACTATTCAATGCGTAATGTAATTACCGTAAAAAAAGAATTTAATGCTCCTATTGGTGATGTATTTAACTTGCTCTCTAAACATGCAACTTACAATACTGCTTTTGCACCTTTACAAGTGATACGTGTGAAAGACTCAGCAGATTCTAAAAGACCTGATGGTTTAGGCTCCGTTCGTCGTATGGGATTTGGTCCAATCAAGCCACTTAAAGAAGAAATTACATTGCTTGAAGAAAATAAAAGCATTGAATATAAACTAATAGACAATCCTTTGATTAAACATCATTTAGGTCGAATCGAGTTTTCTGAAATTACCCCATATATAACTTTAGTTACATACCGCATCGAGTTAACGGCAAAAGCTCCAGTGGTAAGTAAATTAATCCTTGCACAGCTAAAACTAGCCATTACACTAGGCTTTTCGAGATTAGCTAAAGCAATTGCTTCTTAGTGAGAGTTCAATGACAGTTCAAATTATTACTATTGATGGTCCGAGTGGTTCGGGTAAAGGAACATTGGCAGCAAAACTTGCAGCACATTATCAATATCATTTACTCGATTCGGGTGCCTTATATCGTTTATTGGGGTTGTCATTACATAAACACGATTTATTAGAGAAATTAGACAGTCAGCTTGATGAATGTATTCAATATGCACGTCACCTAGATATTAAATTTGAAACTTCCACAGCAGGGATCTTGGTTTTTCTAGATGGCGAAGATGTATCTCAAACAATTCGTACAGAGCGGGTTGGTGAATATGCATCGAAAGTTGCGGCAATTCCAGAACTTAGACAGGCATTATTTGAGCGCCAAAGAGCCTTTGCACAAGATCCTGGTTTGGTTGCAGATGGTCGTGACATGGCAACTGCTATTTTTCCAGAAGCCAATGCGAAGATTTATCTGACAGCTTCCGCTGAGTCGCGTGCGGAGCGAAGAGTAAAACAGTTGCAGGGTATGGGCCTAGATGCTAAAATAAACGACATTTTAGCTAATATACAGGCGCGTGACAAAAGAGATATGGAGCGAGAAGTTGCTCCGCTCAAGCCAGCCGATGATGCTTACATTATTGATAGTTCGGAATTAACGATCGATCAGGTATTTAAGTTGATGGTTGAGTATGTAAATAGCCGTACCATTTAGCAAATAGAATTATCAGTTGACGCATAGCTTGATCAGTCTATAAAGACTATGTTGATACTTAACTAAACCGGCCTTGTCTGATCCAAGACCGCGGAATTTATCAGGTATATCATGACCGAATCTTTTGCAGCCCTCTTTGAAGAAAGTGAATTAAACCTCAACGTTGAAAAGGGTGCAGTCATCCAAGGTGTTGTTGTAAACATCGATAGCGACTGGGTAACTGTTGACACTGGCCTAAAGTCTGAAGGCATTGTTGACCGTGCTGAATTTTTAAATGAACAACGTGAACTTGAAGTTCAGGTTGGTGATACTGTTGACGTAGTTGTTGAAGCTCTTGACAACGGTATGGGTCAAACAGTTTTATCACGTGAAAAAGCTAAGCGTGCTGAAACTTGGACTAAACTTGAAAAAATCTTTGAAGATGGCGAAATCGTTACTGGTGTTATCTCTGGTAAAGTTAAAGGCGGTTTCACTGTTGACATCGGTCCTGTTCGTGCATTCTTACCAGGTTCATTAGTTGACACTCGTCCTATCCGTGACACTACTCACCTTGAAGGTAAAGAGTTAGAGTTTAAAGTAATCAAACTTGATGCTAAACGTAATAACGTTGTTGTATCTCGTCGTGCTGTTATGGAAGCTGAATCTTCTGCTGACCGTGAAGCATTACTTGCTCAACTTGAAGAAGGTCAAACAGTTACAGGTACAATCAAGAACCTTACTGATTACGGCGCATTCGTTGATCTTGGCGGTATTGATGGTCTTCTCCATATCACAGATATGGCTTGGAAACGTATCAAGCACCCTTCAGAAGTTGTTGAAGTTGGTCAAGAAGTTACTGTTAAAGTACTTAAATTTGACCGTGAGCGTAACCGCGTATCTTTAGGCCTTAAACAATTAGGCGAAGATCCATGGTTAGCGATCATGAGCCGTTACCCTAAAGGTTCTATCGTTAAAGCTCGTGTAACTAACTTAACTGACTACGGTTGTTTCGCTGAAATCGCTGAAGGTGTTGAAGGTTTAGTTCACGTTTCTGAAATGGACCACACTAACAAAAACATCCACCCATCTAAAGTTGTTCAGATTGGTGATGAAGTTGATGTTATGGTTCTTGAAGTTGACGAAGAACGTCGTCGTATCAGTCTTGGTATCAAACAAACTCGTGCTAACCCATGGGAAGAGTTTGCTAAAGCTCATGAGAAAGGCGAAAAAGTATCTGGTACTATCAAGTCTATCACTGATTTTGGTATCTTCATCGGCTTAAATGGCGGTATCGACGGTTTAGTACACTTGTCTGATATTTCTTGGAACGAGCAAGGCGAAGAAGCTATCCGTCGTTACAAGAAAGGTGACACTGTTGAAGCTGTTATCTTGTCTGTAGACGCTGAAGGTAACCGTATCAGCCTTGGTATCAAGCAATTGAACAGCGATCCGTTCAATGATTTCTTAGCTGCTAACGAACGCGGTGCTTTAGTTAAAGGTACTGTAACTGCAGTTGATGCTCGTGGCGCAACTGTTAAGTTAGCTGACGAAGTAGAAGCTACTCTTAAAGCTTCTGAAATCAACCGTGACCGCGTTGAAGATGCAACTAAATTCTTAGAAGTTGGTCAAGAAGTTGAAGCGAAAATCATCAACGTTGACCGTAAATCTCGCTCTATCAACTTGTCTGTTAAAGCAAAAGACGAAGCTGAAGAGAAAGAAGCAGTTGCTAGCTTGCGTACAGCAACAACAAGTCAAGAAAATGGTCCTAAGACTATTGGTGACTTGATCAAAGCACAAATGAAGTAATAAGTTAACAAAGTACGGTTTCATGTAACGGAATTGTACTTTTTATACAAATTACTGTAAACGGTAGCGTAGTATTCAACATACTGCGCTACCGTTTTGTATTTAAACAGGTTATTATCAGACGACATAGAGTAGCAATAAATAACGAGGTCGTAGATGACTACTGAAGCTCTTAATAAGTCTGATTTGATTGAACGCATTGCGCTAAAAAACCCACACTTAGCTGAACCTTTGGTGGAAGAAGCGGTTAAAATTATGATTGATCAAATGATAGAAGCACTATCAACTGATAATCGAATTGAAATCCGTGGTTTTGGTAGCTTTGCTTTACACCACCGTGATCCAAGAGTTGGTCGCAATCCTAAAACAGGAAGATCAGTAGAAGTGGCAGCCAAAGCTGTTCCACATTTCAAACCGGGTAAAGCGCTGCGTGATGCAGTCAATGAATCCGGTAAATAAATAAAAATTTATAAGCGGGGTGCCTATGCGTTATCTTTTAATTGCATTGCTTATTGTTGTGTTTGGTTATTCTTTAGCACTAGTATTGCAAAATCCAACAGAGCTTTCTGTTGATTTGTTATTTACCCAAGTTCCAGCTATGCGTTTAGGCTTATTATTACTACTCACATTAGTACTTGGAACGGTGGTCGGTCTTTTGTTAGGTGTACAAGTTTTCAGAGTGTTTCAAAAAAGCTGGGAAATTAAACGTCTTCGTAAAGATATTGACCATTTGAGAAAAGAACAGATTCAAAGTGCTCAATTGGCAGCAGCAGAAGCCGCTGCAAATGTAAGACATGAAAAAACCGTTTTAGATGTTTATCCCCAAGATAAAAATTCTACTCCGTTATAATTCGAACACTACTCTTTATTCACGAGTAAAGAGTAGTATATTTCTCAATTTATTCGCATTTTCTTCTTTTTATTGTTCTAAAAATAAGTGTCCGTTGCATTAATATCTCTAAATTTGAAAGCCTTCCTTATACATTCCTTTATTCCTTGATAATTTGTCTATTATAATGATGCTGTTTTTATGTGATGGAAGAAAGTCTCTTGAGTATCATTGTTGCGTTAGATGCAAAAAGCCAATATGACGCTTTAAAAATTGTTGAACAACTTGATCCTACTTTATGTCGTGTAAAAGTGGGTAAAGAGCTTTTTACTCATGAAGGTCCATCTGTTGTAAAAAAACTTCAGGAACAAAATTTTGAAGTTTTTCTTGATCTTAAATTTCATGATATCCCAAATACTACCGCTCAGGCTGTTTGTGCAGCTGCTGATTTAGGAGTGTGGATGGTCAACGTCCATGCTTCCGGTGGTCGTAAAATGATGGAAACTTGTGTAGAGCGTTTAAAAGCAGGTAACTATCAAACTCAATTAATTGCGGTTACTGTATTAACTTCAATGGGACGTGAAGATTTAAAAGATATTGGTTTAGATGTTGAGCCAGTAGAGCATGTAAAACGCTTAGCTAAACTTACTAAAGAAAGTGGCTTAGATGGTGTGGTTTGTTCTGCACAAGAAGCTAAAATTCTTCGTGAGTTGATTGGACAAGACTTCTCTTTAGTAACCCCTGGTATTCGTCCGGAAGGTTCAAATGCGGACGACCAAAAACGTATTGTGACTCCGAAGCAAGCTATGCTTGATGGTTCTACGCACTTGGTCATTGGTCGACCGATTACTAAAGCAGAAAATCCAACAGAAATGTTGAAGTCTATTCTTGCTTCAATTGCTTAAAAATTTAGGAATAAGCTAATTAATAGCGGAGCGAGTAGGCTTAATAATAAGCCACTCATCATGGCATGTGGTACATAATGTGTACCACATGACTGTTTTACCATGGCTAATGTAACATCCATTGAGGTTGCGCCAGCACTTGAGATGGCAGGACGTGGAAAGCGCCATCCCATGGTATACATTAAAAATATAGCAACGATCTCTCTAAATAAATCAGTTAATAATGCAATGCCACCTAGTTCTGCCGAGTGTAATTGTGTAAACAAGATACCTGACATTGAATACCAGCCATAACCTTGGGCTAATGCTAATGTTTCATTCAATGCAAAATGCTTGTTAAGCAAAAAGTAGTTGATGAAGCCTGCGATACATGAGCCGATAAATGCAGCCAAAGGTACAATTAAAATCTTCCAGCTTAGCCACGTACGGTTGAAATGAGTGAAGGCAAGTTCAATACCAATTAAGAAAATAAACAGTAATAATAAATACCAACTATTAAATGAGATATGTGAATTGAATTGAGTGGTAATAGCTCCTAATAGAACACCGACGCCTAAGGCAAAAAAAGCCTTTGCAATATTCTTTAAAGCATTTACAAAGAGTTGAAGTGAGATTTTGCCTTTCACACTTTGTTTATCAAAAATTGTATAAGCCAATAAACAGGTAAAAAAAGAACCAAAAGATGTAGTAAGTGCAATAATAATAGCTGGTGGAAGTATGGCAGAAGGATTCTCAATTTGGTCCAGTGCGAGTGTTAACTCTAAAGCGACACTTGCCAAGAGAATATAAGAAAAATAGGGCAGTATTTTAAATATAAACTTTTGGATATTTAAAGATAGTTTGGGCGCTAAAAAATAGCCGGAAGTAAGTGCTAAAAAAATTTGAATGATGAGATAAAAAGATTGCATATAATAATAGGTGGATTGTTTTAACCCACCTATTATGTCTGGAACATTTTAAGCTGCATAGCTCTGTGAGCTTTTATTTAAGAGTAAGTAATCTTTAGAATTAACTTTGCGTGTTTCTAACCAGTACTTCCATGTATAAGTTGGCCATAGCGAAAAGTTTTTTCCATCGGCAGATTGATACCAGCTATTACAGCCTCCAGCTTGCCATACAGTCCCTTGAAGCTGGGTTTGAACCCGCTCGTTAAATGCATCTTGAACTTCTGGTTTGATCTCAATCGCTTTTTGCCCAGATTTTTCTACGAGTTGAATAAGTTGTAAAATGTAATTTACTTGAGATTCAATCATAAAAATAACCGAATTATGACCTAATACTGTATTAGGACCGACTAATTGGAATAGATTCGGAAAGTTTTTAGTCATAATGCCATAATAACTTTCTGCACCATTTTTCCATGCCTGTTTTAACTCGATTTGATTACGTCCAATACAAGTGAAATGTTTCAAGTAAATACGTGGGTCAGTAATAAAACCTGTACCGTAAATTAAACAATCAATAGGCCGTTCTTTTCCATCTTTAGTAATAATACTGTTTTCTTTAATCTCTTGGATGCCATCCGTCACTAACTCAACATTTTTACGATTAAATGTAGGGAAGTATTTATTTGAAATAAGAATCCGTTTACATCCCATCACAAAGTCTGGTGTGAGTTTCTTAGCTAACTCTTTATCTTTTACTTGGAAGCGAATGAACGCTTCTGCCAACTTCTGGCCATATTTCATAATTTGGGGTTGAACAATGGGTACAACGCGCGACTCATTACTCCAATAAAGACGACTACGATGAATTTGGCGATAAATATTAGAAGATTTGAACAATGCTTTACTCAAATTTGAGTATTTGCGCTCATCTCGAGGGATTACCCATGCTGCGGTTCTTTGGAATACATAGAGCTGCTTAACATCTCTAGCTATTTCTGGAATATATTGAATTGCACTACCACCCGTACCAATCGATGCGACTGATTTACCATTTAAGTTGTAGTCATGTTCCCACTGTGAAGAGTGAAAAACTTTTCCTTTGAATTTTTCGATGCCCTGAATATGAGGTATTTGCGGGATATGCAAAGGGCCTGATGCAAAAACTACAAATTGAGCTTCGAGCGAAGGTTGATTTTTAAAATCTAGAGTCCACACATGACGCATTTCATCATATTGGACATGGGTTACCTCATGGTTAAACTTACAGTAATTTTTAATCTTATATTTTTTTGTAATATCTTGAATATATTCAAAAATCTCTGGTGCTTCAGCGTAACGTTTTGACCAGTCAGTTTTGGGTGCAAAAGAGAGGGAATACATATGAGATTGAACATCACATGCCGCACCAGGGTAGCGATTTTCGCGCCAAGTTCCACCGACGTCGTTTGATTTTTCTAAAATAACAAAGTCTTGCTGTTGATTTTGGAGTAAACGGATAGCCATTGCTAGACCACCAAATCCAGCACCAATAATAGCGATTTTATTTTTTTGAATAGCATCTTGCTTTGTGTTTAGCATTGGAAACCCTGCATAAGCTGAAAAGAGGATTGCATGGAAGACTAACGTTTTTTAATCAGTTTAAACATGATTGGATCGACGTGAAAATTGATAGATTCGGCAATTAATTTTCTTTCTTCTTTATAGTAAAACATTTGAGTCTAGGGAAATTGATAGAAGAATGAAACGGTCGATACTTGGTTTAATGTATTTAATTCAAGGAATGCGCAATGCTGGCATTGATGTCGACTCACGTTTGGCTGGTATTGGAATCAAGGTTGATGCTTTAGATCCGAGTTCCACAATTCATGATCGTCTAGAATGGGATATTCAACAAATTATTAGTGAAAATGTTGAACCTGAGAAGGGCTTATTTATTGGCCAGCATTATGCTCTAGCTGGTTACGGACCCTTGCTGATGTTGCTTGTAACAAGTAATGATGTTCAAACTGCATTAAGTAAAGGGATAAAATATCAAAGGCTTACTCATTTATTTGGTGCTTTAGGGCTTTGTGAAACGGATGAGCGCACCATCTTAAATTATTTGCCTGTTGATTTGAAAACCCAAGTTGGACAGTTGCGGGCACAATGTGAAGTTTCAGGAACTTATAAATTTATTCAAGATATTTATACAATGATGGGATTAGAAATGCCCACTATGCGTATAGAACTTCCATTTGAAAAACCAACGGACTCAGATATTTTATCTCGCTATTTCGCATACTATGGTGAGGATGTGCACTTTAATGGTAAATATGCAGCATTTAGCCTAAGTAAGGATGTACTTGAAATCAAAATCCCTTCTGCGGATATCATTACACATCGTATTTATGAATCAAAATGTATTACAGAAATAACAAGATTAAATCAACAAGATCATCAAACTCCACATATCATACAATGTGTGCAAGATTATCTTGAGTTGCAACAAGGAATTATCCCGAGCATGGCGGAAACTGCTTTTGCATTGAAAATGCCTGAAAGGACATTAAGGCATCAACTGCAACAGTTAAATACGAGTTATAAGCAAATTCGTGAACAAATTATCAAGAATAAGGCATTAAAGCTTATGGAATATAGGGAATACTCAATAGAAGTTATTGCTGAATTGCTCGGTTATTCTGAACCAGCGGCATTTAATCATGCATTTAAACGATGGTTTGGGCAGAGTCCTCGACAATATGGCAAAGAGTCATCGTCGTAATTCTTGATGCTAAAAGCTAATGTGGTTGAACAAAATGTTCGCTATACTCCTATCAGTTAAAATTGAAATAAAACGATATGTTAAATTTAAAATCTTCTCATAGTACTGCATTCTCACCTTCTTCCCCAGCAGAACGCTATGCTGAGGCTTTAGCTTCAGGCCAGTTTATGGCAGATGAAGCGCAAGCACAGGCAGTGCAAGAATTAGATCGTGTATGGAAAGAACTTTTAAACCGTTATAAAGCCTCTAAAAAAGCTTTCCGTCGTTTTCGCCGCCAAACCTCACCTAAAGGTGTTTATATGTGGGGTGGAGTAGGTCGTGGAAAAACTTGGCTCATGGATCAATTTTATGAGTCAGTGCCGTTTCGCCGTAAAACACGTATGCATTTTCATCATTTCATGCAACATGTTCATAAAGAGCTAAATAAGCTTTCAGGCCAACGCAATCCACTTGAAATTGTGGCTGACCAAATTTATAAAGATGCAGTCGTTATTTGTTTTGATGAGTTCTTTGTATCAAATGTAACTGATGCAATGATTCTCAGTGATTTATTCCAAAAATTGTTTGTTCGTGGTGTGACATTAATTGCAACATCCAATATCGCACCAGACGGTCTATATAAAAACGGTATTCATCGTGATCGCTTTTTACCAACAATTGAAATGGTTAAAAAGAACTGCACTGTTTTAAATGTAGATGCAGGTGTGGACTATCGTTTACGTGTATTAAAACAAGCTCAATTATTTAAATCGCCATTAAGTAATGAAGTTCAAAACTGGATGTCAGAACGTTTTAACGCACTAACTCATACACAAACTCATTCTCAAGAGCCAATTGTAATCAATAATCGTATTGTTGAGACGCTAGGCCATACAGAAGATGTGTTGTGGTGTGAATTTTCTGAACTGTGCTTTAAACCACGTAGCCCAGCAGATTTTATTGAAATTGCGAATATCTATAATACGGTTCTGGTGAGTAATGTTCCTCATTTAACAGATTTCTTATCTGAAGGTACACGTCGTTTTATTTATTTAGTCGATGAATTTTATGATCGTGGAGTAAAATTACTGTTAACTTCTCAAGATAGTATTATTGATATTTATCAAGGTGAAAAGTTA
Source organism: Acinetobacter sp. AYS6 (assembly GCF_025630795.1). NCBI lineage: Bacteria > Pseudomonadati > Pseudomonadota > Gammaproteobacteria > Moraxellales > Moraxellaceae > Acinetobacter > Acinetobacter sp. AYS6. The sequence continues at coordinate 194,516 of NZ_JAOTNV010000006.1, forward strand.
GCGTTTGAAATTGAGCGTACTCGTTCACGTTTGTTAGAAATGCAATCTGATGAATATTTACATTCTGAACATCGTCATATTGATGATACTAAAAACGCATAAAAAATAGATATGAAAAGCGCTCTAAATAGGGCGCTTTTTTTACAACAAAAATTGATAAATTTAGTTAAATAGTGCTTTTTCACACTGTAAAGTTTGATATAACTAAATACGCTTTAGAAAAATAAGATAGTGGAATTTTTTGTCTGTTAACAAAAAGTCTAGTTTCAGTATCTTTAAATATTGAATAAATTGTTGGGAATCCTAGTTAGAATTTTAATATTTTCTATATAGAAAAATTTATCTTTGTCAATAGTTTTACAAGGGAAAATGCTTACTATTTAGGAATGTGATATTAGTATTCAGCTTAATTTAAATCGGTATACTAGGATTCTCTTGGTATAAAAAGTAGCAACTTCAGGAAAGACAATGACTGCACGTATTCAAAAAGGCAAGTTAGCGATTGCTAAAGAACTTTACGATTTTATCGAAAATGAAGCTTTACCAGGTTCTGGTTTAGATAGTGAAACTTACTGGAAGAACTTTGAGCAAGTTGTTGTCGATCTTAGCCCAAAAAATAAAGCATTATTGGCTAAGCGTGATGAATTACAAGCAAAAATTGATGAGTGGCACCGCAACAATAAATTTGAATTAGGTGCTTATAAGGCGTTCTTAACTGAAATTGGTTATTTATTGCCAGAAGTTGAAGATTTTCAAATTACAACTGAAAACGTTGATGAAGAAATCGCATTATTAGCAGGTCCACAGTTAGTTGTACCTGTACGTAATGCACGTTATAGCTTAAATGCAGCAAATGCGCGTTGGGGCTCTTTATATGATGCACTTTACGGTTTTGATGTAATTTCTGAAGAAGGCGGAGCTGAAAAAGGCAAAGGATATAATCCTGTACGTGGTGCAAAAGTGATTGAGTTCGCTAAAAACTTCTTAAATGAAGTTTTCCCACTTGCACAAGGTTCACATGCAGATGCGACAAAATATGCGATTGAGCAAAACAAACTTGTTGTGACTTTGAAAGATGGTTCAAAAACAGGTTTAGCTCATGAAGCTCAGTTCGTTGGTTTCAACGGTGAAGAAGCGAACCCTACAGAAGTTGTTCTTTTAAGTAATGGCCTTCATGTCATTATCGAAATTGATGCATCTAGCCCAATTGGTCAAACTGATTTAGCGGGTGTTAAAGACTTAACATTCGAAGCGGCTGTAACTACTATCCAGGATTTAGAAGATTCTGTTGCGGCAGTAGATGCTGAAGAAAAAGTTGAAGGTTACCGTAACTGGTTAGGTTTAATGAAAGGTACGCTTCAAGAATCTATCGAGAAAAATGGTAAAACAATTGTTCGTGATTTAAATAAAGATCGCGAAATTAAAAACTTAATTGGTGGTACAACGAAACTTCATGGTCGTTCACTTATGTTACTTCGTAACGTAGGTCACTTAATGACTAACCCAGCTATTTTGGTAGATGGTGAAGAGATTTTCGAAGGTATTATGGATGCATTGGTAACGCCATTGTTGTCAGTTGCGGACATTCGTAGTGAAAACGAAAACAAGAACTCTCGTAAAGGTTCTATGTATATTGTTAAACCAAAAATGCATGGTCCAGAAGAAGTTGCGTTTGCTGTAGAGTTATTTGAACGTGCTGAACAAGCAATTGGTTTACCACCTAAATCGTTAAAAATCGGTATTATGGATGAAGAGCGCCGTACATCTGTAAACTTGAAAAACTGTATTGCTGCTGCTAAAGACCGTACGATCTTTATTAATACTGGCTTTATGGACCGTACTGGCGATGAGATTCATACGTCAATGGAAGCTGCGCCAGTTGTGCGTAAAGAAGCTGTAAAAACACAAAAATGGATTGCTGCTTACGAAAACCGTAACGTTGCAATTGGTTTAAAATGTGGTTTACAAGGTAAAGCACAAATTGGTAAAGGCATGTGGCCAAAACCAGATAGCATGAAAGATATGTTAGCAACTAAAGCTGCACATCCAAATGCGGGTGCTTCATGTGCTTGGGTTCCATCTCCGGCAGGTGCAGTGCTTCATGCGATGCATTACCATCAAGTGAATGTTAAAGCACGTCAAGATCAGTTGAAAGCTGAAGAAATGTTGTCATTAGATGACTTGTTGACTCCTCCGTTTGCACCAGAAACAAACTGGTCAGCAGAAGAAATCAACAATGAGCTTGAAAATAACTGCCAAGGTATTTTAGGTTACGTTGTTCGTTGGGTTGACTTAGGCGTGGGGTGTTCGAAAGTTCCTGACATTAACAATGTGGGCTTAATGGAAGACCGTGCAACATTACGTATTTCTTCTCAACACGTTGCAAACTGGTTACGTCACGGTATTGTGACTCGTGAACAAGTTGAAGAAGTGCTTAAACGCATGGCAAAAATTGTTGATGAACAAAACGCGAATGATCCATTGTACAAACCAATGGCAGCTAACTTTGAAACCAACATTGCTTTCCAAGCGGCTTCTGACCTGATCTTTAAAGGTTGTGAACAGCCTTCTGGTTATACTGAGCCGTTACTTCATGCTGCTCGTTTAAAGTTAAAAGGTTATACAGGTGACTAATTTTAACCTGTCATAAAAAAAGCCTCTTCGGAGGCTTTTTTATTTGAAAGAATAAATTAAATGTATGACTTAATTATTACTCACAATTCCAATTTTGGTGACACCTAAACGCTGCGCCGTAGCCATGACCATCGCTACATTTTTATATTCAGCCATTTGATCTGGTTTAAGTTTGATCTGGTCTTGATCTTTTTTGGCCACCACACCTTGAAATAAAGTCTCTAGTGCTGTGCGGTCAGTAACTTGCTGGTTATTCCAAAACACTTTACCTGCTGCATCAATTCTTACATCAATCACTTCAGGTGGCTTTTCATTTGTTGGAGGCGGTGTGCCGTTTGGCAAATTAATATTAATCGCATTGTTTGGTGCAGGGATGGTAATAATGAACATAATAATAAGTACCAACATGACATCAATAAGAGGCGTCATGTTAACTTCTAACATCACATCGTCATCATTATTTGAACCGACATTCATACCCATAAAATTCTCCTTAAAATAATTACTGGGAGGCTGGTGGGGTAGTAACAAATGCAATTTTGCCAATACCAGCTTGTTTGGTCGTACTAATGACCTGATCTATCGCCTCAAAATGAGTAAGCTGGTCTCCACGAATATGAACTTCTGGCTGAGGCCTTTTTTGTGCAACTGCTTGAAGCTTTAATAGCAATATTTCTTTATTAGGCACATAGCTTTCATTCCAGAAAATATCTCCTTTCTTGTTCACGGAAAGTTGAATATTTTCAGGTGTGGTGGCATATGGCGTATTTTTTTCTTCCGGTAGTTTCACTGGAACCGTATGTGTAACTACCGGAATCGTAATTAAGAAAATAATAAGTAAAACCAACATGACATCAACTAGAGGCGTCGTATTAATTGCGCCAATCATTTCATCGTCATCTTCAGAACCCACACTCATACCCATAACGTTTGCTCCTCGTTATTTAATGCTGCGGTTAACCGAATTATTGGTACTAATTTCTCCGCTTAATAAAACTGCGTGTAAATCTGAACCAAACGAACGAACATTTTCCATAACGGCTTTATTACGGCGAGTCAGCCAGTTGTAACCAAGTACAGCGGGTACTGCGACTGCAAGACCAATAGCTGTCATAATTAGAGCTTCACCGACAGGACCAGCAACTTTATCAATAGATGCCTGACCTGAAATTCCGATGGCAGTTAATGCGTGATAAATTCCCCAAACCGTACCAAAAAGACCAACAAAGGGTGCCGTTGATCCAACTGTTGCTAAGAAAGCTAAACCACCACCTAAATGATTTTGTATTTTTTCAATTGCGCGTTGAATTGATATGCTCACCCATGTATTAAAATCGATTCGCTCAAGTAAAGAGCCGCCGTGCGATTTAGTTGAGTTAATGCCTTTTTCTGCAATGAAGCGATATGCGCTACTTTGTTCTAAATTATCAGCTGCATTATCTAGTGAAGTTGCTTCCCAAAAACTTTTCTCTGCCTCTTTACCTTGTCTTTTTACTTTAGCTTGTTGTAAGAATTTTGAAATAATGATGTACCACGTGCCAATAGACATCAGTACTAATATAAATAAGGTAGATTTAGCGACTAAGTCTCCTTCACGCCAAAGCGCTTCTAGACCATAAGGGTTTTTAACAGTTTCGCTTGTTGCTGGTTTCGGTGGTGGAGTTGGAGTATTTGCATTTGAAGTCGCTTCAGTAGTTGCGGTTGCCACAGGAGTATTACTCGTTTCTTCTGCAAAAACCGAGTTTAATGGAAGTAATGAGCAAGCTGCGATTAAACTTGCAGAAGCGAAACGTACTAGCGGTTGAGTTGATTTTTTCATCATATTATCTCCAATATTTTTTAATTTCTTACTAATTCAATTGTTTATTCAATTACGAATGGATATTCAATTTCATACCAGTCTTGCTGAGGCACGCCATCTTTCATTGCTGGTTTGAATGTACATAAGCTGTAAGCTTTAGTTGCTGCTTTATCTAAAGTTTTGCTGCCACTTGATTTTTTTACTTTGGCATCAATGACTTTGCCTGAAGTATCAACCAAAACACGTATACGCACCGTACCTTGTTCTTCATTCATCAGTGCTTCACGAGGATATTCCGGTTTTTCACATCCAGCAGAACCTTCTGAAACACCGCGAGTTACGCCAGCTGGTTTAGGAGCTGGGGCAGCTGCCACTGGAGCTGGTGCGGCAACAGGGCTTGGTGATGGGGTGCTAGGTGCAGCAGGAGCTGGAGTAGCAACTTTAGTTGGTTGAGCTACTGGTGTCGTTTTTTGTACCGGTGTCGCTACTTTCTCTACTTGTTTAGGCGGCTCAGGAACTTTGGCAACTTTTTCTACCATTTTAGGTGGCTCAGGCGGTTTTTCTTTAGGTTTTGGCTCCTCTGGTTTAGGGGGAGGAGGTGGCTTAATATCTTGAATAATTTGTAATTCCACAGGTTTTTCTGCTGGTTTTTGAATATTGTTTGCTAAACCTGACATCAGAATATAGGCAACAATAAGATGCAGAAAAAGTACTGCGGCAATACCAATAAGGCGCTTTGCAGATTTATTTTCTATGTCTGTAAAAGTCATGCCCATAGTTACTCCTGAAACTTGAGACAAACAATTCTTAAATTAATGTTTGACTAAGGGTGAGTATTCGGTCTGCAAACACGATGTTTAAAGTCATGTTTGCAGAACAACCATTTAGAACTTATATGTACCTCGTACAAAGTACGTACGCCCTAAAGGATCTGCGTAACGTGGGTCATATCCCATTTGAAAGTTATCAATTACATTAGAAGCAGGAGGGTCTTCATCAAAAATATTTTTAATACCAGCGGTCACTTCTAGATTTTTAAAGCCTTTATAAGTGCCTGAAATGTTGTATGTTGTATAGTCGCTGACTCTATGGTTTTGGTCATTAGAGTTTTGATCTTGGTACCCACGAGAGAAGTTTTGTTGCAGATTTAAAGCCCAGTTTTCATAATTCCAATTTAGGTTTGCAGTATGTTTCCAACGCAGAATAATAGATTGATAGTCTAAGCCGCTATATGACCCAGCAACACCTATCCATTCTCCATCTGGCTCGGCTTGGTATTTGTAGTCTGTTATATATGTACCATCAATGTTGAAACCGAATCGACCTGTAGCAGTCATTGGAGAAACCCAACTCAAGCCGACGTCGAAACCAGAAGTTTTAATTCCACCTAAATTTTGTTGTGTTGTAATAATATAATCTAATGAGCCATCAGGATTACGTACAAATTTGTCTGCATATTTCACAGGGTCATTAAAAATAGCAGTTTCCGAAAGTGTAGCAATTTGCTTGTCGACTTCAATATTGAAGTAATCAAGAGTGAAGGCTAAATTTTTAATTGGTTCAAACACTAAACCTGCAGTAAAAGACTTTGACTCTTCTGGATCTAGAGTTTTATTCCCTCCATTTTGTCTGTCGAATTGCATATTACAATCGCGTTCTTTTTTTCCTCCTGATTGTACTTCGCCACCTGTGCAAAGTACTGGATCATCATATGATGCACCTGTATTAGTTATCGAATTTGGACCATTAACCTCCCAAAGTGTTGGAGCTCTGAAACCTGTACTATAAGTTGTACGGAACATTAACTGTTTAATAGGTTCCCAACGAAGTGCAAATTTTGGATTAAACGTATCACCAAAATCATTGTAGTCATCATAACGAGCAGCAATTTGAGCTTCTAAAGTTTTAAGAAGTGGGATATGAAATTCGGTAAATACCGATTTAATATTACGATCGCCAGTATTTACTGGTTCATCAGGATCGACACCTGTACTAGGCGCCACTCGGGCAACATCAGTAACGACTTTTGAAGTCCAATCTTCATAACGATAGCTTGCTCCAACCGCAAAACCAACGTCTCCAGCTGGTAATTTAAATATAGGTCGGCTTGCAGTGAAATCAACGGTAGTTGTATCTAGGTTGGCTTTTAAGTATTTACCTTCAACTCCTAACTCATTCCATACATTAGCATCTTCAGGGTTTTGTGGTCCGAATGGATTTAAAATACCATTATTTAAAGCTTCTTGTGTTTTATCAAAGTTCAAATAGCCACTTACGATAGCATCCGATGCACTACTATGCGCATAGGTAACGCCTGAATTAATATCCCAACCATGAGTTTCACCCTCAATACCAGCAAACAATCTATGTGATTGGTTAATACTGTTACTTATACGATTACCCGATTGTGAACGCAGATATAGAGGGATAGTTCCCTTCGCGCCTTCTAAAGCTGGAGTTATGCCATTTCCTGGATAATATTTACTACTAGAGTCAAGCGTCAGATCAAAAAATACATCTGGTGCAACTGAAGTAGTGACTTCACTTCTTGCATATAAATATTCTGCAATCGCGTTAAAATTATCATTTAGTTTAAATGTAGCTCGGCCCATAGCTGAGATGTCTTCTGTTTTTGGAACAATTCCAATCACAGCTTGACTGTTATATCGACAAGTTCCATCATCGATACTATTAAGAGGGTTATTACCACAACCAGTGGATGCGTAAGGGTTACCTAAACCTGGGACATTGGCAGGGAATGAACCACTACTGGTTCTATTAACACCTAATTCGGGTAATATCCCTCCACGCCGACTAACTTTACGGTCTTTGGCCATGACATCATCACCTTTGCGATAGTCCACAACACCAAAAACGTTATAGCCATTTTCGTCTAAATCACCGAAGCCACCAAAGATGCTGTAGTCTTGCTGTTCACCGCCTTTTTGTTCTGGTTTTTGATAACCAGCGGTCAGGTTAAGTCCAGTAAATTGCTTTTTGGTAATAAAGTTAATTACCCCGCCAATTGCATCTGTTCCATAAATGGAAGAGGCGCCATCTCGTAAAACCTCGATTCGGTCTAACATTGCGAGTGGAATAATATTTAAGTTTGTGACGCCACTGTCATATGCATTTGCAGCTAATCGACGACCATTAAGTAAAACAAGTGTTTTATTGGCACCTAAGGCTCTCAAGTTTGCCGCTGAACCAGCTGTTTTACTTGCACCCACGTTACTGGCAGTAACAAAATTAGATTGGTTTGCACTAATTTTGGCTAAAGCTTCTTCAGTTGTAGTTACCCCTTGTTTTAAAATTTCGTCAACTTTTACGATAGTAATTGGTGAAGCACTTTGAGCTGCAACTCCCTTGATTGAAGAGCCTGTCACAGCAACTTTTACAACTTTGACGGGTTTATCATCATTGTTTGATTGTTCTGTTTCTGCTGCTTGTGCCATGGTAAGACACATCATGCTTAAACTAAGGGTGCTTAATTTAAGAATTGTTTTGCCAATCTTGGGGGTTACCTGAGATCGAACATTGTATTTTTTTTTCATCGTGGATTTGATCCCTTTTTGTTGTAGTTAGCGATATTGCTGAAAAGTCTTTAAGCAAAGCAAGTGCCAACTATATATTTTTCTTTTTTTAGTTTATGCAAAATATTGATATATATTGATTTTATTATGTTTATGAGGAGGTTTTAGGGTTTTCTATCCAGTGAAAAAATTTTCCATTTGGTAATTTTTTTTATGTTGGCTAAAAGTTCCAAAATTATTTGTATAAAAAATAATCATTATTGGATTGTTCATGTATTGGTTTTTTACTTTTGTATCTTTTTAGAACTTTTTGAAATGTAATTGTATAATGTAACATTTCTTTTAAATTATATTTTTTTGATATAAATTATTGATTTGAGCTAATGTTATTTGCTTACTCTATAAAAAAATTATGAACTAGAATGAAACATTCATGACTTTTAATTGTGCATTATAGGCTAATCATGGATAAGTTATATAAATATAATATTTGGCAAAAACTTACTTTTATTTATATAGTCCCAGAAGTTTTAAGTGCCTAATTAAAATGTAAATTTTAAATATTTCTATATGAATTATTCTTGATCATAAAATATGGCATGAAATTCGCTTTATATTAGATAGTTACAGCTTTCTAATTTCAGTATGATGTTTTCCATTCGATCAAATAAAAGATTGAATAGAAAGGTTAATAATTTACAAAGAAGAAAGTAGTCGATTGAGAAAGAACTTTTCTTATTCGGATTTAGATGTTACTCAAAAGGATAATATCTTTAAAAAATTAGTTAAGTAGGTAGGAACTTGAAATTAAAAATTTTTAAGCTCGCCATTTTAAGTCTGGCTATTACATCAGTTTCTTGTGCTTTCGCCCAAACGCCTGCACAACCAAACAAAATATTGCATGTTGCCTATGAAGCCCCAGATGATGGTTTTGACATGGTTAAAACCAACAATTTTTATAGTGCTAGTATTGCAGAAACAATTTTTGAACCTTTGCTGAAATATGATTATTTAGCAAGTCCAGTACAGTTAGCTCCTTATACGGCTGAAAGCCTGCCTAAGGTAGACCAAGATGGTAAAGTTTATACATTTAAAATTAAGCCGGGTATTTATTTCACCGATGACCCTGCCTTTAAAGGTAAACGCCGTGAACTGGTGGCTGAAGATTATGTTTATACAATTAAACGTATTTTGGACCCTAAAAATAGAGCACCGGCAGTTTCTTTTCTTAATGGCAAATTAGTCGGAGCTGATGCAGTTGTAGCTCAAGCAAAGAAAACTGGAAAGTTTAATTATGCTACTCCAATTGCTGGGATCAAAGCACTTGACCGATATACTCTACAATTTACCTTAACTCGCCAAGACTTTAATTTCCCTTATATTCTTGCCTATATTACTTTTGGTGGTGTTGCCAAAGAGGTTGTTGATTACTACGGTGATGGTATCGGTATGCATCCGGTTGGTACTGGACCTTACATGTTAAGTAAATATGTACCAAGAAGTAAGGTCGAATTAGTTGCCAATCCTGATTATCGGGGTTTTATCTGGAATTTCAAATCAACAGGAACACCTTGGGATAACCAGCTTATTAAAGAAATGAGCGGTAAGAAGATGCCCCAAATTGGTAAGGTTGTAGTTAGTATTATTGAAGAACAACAGTCACGATGGTTAGCTTTCCAGTCTGGCCAACTGGATTTTGATAGACTTACAGCCGATGCTGTTCCTCAAGCTTTGGATAGAGGTCAACTTAAAGCGTCTTTTCAAAAAAAAGGAATTAAGCATTTTCCTAATAAAGAACCTGAAATGACCTATACGATGATGAACATGCGTGATCCAGTCATTGGTGGTTTTAGTCCAGAAAAGATTGCTCTTCGTAGAGCCATTACTTTGTCTTATGATCAAAAAGAAAGTATACGACAGGCTTATAAAGGCCAAGCTGTTAGAGCAGAAATGTTCATACCAGAAGGCGTAAATGGATATAACCCCAAGTACAGAAGTAGCGTAGGGTACAATCCCTTATTGGCAAATAAATTACTTGATTATTATGGTTATAAAAAAGGGCCTGATGGCTACCGAAAATTGCCAAACGGCAAACCTTTAGTTTTAAAAATTAATACTGAAAATAGCTCAGCATCAGTTATTCATTCAGAACTCTGGAAAAAAAATCTGGATGCAATAGGCATCCGTGCTGATTTTAAAGTAAGTAATTTTGCAGATAACTTGAAAGCCGCAACTCAATGTAAATATATGATGTGGAGCGGGGCATGGATTGCTGACTACCCTGAAGGAGATAATTTTGCGCAATTACTGTATGGTCCAAACGCGGGTCAGGGAAACCATGCGTGTTACCAGTCTAAAACTTATGATGCTCTTTATAATCAAGCCACTCATTTACCACCGCAACAACGTCTACCATATTACGAAAAACTTAACCGCCAGATTGAAGCTGATAATCCATGGATTATTCATGTAACTCGAATTCGTAATTGGTTGATACGACCACAAGTTCAAGGGTTTAAACCCCATCCAATGATGAATACAAACTGGCAATATCTTGATATTACCCCTGTTAAAAAATAATTTTAGATAAAGATAAATATGACTGAAAATTTAATAAAACAGCTCAAGCATTGTAGTGTCGGTTTGTTATTTGCCAGCATAGCATTAATTGGATCTACGACTATATTTGCAAAAAGCCCAGCCGATCCAAATAAAGTTTTACGTTATGTATTCCCGACAGCTGAAACAGGTTTCGACCCAGCTTATATCCATGATTTATATTCGGCGCATGTAACTACTTCGATATTTGAAACTTTATATACCTATGACTATTTAGCAAGGCCCGCAAAACTCGTTCCGCAAATAGCAACTGCTATGCCGGAAATTAGTGCCGATGGTCTGACCTATACCATTCACATTAAAAAGGGTATTTATTTTACGCCAGACCCTGTTTTTAAAGGTAAACCCCGAGAATTAACAGCCAACGATTATGCGTATTCTTTTAAACGCTTATTGGACCCAAATTTACGCTCTCCAAATAGCTGGTTGTTAGAGAACAAAATTGAAGGTATGGATGCATTAATAAAAGCAGCCAATAAAACCGGAAAATTTAACTATGATCAAAAGGTGAGTGGCTTACAAACGCCAGATAGATACACTTTGGTGATTCGTTTAGTTAAGCCAGACTATAACTTTCCTTTATTACTGGCACATGACCCAACAGGTGCGGTGGCACGTGAAGTCATCGAAAAGTATAAAGATAAAGCAGGTTATGTCATGGGGCATCCTGTAGGGACTGGACCTTATATACTCAGTAAATGGGTACCAGCTTCGAGGATTGTTTTAAAAGCGAACCCTGACTTTCGCGGCTTTACTTGGAACTTTATAGCGAGTAGTCCTGAAGATGAGGCAATTGTGAAACGCCTTAAGGGTAAAAAAATGCCGCAAATCGGCACAATTGATATTCAGGTTATGGAAGAAAACCAATCACGATGGCTGGCATTTCAGCGTGGTGAAATTGATATATTTCAGCTTGAAGGACAGTTGGTCGCCAAAGCAGTTAAAGACGGTAAATTAAGACCTGAGCTTGCCAAAGAAGGTGTGCATTTATCTCGTATTGTTGATCCTGAAATTAGCTATATCTATTGGAACCTTAAAAATCCGGTCGTTGGGGGAATGAGTAAAGAAAAAATTGCTTTACGCCGTGCTATTGCAATGTCTCGTTCAATAGATCAAGAAATTAAATTAGTAAGAAATGATGATGCTCAGCGTTTGGATTTTCCAGTTCCACCAGGGGTAGTGGGTAACGATCCACAGTATAGAAGTAGTACGCCATATTCTGTGAAAGCAGCAAATTTACTATTAGATCGATATCACTATAAAAAAGATGCCTCAGGTTGGCGTACACAACCAAACGGGAAGCCTCTTGTCATTGAATATATGGCGCGCAGTGACAGTATTGGGCAGCAAAGTGCTGAGCTCTGGAAAAAGAACTTTGATAGTTTAAATATTCGCATGGTCTTTAAACCCATGCTTTTTGCAGACCTCATTCGTGCGCAAAAACAGTGTGAAGGAATGTTTGGGTCTTCTGCATGGATAGCAGATTATCCTGATGGCGATAATTTTATGCAGAATTTTTATGGTCCCAATACGCATATGACGAACTGGTCATGTGGTTCGATACCAGAGTTCGATCAGTTGTATCGTCAGACACAACAAATGCAAGCTGGCCCTGAGAGAGATGCACTTTATCGAAAAATGACACGTTTATTAGAAGTATATATGCCAGTGCAAGTCTCTTATGCACGCTACCGAAATATGTTGGCTCAACCACAAATCATTGGATATAAGAAGCATCCAATTTTACATGCTGAGTGGATGTATTTTGATCTCGATACACATACTAAATCTAATCATTAAATGAAAAAAATTGGAGATATGATGAAAAATAATGCACTGAAAATGACAACTTTGTGTATGTTGACCATAGGTATAAGTCAGTTTGCAACGGCAGAGACAACACGTCCTACTTTGCCATTACTTAAAGCACAACAACTCCCAGCATGGTGTGATGCTAATTTAAAAAAGATTCAGCAACAGATTACTATTTTTGAAAAAACGCCTGTGAAAGATAATGCAGAAGCAGCACCTATATTGGCAAAATGGGATAAAATTTTTGCGCATTTTGAAGATTTCTCAGGTCCGATAAGTCTATATAGTAACGTAGATCCAGATGCAAAGTTACGTAAGGCAGCAGAAGACTGTGAAATCAAAATTAATCAGTTTCACACTGATATATTTCAGAACCCGAAGCTATATAATCTAATTAAAAATACACAAGCAACAGACCCAATTGACCAAAAATACCGTCAAGATATTTTGAGCCAATTTGAAGACACAGGCGTTCAGCTTGAACCTGTAAAACGCGCAAGAATGAAGGCTATTCTGGATGAGTTAACTAAGCTCGAACAAGAATATGCGCGTAATGTCCGCGATAATCCGGAGAAACTTGAGTTTACTCCTGAAGAGATGAAGGGTTTACCCCAAAGTTATATTTCAGCTTTAAAGAAAAATGCTAAAGGCAACTATTTATTAGGTTTTGAATATCCTGAATATCGTCCCTTTATGGAGTTGGCAGATAATGATGATGCTCGGAAAAGATATCAAATTGCCTTTACTCGACGTGGTACTGAGCAAAATTTAAAACTACTCAAACAAGCAATTGATTTGCGTTATGAGCTTGCGCAGTTATTTGGAAAAGCAAGTTATGCAGATTGGGTTTTAAAAGACCGTATGGCTAAAACGCCTGAGACTGTAAATCAATTTTTAGCAGAAGTCCAAAAAACAGTAGCGCCACTTGAACGTAAAGAAGTAGAAGAACTCCGTGAATTTAAAGCACAAACCTTAAAAACCCCATTAGAAAAAACCGAGATCACACGTTGGAGTGAAGCTTACTGGAGTGAAAAACTTCGTAAGAATAAATATCAGATTGATCAGGAAAAACTTCGTGATTATTTCCCCACTTTAGCTGCTCAAAAATGGTTATTTGCCATTTCATCTGATCTATATGGTATTGATTTTAAACCTGTCAAAGTTAAAGCATGGCAGGGTGAAGTTGAATATTACGATGTGGTTGACAAAAAAACAGGAAAGCTCCTTGGCGGCTTATATATGGATAAATTTCCTCGTGAAGGGAAATATGGTCACGCAGCTGTTTGGGGAGTATACGGCGGCAGCACTTTAACCAATCGATTACCCGTTTCAGCATTGGTCACTAATTTTAACCGTAAAGGTTTAAACAGTGATGAACTTGAAACTTTTGTTCATGAGTTTGGTCATGCTTTACATGGCATTTTGTCAAATACACGTTATGCCAGTCAGTCTGGAACCTCTGTAGAGCGTGATTTCGTAGAAGCGCCGTCTCAAATGTATGAAGAGTGGGCACGCCGTAAAGAGACTTTATCTAAAGTGGCTGATTACTGTGATCCAGCATGTCCACGTGTTGATGATGAGTTAATTTCTCGTTTAAAAGCTGTACATAACTATGGTCGTGGCTTGCGTTATGCACGTCAGACTCTTTATGCACAGTACGATATGTCATTGCATACTGCCGATGCATTAAAAGTAAAACCTTTGGAAAATTGGCAAAAAATGGAAGCTGCTACAGCTTTAGGGTATGTGCCAACAACAGAGTTTCCTGGGCAGTTCGGGCATTTGATGGGCGGCTATCAGGCAGGTTATTACGGCTATATGTGGTCTGAGGTTTTAGCTTTAGACATGCTTTCTGCCTATGGGGACAACCTTAATAACCCGCAAGTTGGACAGCGTTACCGTCAAACCATTTTGTCACAAGGTAGCCAAAAACCCGCAGCTGAATTAGTTAAAGATTTCCTTGGCCGTGAACCTGATAACAAAGCGTTCTTTAATGAAATTACCGGACAACGGGTTAAATAAGGAATTATCACTATGCTGGCATATGTTATTCGGCGTTTATGGCAGATGATTCCAACTATGTTGGGGGTAGTCTTACTTATTTTTATTCTTTTTAACTGGGTAGGTGGCGATCCTGCTTATATTTTAGCGGGCAAGATGTCTAATCCTGAGCAGATCGAAAATATTCGTAAACAGCTAGGAGTCGATCAGCCTTATTATGTACAGCTCTGGATTTTTATTAAACAAATACTGACTTTTGACTATGGCGCAAGTTGGAGTACGGGGGAACCTGTTTCCCAAATTATTTTGACCCGATTAGGGCCCTCGCTCACGCTTTTAATTCCGCTCACTATTTTACAGACAATCATTTCAATTATTTTGGCATTGGCTGTTGCAGCGGTACGCGGATCTCTAACCGACCGTATGGTGATGATGCTATGTACCATCGCGATGTCGATCAGTATTTTAGTTTACATTATTGTTTTTCAATATGTTTTGGCTTATCAGCTAAGTTGGTTTCCTGTGCAGGGCTGGAGCGACACCTTTACCGAAAATTTATTTAAATTTGCCTTGCTTCCAATTTTAATCATGTTGGTGGTGAGTATTGCACCGACCTTACGTTTGTATCGTAGTTTTGTGCTTGATGAAATTAATCAGGACTACGTTCGAACAGCACGTGCTAAAGGTGTAGGTGAAAGCCGAATTTTAGGTGTACATGTACTGCGGAACGCTTCAATTCCTATTATTACCGATGTGATGTCAAGTTTACCTGCATTACTCATAGGTGCATTTTTAATTGAACGTTTTTTTGGTATTCCGGGTATTGGTCGAGAGGTCATTATCGCAGTTGAGCGAAGTGATTTTCCTGTTATTAAGGCCATTACAGTTTACATTGCTGCTGCAACCATGATTTTTAACCTGATTGCCGATTTGGTCTACAAAGTGGTTGATCCACGTGTACAGTTGAAGTAGGTGGGCTATGCTGAGCGTTTTATCAAAAAGAAAACAACAAACAAAAGCCGCAGCTCATTCATCTGGCCTGTGGAAACTTGCCATGCGACGTCTTCGGGCCGATAAGATCGCAATGTCATCACTAGTGATTGTATTGCTTTATTTTATTATCTTGGCTCTATCAATGACTGGGGTGATTGCATCTGACTGGAACAAAGAAGTTGCAGTGAGTTACGCGCCACCTACATTTATAGGAGCAGATAAGACAACAGAAACAGGGCAAAATGCAGCAGCGATTGAAGAAGAGTTACCGATAAATCCAGTTGATCCTTTAAAAGATGTAATTCACCAACTCAAGGCTGAAATTAAACAAGAAAAGAGTGCGGGAAGTGCAATTGATTATTATGGTGTAGCTGACCCATTAGGTGATGATATGAAAGCAATTGATCAGCAACTGGGAGGACATTTACTTGATCAGCAAAGTGAACTTAAAAGCACACTTATATTTGGAGCTGACAAATGGGGACAAGACGTCCTTAAAAAGACCATTAAAGGTGCTGAAACATCAATTATTGTTGGGGTGATATCTGCCTTACTTGCGGTAGGTATCGGTACGCTTTTAGGCGCAATTTCTGGATATTTTGGTGGTTGGGTGGATGATATTCTCAACTGGTTTTATAACATTTTTACCTCAATTCCATATTTATTATTAGTGCTTGCTATTGCTGCCGTACTTCAACAAAAAGGCATTTTATCTATTGTCCTAATTTTAGGCTTAACGGGCTGGACAGGGGTTTACCGCTTAATTCGTGCCGAATATATGAAGCATACTGCACGTGAGTACGTTCTTGCTGCTAAAGCAATTGGCGTTGGACACTTCCGCCGTATGTTCATTCATATTTTTCCAAATGTCAGCCATATTGCTTTGGTTCAAATGTCAATTTTGGTGGTGTCTTTTATTAAATCTGAAGTCATTTTGAGTTTCTTGGGTTTTGGGGTGCCAGTCGGCGTGGTGTCTTGGGGCAGCATGTTAAATGAAGCACAAAGTGAACTTCTTTTAGGTAAATGGTGGCAGCTTGTCGCAGCCTCTGTCGCAATGGCTGTTTTGGTTACGGCATTTTCAATGTTTACTGATGCACTTCGTGATGCGTTAGACCCAAAGCTAAAATAAAAGGAAGGTCCAAATGATAGAACAAGAAAATAAGAATGAACCGTTGCTTCAGGTTAAAAATTTACGAGTAAGTTTTAAAGGTGAAGATAAGCAATATATTGAAACCGTAAAAGGCATTTCTTTTGATATTCCAGCGAATACGACTGTCGCTTTAGTCGGTGAGTCGGGTAGCGGCAAATCGGTTACTTCGTTGGCTACGATGGGATTGTTACCTGTTGGACAAAGCAAAATTGATGATCAAAGTAAAATTATATTTGAAGGCACGGATCTACTCAGTTTATCTCGTGCAGAGATGCGTAAAATCTGTGGTAAAGATATTGCCATGATTTTTCAGGAGCCGATGTCATCATTAAACCCTGTTTTTACGGTTGGCAACCAAATTGCAGAAGTGTTGTGTTTGCACATGGGGTTGAGCCGTAAACAGGCTCGCCAGCGTGTTTTGGAGTTGCTTAAAGAAGTAGGTATTCCTTCACCAGAAACCAAGATTGATGCCTATCCTAATCAACTTTCAGGGGGGCAACAGCAACGTGTCATGATTGCTATGGCAATTGCGTGTGAGCCTAAACTGCTCATTGCCGATGAGCCGACTACGGCACTTGATGTCACGATTCAAAAGCAGATTATTGATTTACTCGAGTCATTGCGTAAGCGCCGTCAAATGTCGATGCTTTTTATTACTCACGATTTAGCGTTGGTTGGTGAAATTGCAGATAAAGTCATTGTGATGCGTCATGGCGAGATTAGAGAGCAAGGCGTTGCTGAAGAGGTTCTTGAACAGCCTCAAGATGTATATACCCGAGCATTACTTTACTGTCGTCCACAAATATCACAGCGTCCTTATCGACTGCCTGTGACGAGTGATTTTATGCGCCAAGAAGATAATGTCTTGGTTGAGCAAAGTTTTGATGCTTCGGACATTCCACAGCGCAAACGTGGCTTAAATGGCGATGAGAAAATTATTTTAGAAGTAAAAGATCTGAAAAAAAGCTTTTATAGCCGTAAAGGATTATTTGGTAAAGACGAGTTTCAGGCCGTAAAAGGAGTTTCTTTTAAACTTGCTAAAGGAAAGACTTTAGGTTTAGTCGGCGAATCAGGGTCGGGTAAAACGACGGTAGGTCTATTACTTATGCGGTTACATCAAGCATCTGGCGGGCAGGCTTTTATTGAAGGAAAAGATATTCTTTCATTAACTGAAAAAGAGTTTGCTAAATATCAACGAAAAATCCAGATTATTTTTCAAAACCCGTATGCCTCTCTTAATCCACGCTTTACGGTTGGACAGATTTTATTAGAACCCATGCAGATCCATAACATTGGTAAAGATGATACTGAGCGTAAAAAAATTGCACTTGAACTACTTGAGCGAGTGAATTTACCTGAGCAAGCTTATTATCGATATCCACATGAATTTTCGGGAGGGCAACGTCAACGTATTGCGATTGCACGTTGTTTAACCTTAAAGCCTGAAATTCTGATTTGTGATGAATCTGTCTCGGCGCTAGATGTGTCTGTACAGGCACAAGTACTTAACTTATTACAAGACCTACAAGATGAGTTTGAGCTCAGTTATATCTTTATTTCACATGACTTATCGGTTGTGAAATATATCTCTGATCAAGTCATGGTCATGAATCATGGGGAGGTTGTAGAAATAGCCAATTCAGATGAGCTATATGCGCATCCTCAGCATGATTATACTAAACGTCTATTACAAGCCATTCCCCAAGGGATTCAACACGTTTCATAAGCGTAAAGTTATGTCGCTAAAGGCACTTTCAAGTGCCTTTTTATTTGGTTTATCGGGTAAATGCTTATAAAATAAGAGAATGAAAAATACAGTAGTTTATCTTTGCTATGTGTGCCAACTTTAAACCTTTAACTCTTGCCCAATTACAGCAACTTAAATTGCCTGTGGTCGGCTTTAGCTATGCCGAAGAGGTTTATCCTGCGGGTACAATGCCGCTATTATTCAAATCACCCCAAGGTCTTGAGTGGCGTGAAGTCATGTTTGGCTTGGTTCCAAAATGGGCAGAAGATACGAATATAGCAAAGCATACCTACAATGCTCGTCATGAAACGATTTTCCAAAAACCGAGTTTTCAAGAAGCTGCACTTAAATGTAAGTTTGGTGTGATTCCGGTGACAGA
The DNA here is from genome assembly GCF_025630795.1 of Acinetobacter sp. AYS6. Taxonomy (NCBI): domain Bacteria; kingdom Pseudomonadati; phylum Pseudomonadota; class Gammaproteobacteria; order Moraxellales; family Moraxellaceae; genus Acinetobacter; species Acinetobacter sp. AYS6. The sequence continues at coordinate 213,185 of NZ_JAOTNV010000006.1, forward strand.
ATTCTATGAAAGTAAATATATAAATGATAAACCTGAGCGGTGGGGTGTACGCCGTAAAGATGGGCAAGCTTTTTTTATTGCAGCAATCTATGAAATCTGCAAAATCAATGAAACTGTTATTCGTTCTGCAAGCATGTTAACTATGGATGCCATAGACCATCCTATGATGAAGGATTTTCACGAGCCTGGAGATGTCAAAAGATCAGTAATTGTGATCCCACATGACCGACTAGAAGAGTGGTTGAGTTTGGAGTCATCTGATATTTCAAGTTTTATAGAAGGTTTTCCAGTTGAAGAGTTTGAATGCTCTCATGTACCAAAAGAAAAAATTATAAAACCTACGCCACAGTTAAGCATGTTTGAATAATAATAAAATCAAGATGAGGTTATTGATGTCAAAATTGAATCAATAACCTATATTGCTTATTCAATCGTTTTACTTAAGGTCCGAACTTGAGAATCTTGAGCTAGATAGCTCAACTCAATGGGTGAAATCACAAAAGTTGTATTGTCTGATGTTTGTTTAAACACAAAGCCATATTCAAAAGACTGACTATTTTTACTTGGTAACCAGAATAGATAAGGACACCCTGTATAACTGCCATCCCAACCCATTTCTCTTGCTAAAGCCAAAGCTGTATCTGATTTCGCAATGATTTCTTTGAGAGATTCTTTATCTCTTGTTGAAACATCACCATCATCATCTGCAAATGTTTGTAGGAACTCATTTAAGGGCGTAAGTTCTTCCCAATTATGTTCTATTGTCGAAAAATGATATCCATATAGCATCATGTGCACTTTCTTCCATCTTGTTATTGTGTGATTGAACATAACAAGAAATACATGAAAAGGAAATGGATAAATCTGATTTAAGTTGTTTATTTTTCATAACTTATAGATTATTTTTTGTACGGAATAAAGGCCATTTTAAAACCTCATTATTATTCATGTTAACTATATAGCATGCCCAGAAAGCGGCAATCATCTAATGACTAAGATAGATTTTTAGTAAATCAAACTGTTAGCGAATATTGAATTGTTCATAATTCACCTATAATAGAAATGAAACTATGTAGAGCATATTTATGTTTATAACAACTACGCGCCCACAAGATACTTTGATTAATCAGCTTCTTCCAGTTTTGGAACAAGCCAGCCAGATTTTATTACAAGAATATCAAAATTATTCTGCGGGTTATGAGTTCACTATTCATGAAAAACAAGACGATTCACCTGTAACTCAAGCAGATTTAAAAGTGAACCTTTTTTTATTAAAACACTTGGCAGAAATTACTCCAGAGTTGCCAGTTTTGTCGGAAGAAAGTGATTATAGTGCGCGGCATGACTGGGCCACATGCTGGATGTTAGATCCTCTTGACGGAACTAAAGAATTTATACATGAACGTGATGAGTTTACGATAAACCTAAGTTTGATTAAGGGTAAAGAGACGATCTTTTCAGTTATTGCTGTGCCGTGTGAACAGGTCGTGTACTTAGGATATCTACAAGATTTGCCTTTTAAATATAGTTTCACTCAAAAACAATGGTACCAATATCAAATAACTTCGCCTTCACCAGATGCGCCTATACAAATAGGACTGAGTCATGGCAGTAAAAATCCAAAATATCAAAAATTTATTCAACCTATCGAAGAAAAACATAGCATTATTCGTCGAGAAGCAGGAAGTGCCTATAAATTTTGCATGATGTTAGAAGGTGAAATAGATATTTACCCACGCTTTCATCCAACCTCTGAATGGGACACAAGTTCCGGGCAAGGTTTGTTAGAGAGTATAGGCGGTGGTTTACTTACGCTTGATGGGAAACCTTTTGAATATAACCAGAGGCATACGGTTTTAAATAAGGGCTTTATCGCATTTCGTGATCAGGAAAGCAAAAAAATAGCATTTGAAGCATTAGCCCAATCAGGTGTTATAGATTGAGAGTTATGCCAGACATGTTATAGTGGCAAAGTATTGAAAAAAGATGACAAGATAACAATGGCACTCGATTTATTGCCTAAAAGTATGTTTGAAGCAATTGATTTATTGCCCGATGCTTCAACTCCTGTGACCTTATTTACGCGCCATTCTCTAAGAGAGCTTGTGGATGGGCAGGGCTTAGCTGGATATGATCTCCAACTTACTCCTCAAGGGCGTGAGCTTGCGCAGGCATGGGGTAACTATTTAATCAAAAATACAGATCGTGTTATTCAACACTGTATTTCAAGTCCAATACAACGTTGTGTCGATACGGCTGCGCTCATGATTGAAGGGGCTGATGATGTAAGTCCCGAATCTAATACGCATACGATTGAAATTGTTGAACAAGGATTACTTGTTGAGCCAGGCAGTTTTGTATTAGACATACAACAAGCTGCTCCTTATTTTAAAAAGCAGGGTGCTTTAGGTTTTATTAATAGTTTTGTAAATAATGCATTACCTGGCATGAAGCATCCAATTACAGGTGTTTTAGATGTACTAGAGCTTATTTACCATACGAATCCTAAAACTCAAGGCGGACTTAGTTTGGCTGTAAGTCATGACACTATTATTGCTGCAATTGTTGCTGTGATTTCTGGTGAAAATAAAATTAAGAAAGAAGATTGGCCTGAAATGATGGAAGGCATATTTGTATGGTTTGAAGGCGAAGAATTTCCAAATTGCAAATTAAAATGGATTTGGAGAGGTAAGGCCTATGAGCTAAATGTAGCCAAATTTCGAAAAACGCTATAAGCTCAAAAACGATAGATAATAAAAAAAGCCCTAGTGGGCTTTTTTTACATGCTTCAATTAGTTAGCTAACGCTTTAACTTGAGCATTTAAACGGCTCTTATGACGAGCAGCTTTATTTTTGTGGATGATGCCTTTATCAGCCATACGGTCGATTACAGGAACAGCTTTTTGGTAAGCTTCTGTAGCAACAGCATGATCACCACCAGCAATTGCACTTAAAGTACGTTTGATGTATGTACGAACCATAGAACGCAAGCTTGCGTTGTGTTTACGTGCAGTAACGTTTTGACGCGCACGTTTTTTAGCTTGAGCAGAGTTTGCCACTCTTGCACTCCTTGAAAATAAGTTGGTCTGGGCGGGCTGTGGTCAATCCAGTAAACTGGTGTAACCATCACCAGCCCGTAAACAAGTGCCATATTGTGATGAATCAACACCGTGAAGTCAAGCCTTGAGAACGTTTTAAGCTGTTTTAGGGGCTGTTAAAACGGTAAGAAAAGGTTAAATTTAAAGCAAAGCCAAATAGGGATGGATAAAAAATGACAGCAAGTAAGAAAAAAGCGATTGTGCTTGGCGCAACAGGGTTAGTCGGATTAGAACTTGTAGAAAAGCTCCAGCAGGCTCCAGAATTTGAAGCCATTACGTTGGTGGTTAGAAAAGAATCTCAAGTATTTAATACATATGACAAAGTTAATCAATTCATCATGGAAGATTTCTTAATGTTGAATGATGAAGATGTGAATGGTCATACCCATGCATTTAGCTGTCTGGGAACAACATTAAAAAATGCGGGCTCAAAGCAGGGTTTCTACGCGGTAGATTATGAAATCAATGCTCATTTGGCGGATTTGGTACAAGATAAACATATTCATCTTTTATTAGTGAGCGCTCTTGGTGCAAATTCGAACTCACCCATTTTCTACAATAAAGTAAAAGGACAATTAGAAGATTATATTGAGAGTCTAGAGCTCGAAAAATTATCTATTTTTAGACCCTCTTTACTTATTGGTAAGCGCAGTGAGGTGCGGTTTATAGAGGATTTGGGGCAGAGTCTATTTAAATTTATTGAGAATAAATTACAAAAACCATTCAAATATAAGCCTGTAACTGCGGAGCAATTGGCTCATACCATGGTCGTAGCGGCGCTAACGCAAATTGAAGCATTCAAACGTTATGATAATCTGAGCATACAGAAAACTCGATAAGGGAGAAAAAAGTGTCGACAGTACCATTTGTAACATGTGATTTATTAGATGATAACCCTGAGAAAGACTTACAAGTCGTAATTCCGTCCATGGATGGTAAGTTCTTTCAAAGCTATGGCGCACGTAAAACTTTCGGGGGACAGGTTGTAACAGTAAAGTGCTTTGAAGATAACTCACGTGTAAAAGAGTTATTGGCAACAGATGGTACAGAGAAAGTATTGGTGGTAGATGGCGGCGCCTCTATGCGCTGTGCACTCATGGGAGACATGATTGCTGAATCAGCAGTTAAAAATAACTGGAATGGTGTGGTAATTTATGGCTGTGTGCGGGATGTTGATGCACTTGCAACTTTAGATTTAGGCGTGCACGCATTGGCTGCAATTCCGCAAAAAAGTAATCGTAAAGGCATTGGCGAAGTAGACACCACTTTGTATTTTGGTGGTGTCACAATTCAATCGGGTGATTTTATCTATGCTGATAATAATGGAATTGTGATTGCAAAAGAAAAATTAGTCTAACTCTCTCATACAAAGGAACGCATGATGGCGAATCATCAAATTAAAGTATTACAGGCAGTTGTATCTGCAATCACTGAAGGTGGTAGGGGTGTAACTGGCACTGCTTTTCCTCAGCAACCTGTAAAAGCTTTGAAACTATATGAATTTGAAGGTTCGCCATTTTGCCGTCGTGTTCGTGAAGTGATTACATTGCTAAATCTGGATGTTGAAATTTATCCATGTCCTAAAGGTGGGTTGAAGTATCGTTCTATTGTTAAAGAGACTGGTGGCAAATTAAAATTTCCTTTTCTAATTGATGAAAATACTGGTGATAAGCTATATGAGTCACAAGACATTATTCATCATTTATTTAAACACTACGGTAAAACAGGAAAGACGCCTCAGAAATTTTCGAGTTACCCTAACATGCCGTATGTAGCATTTTTAGGGACTATATTAAATGGTGCTCGGGGCGTTTGGATAAACAAAAAAATCATTGATAGAGCTGCGCCTGAGCAAAAGCTTGAGTTATGGAGTTTTGAGGCAAGTCCTTATTCGCGAATTGTAAGAAGTCTACTCTGTGAGCTTGAGCTTCCTTATATTCTGCATAATGTTGCAAAAGAAAGATGGCAAGATCAAGGCCCAGCTATTTTTCGTTTAAAACCGGGTAAATATGTACCGTTAAAAGGTGGAAAAAGAGAAAAATTGTTACCTCTTATGCAAGGCAAAATGCAGGTACCTTATTTGGTAGACCCAAATACTGGAGTTAAGATGTTTGAGTCTGCTCAAATCGTAAAATATTTAAAGAAGCAATATGGACGTTGATTAAGATTAATTTTAGTAAGGGTTTAAGGAGCTTTACTTAAACTCTTATGAACATAGATTTTATTACAGGATGTATGAAAAGAAAGTGAATATGCTAAATTAACGAGATTAAATACCTAAAAGGCATATTTTATGGAATGTATGAGAATTCAGCCTGTAACGAGCGCTCCTGGTGAAAATGCATTATTTATTGTATTGGGATTAGCTCAAGGTGATTCTGTAATAGAAAAAGTAAAAGATTTTGCTGCTAATTTTTCAGCATTAACTAGAAGTCTCTTTAATCGTTATCCAGAAAGTAAATTTAATGCTACGTTAGGTTTTAGTTCAAATGCATGGGATATCTTATTTCCAGAGCAAGCGAAGCCTCAAGAATTACAACCATTTCAAGAAATTAGAGGCCCGAAATATACGGCTGTCTCAACTCCGGGAGACTTATTTTTCCATATTCGTGCTGATCGTCAGACTTTATGTTATGAGCTGGGTAATATAATCAATCAGCAGCTCGGTAAGGTAACGTATCCCATTGATGAAGTTCATGGTTTTCGTTATTTTGATGGGCGGGCAATTATTGGCTTTGTGGATGGGACTGAAAACCCGGAACCCGTTATTGCAGCAGAGTGGGCACTAGTGGGTAATGAAGATCCTGATTTTATCGGGGGAAGTTATGCTTTTATTCAAAAATATACGCACGACATGGAAAAGTGGCGTGGGTTGAGCGATGAAGAGCAAGAAAAAGTGATTGGCCGTAAAAAGTTCAATGATGTTGAGCTCAGCGATGATGAAAAACCTTTAACTGCTCATAATGTTGTAAGTAAAGCTCATGATGCAGAAGGCAATGAACTTAAAATTATGCGAGCAAATATGCCTTTTTCAAATCCTTCTAGAAATGAATATGGCACATTTTTTATTGGGTACTCGCGTAAATTTAGCACAACAAAACAAATGCTTGAAAATATGTTTTTAGGGAATGAGCAGGGTAATCTCGATCGGTTGCTTGACTTTAGTACTGCCCAGACTGGTACTCTATTTTTTGTACCTACTGTCGATTTTCTTGATGATTTAGGCGATGAGTAGTCATTAAACTAAAAGGCTTAAATAATGGAAGTAACACAATTACTTCCATTACTTGAATTTAAAATTAATATGATGTGATGAAATGTTTAAGAAGATAACGCAGCTTTTTCAAGGCTCAAAAGAAACGCCAGAACAAATTTACTTGCAAGAGAATCAATTAAAATTTGATTCTGAACAAGGACCTATCATTAAAGACGTAGGGATTAATGAGAAATGGTCAGAACATATTGAGTATTTCTCAAATCGTAAATTACAAAATTTTGATAATCTTCAGAAATTATTCCTCATTACTCCACAAATTAATGAAAAGATTGATCTAGAAATCGCAACCCAACGCTATGTGGAAAGATTGGGAAATACACAAGAGAAGCTACTTCAACTTAAAGCGATTATACAAATATTAAATCAATATTACGTTTTGTTTTTGCGTGATAAATAATCATAGTTGATTGATTAAAAAATATAAAAAGTAAAGCTAACTAGTAGTTTGATTTTCAAAAAAATAACTCAATTCACTAAAAACATCATGCTACTATTAGGCTCATATCTTCTTAGCTGATAAAAGCCATATACATGTTTCAACAAGAAATCTCTCAATTGAATTTACAACAGCTCAAAGCCGGTGAAAAGCGTTGGGTGGGGTCGTTATTAGGTTCATCTGCTGCCTTATTATTTAAAGAAATTGCTGTTCAGCATTCATCTTTACTTGTGGTGGTTGCCAGAAATAACCAACATGTTGCTCAATTAGAAAGTGAACTTGAATTTTATGGCATAAAACCTACAATTTTTCCTGATTGGGAAATCTTACCGTATGATCGTTTGTCACCTCATCAAGATATTGTTTCAGAACGTCTCGCAATTTTATCTAATATGCCTCAGAAGGGTGTATTGCTCCTTTCAGCAAGTACTTTAGCCCAAAGAGTTGCACCGTATTCATGGGTTCTAGGTGAACATTTTGATATTCATGTTGGGCAAAAATTCGATTTAGAGCAACAGAAGTTACGTTTAGTACAAGCTGGTTATCATTTGGTTGATACTGTTTACGATCATGGTGAATTTGCTGTACGTGGCAGTATTATGGATATTTTTGCGTCAGGGCAAGAAGCACCTATTCGTATTGATCTGTTTGATGATGAAATTGATACATTAAAATTCTTTGATCCAGAAACGCAAAGAACGACTACAGCTTTAAAAAGTTTTACAGTTTTACCTGCAAAAGAATTCCCGTTAAAAGAAGCTCGTTCAATTTTTAGAGATCGGTATTCTGAACTTTTCCCTACGGCAAATCCTAAGAAAAACCCGATTTATCAAGATGTCCTAGAGGGAATTGCTTCTCCAGGAATTGAATTTTATTTACCGTTATTTTTTGATAAAGCACAAATGCAATCGCAAAGTACACTTACAACGTACTTACCAAAGAATTGCATTGTAATTACAACTAACGATGTAGATTCAGATTTAACCAACTTTTGGAAAGAAGTTATTCGTCGTTATGAAGATAGACGCCATAACGTAGATCAACCAATTCTTCCTCCTGAAGAGTTATTTATTGCTCCAAACCATTTGCTTAGTGCTTTAAATCAGTTTCCGCGTATGCTGGTAAGCGCCGAAACGGTTGAAGAAAAGATCGGTGCATTAAACCTTAAAGTGGAACAGCCACCGAAGTTAGCGGTCGATCCGAAAAAAGAAAAACCCTTTTCAGTAGTCAAAAAATATATTGATGAAGCAAATCATCCGGTTTTATTGGTTGCAGAAAGTGCAGGCCGACGTGAAAGCTTAAGAGATGGTTTGCGTGCCAGTTTAGGTGATATTCCTGGTGTAGATAGTTTTGAACAATTTCAAACCAGTCAGTTTGCGATTGCTATTACAAATGCACCGCTAGACCGTGGATTACTTTTAACAGACCAATTGTCGGTTATTTCTGAAAATCAATTATATGAGCATCGGGTCGTTCAGCGTCGTCGTAAACGTCAGCAAGAAGTTTCTGAAGAGTTCTTAATTCGTAGTTTGACCGAACTAAGTATTGATGCCCCAGTTGTACATATTGATCATGGTGTAGGACGTTATGCAGGATTAGTTACTTTAGCAATTGAAGGGCAAGACTATGAATTCTTACAACTCAATTATGCTGAAGGGGCAAAAGTTTATGTACCTGTAACTAATTTGCATCTTATCAGTCGCTATAGTGGCGGAGATCCAGATTTAGCTCCACTTCATAAAATCGGAAGTGATGCATGGAGTAAAGCTAAACGCAAAGCTTTAGAACAAATTCATGATGTTGCAGCCGAATTATTACATATACAAGCACGACGTCAGTCAAAACCTGGATTTGGTTTTGAGGTCGATCAATCGCTTTATATGCAATTTGCTAGTGGATTTGCCTACGAAGAAACACTCGATCAGGCGAATGCTATTGAAGCCACGCTTCACGATATGCAACAAGCTAGACCTATGGATCGACTTGTTTGTGGTGATGTTGGTTTCGGTAAGACTGAAGTAGCCATGCGAGCTGCTTTTGTTGCTGTGCAAAACGGTAAGCAAGTTGCTGTTTTAGTGCCTACAACTTTACTTGCACAACAACATTATGAATCTTTTAAAGATCGTTTTGCTGATTGGCCTGTGCGTATAGAAGTGTTGTCACGCTTTGGCTCAAATAAAACCCATACAAAAAATATTGAAGATTTAATTGCCGGTAAAGTCGATATTGTGATCGGAACCCATAAACTTTTACAAGAAAATGTGCAGTTTAAAGACTTGGGTCTAATGGTGGTCGATGAAGAACATCGATTTGGGGTACGTGATAAAGAGCGTATCAAAGCATTACGTGCAGACGTGGATATGTTGACCCTTACCGCAACACCTATTCCACGAACTCTAAATATGGCTTTTTCGGGAATGCGTGATCTATCTATCATTGCTACGCCGCCAGCCCGTCGTTTAGCCGTTAAAACATTTGTGCAAGAACATACAGAAGCTTCTATTAAAGAAGCTATTTTGCGTGAGTTACTACGTGGTGGCCAAGTATATTTCTTACACAATGAAGTCGATACGATCGAAAGAGCTGCTGAAAACATTCGTACTCTTGTACCTGAAGCTCGTGTAGCAGTCGCTCATGGACAAATGAGGGAAAGAGAGCTCGAACAAGTCATGCAGCAGTTCTATCACAAAGAGTTTAATGTGTTGGTATGCTCAACGATTATTGAAACCGGGATTGATGTTCCAAATGCCAACACAATTTTGATAGAAAGGGCCGACAAACTTGGTTTGGCTCAATTACACCAATTACGTGGGCGTGTGGGACGATCACATCACCAAGCCTATGCTTATTTGTTAGTTCCCTCTATAAAACATTTAAAAGGTGATGCAGAAAAGCGTTTAGATGCAATCCAGCGTGCCTCAACTCTGGGGGCTGGCTTTATGCTAGCGACAGAAGATTTAGAAATTCGCGGTGCAGGTGAGCTTTTAGGTGAGCAACAAAGCGGTTCAATGCAGGCAATTGGATATAGCTTGTATATGGAAATGCTGGAGAAGGCTACTAAGGCAATTCAGCAAGGCAAAACACCGAACTTCGATGCGCCTTTGTCATTGACTGCAGAAATTAATTTACATATTCCTGCACTTATTCCTGATGAGTATTTAGGAGATGTGCATCAGCGCTTATTATTCTATAAGCGTATTAGTAATACAGATACGCAAGAAAAACTCGATAATATCCGTATGGAACTCATTGATCGTTTCGGAGTTCCGCCACAATCGGTTAAGCATTTGTTTACTGTCCATCAAATACGCTTGAAAGCAGAGCAATTGGGTATTACCAAAATCGATATTAATACACAAGGTGGCAATATTGAATTCTCGCCTGATACACCAGTTCAGGCAATTAGCATTATTCAACTCATGCAAAAGCATCCGACCTATTATCGAATGGAGGGCGGACAGCGTTTAAAAGTTATGGTTCAGCTTGAGGAACCAGAAAAACGCATTCAATTTATTAATGATTTATTGGCAAAATTATTAAACGAATTACATGCTTAAATAGTGTTTTAAAGTGATTTTTATTCAATACAAATTTTTTGTAAGGTGATATCAGAATTTTATGCACGATTTCTCGGATCAGAAGAGGAATAAGTGCATAAAATCATTGTTATTTGTAATCAAACCAGACACTAGCAATACTCACATCAAAACTGATGTGATAGTATTAGCCATTATTGTTTATTGTCATTTATAAAAGATATGTTTAGTTTGCATCCACAACTTGCTCAAGATACTTTTTTTGTAGGCGATTTCCCGCTTTCAACATGTCGTTTAATGAATGATATGCAATTCCCGTGGCTGATTTTAATCCCTCGTGTGCCGGGAATCACAGAATTATATGAATTGAGTCAAGCTGATCAAGAACAGTTTTTACGTGAATCAAGCTGGTTGTCTAGCCAACTATCTCGAGTATTCCGTGCAGATAAAATGAATGTTGCAGCTCTAGGTAATATGGTACCTCAGTTGCATTTCCATCATGTCGTCCGTTATCAAAATGATGTTGCATGGCCTAAGCCAGTTTGGGGCACACCTGCAGTTCCATACACAAATGATGTACTGGCTCATATGCGTCAAACTCTTATGCTTGCTTTACGTGGTCAAGGTGATATGCCTTTTGATTGGCGCATGGATTAAATCAATGCAATGCCACATTTATACGAATGTGGCTACATTGAGGTGTGGAGGACAGGGTGCAATTAGAGAGGTTTATCGATAGAGAGCCTAAACAGTTTGCATATTTTCATCGCTTGATGGGATATTCAATTCTGTCCTTAATTTTAGTGATCTATGCTTTTACCTCACCTAATACAAATTATCAGATCTACGTTCCACCTTTATTCCTATTTTTGCTTTTTATTAGCTCGAAGTTAGAACACTGGCTTCAATACCAATTTGATAAGAAAACTCAAAAAAGCGTTTTTTTTGCAATTGATGCAATTGTTGTAGCAGTTACCTTAGCAGGTCTGCATCTTAATTTGGTCCCTACATTTATTGCACTTTTTGCATTATTTTATTCAGCAATCAATAGTCGTATTTCTTTCGCAGTCATTTGTTTGACTAGTTTGCTCGGCGCGATTATTTTTTATTTAAGTACTTTTTTCCTATTTGGTTTTTATACATATTTTGAGCCTACTAGCCAAGAGTTAACTGTAATTACACTCTTAGGTTTGGTTATGTTTATTACCATTGGAAATTATTACCAACATCGTTGGGTTAAAAAAATTAGTCAGCAACGTCAACATTACTATGATCAAATGACGCGTTATATTGCTTTTGCTAATCAGTTAAGTCGTTATGCACCACTGCAGTTGTGGCAGTCTATTATGCGCGGTGAAGCGGAAGCAAAAATTGAATATAAACGTAAAAAAATGACTGTGTTCTTTTCGGATATTCAAGGCTTTACAGAATTATCAGAAACTTTAATTCCTGATGATTTAGCATTTTTGCTTAATGATTATTTAAGCCATATGACGGAAATTGCGAAGCAGTATGAAGCTACTGTCGATAAATTTATGGGAGATGCCATCCTCATATTTTTTGGCGATCCGAATTCTCAAGGCGTAGAGCAAGATGCTAAAGCTTGTGTAGAAATGGCAATCGCTATGCGACAGCAAATGAAATTGTTGCGTGAACGTTGGAAAAAAATGGGCTATTCAGCCTTACACATTCGTATGGGAATTAGTACCGGTTATTGCCACGTAGGAAATTATGGGGCAACACATCGCATGGCTTATACCATTGTTGGTCGTGATGTGAATTTGGCAGCTCGGTTACAATACGCGGCTGAAATAGATGAAATTTTAATTTCAGATGATACTTATCAATTAATAAAAAGTGATTTCCTTTGTGCTCCAAAAACGCCAATTTACTTAAAAGGTATTCAAGGTGCTGTGAAGACATGGCAGGTGATGGAGAAATACACAGGGAATAAGTCAGATCATCAGCAATGGTTTGATTATGAGTATAAAGGTTTCCATTTAGTACTTAATTTAGAAGAAGTACAAAACTATGAATATCCAGAATTAGTAGAAGTACTTGAGAAAATGATTCAACGAATTAAAGTTCAACAAACTTTGATTAATACTCAAGGTATTGCACAATTAAGACTTGAAGATGAAGTTAAACCTGTTGAAATTGATCAACAAAATCAAGCTTAAAATATAAAGCAAAAAAAAGCTGCTTTTAAAGCAGCTTTTTTAATAACTCGATTAATGATTTTCTGAAGCATGGTTGATTGTATATTTAGGAATCTCAATTTCTAAATCTTCATCAACAATTTTTACTTGGCATGAGAGTCGAGAATCTGGCTCAAGTCCCCAAGCGCGATCTAAAAGATCTGCTTCAACATCATCCATTTCTTCTAGACTGTCAAAGCCTTTGCGAACGACTACATGGCAGGTTGTGCAAGCACACGACATGTCACAAGCATGTTCTATTTTAATTCCTCGATCAAGCAAACTTTGACAAAGATTTGCATTTTGTTCGACTTCAAATTCTGCGCCTTCAGGGCAAAACTGAGCATGAGGAAGTACTTTAATACGGGGCATATTGATCACCTATACCTTTAGTTTGAATTTGACCAATCTTCAAGTTTTGTACCTTTTAAGGCGTGGTCAATATGTCGATTCATACGTAGTGCGGCAAAAGCATCACTATGTACTTTAAGTTGTTCTACAGCTTTTTCAATCGCTTGAATATCATTGCCTTCAAGTTGCGCTTTCAAAAGATTTTCAGCGGTTTTAAGTGCTTCAAGCTGCTCATCATTAAGTAAATCAGCATCAACTTTGAGAGCTTGTTCTAAAGCTTCAAGCTCACGTTGAGCCTCAACCTTGGTTTCTTTTAGATGACGCAGATTTTTATCTTCTTCTGCGTGTTTGAAACCTTCAATTAATAAGCGTTCAGTGTCAGATTCAGATAAGCCATAAGATGGTTTAATATCGATTTGAGCCTGTACATTTGAAGTCGTTTCACGCGCCGAAACAGTGAGTAGGCCATCCGCATCGACTTGAAAGGTAACTTCAATGCGTGCTTGACCTGCAGTCATTGGAGGAATGCCATGAAGGACAAATTTTCCTAATGAACGACAATGTTCTACCAAATCTCTTTCACCTTGAACCACATGAATAAGCATGGCAGTTTGGCCATCTTGATAAGTTGTGAATTCCTGACGACGAGCAACTGGAATAGCAGTGTTACGTGAAATAAGACGTTCTACTAGTCCACCCATGGTTTCTAATCCAAGTGAAAGTGGAGTTACATCTAAAAGTAATGAGCCGTCTTGACTATTTCCAATTAATTGGTTGGCAGTAATCGAAGCACCAATTGCAACCACTTCATCAGGGTTGATCGTGCAAAGAGGTTCTTGATTAAATACATTACGAACTGCTTGCTGAACAGCATACGAACGGGTAGAGCCACCCACTAAAACAACATTTTGAATATCTGATAATTCAAGTTTTGCATCACGTAAAACACGTTTGCAGACACTAATTGTTTTATCTAAAGCAACTTGGATAATACTTTCAAAAGTTGGACGGTCCAGTGTTAATACATTTTCAAGTAATTTTAACTGAACTGATTCTTGTGTAGATAGCTGTTCTTTCGCTTGACGAGCAGCAACAATAAATACTGCATATGCTTCATCACTGAGAGTATCAATATCTAACTGCTTTTTAGCCCATTTAACAATGAGACGATCTAAATCATCACCACCTAAAGCAGTGTGGCCGCCTGTTGCTAATACTTCAAAGACACCTTGTGAGAAACGCAAGATTGATACATCGAAAGTACCACCACCTAGATCATAAATTACATAGTTATGATCTGTTGCTAAATTAGTTTCTTGGTCTAAACCATAAGCGACAGCAGCAGCGGTTGGTTCATTTAATAAACGTAATACATTTAATCCCGCAAGCTGTGCAGCATCCCGAGTTGCTTGTCGCTGAGCTTCATCGAAATAGGCAGGAACAGTAATGACTGCTCCATTTACTGGATTCTGCAAACTAGTTTCAGCACGGTCTTTTAATTGTTTTAAAATTTCAGCCGAAATTTCAACAGGGGTTTTACGACCAGCACGTGTTTCAAAAGCTGGCATCTCATTTTCAGAACCGATTAATTCATAGGGATGCTGAAATTTGATATCTGCTTTTGAACGACCCATAAAGCGTTTCACAGAAACAATTGTATTTTTAGGGTCAGCAATAAGAAAAGGCTTTGCTTCTTCACCATAGTGAATTGCATCATTTCCGTAGTGCACAATAGAAGGAAGAAGTCTTCTTTCTTTTTCGTCATTGAGTACTTTAGGTTTGCCTGATAACACTGTCGCAACTAAAGAATGTGTCGTTCCTAGGTCGATACCAATCGCAATGCGGTGTTGATGTGGGGCACTGGATTGACCCGGTTCAGCAATTTGCAAAAGTGCCATGAGTTAAATCCCTTGAAAATAATTTGGAAAAAGCAAAATTAAAAATCGTCGTCTAAATCAAAGTTGTCTTCGTCATCCAACATTTGATCTTCTGCTTTTTCAATATCGTTAAGAACGCGCTGAAAGAAACGTAATTTACGTACAGTATCTCGAGCTTCACCCCAGTCTTCATCTGTGTAATCAATCTTAAATTCGCGAACTAAACTCTCTATCCACTGAAACACTTCTTGTTTAAGTGTGCTTAGATGCTCTGGTGAAGTTGCTTCATCAAGTTGTTCACGAAGTTCTAAAGCTGATTGTAAGAACTCAAAATCACTAATAGATTGATCAAGGTGATGGTCTTGCTTTTTTAATGCTAAAAGATAAGCTGCGCGGCTGTCTATTTGCGATAGTATTTTAAAAGCTTGATTGATTTCACTTGACTTGATCAAAGCCTGATTTTTATCTTCTGCTTTATCAGGATGATATTGCTGCTGCAAATTCAAGAAGCTAGATTTTAAGCTCGCCAAATCGATATCGAGTTCTACGGGTAAATTGAACAACTCAAAATGATTCATTAGAAAGGAGGTCCACGTTAATTAAATACATTAAAACAGTGCTATAAAAAGACACTGTTTTAATGAGAGATGGAAGGAGAAGGGTTATACAGTGAAAGACTCACCGCAACCACATTCACCTTTTTTATTGGGATTGTTAAATTCGAACCCTTCATTAAGGCCATTTTTAACATAGTCCATTTCTAAGCCTTCTAAATACACAAGACTTTTTGGATCTACAAATACCTTAACGCCAAATTGATCGAAAACTTCGTCATGTTCATCGACAGAATCAACAAATTCAAGAACGTAAGCCAATCCGGAACAACCAGAAGTTTTCACACCCACGCGAATGCCTTCACCCTTACCTCGGTTCTTAAGGTAATTGCTAATATGAGTCGCAGCATTTTCAGTTAAATGAATCATGAAAACTCCAACGTTTACAGTAGTAACAAATTAAGCTTTTGATTTTTTAGTGCGATAATCTTCAATCGCAGCTTTAATTGCATCTTCAGCTAGTACAGAGCAGTGAACTTTTACTGGTGGAAGAGCAAGCTCTGTTGCGATATCAATATTCTTGATTGCTTGAGCTTCATCAAGTGTCTTGCCTTTTAACCATTCAGTTACGAGTGAGCTTGATGCAATTGCAGAACCACAGCCGTAAGTTTTAAAGCGTGCTTCTTCAATTACACCGCTATCGTTTACTTGAATTTGTAAACGCATCACGTCGCCACATGCAGGTGCACCCACCATGCCTGTACCTACATTTTCAGAGTTTTTGTCTAAAACACCAACATTACGAGGATTTTCGTAATGATCAATTACCTTTTCACTATAAGCCATTTCGCTTCTCCAAACCTCGGGGTCAGCCTAATATTAATATGAGGGTAAAAACACTAATTTCAATGAATTAGTGTTCAGCCCATTCAACTGTAGAAAGATCAATACCTTCTTTATACATGTCCCAAAGCGGAGAAAGTTCACGTAATTTCTCAACAGCGGCTTTGGTAATTGTAAGCACATGATCAATATCTTCTTCAGTCGTGTATTTACCAAAACTGAAGCGGATTGAGCTGTGTGCTAGCTCATCAGATAAACCTAATGCGCGAAGAACATATGAAGGCTCTAATGTTGCAGAAGTACAAGCAGAACCACTTGATACGGCTGCATCTTTAAGTGCCATCATTAAAGATTCACCTTCAACAAAGTTAAAGCTGACATTTAAGTAGTTAGCAACGTTTTGAGTAGGATGGCCATTTAAGAAAACCTGTTCAAGGCCTTGTAAACCATTCCAAAGTTTGTCACGTAATTTGCGAATGCGCTCTTGTTCTGCGTGCATTGTTTTGCCAGCAATTTCAAAAGCTTCACCCATACCAACAATTTGGTGAGTTGCTAAAGTACCAGAACGCATACCACGTTCATGACCACCGCCATGAATTTGCGCTTTTAAGCGAACACGTGGGCTACGACGTACATATAATGCACCGATACCTTTTGGACCATAAATTTTATGAGCAGAGAAACTCA
This sequence comes from Acinetobacter sp. AYS6, assembly GCF_025630795.1. Lineage (NCBI taxonomy): Bacteria > Pseudomonadati > Pseudomonadota > Gammaproteobacteria > Moraxellales > Moraxellaceae > Acinetobacter > Acinetobacter sp. AYS6. The sequence continues at coordinate 230,042 of NZ_JAOTNV010000006.1, forward strand.
TAAGATCAATTTTCATGGTAGAGAGATCGATTTCAACTTTACCAGCAGCTTGAGCCGCATCTACATGAAAGAAGGTTTTATTGGCACGTGTTAACTCACCAATCGCTGCTACATCTGTAACTGTACCGATTTCGTTATTTACCATCATTAAAGAAACAAGGACAGTATCAGGACGAAGGGCAGCTTTTACCATTTCAGGGGTAATTAAACCTGTTCGTGGTTCTGGTTCTAAATAAGTAATTTCAAAACCTTGTTCTTCTAATTCACGACAAGGATCTAGAACAGCTTTGTGTTCAATTTTACTTGTGATGATGTGCTTGCCTTTAGATGCATAAAATTGTGCTACACCTTTTAGGGCAAGGTTATCTGATTCAGTTGCACCAGAAGTCCAAACGATTTCACGTGGGTCAGCTTTAATTAAATTTGCGACTTGCTCACGTGCATATTCAACTTTTTCTTCTGCCTGCCAGCCATAAGCATGCGAACGAGATGCAGCATTACCAAAGGTACCGTCGAAAGTTAAACACTCCATCATACGTTCTGCAACTTGCGGATCTACTGGAGTGGTTGCTGCGTAATCAAGATAAATTGGACGTTTCATATCAAATACCTGTACCCGATAAAAGAGCTGAATCTGTGCCGCTCACATTTTGGCGCAATGCAACAGTTTGAACGTTGTCTCGGCTAATGAGGTCGGCAAGAGAGATTTTTGCTAAATAGTCGGCAATATGATGAGAGAGTTCTTGCCATAAATCGTGGGTGAGACACATTGCACCATTTTGGCAGTTAGCCTTGTGGTCGCAGCGTGTTGCATCAACAGTTTCATTTACGGCTTCAATAATTTCTAACACAGTAATTTCATCAGCATTTCGAGCCAAATGATAACCACCATTTGCACCACGAACACTAGAAACTAACCCATGACGCTTAAGTTTTGCGAATAACTGTTCTAAATAAGCAACTGAAATGGATTGGCGAGCGGCAATTTCGGCGAGCGTGATCGTTTGTTCAGTTGGCTGCAAAGCTAAATCAAGTAGAGCAGTCACTGCGTAGCGACCGCGAGTTGTAAGGCGCATGATTCGATACACATGTTAAGACTAGATAATAGGATTTTATGAATCCCGACTAAAATAGTCAAGTTTTTTTATTTTTAATTCAAGTGCAGGAACAAAATGGAAAAATAATTTAAGCAACCCATAAATTATATATGAAATAAACAATAAATATCAGGCTAATTATACCAAAGGAGAAGTTAATATTACGTTGACGCTGCTGTAAGCGAGTGATTCGATTTTGATATTGTTTAATTTCCACATGAAGTGAATTGATTTCTGAACGTTGCTGATCAATTTTTTCAAGTAATGGGGCAATTCGTTTACGTGAAGCAAGCGCTTCAGCTTCATCATCAGGTGAATTAAACCATTGCTTCCAGTCAGCTAAAAGTTTAGGCAAGGTAAGATGAGAAATTAAATCTAATAGTTCTTTTTTCGTTTCTTCATCGCCATCTATACGCATGTTGTTAAGACTACGCTGGTTTGAAAAAGCGAAGATCTTAATCAGATCGATAAGCGTACTATTGATTTCCAGATCAACACGTCGATCAAAAGAGTGGATATCGAACAACAAACCTTTTTCTGTAAACTGAACATAAAAGTTAAAAAAAGGAAGATAGCTATTGATACGAATCGTTGTTTTGTTTGAAATAAACTTTTTCGCTTGCAAGCGAAGAACACCATCGTGGGTGAGTATAAATGAAAAGAAAGTTTCTAAAATAATTAGAACAATATTCAGCAACAGACGGTGATGTTTTTGTCTTTGTTGCGTTTCACTCATAAAAGTTTATCCTTAGAAATAGCAATTAATTCAAGAATGGGACATCCTATCTCAAACTTTAATAAATGTCCTGTTAAATATATTTACATGACTTACTTGCTTTGTAGAACAGTTTTGTAAATGGATCAAGTCTTTACTTTGATATTATAGAAATATTTTGTGGTCAAATCAGTCATCATCTCTCTCATCTGATTAGGAGCTTAGATCAATGGATAATGCAAATATAGATACCCAGACAGAAGAGTCAGAAGAAAAAAGTAAATTGAAATCAAGAAGTTCAAGAAAATCGGCTTTAGACTTTAGAAAGTACACTAAGCAAATTTGGTTAGCAGGGCTAGGGGCTTTTTCACGTGCAGAAGAAGAAGGCAACAAGCTATTTGATTCTTTGGTCAAGGTAGGTGAAGAGCTGGAATCTAAAACCGGAGACTTGGCAGATACTACGGTTGGTAAGGTCACAGAAAAAGCAAAAGAATCTGTATCTGAAACAAGAGATAAAGTAGAAAAAATTCTTGATACCAGTGTTAATCATTCTTTAAACAGGATTGGATTGGTGACTCCGAAGGATTTACAGCACATTGAACAGCTTTTGGTACAGCTTCATATTAAGGTGGATGCTTTAATAGAAGAAAACGAGCAGTTGAAAGCAAAATTGAATAAAAAGTAAAAAAATGTTGGGATTTAGCAAATATATAACAGTTTTTTAGCATTTATTTTTGCTAAAAGCCCTGCTCTAGTATTGCGTTTTCCCCCAAAGCATTGCTATAAAGGCGTCATGGCCTTTTAAACTATAGCCTTGGACCTTAAACAAACGATATTAAGAGGATGTTTTATTCATGAATAAATCAGAATTAATCGATGCAATTGCTGAAAAAGGGGGAGTATCTAAGACTGATGCAGGCAAGGCACTCGATGCGACGATTGCGTCAATTACTGAAGCACTTAAAAAAGGTGACACAGTAACTTTAGTTGGTTTTGGTACTTTCAGTGTTAAAGAACGTGCTGCACGTACTGGTCGTAACCCTAAAACTGGTGAAGAGCTTCAAATTAAAGCAACAAAAGTACCTAGCTTCAAAGCTGGTAAAGGTCTTAAAGATTCAGTAGCTTAATCTTTTAAGATGATTAAACGCGCCAATATAGGCGCGTTTTTTATTAAAAATCTGAAATGACCAATATTGCTCATTCATTGATTGTGGTTTTTCAGTTAAAATTCTCCTCGAAATAAAATATTGGAATACTTATGGAATCGTTTCGTACAGTCATTAAGGGTTGGCTCGGCAAAGTCCTTCTAATTTTGTTTTTGACCCCTTTAGCACTTGTAGGTATTGAAGGATATTTTAATAGGGGAAACAAGGCTGATGTTGCGAAAACAGTAAATGGCCAAGAAATATCTAAAAAAGATCTTGAAACTTTAACTCAGTCTTACAAAGAACAATATTTAGCTGCAGTTAAAGGTGATGAAAGTTTACTTAATTTGCCTGTTATTCAGGCTAAAGCACTCGATATTTTAGTGTCACGTAATTTATTAATTCAACAAGCTGAAAAATTGGGTATTTCACTAAGTGATAGTCAAATTGAGCAAATGTTAGCTCAGCAGCCTAGTTTGCAAGAGAATGGACAATTCTCGCAAAAACTCTATGAAAATTATTTACGTTCTATTGGTATGACAAGTCAGGGCTTAATATCTAGCCTTCGCCAAGATCATGCTTTAAAAATGCTTACTTCAACTTTTTCTGATTATTCTTTAGTAAGTAAAGTTGATTTAATGCAAATTGCGAATTTGCAAACTGAACAACGTACATTGCATTTGGCTAGTATTAAATTAGATGGTTATAAAACTGGTTTAACTGCCTCTAATCAAGAAGCCACAGATTATTACAACAAACACCAAAATGAGTTTAAACAACAAGCTTCTGTTGATGTGGATTATGTGGTTGTGTCGCCATCATTAATGGCTAAACCAGCTCCTGCAACCGAAGCTGAACTTCAGCAAGCATATAGCAAGTTCGTTGAGACTCAGAAAAAAGATGCTAAACGTACGGTGAAGCATATTTTAATTACTACAGATGCTCGTGATGATGCAGCAGCTCAAAAACTTGCTAAAGAAGTATATGCGAAAATTCAAGGCGGCCTTACATTTGCACAAGCTGCATCTCAGTTCTCTGAAGACCCAAGTTCAAAAACTAAAGGCGGTTTAGTTGAAGCATATGCACCAGGTGTTTTTTCCGATGCATTTGATAAAACTGTAGTGAGCTTAAAAAATGGACAAATTTCTCAACCAGTAAAAACACAATATGGTTATCATATTATTGAGGCAGAAACTCAAGCTAATCAAATCCCTTCATTTGAAGCAGAGAAGGCGCGTTTAATTGCTGAGGTTGAAAAGAATAAAGTTGCGACTGTTTATTCAGATACCGTAAATAGTTTAAATGAAACGATTGTTGGTAATGATTCTTTAGAAGCTGTTGTGCAAGAAGTAAAAGGTACAAAAGTTGAATCATTAAATGGCGTAACTTTAGCTACAAAAAATCCATATTTAAGTGATCCGAACGTTAAAATTAAATTGTTTAATGATGACGTGAAAAATGGTGACCGTAATGCATCGTCTAATATTCAGTTAGCAAATGGTGATACGGTATGGGTTAAAGTACGTGATTATCATGCTGCTGGTGTAAAACCTTTAGCACAAGCGATGAATGAAGCGAAAGCAAAAGTTATCGATGAAAAAGCGCGTAAAGTTGTTCAAGCAAAAATTGCTACAATGTTGGCTGAATTTAAAACTCAACCAGCAGATCAAGTTGTTGCTAAAAACAAAGTAGCATTTGAATCGGCTGGCGTATTTAGTCGTTCACAAGGATTAAAGCGTGAAATTGAGCGCGCGGCATTTAGCGCAGCTACACCTAAGCCAGGTATGTGGTCTGTTACAACAGCGAACTTACCAAATGAGCTGGTTGTTGTTGCAGTTTCAAATGTAAACTCATCTGCTGCAAATGCTATTCCAGCTGATCAGTTACAGCAGTTAAAACAACTTTATCGTCAATCGCGTGGTCAACAAATATTAGAAGATTACAGTCAATATTTAAAATCACATGCGAAAATTAAATAATAATTTGATTCAATAAAAAAAGCGTCTCGGCGCTTTTTTTATTGGCAGTTAATCTAAGCTGTGTCCAATATATTGCTGTCTATATTGTTTAGGAGATAAATCAAAAATTCGTTTGAATGCCTGACTAAAAGCTGTTTCGGATGAGTAGCCGACCTTATTTGATATTTGCTGAATTGATAAGTTACTTGTGCGTAAATACTGACTTGCTAAACGAAAACGATAATGCTGCAAATAAGTCAGAGGTGGTTCACCAATAATACTGCTAAATAAGTTTGCAAATTTAGAACGTGACATACAGCATTGTTCCGCTAAAGATTCTACTGTCCATGTGATTTCAGGTTGGCTGTGAATAGCAGAGAGTGCGTTACTCAGCTCAGGATGTGTTAGGGCACCTAACCAGTTTTGTTGGTCTGTCATTTGTTGAATATGATCACGAATGCATTCAATAAGCAGAATACTGACGAGATGATCAATAATTTTGTCGTGACCCGGCCGAATTTTTTGAGTTTCGATTGCTAGAAAATAAAGTCCAATTTGTAACCATTCAGGTGGGTTAGTTTGGTTTTCATGTTGAATATGCATGATGGACGGCAGGGCATTAATAAGTGGCCCAGCCATATGAGTATCGATTTGGCAGCGTAAACATAGCAACAATGTATTATCTGGAGATGAAGTACCAAACTCAATAGCGTCTTGTCTATGACCATTAAAAAGCGAAGTAATATCCAGAGAATCTACTAGCTTACTCGCTGTTGATTTTGAGTCAGTTGCACTATGTGATTTCCCCGAAGGAATTAAAATAATATCACCAGCGGTTGCAATAATTTTTTCTGAAGCGTTAAGTTGAATATAGACTGAACCAGTTAAAACAATATAAGCAAGTAGAGCAGATTGATCTTGTGTTTTAAAAGCCCATTCTCCTTGCGCTTTTAAATAGATGTATTCAGACTTATTAAGGTGAATATCATCAAAAAATTTACTTAGTGCATCCATATTTAAATGATCAATCATTATTTTAATAAAATTATAGTGAGCTATAGGAATAGATCAACATGTGTTTTTAGGACAGAAAAGTGGAAGAAAATGCCAAAGACTTTAACATAGGTTTTTTGGACGGTTACTACTGTTAACTAAACACTATTTCTTTAACTATATAGACATATAGAAAAAGGAAATATAACTATGAATGCACCAGTAAATGTTCAGCAAGAACTTATGCCAGTGCCTGCGTCTATGCGTGAAATAGATCGCAAACGCTTATTATGGATGATTAGTCCTGCTTTACCTGCTATTGGTTTAGGTATTTTAGCAGGTTATCACTTTGGTCCACGTCCATTAAAGAAAGTCTTTGCTTTAGGTGGTCCACTTTTATTACATGTCGTGATTCCGGCAATTGATACGATTATTGGAAAAGATGCGCGAAATCCGACAGATGAAGAAATTAAGCTTTTAGAAAAAGATCCATATTATTCACGTCTTGTGAAAAGCTTTATTCCTCTTCAGTATGCTGCAAATGTTTACGCATGTTATTTAACAAGCCGTAAAACGACATCTTTTATTGATAAGATTTTACTAGGTATCTCAATGGGCGCAATCAATGGTATTGCAATTAATACAGCCCATGAGTTAAGTCATAAGCATGACCGTATAGACCATATTCTGTCTCATCTTGCTTTAGTTCCTACAGGCTATAATCATTTCCGTATTGAGCATCCTTACGGTCATCATAAGCGTGCAGCAACACCAGAAGATCCAGCTTCATCACGTATGGGTGAAACATTCTATGAGTTCTGGCCACGTACCGTTGTTGGTTCTTTTAAATCTGCAATAGAAATTGAAAAAAATCGTTTAAAACGTAAAGGTAAAGAATTCTGGTCTTCAGATAATGAATTATTACAAGGCTGGGGCATGAGTGCTGCTTTTCATGGTGCTATGGTTGGAATCTTTGGTAAAAGTACAATTCCATATTTAGCAACTCAAGCTTTTTATGGTATTAGTCTTTTCGAAATTATTAACTATATTGAGCACTATGGTTTATTACGTCAGAAAAAAGCTGATGGTAATTATGAGCGTACAATGCCTGAACATAGCTGGAACAACAATAACGTAGTCACGAACTTATTCTTGTACCAGTTGCAGCGTCATTCAGATCATCATGCATACCCAACTCGTCCATTCCAAGCATTACGTCATTTTGATGAGGCACCAGAGTTACCAAGCGGTTATGCAAGTATGTTATTACCGGCATTAATTCCTTCATTGTGGTTTAAAATAATGGATAAGCGGGTTTTTGATCACTATAAAGGAGATTTAAACAAAGCAAATATTTCTTCAAAGCGACGTGCAAAAATCTTTAAGAAATTTGGTGTAGTTGATAAAGCGTTAGATAATACAACTACCGAATAAATAAAAATATTAATTCCTGAAATACGAAGCCCTCTAGTCTAACAACTAGAGGGCTTTTAAGTTTTGACATAAAAGGATAATAGAAGAAGGGAAAAACTTCCCTTAATTCTTATTTTAGTTCGCTAGAAGATTTACCCAGTTCTCGGCGGGCAATAATTAATTGCTGGATTTGTTGAGTACCTTCAAAGATATCGAGAATTTTCGAATCACGTGCCCATTTCTCAAGTAACTCATCTTCGTTATAGCCAACGCTTGCGGCCAGTTCGACACATTTTAAAGTAATCTCGTTCCCTACACGGCCAGCTTTGGCTTTCGCAATAGAAGCTTCTTTAGAATTTGGCTTTTTGTTATCGGCCATCCATGTCGCTTTTAACATAAGCAGGCGAGCAGCTTCCCACTCAGCTTCCATACGATAGATTTGCGCTGCAAGATTAGAAGTGTGTAGATAAGGGGTGGAATAGTTGGGATCGAGTTGATCTTTAAATATTTCTTTAATTCGTTCGAGTGAAGCTTTAGCACAACCGATTGCCATTGCAGCAACTAGAGGACGAGTATTATCAAAAGTTTCCATCACTCCGGCAAAACCTTTTGCAACGTCGACTTCAGCGTTCCCTAAAAGATTTTCGGCTGGTACACGGCAGTCAATAAAACTAATTACTGCTGTGTCTGAAGCTTTAATTCCCAATTTATGTTCAAGTCGTTCAACCTTCATTCCAGGCGTACCTTTGGGTACTACAAATGATTTAATAGCTGCACGCCCAACTTTGCGATCAAGTGTAGCCCAAACGACAACCGAATCTGCACGTTCGCCAGAGGTTACAAAAATCTTTTCGCCATTTAAAATATAGTCATTACCATCTTTGGTGGCAGTGGTGCGAATAGCGGCAGAGTCAGAGCCACAACCTGGCTCTGTAATGGCCATTGCTGCCCATGTTCCTTTGAAGCGCTCTAACTGCTCATCATTGGCCACAGCAGCAATGGCTGAGTTCCCAAGACCCTGACGTGGCATGCTTAACAATAAGCCTGTATCGCCATAACACATCTCGATAATCCCAAGAGCGGTCGACATATTGGTTCCGTTACGAATACCTTCATTGTCTGTATCGCCACGTTTTCCAGCACCTGCTGCTCCAGCATTAATACCTTCGCCACCTTCATTCATGCCATCAATGAGAGAAGCGAGCATATCGAGTTCTTTAGGGTAAGCATGCTCAGCTTTATCATATTTACGAGAAATAGGGCGTAAAACATTGATCGCAACATCATGTGCTTGATCAATCATCATCTTGAATTTTTTAGGATTTTGTAAATTCATTAAAGTATCCTCTGATTGATCATTTAAGCATGTAAGCCAGATTGTAAAATTGCCGTAGCCCGTAAATCACGGTACCAACGTTCAACAGGGTGTTCTTTTGTAAAACCATGTCCACCAAGAATTTGTACCCCATCTGTACCAATTTTCATGGATTTTTCAGCACAGAGGAGTTGAGCCAGATAAGCTTCGCGATGAAATGGCTTACCTGATTCGGCAAGGCTTGCTGCATTTAAAATCAGCATACGCATTGCATCAATTTCAATTGCCATATCTGCAATCATGAAAGCGACACTTTGTCGATGAGAAATTGGCTCACCAAATGCAGTTCGTTCATTGGCATATTTAATACAGTAAGCTTTTACAGCTTCACAGGTGCCCACAGCCATTGCGCACCACATTAAATTCCCTAAATCTAAAAAAGCAGTGTAATCAAAGTCTGTTGCACCTAATCGTAGAGCAGGAGTGTGATTAAAGCGTAAAGTTGCTGTTTCTGTGGCTTTAAGACCCATGGCTGGACTGTTTTTTATTGAAATAGTTTCGTTGCACTGCACAACAAATACGTCTGGCTTACCATTAAAGTCTGCACTTACTAAAAATACGTCAGCCAAGTCACCTAAAATAACTAGCGTTTTTTCGCCATCAATAAAGAATTGATCATTTTCAAGTAAAGCTTTGGTTTTTAATACGTAAGGATTAAATGCAGGTGTGGCTTCTTGTACTGCAAAGGTTGCTGTAATGTCTGAGTCTTCTGCAAAACATGGTAGGTACATTGACTGAACTTCTGCAGAACCCCAACGTGTAATTGCATTAATGACGCTAAATGTACTGAGTAATCCTGCTGTAAGGCTAAAATCACCTTCAGCTAGTTTTTCAGCAATCAATAAGTTACTTACAATATTTTGTTCAGCTGCTACACCGCCTAATGCTTCAGGAAGTGCATAGTAGTTAAGACCTAGGTCTTCAACATATTGCCAAAGGCTTTCTGGAAACTGAGCATTCTGGTCAGCATCATGTGCTAATCCTAATAAAACCTCTTGAGCAAATTGAGACATTGCGTCAGAGGTCATTTGTTGTTCTTCAGTTAGGCTTAAATCAAACAGAGTTTTTTGTTGTCGGGGCAAGCGTTGTTGAGAGATCTGTTTCGGTTTAAATGCTTTTTGAGTTTGGCTCAATGCTCTGAAACCAGCTTTTGAACCTTGGTACAGAGATTTTTCAACAAATTTACGCAACTTGAGTTGATCAAGTACATCGCTTCCAGCCAATCTGGTGATCAGCGATAAACCCAAACCCTGAGCTTTATTGATCATACTTGTCATGATTATGGTGTCCTAACACGTTGTTATTGTTTTATGCTGACACGCCTCATAGTAAAAAACTATGTCGTTACTGACATTCGAAAAATGAGTAGATAAATGGTAGATAGAAAGTAAGTAGATTGTAAGTTTTTGATTTTATATATTTAAAATAATTTTATTGTTGGGTGAGTAGTGAGGTATTGACTAGAATGACATGGAATCATTCTAGCCCTTCATTAAATTAAGCAAAGTTACGAATCATACGTCGTACATTTGTTTTTGCATCAATCACCGTCATAAATGTATAGGCTCCAATAAATTTACGGCTAATAAACATAAATTCTTTTGGAGGAACTGAGAAATAACGTGACGCCATCGATTTACTTGCTTGCTGCATAACACGGCTATGTAACTGACTTTTCTTCCAGTCATAACGTTCATGTTCATCCATAAGGCCAGCAGGCATATCTGGATTATTTGCAGGGGTACTAAATGCCTCTGTCGCGATTAAAAAGACATCCGCCATGCCTGGTTTAATGCTTTCGGGCATAGCCTCAAAAAACTCATATCCAGTCATTGCTTGTACCATCGCATGTTTATCATGATGATAACCTGCTTGAATCAAATTACGTGCAACTGATAGTAAGTGTTCATCAAACTGACGGATAGCGCCAAAATCTAATAATACAATCTTATCTTGAACATCTTGGCCATTCCCTAAACGTACAAGGTAATTGCCAAAGTTAGGGTCAGTCTGCATTTCACCCCATTCAAAAATTTCACGAACTGCAATTTCTAGTGAAGCTTCACCAAGCTGATTACGACGCTCTTGAGGCAAAGACAACATAACAGGGCTGTTAATTGGAACACCGCGTTCGAACGTCATGCACAGTACTTGATTGGTACAATATTCATCTACAATTGTCGGAACAATATAACGCTCGTCATCTTTTAAGCGCTCACCGAAGCGACGGGTAGTGGCAGCTTCAACATCATAGTCAACTTCGCGATGCATCATTTCACGCACTTCATCAAACCACTGATCAAATTCACGGGTTTGTGGCACCATACGTGTCAGTTTAAGCATGTTTTTAAACAAGCTCATATCTGAATCAATTGCGTTCGCAACACCGGGATATTGAATTTTTAAAACTAATTCTAAGCCATCTGATTTACGCGTTGCACGGTGTACTTGTGCGAGAGAGGCAGTACCAATTGGCTCATGATCAATTGTTAAATCATTTAATTTAGCACCCAATTGCTCTTGTAGATGTGGCTTAATTGCAGGCCAATCTAAGGCAACGGTTTGGTTATTTAGAGTATTTAAAGCTTGTGTAATCTCTTCCGGTAAAAAGTGTTCACCATAAAGAGCCATCATTTGGCCAATTTTAACAATAGAACCCTTAAGTTTACCTATTTCAGAAACCAGATAATTAGCTTGTTCGCTCATCGCTTTTTTGCGTTTCTTTTCTTTTTCTTCTTCATTAGAAAATAAAGAAGAGGCACTTGCAGTTGCCCAACGCGTTCCCGCAAGTAAAGAAGCTTTCGCGATTGATAAGCGTCGATCCATGGAAGAAGTTTTTAAACTCTTAAGCTTATCTTTCTGATTTGACATGAAAATAGAATCCTATGCGCATCATGCAGCCAAACGCTGGTGATCTAAAATTGTAACGAATATTACATGTTTTGAGCGTATTAAAATAGTTCTCTCAGACTGAATGATAGGCCGAAATGGTCATCTTTATTCCAATAATTCTTAAATAGCCTAAGCAATTTGGAAATTTAAGAAATTAAGACCGTTCAGATGAGTAAAACTAAGATAAAACAGATCTTTGATAACAAAATGGATTACATTTTAAATTGAATCTTTAATTCAGATTTTTGCATCAAATGAAGACGGTTACTCTGAATATGTTGCAATAACATCTGTTTGACTGAATTATGCATGAAACCAAGCGCATGAGCTTTTACAATGATGATGCTAGGCAGGGTATAAAAGAAGTACTTAACATCATCAAGAGTTGCGTTATTAAAAATACCTTGTTCAATTAACGTCTGTTGCAAAAACTGCTTTTCATTTAATACAGAATCTGAAGATTCATCCCAAAAACGGTGACGCATCGCCATCAGATTGTTGTGTTTGTAACTCATAAAATTGTCAGCTCAGACTTCAAATCTAAATAAAATATATGGAGTCGAGCAGTGAATATCAAGTTGAGATTATTTTTTATTCAGTTGCTGATTGAATTTTTATGTAATTCTTGTAAATAGCCTAAGCAAATTTAAAAATTTTTCTAGAAAACCTATAATCGAAACAATTCCATCAATAACACTACTTATTATGACTCCTGCCTGCAGATTATTAAAAAGTAATAAAATCGAATTTTCTATTCATGAATATGAACATGATTCAAATGCCAAAAGTTTTGGATTAGAAGCAGCCGAAAAATTAGATTTAGATGTAAACGAAGTATTTAAAACTCTAATGGTAAGTGACGATAAAAATTATTTCGTTGCAGTCTTGCCAGTGAATCACCAATTGAATTTAAAAAAAGTCGCTACGGCGTTTGGATGTAAAAAATTACAGATGGCTAATCCTAAAGATGCTGAGCGTTTAACAGGATATTTAGTAGGAGGGATTAGTCCTTTAGGTCAAAAGAAACGATTAAAAACTGTCATTGATGCATCAGCTCAAAACTTTAATAAAATTTATGTAAGTGGTGGAAAAAGAGGGCTTGATATTGGCTTAAATCCTAAAGACTTAGCTCAACTTTTAAATGCTCAATTTGTTGATGTACTTGATCAATAATAAAAGTTTAGAAGCTTACTCTAAAAGCTAATCATCATTTTTATCTACTTTTAGAAAATACTTTGTTGGGTATATTGCTCAATGTACATTGTTCCTTATTTTTCATGAAAAGAGATCAGCACTAATAAAATTAAAAAAAAAGCTTGAAGGATTTAATGAAAATGATTATCATTATTGTTAATGAGAGTGCAGTTGTAATTCCAATAAAGAGGAGGAAATTTTTTGTGATATCAAACTTATTTTCTATTAGTTTATTCTAATACTCTAAGAAATCTTGAGTTATACCAGCGACTCCAATAACAATAACGCTGAAAGATGAGTTGACTTCTGGTATGTGAGCGCCTGCAAGATATTATAAAAACAGGCAGGTTCATCTAGCGGTAAATGGAACTAATAAAAATAAACATTATCAGCGCAACAAAAAGAACTAATCAAAAGCAACAGGCGAGGATGGCCTGTTGTTTTTGTATCTAAACTCAATTTCATACTTATTTATCTATTTCAACTCTTTTCGTCTTTTAACTCTATTGAGTAACAGATGGATTATATTTTTGATTAAAAAATAACCACTAATGTTTCATTTATTAACATCCTGCCTTTTTAGGCATTTTTTTGTATACCCTGAATAAAACATGATCAAAAAAGAGGTAAAAACGTGCTTATTTTTCATGGAAAACCTGTTCATGGAGCTATCTTCGATATGGATGGGACAATGTTTGACACTGAGAGATTACGGTTTCAAACATTGCAACAGGCATCTCAAGAACTCATTGGGCAGGAGTTTTCTCACGAATATTTAATGCAATGTTTAGGTTTAAGTGCAACTACTGCTGAGCAATTGGCACAACGTCTATATGGTGTAAATGTTCCATATAAAGAAATTAGAAAAAAAGCTGATGAGATGGAACTCGAACATATTCGAAAACACGGCGTGCCTATCAAAAAAGGTTTAGTTCAGGTTTTAGAACGTTTACGAAAATCGGGTTTAAGAATGGCCGTTGCGACTTCAAGCCGTAGGGCAATTGCCGAAGAATATTTAATTAATGCGAATGTTTATAAATTTTTTGATGTGATTACCTGTGGTGATGAAGTAGAGCAAGGAAAGCCGCATCCAGAAATTTTTTTAAAAGCTGCTAGTCAACTTCACTTGGACGCTAACCAGTGTCTTATGTTTGAAGATTCTGAAAATGGTTTAACTTCAGCTCACACTTCAAAAGGTTTAACGATTTTATTAAAAGATATTAAAGAACCAAATAACGAAATGCTGGAAAAAGCGCATTTTTATTATGATCAGATGTATGACTTTTTAACCGATCTCGACCAATTTATCCCTGTTATGGATATGCCAGAGATACAAGAATCTTTTCCGCAAAGTCTGAATCAGCTTACTGTTGGGATACATGGTTTCGGTGCTATTGGCGGTGGTTATATAGCGCAGATCTTGTCACATTGGGATGGATATACAAAACCAAAGAGAATTATTGCTTCTACAAGAAATAGCCTTTTTCGCGAAGCAGTGAATGCGTTTGGAACTTATAGTATTCGCTATGGGCAATTTTCTTATGATGAACGTATTGAGAATATGACCATTGTTGATTCTGAAAATGAACAACAAATGTTGGAGATGTATACCCATTCAAGTTTGATCGCACTTTGTTTACCCGAACAGGCCATCGAAGTTGAAGCAAAAATAATTGCAAAAGGACTATATGCACGTTTTAACTCACCACTTGAAGCATGTATTGAACCACTAACTTTTCTAATTATTTTAAATAAAGTCGGTGCGAAATATTTGGTTATGAAGCATCTTAGAGAAGCTCTACTAGAGTTAACCAATGATGAAGACGTAACTGAGCATATTTTAAAAGAACATTACTTTTGCGACACCGTTGTAAACCGTATGGTTTCAAAGCTATCTAATCAAAATTTATATCGCCAACTTCGTATTAAGCATAATTTTCTTGAGCAGCATTTAGAAGATGTGGAGTATGAAGAACAAGTCGAAATTGAAGATTGCAATAAACTGTCCCAAGATCAGCAAAATCAGGCCTCTTTATATGTTGATAACATGCGCCGTAATTTCCAACCAGGTCATATATTACAAAGCATGGACCTAATTCTGTTTCATAGCGAAACGGATATGCCAATTTATGTAGAAAAAGGCAGCCCTTTACTCGAAAAGTTGCGTCAAGTTGTTTTGGTTGGGCAGATTACTGAGATCCAATTAATTAAAAATCGTCTATGGAACGGCGTACATGCCATGCTTGCTTGGTATGCTTCTTTGCTGGGTTATGGTTCTATTGGCGTCGCAATGGGAGATCATTCAGTTAAAGCATTTGCAGAAAACTTAATTAGAGAAGTAAAGCAAGGGCTTACAATTGTATTACCTAATTATGCAAAAGATCTGGACCGCATGGCACAAAGCTTTCTAGACTCATGTGAATATGCATTTAAAGACCCTTGTCAAAGAGTGGCGAGAGATCCATTACGAAAATTAACTCATAATGAAAGAGTAATTGCATCAATTGAGGTAAATATTATTCATGATTTGCCTTATAAAAACCTATTAAAAGGCGCTGCCTTAGGTTATGCCTATGCGATTCAATTTTTAGAAATTGAAGAGACTGATGCAATTAAACATTTACACGAGCAAGTTCAAAAACTGGATATGAGTGCTGCTCAAAAAGGACAACTTGAAGTTGAGTTAATGAAATTAGTTCAATATTTATTTTCTGAACAAGGCAAACATCCTTTAAACATGAATACTACCAACTCAAAGAAAGCGCCTACTCAATATGCCTAAATTCTTTTAATTATGCTCTACAACTGAAAGGCAAACATGCTTTAATACAAAAATTGAATGATTTTGAATTAAAGCTGTGTTGCTAAAACCCTCGACGTTCATGATGCCAACATCTATACGGGATTATCCCGAATGGCATCTTGGACGGCAAAATTATGCATTGTGGTATTTAGAAATTAATGATCAAAAAATAGTTGATTATTTAGATGCCTTGCGCGCGCATTTTTCAGAATTCTTATTAGAACCTAATAGTCGTCAATATCATATCACGCTGTTTATATGTGGATTTTTAGACCACGAAACCAGAGTCTATAGTGATGACTTCAGTTTGAGTGAATTTGAGCAGCAAAGAGAAATCTTAAAAAAAGAAGATTTTGCTCCGTTTTATTTAAAAATTGGTTCAATCGATAGCTTTAGTAGTGCTCTATTTGTAGAAATAGGAGACACCGAAAATATCTTATTTCAGATACGCCAAAAGTTAGGTTTAGTTTCTAATGAAATTGCGGCTTTAGATTATTGTCCACACATCACCTTGGGATTGTATAAAAAAGACTATAGTAGTGATTTGATTTTACGAAAAATTTCTGAATTACCTGTACAATATAAACAGGCTGAATTTGACCTTAAAGTTGTGCATTTAACGTTTGGTTATTATCAAGCTCAAACTTTACAAGGTCAGTTATATCCGCATCAGCATTTGTTTTTAGGTGATCCATGTTGCAACTGATTTTGGGTGGAGCCCGTTCCGGGAAAAGTCGATTGGCTGAGCAAACGGCAATAGATAGGCAATTAGCTGTCACTTATGTTGCAACGGCACAAGCGCTTGATCCTGAAATGCAAAGCCGAATAACACATCATCAAAATCAGCGTCCTTCTCACTGGTCTTTGGTTGAAGAACCATTATTTTTAGCAAAAACTCTGCAAGAAATTGATCGACCTAACCAAATTATTCTGGTGGATTGTTTAACGCTTTGGCTAACCAATTTGTTACTTTTAGAAGAACAAAACGTTCAACAATTTGAGTGTGAGCAGCTGTTAAGAGTTTTACCCACACTTCAGTCAGAAATCATTTTAGTAAGTAATGAAACGGGTTTAGGCATTGTGCCACTCGGTGAGATTAGCCGCCGTTTTATCGATGAAGCAGGAAGGCTACATCAAGCTTTAGGGCAAATTGCAGATAAGGTTGTGTTTTGTGTAGCTGGTTTTCCAATGATTTTAAAAGGTGAGAAATAAAATGAACTGGTGGTTAGAGTCTGTACAGCAGCCGAATTTGGAAGCAAAACAACAAGCAGAGCAACATCAACTCCAACTCACTAAACCTACTGGTTCCTTAGGTGATTTAGAACTGATAGCAGTTAAACTTGCTAGTTTACAGTCAAATGCACATCCACATGTTAACCATCCATGGATCACCATTTTTGCTGGCGACCATGGCGTGGTTGAAGAAAATATCTCTGCATATCCACAAGCCGTTACCCGTCAAATGCTACAAAACTTCACGACTGGTGGTGCAGCAATTAGTGTCATTGCCAAATATCATCAAGCTCATTTGCAGGTCATTGATTGCGGTACAGTCGGTGAAGCATACGAATACGTAGGCGTTGAACGTCATTGTATTCGTGCTGGTACGGCAAATTTTGCAAAACAAGCCGCAATGAATGCAGATGAATCTCGTGCTGCTTTAGAGTTAGGTAAAAACAGTGTAGACACGGCCAAATCTAAAGGTGCAGATATTTATATTGCAGGTGAAATGGGAATTGGAAATACCTGTTCTGCTTCTGCCTTAGCATGTCTTTTATTAAATGATACGGCTGAACAACTGACTGGAGTTGGGACAGGAATTGGTGCCGATCAGTTAAGACATAAAATTGAAGTAATTGAAAAGGCAATTGAACTTCATCATAAACATGTTACTGGTGATGCATTCAAAACTTTGTGTGCAGTTGGTGGATTGGAAATTGCGGCAATTACAGGTGCTTATATCCGCTGTGCGCAGGTGGGTTTACCTATCATTGTGGATGGTTTTATTAGTTCGGTCGCTGCTTTATGCGCAGTACGAATGAATTCTAAAGTGCGTGACTGGATGCTTTTTGGCCATCAATCGGCAGAATATGGCCACCAACGTATTTTACAAGAACTTAATGCTGAGCCAATTTTAAAAATGAATTTACGGTTAGGTGAGGGTAGTGGTGCTGGCACTGCCTTGTCATTAGTTAAAATGGCTTGTGTATTACACAACCAAATGGCTACCTTTGAGCAAGCTGCTGTAAGCGGGAATAAAATTGAGTAAATTTAGCATTGATTTGCTGAGACATGGCGAAAGCCAATATAGCCATACTTTACGTGGTCATTTAGATGATGAGTTAACAGCCAAAGGTTGGCAGCAAATGCAGTCAACCATTGAGCAAGTGGAAAATCATCCATGGGAGGTCATTGTAAGTTCATCATTAAAACGTTGTGCTTGTTTTGCTGAGCAATTTGCAAAGACAAATGAGCTCCCTTTACTTCTAAATCATGACTTAAAGGAAATGTATTTTGGTGACTGGGAAGGCGTCTCAACTCAGCAAATTTATGAAACCTCACCCGAATTACTGGCAAACTTTTGGCAAAAACCAAGTCAATATTGTCCACCTCGCGCAGAAACATTAAACCAGTTTCAAATAAGGGTTCTTAAAGGCTTTCAAGATTTGCTGAAGCATATGCAAAAGCAAAACTTACAGCATGCTTTAGTTGTTACTCATGGCGGTGTGATTAAGCTATTGGCTTGTTTAGCCAGACAACAGCCTTTAGACGATTTACTTAAAATGCCGGCAGAACTTGGGAAATTATATTCTCTTGAATTTTCTGAAGCAGATGGACAGTTAACTTTTATATTTAGATAGTAGTTTTATATTCTTATACACTTGTAAGTTATTATTTTTATAAAGATATTTAAGTCTATGTAATAGAACTGTCATTGCTAAAAACTAAGCTATTGGCATTTCTTATTAATCACACACCTGACTTATGAATACTTTATTTAAAACAACTATGCTCGCAGCATCATTATTACTTGCAGCTTGTAACAATAATGATGATCAAGATGTTCAAACAACTGCTCCAACAAACACATCAAAATATTATCAAACAAAAACTCCTTACCAACCACAACAAGAAATAAAAAACTACGAACAAGCACCCAATGGATTCCAGCCGGTTTTTACAGAGTTAGTGGCACGTCACGGTTCAAGAGGCCTTTCAAGTTTAAAATATGATTTGGCACTTTATAATTTATGGAAACAGGCAAAAACAGAAAATGCCTTAACACCATTAGGTGAACAATTAGGCGCTGATTTAGAAGCAATGATGAAAGCCAATATCTTATTAGGCTATGGTGTGGAAGGAATTCGCCAGTACGGTTATGGAAATGAAACCATGACTGGTATTTTAGAACACCGTGGCATTGCAGATCGTTTATTACAACGCTTACCAAGTCTTTTAAATTCGCAAGCATCTATATTGGTACAAAGTTCTGGGGTCGATCGTGCGGTTGATAGTGCTAAATTCTTCACGGCTGAACTCATTCAACAACAACCGCAACTTAAAGATAAAATTGTACCAACGTCTTATACTAGTTTATCGAGTGCAAGCGTTCCAACTGTTGAAGATGGTGGCGTTGATCGTTTTAAACTCTATTTTCATAGTTTGAATGCAGATGAAGACTTGACTCAACCATTGAGTGCTAGTCAACAAAAAATTTATGATGCTAGTCAGGCCTATCAGGATTTTGAAGAAAATAATAAAGATTTAGCCCAAAAGTTAGATGAGTTATCAAAAAATACAGCAGCTGAAAAAACTGCCCAAACTGTACTTAATCCGATTTTTAAAACAGACTTTATTAAAAAACTGGGTACAACAGGTTATAGCTTTAGCAATACCGGATCCTTTACCGTAACTTCACCAAAAGGTGAGCGAATTACAGAAAAAGGTAAGGGTAAAAATACAATTACCAGCGCAGTTGATGCAGCAGCTTATATTTATGAGCTCTATTCAATTTCTGGTGGCATGAAAGATGAGTTAAAAGGTATCGATTTTGATAAATATATGCCGTTAGATGCTGCGAAATTCTATGCTGAATTTAATGATGCAAACGATTTTTACGAAAAAGGTCCAAGTTTTACAGAGTCAAATCAAGTCACAAGTGAAATTGCTCAAGGACTTAAACAGGACCTATTCCAACAAGTTGACGCCGTGGTGAATAAAGCTCAGCCTTACAAAGCAGTTTTACGGTTTGCCCATGCTGAAATTATTATTCCTTTGGCAACCAGCCTAGATTTACATAATATGATGCAGCCTTTACCACTACGTCAGACTTATAATTACTCAACCAGCGCATGGCGTGGTGAAGTAGTTTCACCTATGGCGGCAAATGTTCAGTGGGATATTTACCAAAATAGCCAAGGCAATACTTTGGTAAAAATGCTTTATAACGAAAAAGAAACTTTATTTAAGTCTACATGTAACTATGCGCGTTATACACCAACTAGTTTTTACTACGACTACATTAAATTGAAACAGTGCTATCAAATGCAATAGATTTTCAGTTTTTGAAGTCTTTAATGGGAATAGGGATTGCTATTCCCATTTTTATTTCTTCATAATCAAATTTATTTTTAAATATAGATCAGTTAGAGAGTTGGTTATGACACCTTTTTGGATTGCATTGCAATTTTTAACTGTTCTGCCTATTGAGCTAAAGACAATGCCGACGGCGCAAGAAAATGGTCGGGCTATTTTGTTCTATCCGCTGGTTGGGCTCATTATTGGTGGTATTCTTTTTCTTGTCTCATGTCTTTTAGCCAAATTACCTGTTCTTTTGCTTGCTGCTATCATAATGACTTTATGGATTTGGCTGACAGGTGGATTGCATTTAGACGGGCTGGCAGACACGGCAGATGCGTGGGTAGGTGGTTTCGGAGATAAACTACGTACTTTACAAATCATGAAAGATCCAAGTTGTGGCCCAATTGGAGTACTAAGTTTAGTTATTATTTGTTTGCTCAAGTTTGTACTGATTTATGTGTTGATTGAACAGCATCAAACGTTATTTTTAGTTTTTGTTCCTATACTTGGACGTGTTGTGCCGTCTATTTTGTTTTTAACTACCCCATATGTTCGCGAAAAAGGTTTAGGTCGTTCGTTGACTGATCATTTACCAAAAACCACTTCATGGATAATAGCTGCGATAGTTTTGTTATTGGCTTTATATTGGGAATGGCAAGGGCTCATCGCCGTAATTGGCTTTTTGATCAGTCTGGTTTATTTAAGACATCTGTTTATTAAAAGAATTGGCGGTATTACAGGTGATACAGTCGGGGCAGCGATTGAGCTTAGCGAAACCGTGCTGCTTTTTGCTTTTGTGGTGAGTTATTTCTATTTAGTTTAATGTTGAATTTCGAAAAATAAAAAAGCCCTCAAAAATGAGGGCTTAATTGATCTTCTTAAAAAGATGAATTAACGATTTGGTAAAACGTCTTTTAAAGCTTCATGCATTTCAAGTAATGTTTTTTCAGTCGTTTCCCAGTCAATACAGCCATCAGTCACTGATTTACCATATTCGAGATCACAAAGATTTTCAGGAATATCTTGGCGGCCGCCTTTTAAGTGACTTTCAACCATAAGACCAACAATTGACTTATTACCATCTAAAATTTGTTCAGTAATGTTTTTAAGAACAAGTGGCTGTAAGTACGGGTCTTTATTTGAGTTCGCGTGGCTCGCATCAATCATGATTTTAGTGCTAACTTTTGCTTTCGCTAAAGCATTTTCTGCTTCTTCAACAGAGCCAGCGTCATAGTTAGGCTTACCATTACCACCACGTAATACGACGTGTGCGTAAGGGTTACCGCTTGTATTGATAATCGAAACTTGTCCGTCTTCATTAAGACCTAAGAAGCTATGACCATATTTAACAGACTGCATCGCATTGGTCGCAACAGTTAAACCACCGTCAGTACCATTTTTAAAACCTACTGGTGATGATAGGCCAGAAGACATTTCACGGTGAGTTTGGCTTTCGGTTGTACGTGCACCAATTGCAGACCATGAAATTAAGTCTTGATAGTATTGTGGAGAGTTTGGGTCAAGTGCTTCAGTTGCACATGGCAAACCTTTTTCATTTAACTCAAGTAAAAGCTTACGACCAATACGTAAACCTTTTTCAATATTAAACGAGTCATTCATGTCAGGGTCATTAATTAGACCTTTCCACCCAATTGTCGTACGTGGTTTTTCAAAATAAACACGCATCACTAGATATAGAGTATCTTTAACCTTTTCGCTTAGTGCTTTTAAACGATCGGCATATTCGTGAGCAGCTTTTGGATCATGAATAGAGCAAGGACCAATAACGACAAACAGACGCTTATCTGAACCATCTAAAATATTACGAATAGTTTCGCGGCCTTTTAGAACAGTTTGTGAAGCAACATCAGATAAAGGAAGTTCTGATTTAAGCTCATTTGGTGTTACAAGAGTTTGAATGCTTTTAATATTAACGTCGTCGATATCTGGCTTTGAAACGGAATTTAAATGTGTAGTCATTGCTGTCACTGGTTCGATCATACTAAAGGTTGTTTTGTGTACTGAATATACCATGAAATAATTATGAAAATACTACATCGCATGGTATTTCAGTTTGGAAAAATCTTATTGATTTTGCTATCTTTCAGCTGAGTTGCTTGTTTTTTCAGCAACCACAGCTTGTTGTACCACAGGTGCTTTCGGTTTTGCTTTGACTGGGTGAACCATAAAGTTAACACCGAGGGCAAATAGGGTAATCCCTAAAATTTTTCGGATTAAACGTTCTGGCATACGAGAACTAATGAGCGTACCTACAATAATCGCTGGAATTGAACCCACCAATAACCACATAAGAAGTGTAAAGTCGACGTTACCAGCACTCATGTGTCCAAGGCCGGCCACTAAGGTCAGTAATACTGCATGTACCACATCTGAACCAATAATTCGAATCATTGGCAAGTTCGGGAACATGATCACAAGGGCCATAATCCCAAATGCACCTGCACCGACAGATGAAAGTGTTACGAATACACCTAAAATGATACCCATAACCACAATAAAGCTACGTTTTTTATGAATAGCTAAATGCTCAGTCTCAGTTTGAGTGACTTCTTTACTTCTGAATTTATTGAAGAATTTTTCAATACGAGAACGGAAAATGATAGAAACACCAGTTAAGGTCAACATAAAGCCTAATACCATGGTGAGTACAGCTTTATAGTGTGTTGACTGACTTAAAAAATGTTCAAGTACCCAAGTGGTAGCGAAAGATGCAGGAATACTGCCTACAGCTAGCCATAATACAATTGGCCAGACAATATTGAGTTTTCTAGCGTGAACCATTGATCCACAAAATTTTGAGATTGCGGCATAAAGTAAATCGGTACCAATTGCGATATGAGGTTCAATTCTAAAAAGACCAATTAAAATTGGTGTCATTAATGATCCACCACCAACTCCTGTAATCCCTACACAGAAACCAACTAACATACCCGCTAAGATAAATTCAAAAGCACCAGACATCTTTATCGCCACTTATCACGAAACGCAGATATCTTATTCCTTTTAGAGATAAACAGTTGTCATGAATAATGATTTACTTATGCAAAAAAAAGCTAAGCAACTAAAATTTTGCTTAGCTTGTACTATATTTAATCTTTTTTAAAGAAAATGATTATTTTGATGACTTTAGCGGATTAAGTAAAAGTATCAGGACAAAAGTTAATGGCGTTGCAAAGATCCACCAACTGACAAAACCAATTGAAAAGTTATAGTGGTGAATAAGAATAAATGCACATAAAACAAATAATATGAATGCAGCTATTTTAAATTGAGGGTAATATTTTTGAGCTAATGATTTGAAATGACCTGTTGATTTGGGCGATCGATATTTTTCGCTGGCCATAAATAACAAATACATTCCTAATAAAATTAAGATGAAAGCTATAAAAATCATGAGCTCACCTCAGTATTTAATTTATTCAGCTTTTTTTGAATCTTTTCTACAGCTTTATGTTGAATAGGTTGAATTTTGAAGAATATAAAAATTGCTAAAGCTGCAAAGATCCACAAAAATACATCTACACGTGCAAAGGTCCAATAATCTCTGAGACTTTGAACATACTCATGTTTAAGCAAATAAATTAGATTTAAGATGGGAAGTGCAATACACAGCATAATAAAAATGCAAAGTTGAGTTCGCCATAAATGCTGCTTTTTAGTGAATAAAGCAATGATTAAGCTGATGAGCCAGACTAAGAAAAAACTATAGATTTCATAATTTATTGTAGTTGAAGTGACTGTAAATAATCGATTGGCGCTTAAATAGGCGACAGTTGCACAAGGTAAGCCAACAAACGCTGCAACATTTAAACGGTCAACTAAATAGTGCCCGAAATGAAACTTACTATTCTTATTTTGAATTTGTCGTTTAAGACTCCACAGTAACAAACCAGAGGCAATCATTACACAGCCTAAAATACCTGAGAAAAAGAATCCTAAACGAAGTAAAGGCTGAGCAAATGTTGCCATATGTAGTCCATAGACACCCGCATTTAACGTTGCAATAGGACTATTATTACGTGTGTCTTCTAAGACTTTGCCAGTTGAAGCATTTAATGTAATTTGAGCTTGATTACGAGTGATTGAGTGATCTTCTTGCTGAATAAATGTAATTTGCGCCTGATTGGTATTCGGATTTTTTACACTTATTGTTGATAAAGGTTGATTACCCCAACTTTGTTGAACTTGGTTCAATAGCTTATCAATAGCTAAGTTTTGAGCAGGCTGAATTGATTGATTCTCAAGTACAGTCTTTGTACGGATTTCGGTAAAATATTGATAAGGGTTTTCAGGGTAAATCTTTTGCATTCCCCAAGGCAGATATAAATAAAAGAAAATAGCTAAGCCTGTAAATGTAATGGTTAAAAAGAAGGGCAGTGCAACGACTGAAGAAATATTGTGAAAGTCTAGCCATGAACGCTGAGACTTAAATGTACGTAAAGTAAAAAAGTCGGTGAATATTTTTTTGTGGGTAATAATGCCTGAAATCAAAGCAATGAGCATAATAAATGCGGCAAGACATACGACTAATCGCCCAACTATTATTGGAATGCCAAAAAGCTGGTAATGGAAGCGGTAAAAAAAGTCGCCACCTTCAGTTGCCGAAAGTTGAAGTTCTTTTCCCGTGTTAGCATCAAGTGTGACATTGCCATAACCTCCATCAGGTTTTTCCCAATACATGGTGTTTACCGGGCTTTTTGTGGTAGCAACAGTTAAGTACCAAGATTTGGCGTCTGGAGCGTGTTCTTGTAAGTATTGATAGGCTGTTTTAATGGCAATATCTTGTTTTACTTCATATTGCGCAAGTGCAGGCTGCATCCATAAAGTAATTTCATGGCGGTAATAGGACAAACTCCCCATTAAGAAAATGGCAAATACGAGCCATCCAAATATTAAGCCAGTCCATGAGTGTAGCCATGCCATAGATTGACGTATACCCTTATGCATAACCCACCATACGTGTCACAAAAAAGAAAAGGGCACATAGAACAATTGATAGCCCAGTGAGTTTCAAAAGTGATTGAACACAGAAACCAACGATTACAAAGATGACATAAAATAAAATTGCTATAAATGCAGCGAGATATATAGCTTCAGCTTTGTCGAGGGTCAAAAGGAAAATTCCAATGAGTCCAAGACTTAAATATGCCATACAGGCAAAGCCCATACCGAAAACTAGCAAGAATCGATAGAAAACTTTTATACGATATGACATTGGGAGATTTACAGTTTTGGACATCTTTACTGACACATACACAAAAAATAATAAGTAAAGCCAATCCCTAAATTGGGATTGGCTACGATATTAATATTTAAACTTTACAGCAACTGTATAGTTGGCAGAAGGACCATAAAATCCTTGGCCATTAGGGAAGCTATATAAATACTTCTTATCGAAAATATTATTACCATTTGCTTGAAGCGTAATATGATCATTGACTTCATAGCTTGCCATTAAATTGACTAAAGCATATGCATCTTGTTTGATCGTACTGTTAACAGTTGAATCATATAGCTTTATCCCATCTTGCCAGTGTAAGCCTGCACCAACTTTCAGCTTCGGTAAAACTGGTGGTGTGTAGGTAGTTAGCAGGTTAAGTGTCTGGTTCGGGTTATAAGTTCTTGCTTCGCCGCCATTCTTAATATCTTTAATACTAAATTGGGCATAGCCGAAAGAAAGATTCACGTTATCTGTGATTTGACCAGATAGACCGACTTCTACACCTTGTGACTCTAAATCACTCGTTGGTACTTTTCGATTAAGTGGATTTCCATCAGAGCTGCGTAGAGGGTAATTATTTTGTTCAGTTTTAAATACTGAAAGTGTTCCTGTTAAACGGTCATCTAACCATGAACTTTTTATGCCCATTTCATAGCTTTTACCCTCAATAGGTTTTAAAGCTTGATTGGTATCTTTATCAATACCAGTTTGAGGACGGAAAATTGAGGTGTAACTCATATAACCCGTATATTCAGGTGTAAAGTTATAGGTTAGTCCAACATATGGCGAGACTTTACTCTCACGATATGACATGGGGGAACCATAGCTTTCGCCTTTACTTTCAGCTTTAACATAGTTGGCACCCAGTAAAAGTTTTAAATCTTCATTGAGATGTAAACGTGTAGCGGCGTAGATTGAATCAATATTTTGCGTATAGTTTGCGGCTTCCGTAAAATCCGACCAAGTTATAGATTGCGGTGTCCAACTTGCCCAATCTGTAGTGGTTGATTTTATAACGTTACTATCGTTAATCGTTCCTGTAGATTGTTTATCTTGCTGATGACTACGTACATAGCTATAGCCTAAAGATGCCTCATGTTCTCGATTGAAAAGTTTATATGTTCCTTCGAGATTAAAATCGACAGCATGTTTTTCTTGGTGCTCTTGACCACCCCAAGGGGTTAGAGAAACACCTGATCCATCAGCTTTTGGATAACCATAATAATAAAGAAGACGACTATTATGCTTGGTATCAAGATAGTTATAGGTTAGCTTTGCTGCCCATTGCTCATTAATTTTTTGCTTTAACTCGACAAAAGCATTTTGTGTTTCATTATCCCAATGTGCCCAATCGGGGTTGGGATTATATGAGCGGTCATACGAAATTTGTTTGCCATTGGCATCTAACAAAGGCAGAGCACCCCAGTTGTTTGCATTGGGTTTATTTTGTTCTTGGCTATAACCTGCGGTAAGTAAAGTACTATCTGTTAAATCAGCTTCAATAATACCTGCGAAACCATTTCTCTCTGACGAATATCGATCAAGGTAAGAATCACCGGTTTGCTCATAGCCCATGATACGGCCACGTACTTTTCCACTCGGGACAATTGAGCCCGATACGTCAGCTTCATAACGCTGCGTATCCCAAGAACCATAACTTACACCGCCACTTGCTTGGAGTTCTTGAGTCGGGCGTTTTCTAATATTATTGATTGTTGCGCTTGGATCACCGAAGGCATTAGTTAAAGAATCAGCACCTTTAACGACTTCTACACGATCATAGAAATAAGTATCAGGATTCGTATTGTTATAGTTATAACCTGAGAGGGGAAAACCCACGCCGTCAGTTAATATATTTGAGATCTCAAAGCCGCGAGCCATATAAGTAGTTCGCTCAGTTTCTTGATTAGAGACGGTTACACCGGGAGTATTTTTTAAAACATCTCGGGTACTGTTAAGTCCGAAATCTTCAATTTGCTGACGAGTAACCACATTAATGGTCTGAGGAGTTTCTTTAGCCTCAATATTAAGCTTGGTTGCGCTACTCGAATTTTTAACATTGTATGCTTTGGTTTGTTCAGATGACTGCTCGGCATTTGATGCTTTAACTTGGATCGTCTGTAAAGCTTGGACATCTGTGTCTTGAGCATAGGTCAAGTTCGCATAACAAATTGCGCAGGCGATGACTGATAGCTTAAATGGTCGAGGTGGGATATTCATAGTGTTAAGGATAATGTAAATAATTCTCATTTATTCTATTGTTTGTAAATGTAAGCTACAATTCAAATTGCATTGTTAATTTGGATTAAAAGATCGTGAATGAATGTAATTTTAGATAATGTAGGCTATGGCTACTTTTTGTGAGTACGTATTGATCAAGTTCAAGATTGATAAACCTCTATGCTAGAATGCGTTATTTCAAATTCTTGGGTAAATCGCCTTGGCAAACCGAAAACTTAAAATAGGCATTGTAGTTGGGGAAGTTTCAGGAGATACGCTTGGCGTTAAGCTCATGCGTAGTTTTCGAGAACAAGGAATCGATGCTGAATTTGAGGGAATCG
This sequence comes from Acinetobacter sp. AYS6, assembly GCF_025630795.1. NCBI lineage: Bacteria > Pseudomonadati > Pseudomonadota > Gammaproteobacteria > Moraxellales > Moraxellaceae > Acinetobacter > Acinetobacter sp. AYS6. The sequence continues at coordinate 258,011 of NZ_JAOTNV010000006.1, forward strand.
GCGGTCCTCAAATGATTGCTGAAGGTTTTAACAGTTATTACCCAATGGAAACTCTGTCTGTGATGGGGATTGTTGAGGTATTAAAAGACTTAAAAAAATTATTCGCCGTGCGGGATGGTCTAATCAGTCAATGGACTCAAAATCCCGTTGATATTTTTATTGGTATTGATGCGCCAGATTTTAACCTTAGACTTTCTAAAAGTATTAAAGAAAAGAATCTTCCAATAAAAACAGTTCAATATGTGAGCCCATCAGTTTGGGCGTGGCGCCAAGGGCGTGTTCATGGCATTAAGCAGAGTATAGATTTAGTTCTTTGTTTATTTCCTTTTGAAAAAGTTTTCTATGAACGATATGAAGTTCCAGCAGCATTTGTAGGTCATCCGCTAGCTAAACAATTACCGTTAGAAAATCCAATTCAAATTGCTAAACAGCAATTAGGTCTTAATGAAAATCAAAAATATATCGCTTTGTTACCGGGTAGTCGAAAAGGTGAAGTAGAGCGACTCCTTCCTATGCTGCTGGGTGCTGCTAATATTTTGCATACAAAATATCGAGACATCCAATTTTTAATTCCAGCAATTAATGATGCCCGTAAGCAACAGATTGAGCAGGGTGTTGAACAATTAGCGCCTCATTTAAAAGCTTGCATTCATATTTTAGAAAATACAGATAGCGAGTCTAAAGTTGGCCGTATGGTCATGAATGCAAGTGATATTATCGCGCTAGCCTCTGGAACTGCGACATTAGAAGCAATGTTAATGCATAGACCGATGGTCACTTTTTATAAGTTGCATTGGTTGACCTATTTAATTGCTAAGTTTTTGGTGAAAATTCCTTACTATTCTTTACCGAATATTATTGCGGGTAAAAAAATCATTGAAGAGCTAATTCAGGCTGATGCAACACCAGAAAATTTAGCAGCTGAAATAGAAAAATTGATGAATATTGAAAAAGCTCAAATTCAAGTGATGCAACATTTAACCATGCATAAACAGCTTATTTCTGGAAATACAGAAGATCCAGTAAGGGCAATTTTGCAATGTTTAAATAGTTAACTTTTAAGATTTGAAGGGCTAATTGCTTTTAAACCAGCCAATGAAAACTTCTTAAAATGTTCAACTAAATCATGTAATGGCATCTGGGCGATATTCTTGAGAGGCTCAGGTGCTTGAGCATTCGGTCCTGCAATAATCAGCATCATGCAAGGCGTCATAACACTTAAAATACACGGTAAAACAGCTGGATCATTTTCATCTAAGCCGGCCACTTGGCTAATTAACTTACGAATGAGAAAAAATTTTCTCATTCCTGCAAATTCAATAAAACTTAATAAATGTTCAGAAGGCGAAAACAGTTCACGAATAAAGACTTTGCCATGCCAGACATCTTTTTCAGTTAATTTAAGCAATAAAGTCTCAAGTAATAAGCTTAATTTTTTTTCTGGAGAGTGAGCACTCTCAACAAGCTCTAGTAGGTATTTTTCATTTAGATAGTGGGCGTGAGCTTCTAATAAAACGGCTTGATATAAACCATCTCGGCCATCAAAGTGATAATTGATAGCAGCCAAATCAACATTTGCAGCTTGGGCAATTGTTTTGTTCGCTGTCTTTGCAAAACCATATTGGGCAATTAAAGGTCCTGCTGCCTCAATAATTTTAGATTTTGTTAAGTCACCATCACTTCGTCTAGATCTGGACATATTTAAACCTAATTTTAATTCACCATAAAAGTATATCTTTTAACCAAAGATTAAGGTAATTTAAATTTAAATTGAATTTAAACTAAGAAAATTTGAATTTAATAAGAAGGCTAATAAGATGAATAAAAAAGTGATTGCCGGTGTTCTAGTTATTATGGCTGTGGGTCTCATCGGCTTTTGGGCGTGGAATTATAATAATAAAAAACAATCAGATAGTTTTTTAACTTTATATGGGAATGTTGATATCCGCCAAGTTTCACTTGCATTTGAACAGTCGGGGCGTATTCAGAAACTTTTAGTCCAAGAAGGCGATAAAGTTCAAACAGGCCAGTTACTAGCGACCCTTAATAGCGATGCATTACAAATTCAGGCAAAACAAGCACAAGCACAGCTCAAAGCCCAAAAAGAGACAATTATTAAACAAGAAGTAGGGGCTCGTCCTGAAGAAATTACCCAAGCAAGAGCACAACTCGCTTCTGCTCAAGCAGAGTTAGATAAAACAGATAAAAACTTACAGCGTTTACAAGTTTTGGTGAGTAGTACAGATGGACGGGCGATTAGCCAACAAGAGTTGGACTATGCCAAAAGTAATCAGCAAAGTGCGCAAGCAGCGGTTCGAGAAAGACAGGCCAGTTTAGAATTATTAATTAAAGGTACTAGACAAGAAGATCGTGAAGCGACCAAGGCACAATATGAAGTCACGCAGGCTAATTTAGATTTAATTAACTATAACCTTACCCAGACTGAACTAAAATCTCCTGTAAATGCAGTAGTTCGAGCACGTCTACAAGAAGTTGGCGATATGACAACTGCGCAAAAGGCCGTTTATACATTGGCTTTGACCGATCCCAAATGGATTCGTGTGTATGTAAATGAACAAGACCTAAGTTCCATTAAGTTGGGTGGTACTGCCCAAGTCATTCGTGACTCTTATCCTCATCAGCCCATTAATGGAAAAATTGGCTATATATCTTCAGTGGCTGAGTTCACACCAAAAACCGTACAAACCGAAGAAATTAGAACAACACTGGTTTATGAAGTTCGAGTGTATGTAAATGATCCAAATGATCGATTAAAAATGGGGCAGCCTGTTACGGTAAAAATTCCACTTGCTTCAGGTGAGAAAACCCATGACCAATGAAAATATGGTGGTTTCTGTCCATGATTTAGTCATGACTTTTAAAGCTGTGAGTAAAAAGTCAGCAGATCTTACTGCAATTGATCATTTGAATATGCAAATTAATAAAGGAGAACTTACTGCTTTAGTTGGACCAGATGGTTCGGGGAAAACAACTTTATTGCGGTTAATAGCTGGATTATATAAAGCCACTTCGGGTTCATTAAATGTACTTGGAATTGACGTAAGTAAAAATCCACAAGCTGTACAAGAGCGTATTAGCTATATGCCACAACGCTTTGGACTCTATGAGGATTTAAGCGTACAGGAAAATTTAGATTTATATGCTGACTTACACGGCGTTTCAAAGGATGTACGGGGGAAAAGGTTTAAGCGGTTATTGGAAATAACGGATCTTACTCAATTCACTCAACGCCTAGCAGGCCAACTTTCTGGTGGGATGAAACAAAAATTAGGACTCGCATGTACCTTAGTTCGCTCCCCAGAGTTACTTTTACTTGATGAGCCAAGCGTTGGAGTGGACCCTTTATCAAGACGAGATTTATGGATCATTATTGAACAGCTTGTTCAGGAAGAAAACTTAAGCGTAATCATAAGCACTGCTTATATGGATGAAGCAGAAAAATGTGCTCAAGTGTATATCATGCATGAGGGTAAAATTTTAAAGCAGGGTTCTCCAGAACAATTAAAAGAAATAGCACGTGGGCAAACATGGCAAGTAAAACCTCCTGCAAATATTAAATCACGGACTGTACAAGCTAAATTATTTGATCATCATCTAGAAATTATTGATGCTGTTCCAAAAGGTGAACAAGTACGTTTTATTAGTCGCCAAAAAGAACTATCAGCCGAAGCTTTACCTCTAGAGCTAATAGCAAGTACGCGAGAACCTGAGCTTGAAGATGCTTTTATGATGTTGTTACAGCAGGTTCAAAAGCAACGAAAGCATATATTAACTTCTGAGCAAAATTTTAACTTACTCAAAAATCATGAGTTGAAATCAGACCAACCTGTCATCGTAGTCAAAGATTTAGTGAGAACTTTTGGAAATTTTACTGCTGTCGCTAACACATCATTTGATGTACAGCGTGGTGAAATCTTTGGATTACTTGGGCCAAATGGGGCGGGTAAAACGACCACATTTCGAATGTTGTGTGGATTGCTACCAGCAAGTAGTGGTTATTTGGAAGTTGCTGGTAAAAATTTACGCACCGCTCGAGCTGAAGCGAGGGCTAAGGTGGGTTATGTCTCTCAAAAATTTGCACTGTATAGTAATTTAACTGTTTTAGAGAACCTCAAATTTTTTGGTGGAGCCTATGGTTTATCGGGTGAAAAGTTAAAACAACAAATTGATAAAGCATTACAGCAATATGACTTAAAGTCTCATATTAAAAGCGGTGATTTACCGGGCGGTTATAAACAACGGCTATCTATGGCTGCTGCATTACTGCATGAACCGGAAATTTTATTTTTAGATGAACCTACTAGCGGAATTGATCCGCTTGCACGGCGTTCATTTTGGTACAGCATCGGTGAGCTCGCAAATCAAGGCATCACGATCATTGTTACGACTCATTTTATGGAAGAGGCGGAATATTGTGACCGCATTGCCATACAGGATGCCGGAAAGTTATTAGCCTTAGGTTCACCCCAACAAGTCCGAGAATTAGCAAGTAAAGATAAATATATTGGTGATATGAACGAGGCTTTTATAGCAATTGTGGAGCAAGCACGTGCGTTAAGGCATGCTGTTTAGGAGGTCTACAATGAGTCAGTTTGCAATTTGGCATCGATTAACAGCGTTAATTCGTAAAGAAACTAAGCAGCTCATTCGTGATAAAAGCAGTCTCGCAATTGGTCTAGTTCTACCTATCGTCTTAATTTTACTATTTGGTTATGGACTTTCTTTTGACTTAAATCAGGCAAGAGTCGGTGTTGTAGTAGATCAATCTTCACCACAGGCAACTCAGGCTTTAGCTGGTTTAAGTGGTTCTCGATATTTAACTAGTCAGCAATTTTATAATTTGCCTGAAGCGGAACAAGCTATACGAGACGGAGAAATTGATGCAATTTTGCATGTCCCTTCAGATTTCGCCAATCAAGCTCAGCGCGGTACGGCAAAAGTTCAATTATTATTGAATGGTACATCAACTACCATAGCAACAGCATTAGAAGGTTATGTTGCAGGCGCTTTGGCAACGGCGTCGTCTATAGAGATTGATCGAAACGCAATATTAGCATCTTCAAGCACTATTAATATTGAACAACGCATATGGTTCAATGAGTCTGGTAATAGCACTTGGTTTTTAGTGCCTGGTTTAATGGTGTTAATTTTAACTTTAATTGGCGTATTTTTAACTGGGTTGCTAATTGCCCGTGAAAGGGAAAGGGGAACATTGGAAGCCTTATTTGTTACCCCTGTACGGCCATTTGAAATTGTATTAGCAAAGCTCATTCCCTACGTTGTGGTCGGCATGATTGATATTATTATTTGTATTATTGCCGCGCATTTTATTTTTGAAGTGCCCATGCGCGGGTCATTATTCTCAATTTTATCGGCTTCATTTTTATATTTAATTGTTTCTTTATTACTGGGTTTAACCATATCAGGCTTTGCTCAAAGCCAATTTCAGGCGAGCCAAATTGCCTTACTGGCAAGTTTTATGCCCGCACTCATGCTTTCAGGTTTTGTTTTTGATACACGCAATTTACCGTTGGTTGTGCAAATTGTGAGTCAGTTACTTCCTGCTACGCATTTTATGATTTTAATTAAAACCTTATTTATGGGAGGTGATGATTGGAAGTTATGGTTTAAAGAATGCGGTATTTTATTGGGATATATCGTTGTTTTGATATGTGCCGTAAACTTTTCACTCAAAAAACGGTTGAGATAAAGTTATGTGGCAGCAACTGTTGATTTGGCTGAAACATTTAAGTTTTTTAGTCAAAAAAGAATTCTTGACTATTTTTAGTGATCCTGCAAATAGAGCCATTCTGTTTGTACCGGCACTGATGCAAGCACTTTTATTTGGTTATGCTGCTACGTATGACGTTAACCATGTTGATTATGCAATTTTAGATCAGAGTAATGGACAGGTTTCACATGAGCTGATTTCAAAACTGGAAGGTTCTGGTATTTTTAAGCGCGTTGCAACGCTTGAATATACCGACCAAATCAAACAGGTCATTGATAGCCGTAAAGCATTAGTCGTGATTACAATACCTTCAGACTTTGAGAGTAAATTAAATAATAACCAGAGCTCTGTCATACAGGTGATTATTGATGGTAGGAATTCCTCCACAGCTGTAGTGGCAGGTTCTTATGTAAATAAAATTATTAATCAGTTTAATCAGCAAAAATTTAATTCAGGCTTACCTGTTAGTATTGAAACCAGAACATGGTACAACCCAAATCAAGAATCTCGATGGAGTTTAATGCCTTCATTAATTGCGGCATTAAGTATGATGCAGACATTACTTCTATCGGCTTTATCTGTAGCACGTGAACGTGAACAGGCAACATTCGATCAATTGTTAGTTACACCCTATACGCCATTACAAATTATGATTGGTAAGGCTTTGCCACCAATTTTTGTCGGATTGATGCAATCAACCATTATTTTATTAATCATTTTTTTCTGGTTTAAAATTCCAATGAATGGCTCTATTGGGCTGCTTTATTTTGGTTTGTTGAGTTTTAATGTGGCCGTAGTCGGGGTAGGCTTATCAATTTCAGCATTATCTTTAAATATGCAACAGGCTATGCTTTTTACATTTTTATTGATTATGCCTTTGATGCTGCTTTCAGGGTTACTTACACCAGTAGAAAATATGCCTAAAGCACTCGAAATAGCAACCTACGCAAATCCCTTAAGGTTTGGAATTAATCTGGTACAGCGGGTTTATCTAGAGGGTGCAAGCTTTGCACAAGTGAAATACAACTTTATTCCAATGATTATACTTGGACTGGTCACTTTACCTTTAGCCGCTTGGTTATTTCGGAACAGATTAACTTAATCATATTAATTAAAAAGCCCCATTTTAGGGGCTTTAAAACTTACTTAGGCACGTACGATTAACTCGTAACCTGTATATTTACGGATATTAATAACACCAATATCAAGAATTAAATATTGACCTTTAATACCTTGTAATACACCGCGAATTTTTGGAGTTTTATCCAAATTTAACGATTTAATTTTTTCAGGATAGTGTTCAACCGGGTAAACAAACTCACGTGGTAACTCATCTTCGAGCAACTCAACTGTTTCGTTAAATTCAAGGTTTTGACTGAATTCCTCACGTATAGTTTGAATTTTAGGTGCGAACTCTTCAATTAACTGGTCACGTTGTTCAACCATATTTAAAGGTTCAGCTTCACCCTTAAGGAGTTTGCGCCAATCAGTTTTGTCAGCAACCATAGAACCAAACATGGTTTCAAGCTGACCAGATAAACGGCGTGATCCTACCTTTAAAATAGGTAAGGCTTGTGTTGCGCCCTGATCTAACCAGCGACCTGGCATATGGCTAACACGCGTAATACCTACTTTGAGAGCACTCGAATTCGCCAAATACACAATATGAGGTTGGAAACAAACATTGTGGGCAAAGTCATCTTCACGACACGTACCTAAATGGTAGTGGCATGTTTCAGGTTTCATAATGCATAGGTCGCATTCTGCTTTGGTTTTAAAACATTTAAAGCAGTGGCCTTGAGAATAAGACTTGGGTGTTTTAGTGCCACAAGAAGTGCAATAAATATTACCTGTCCATTCGATTTCTAGTTCTTGTCCTAAATTAAAAGGAAGATCAATTTCTGAACGGTCTAATACAAATTTGTATTCAACATTTGCCTTGGTTGTCTGTTGATCAGTTACACTAGCATCTTTTAGGCCTGCATGCATTTTATGGCAAATGCCTTGTAGTTCCATAAAGTTTAAACTCACATCTTTCAATTAAGGGTTGCAGTTATGGCTGAACAAAATGTCATCACTTCTATGCTAGACGATTTATCAAACGAACAGCCCATTCATACTGCACTTTGTATTGGCCAGAAAATTGACCAGAATAACGCAATTCAATGGCACTATTTTACCGTAACTGAGCTTTTAAGTCTGCCTTTTACTCAGCGTTATGACTTGGGTTTTGTATTGTTTGATACTGATGAAATGCAGTCCATAACTGAAGTACAAAAGTCACAATTATTAGTAAAACTACGTGATTTATTAGCAAAACGAATTGTTGTCGTAAGCAAACGCAGTGATGAACAGTTATTACGTTCTTTAGGTTTTACGCAACTCATTGATAAAACTTCACATGATAGTGATTTTGCTTTATGGCAATTTAACATTTTGACCTATAAGCATGTTCCAGATTGGTTTAATTCAAAGTTCTGGGCAAACCCAGAGAACTGGAATAAATTCCGCTGGTAAAAGAGCACTCAATCTCTTTCAAAATTTAACAATTTGGCTTTTGCTGTCTTAACAAGAATCCGCGTATGCTCATGTATAAACCATACATAAGAGTTACACATGACAAATTTAAGCAACATTGTAGAAGTTTTGGCTAAGCAAGCTTTAGGTGGGAATCAGCAAGCGTCAGGACAAGGTGGTTTAGGTGGAATTTTAGGTTCAGTATTAGGACAAATGGGCGGTAATACTTCATCTGGTACTCAAGGTGGTCTTGGAGGCGTACTAGGTTCTGTATTAGGTCAAGTGACTGGAAATAATAACAACACACCTCAAACAGGTGGCGGTGTACAAAGCTTATTAATTGCAGTTGTGCCTCTAATCTTAGGCTGGGTTCAACAACAAGGTGGTTTACAAGCAGCTTTAGAAAAGTTGAAAGGTGCGGGTTTAGGTAGTCAGGTTCAAAGCTGGGTTGATCCAAATCAAAGTAATAGCGAAGTTCCGACTCAACAATTACAGAGTTTGTTTAATCCAGCCGACATTGAGCAAGTTGCTCAGCAATCCCAAGCGCCAAAAGAGCAAGTTTACGGTGCAATTGCTTCTGTCTTACCTCAGGTCATTGACTCATTAACACCTCAAGGTGACAGTACCGATCATCAAGAAGCAAATCAAGACATTCAAAACGTCATGAATCTTGTAAGTGGTTTCTTAAAGTAAGATACAAAGTTAAAAAAGCCGGTATAAAAATATCGGCTTTTTAAATCTGCATAATAAAATAAAAGGGCATTAGCCCTTTTATTTTAGATATGAATCAAAGATAACTAATTAGAAGTTATATTCGATACCAGTACCTACAACAGTTTGCTTGTCGTCATCATTTAACCAGTCGCGTTTTTGTTGAGCAACGATACCGTAAAAGCGAGCTTGTTTATTGATTTGGTAATCAAGACCTAAACCATACAAATCAATTTTACGATCTGATTGACCACTTACTTGTGTTTCAGCAGAAGCATATTCTGCTTTTACTTTTAGTTTAGTGTTAGGAATTTTATAAGCAGCTGTTACTGCATATGCTTGTTCCTCTAAACCACGGTAAGCTTTACCAGCTTTATCGATTGAACCATCTGATTTATATGATTGACCATATGCAGTCAAATCATCAGTAGGTTCAGCATGTTGCCATAAAGCACCTACAACAAAACCTGATTTTGCGATGTCATAAGAACCAGTCACACGGTAAGCATCTGTATAAACATCTTTCAGACCGTAAGCAGCATATTTACCTTTAATACCAAAGTCACCAGCAGCAGCTACTGCTAAACCAATGTCTTTGTTTTCATAACCAAGCGCAGTTGATACTGAGTCAAAGCTGTCATTTTTGCTGTCTTTACCAGTTTCACCTTGTTTGCTATCAGAGGTGCTTTCACCAGTTTGAGCCATGATGTTGAAAGTTAAACCAGCTAATAATTTAGGGTCTAATTCAAAACCAACTACGTTGTCTAAACGGTTTTCGCCGTACATGATGTTGGTAATATCTAAACGTGTATCGTCATTAAAGATGTCTTGGTTACCACCAGCAGCAGTTTTGAAGTAAGAATCATACTTACCTACTTTTAATGTACCAACACCTTCAGTTTTTAAACCGATAAAACGGTTACGCGCACTAAGATCAGTATCAGAACCTGAACCATCAGTAGAAATTGCCCATTCAGCCAAATAAACCGCAGATAACTTGTCAGTTAATTTCTCTTCGCCTTTTACCCCAATGCGAGAAGAGTTTGAGTTAATTTCGGTAACGTCACTTTTTCCATCGAAATTTTTATTGTCAACTTGGTTAATAGAAACATTTAGTTTGCCATACAAAGTTGGCGCTGCTTGCACCGCGTTTATGCTCAAAGTTGCAACTGCGGCAGCGAGTAGCAATTTCTTCATTGAGATTTCTCCAAAAGTTTTAAAAATGGCGTATGCCTAGTTAACTATTTATTTTGTAGTTGACTTATGTACAAAAAGTTACAAAAGCTCACCAACTTGCTAAGCAGTATCGGCAAACTTTATGACAGGGGCGTGAAAACTAAATGACAGTTTTATGACGATTAAAATTTAGAAATAAATTAATTATTTTAGTTTTTATATAGTTTTTAGACGAAAAAAAACGGAGTCAAAACTCCGCTTTAATAAATTAAAAATCAAAGAGCTGCTTTAATTTTCTCAGCTAATGCTTTAATTTTTTCTTGGTCTCCTAACTCTACAGCATGACGTCCAAGTTGATGCACATTTGTAGGAATAAGATGAAAATGAACATGCGGAACAGTTTGTCCTGCCGCTGCTCCAGAAAGTTGCATTAAGACAATACCTTCTAAATTGAGGGCTTTTTCCATTGCCTTCGCAATCTTCTGAACGATTTGTATGGTATATGCAGCTGCTTCTGGAGGTAAATCAAGGAGTGTAACAGCAGGTGTTTTTGGAATAACTAATGTATGACCATCGGCTTGAGGCATAATATCCATAAAAGCTAGAACTTGATCATCTTCATAGATTTTTATCGCTGGAAGTTCATCACGTAAAATTTTTGCGAAGATATTTTGATCATCGTATGCCATGTATTATTCCTTTAAAAATTACTTACATTTCAATTCTTTCTGACGCTCTTTAATAGCATCAAGACGTTGTTGCTCTTTGTCAGAAAACTTTGGTTTTGTCGTATGACAGTTTTCATTACCATATTTTTCTTTAGCATCAGGATCTTTAAAGCAAAAGCCTTTTGATGCATAAATCAAATTATAATCGTCTTGCAATTTCTGACATTCTTGCTCAGGTGTTGCAGCTTGAACACTTAAACCAGCAATACTTACCATGCCAGTAAAGACTGCAACCATAAATTTATTCATGAGCGTTTCCTCAGTTAAAGGTATGAACCTGTATTCAATATAAGGTTTATTACCAATATTTCAATGACTATTAATTACTCAAGTGTCATTTTGGTTGATAATTTGTTCACAAAATAAATAAAAACTTTACATATCAATAATTTATAAAAATCAAATAAAAACATAAACTTAAACAAAATTATATATATGTTTTTAAAATTTGATTAACATTTAATTCAATCTAAATCATATTGATAAGACAAAAACCGAGTTGTACTTGAGTTGATAATATAAAAAAATTTTAGGAAAAGATAAAATTTTAGCGCTTTTTCATTTGCTAAATAGACGGCTTGAGTTTGAAATTGGGTCAATGAAAAAGAGATATATCGATGACATTATAAAAATACAAAACGTGATAATTATCACATTTTGTATTTCAGGATTAAGTGGAATTCACTAGGCTCATTTTAATTTAGACGGAAATGAGCTTTTTCTTTTATTTTGTAGAATATAAATAATTCATAATTAATCTGAGTTTACAATTCAAATGAAAGATGTATTGATTTTACATATTTAAACTTCTATTATAGGGTGCTTAATTGCTGCGTTTGATAGTTTTTTGTTTTAGTAGCCCATTTCTAAAATTGAAATGGGCTTTTTTTTAATAAAATTATTTCGAATTATATTAATTTAATATTTTAAATTAGAGCATATCTGGTTTCATATTTAGTTTGTGTGGTGGGTTAAATAGTCTTCTAAAGCGCTTGTCGGTAAACATAAAAAGATAATATCTGCTTATACCGCATGCACTAGTAGGACAGACTTTGTGCCATAGTCTGCTGCATGTTCTTTGACCTTTTCGATTTTTCGATTCCATATCTAGACAGTCGAAGTTTTTTTGATAAATGTGCCGCCATAGGGTAGTCCATTGCACTTAAACCAATAAATGCAACAGATTGACTCATAACCTTATCTTTAAATTTGTGTTGAACGTTCGGTTAGCCATTTTGCCATTTTTGGCCAAAACTCCAGAGCACTTGCCTGACTCGACATTAGGCCTAAATGACCGCCAGGAATAAGAGTAAATGTGACATCTTGGCTATTAGTCAATTGACTTAATGGAGAAGCTGCATCAGCAGTCACTAACTGATCACTACGACCCGCGCCAACTAAAAGAGAGCAATCTATATTTTTTAATTCGATTTTTTTATCTTTTAACTGAATAAAACCACGTTTTAACGGATTTTGTAGCCACACATTAAACAACATATCCTGATTAATCCCACCTGGGTAATCAATCATATTATTTAAAAAGCTACTTAATGTTGCGTGCTCTTGTACAAATTGTAGATCGTCCAAATTTTTTAGTAATTGAATATGTCCCTCAAACCAGCCTTTAGGATCAAGAATTTTAAACCCTAACGAATTTAAAATTCCGGGGCTATGAATCAGACGTTTTGGCAATCCCGAATAAATACGGTCCTGAATTTTCTTATTGCGACCAATAAAATGATTCATGGTTCGATAGAGTTTGCCAATATAACCAGAGGCATAACTATCTATTGGACTACCAAGAACAATCAGGTTTTTAATATGGTTGGGTTGGTTAAGTGCAGCATATAAAGTGACGAATATGCCAGCCATACTCCATCCATGTAGCGAGATTTGCTCACTTTTTGAATGTGTTCGGATGAGTTCAATCGCTTTAGGAATAAAATCTTCAATAAATGATAAAAAGTTAAGATGTCTATCTTTAAATTTTAAACGGCCCCAATCTACTAGATAGACATCGAAGCCAGCATTTTGGAAGTATTTAATCAGCGAACGGTAAGGGTATAAATCATAAATCGCCATATTAATGGCGAGTGGAGCAACAAATACTAAAGGTTCTTTAAATTGTTTTTGTGTTGCGGCGTAATAGCGAATACGGGTTTGATTGAATTCACCAATCACTTCATAGGGCGTGCTTTGCGATAGAACTAATGTTTTTGGGTGAAATAGTCGAGCAGAAAGGTGCTTGATTTGACTTTGTTCAGAGACAAGGGACTTTAAGCGTTTCATCTTGCTTTTCCAACTATTTACTAAAAATTGAATAAAGTCTAAGCGATAATTTTAAGGTTTACCTTGACCTTAAATACATTAGACACTCAAAATGATGATAGTTTTTAGTACATGACCAGTAAAGGCGAACATTTAATGAACCAGTCTGATGATTTAGAATACCAACTTGATACCTTAGCCATTCGTACCGGACATACTCGTAGTTTTGAAGGTGAACATGGCGAACCGATTTTTTTGACATCATCTTTTGTATATGAAAATGCAGAAGAAGCTGCAGCAAAATTTTCTGGTCAAGTTCAAGGAAATATCTATTCTCGTTTTACCAATCCGACTGTATCGATGTTCGAAAAACGTTTAGCAGCTTTAGATGGTGCTGAACGTGCTGTTGCGACAAGCTCTGGAATGGGCGCGATTTTGTCAGTTACTATGGCGTATTTAAAAGCCGGTGATCATGTTATTTGCTCAAGAGCAGTTTTTGGTTCAGTTGTTGCCTTGTTTGAAAAATATATTGCCAAGTTTGGCGTAGATATTACATTTGTCGATTTATGTGATTTGGACGATTGGAAAAACGCAGTACGTCCAGAAACTAAACTTTTATTTGTTGAGTCGCCGTCTAATCCTCTGGCCGAGATCGCAGATATTCAAGCGCTTGCAGATATTGCTCATGCGAATGGTGCATTACTTGCTGTTGATAACAGCTTCTGTACACCTGTTTTACAGCAACCATTAAAGTTTGGGGCAGACCTTGTAATTTACTCTGCAACTAAATATTTAGATGGGCAAGGACGTGCATTAGGTGGCGCCGTTGTTGGTAATCATCAGTTATTGGAAGAAGTTTTTGGTGTGGTTCGTACACTAGGCCCATCAATGAGTCCATTTAATGCATGGGTTTTCTTAAAAGGTTTAGAGACTTTACGTTTGCGTATGAAAGCACACTGTGAGAGTGCTCAAATTCTTGCAGAATGGTTATCTACTCATGAAAAAGTAGAAAAAGTCTACTACGCTGGTTTACCAACTCAAGAAGGCCATGAACTTGCCGCTAAACAGCAAACTGGTTTTGGTGGGATTGTTTCTTTCGTTGTTAAAGGCGAACGTGAAGGCGCTTGGACGGTCATTGATAATACTAAGTTTATTTCAATTACGGGCAACTTGGGCGACGTGAAGTCAACAATTACACATCCTGCAACGACTACACATGGCAAACTTTCTGCTGAAGCTAAAGCTGCGGCTGGCATCCAAGAGGGTTTAATACGTGTATCAGTAGGCTTAGAAGATATCAATGATATTATCCGTGATATCTCACGTGGTCTGGATCTAATCAATTAACTCTTTTTTTGTTCATAAAACCATCTCTTTAAGCGAGGTGGTTTTATATTTTAATGTTACGCAAATTTCAGAAATGCAATAAAAAACCTACATTTTTGTTTAAATTATGACTAAGAGCACAAGGTATAAAGACTCTAAATTTAATTAAAAGAAATGTGAGTTTTAAAATGCTTAAGCCTATTGCTATTATTGTTGTGGTGGGGGTAATTGGGGTGGTTGGCTACAAATTACTGACTAAACCGCATCAGCACCCAGCGAATGAAACTACCTTATTGATTAACAACGCAGAAAAGTCTGTGCAAGAAGCAGATAAATCTATTCAAGAAGCAAATACCTCTTTTAAGAAAGTTCCCTTAAGTGAATATAAAACAATTGATAAAGGGTTGCAGGCCTCTCAATAGTGACCTAAATTTTTATAATGCTTTAAATCTATAACATTGCATTCATGAAATGTACCTAAGGTTAATTACTCTATTCATATAGCTACGTGAAAGAGACCTAGAGATACTGATAGAAAACATTACTCTATTGTGTCAGAATTACGGATTAATTTGAGTTCAATGCACTAATCTGTATGGATTTTAATCGCATGGGTTGGTTCAATGAGATTAAGTTTTTATAAAGTATTACCAGATAACGAATAATACTTTAAAGATTTGATAGAGATACGGAGTAAAGTTATGAATATCAATATGCTCATGCAGCAAGCGCAGCGCATGCAAAAAGATATGGAAACAAATATAAAAAAGGCTAAAGAAGAGCTTGCTCAAACTGAAATCCAAGCAGAAGCTGGTGGTGGTTTGGTTAAAGTAACCATGAATGGGCGCTATCTTGTAAAACGTATCGAAATTAACCCTGAATTACTTCAAGATGAACCAGATATGATTGAAGATTTGATTGCAGCCGCGGTAAATGATGCGGTACGTCAAGTAGAAGTTATTTCAGAAGAAAAAATGCAAAAAGCAAATTCTGGTATGGGCTTGCCACCTGGCCTAGCGGGTATGTTCTAAGGAAACTCTGTGTTTAGTGATAGATTTGAACAACTCGTTCAAGCTTTACGTATATTGCCTAGCGTTGGTCCGAAGTCGGCTCAACGTATGGCATTACATCTTTTGATGAAAAATCGAGAAGGTGCTTTCGCATTAGCTCATGCTTTACATGAAGCTTCAAGTTATATTCATGAGTGCAGCATTTGCCATTCTTTAACTGAACATGAAATTTGTGATATTTGCGCCTCAACTGAGCGAGAAGATCAACTATTGTGTGTGGTTGAATCACCAGCAGATGTAATGGCGATTGAGCAAAGTGGTAGTTTCCGTGGTAAATATCATGTTTTAGGCGGGCATCTTTCTCCCTTAGACGGCATTGGTCCAGAAGAAATTGGTATTCCTTATCTGATTCAGCGTCTAAGTCAAGGCACTATTGAAGAAGTGATTCTGGCAACAAATGCAACTGTAGAGGGGCAGGCGACCGCTCATTATTTGGTAGAGGCGACTAAACACTTGCCTATACAAATGACACGTATTGCTCAAGGTGTACCACAAGGTGGTGAACTTGAGTATGTGGATAGCCATACTTTAAGTCAGGCCGTTCATAATCGTATGAGAATGAAATAAGCATTCCGATGCTTATTTCATTGCTGTGCTATAAAAATGAATTAAATTTATTAATTTAGCTATAAAAGGCCAATATTATTTTGTGTCTTATTAAAAAATTGTTTAAATAAAATATGAAATTCCAACATCATGAAAATGATCTTAGAGATTTTAAAGAATGAAAATGGGGAGTTAACTTTAAAAATATAAATAAAAGATTAAAAAATTATCTATTTTCGAAAAATTGTTCAAAAATAGAGTATTCATAAAGGTTTAAGTGGTAATTTTCTACTTCTATGTTATATATACCAGAGTTCTAAGCACTCTTTGCATTTACTTGAGAAAGCATGTTTCAGTTTATCCAACAGCAAACCGAATTGGTTGATGTTCTTCAAAAAATGGATCAATGTTCGATATATGGACTTGATACAGAATTTATTAAGGTTGACACACTCTGGCCTAAACTTGGGGTATGCCAAGTCAATGTAAATGGTAATGTCTATCTGTTGGATGGTGTTTCATTAGATCTAAGTCAGTTTTGGAAAAAAATATTTCTCGCTCAGCAAAACATTTTTCATGCATGTGGGGAAGACATCGATTTAATCTATCATTACGCTGATCAAGAAGATCTGCTTAATGTGTTTGATACTCAAGTAGGGCTTTCTTTCTTAGGCCATGGGCTGCAAGTAAGTTACCAAGGTGCTTTGAAGCTTTGTCTCGACATTGATATTGAAAAAGATCAAACAAGATCTGATTGGTTGGCTCGACCTTTATCGCCTCAGCAACTTTGTTATGCGGCCAATGATGTTCTCTATATAATGAAGTTAGCTCATCATATTCAAGAACAGCTTAAGCAAAAAGGGCTTTATGACTATGTTCTTGAAGATTGTAGTAGTTTAACGAAAGAAATTATTAGTGAAACGCCTACAGAGTTGCTCTATACCGATGTGGGTAATTATCGTCACTCGCGCCGTCAATTGATGCAACTGCAAAATTTAAGTGAATGGCGTGAATACATTGTTAAAGCAACAAATCAGCCACGCAGTTTTATTCTTAGAAACTCAACCATGATTGATATGGTTGAAAAGAATCCACGTAATAATTTCCAGCTCTCGCAAGTTAAAGATATTCGTCCAAATGTAGTTCGTGAATATGGAAAAACTATTTTAGAATTACTTAAAGATTTACCGAATGAAAGTGAATGGCCAACACGAATTGGCAAACCTTTTAAAGTAACGTCTAAAGAAACTCTACATAAAATGGATATGGTGCTTGCCCATGCAATAAGTGAAACTTCTATTCCTAAAGAAGTATTACTTAGAAAAAAATGGCTAAATGCCATTCATCAGCATGTTCTTTCTCAAGGGGACGAGCAAGATTTACCGGATTATTTATTAGGCTGGCGTTACGAGCTATTAACGCAACCATTAATTCAGTTATTTCAAGAAGAAAAAGAAAGTCTATCTATTTAAAATGATGTGATAGTTAAAATTAAAAAAGCTCATCTTCGTGATGGGCTTTTTTAATTAAGAATAGGAAATAGTTTAAATTGATTATTTTTATTTAAAAATAATAGATATTTAATATTAATAGTTAATAAAATAAATAATTATATTAGTTATATTAAATAATCAAATCGTTTTTAAGCGAATAAAGGTGATGAACTGAATAGGTTTTAATTTGTAAAATTGATAATGAATTAAATTAACCGATTCAGTGAGAAAAATTCAATTGATTAAACATACAGGTCTGTATATTCTTGGATGCAAGAAAAACAATTTCAACATAGATAATATATAACTATAATTTTGTTTCGGTGCAGAAATAAAAAAGCCTACCCAATTGGGTAGGCTTTTTATTTTTAATGATATAGGTCAATTAAAATGTTAGTACGTTATTAAATTTTAAAAATTAAGGATTCATATTTTACGGATTTTCTATGTACGAACCTGCAAGTTCAGCTCCAAGTTCTTCAGCTTTTTGAAAAGCATGTTCTAATGATTCTATATGTCGTTTATCACCAAACTCTTGATATTCTGAAGCAATTTCATAAATTTTTTCTATGCCTAAATATTTACTGAGTGTGCGAAGATGAGGTACCAGATGATTCATGTTGTGACGAATACCATCTTTCTCAAAACCAAACTCCCCACTAGAGGTGATAATAATTAAAATTTTTCCAGATAAAATAGGTTTTAAAGGAAAGTCTCTTCGAGTAAGGTCAAAATCAAATGTCTTATTAATTCGAATTACTTGGTCAAACCATGCTTTAAGTTGAGCCGGCATACCGTAATTGTACATAGGAGACGAAATTAAAATAATATCTGAGCTCGAAACTTCAGCTATTAATTGATCTGATATTGATAAGACATCACATTGAGCTCGAGTTCTTTTATTTTCGGGTGTGAATACGGCATCAATCCAGTTCTGAGTAATAAATGGGGGCGGATTCATTCCCACATCACGATAAATATACTCATCCATCGGTCGTTTATTTTTCCATGAGCTGACTAATCGGTTGGCAATATTTTTTGAAATAGAATTATGATTTGGATTGGGGTTAGTTGCAGCTCGTACGCTTGCATCAATGTGTAACATCTTAGACATCACGAATTCCACATAAGGGTTAGGAGTTAACTCATTTTGTGTTTTAAAAGAGAAGTAGACAAACGAGAAAATTACAGCTATAGATGATTTTAAATCACCTATAAGTATAATTTAGGAAAA
Organism: Acinetobacter sp. AYS6; assembly: GCF_025630795.1. Lineage (NCBI taxonomy): Bacteria > Pseudomonadati > Pseudomonadota > Gammaproteobacteria > Moraxellales > Moraxellaceae > Acinetobacter > Acinetobacter sp. AYS6. Next base: position 276,832 of record NZ_JAOTNV010000006.1, read on the forward strand.
AGTATGCAGGTCTCTTTGCAAGCACTTAAGGCATTTGAATCAGCTGCTCGGTTGGGGAGTTTTAAATTGGCTGCTGAAGAGCTTTCGCTAACGCCGACTGCAATTTCCCATCATATTGCCAATCTTGAAAGCAGATTAAATGTTGATTTATTTCATCGACAAGTAAGAAAAATAACGCTTACAACCACAGGTGATAGACTGGCTGTAGCTATTTCTGAAGGATTTCGTAAAATTGAAAATGCGCTAGATGAAATAACAATAAATGGAAATACACTCAGAGTCGCAACTACTTCTTCATTAGCAGCAATGCTGTTAATCCCTTCAATAAATGAATTTTATCAATTACATCCTGAGATCTCAGTTGAATTTTCTACAGGTGAAGCTTTAGAAAGTCATTTATATACATTGCCTATTCGATATGGGAAGGTATCTTCAGTACCTTCTAAAGATGTTCTTAAATATGAGTCTTTTAATGTATTTGGTTCATCCAAACTTGATCTTTCCAAATATACGAGTGGGCCAATAACGCTATTCACTACGGAATGGAAAAATAAAGCATTACCAAGCCCACCATTAGAAAATTGGCTTGAGGCGAATGGATGGGATCAAACTAAAATAACAATTAAGAAATTTGATCAGGAAATTTTTGGCATACATGAGGCATTAGCGGCTAATGGACTCGTATTTTGTTCTTCTACACTTGCCCAGAGATTCATTAAAGCAAATCTTATACAACAACTTAAAACTAAATCAGTTCAATCAGAGCTGTGTTACTACATTCCAAATAAGGAGGATTTTAAAAATAGAAATGCCAGAAAATTTGTTGAATGGATAGAAAAGATATTTAATCAATAGGCTTATATTTGTGATTGAAATTCACTACATAACATTAAAACTTATATAGGCTTTTTATGCTATAAACTTAGATAAATTAATAATTAGAGAGATAAATATGCTTAATAACTTTAGTGCTGAACAAGCGCGTCAAAATGCTAAAAATTTTAAAATCAATCAAGAGGCCATATTAGAAAAAATTTTAATTAGTACTGAGTCTGAATCTAAGGAGGGGAAGCGAAAAGCAACTTTCCAGTTTCCTGTTGATGCTGTAAGTCCTGATCATCTAACCTCAGTAGAAGAGGAACTTAGGGGAAGAGGCTTTAATGTTTCAACCAATATTGAACACTCTGGTACTACAATAACGATAGAAATAAGCTTCTAATTATTGCTGCATTTTAAATAAACCACCCTTAAAAACAGGGTGGTTTTTTGCATGTTTTTTCGTGATCTAGGAAAAGTAAAAATAAATTTGTTTACATTTAAACCTATGTTAATCATGATTTTATTTGACAGGTTTTATCATCTTCTGTAGCTTTACTTTTTGAGTGGAATATAGATATGAACTTCCAAACAATACTTTTATCTTTCAAAAATCAATCTACTGGTACAGATGCATTTAAAGATTTAAAAAATGCTTGTGAACAGTCTCTTAAAGAATCTCAAAATATAAAAGAAAAAGCAGCCGTCTATTTAATCTATGGTTTTGCACGTAGTTACGTAATTTTATATGAAGATGAAGCAGTAACATCTGAATTTGCCAACATCTCTAAGACTACGCTCATAGGTTACATGGAGTGCCTCAATGAAGCTCTATTAAGCCAAGATGATAGCGCTATTTTGAATGCTTTAAATCAAGTAAGTCTTGACTATATAAAGAGTTCTCGAATTTTCTAAATATCTTTAACTAATTTTGATAAAAATACTTCTTTAGCTTGGGCTAAAGAAGTATTCAAAGTTTGTATTAATGAGACTTTTTCTTACCGCCACCATCTTGTTTATTGACAGTGGACCATGCAATTCGTTCAGCTTCTTCTTGGGAATGACCTTGGTCTACTTCACTCTCAACAATATGTTTAGCCTTACGTTTTTGCTTTGCTGTGTAAGCTGTTTTATCACCGCGAGGCATAAGTTCATCCTCCACATCTATTATTAAGATAATTATTATTAAAACATAACTAGCATTTAAACCAGTTAAGTAATGTCTGCTAATGTGTATTAAGTAGTTAGAAGTTTTACTCAAGTGTGAATTTGAAAAAGGAAATACCTAACTTTAATATGATAAATTTCATGGTATTAAAGGATGGAAGTGTTAAAAACAGATCACAAAAATTACTCAGTAACGAACGTTTTCTTATTTTTTCTAAAACTGTTTTTATTTTATTAAAACCAATAATTATAATTACTGTTTAAAATCAAATGTTTATTTGTTTTATATGGAAACTAGCTTTTGTTTGGAACAAAGTTATTATCGACCTTAATCAAGGTTGTAGGTTAATATTTCCTAAGAATTAAAAAAACGACTGATGCGTAAACAAACCTGCGTGTGTGAGTCGTTTTTTTTCATGTATGCTGTCCTTAGTTCAAGAGTTGATTTGAAATGCACTGTGATATTTATAGATCGAGCAAAAAAGATGAAATGTACATGTATATTGCTCGTCCAAACTATCCTGACGATGCGGAACAAGCTGATCCGTTTGAAAATGTTCCTGAAGCTGTTTTACAAGCGTTTGGTCGTGCAACGTTTGTCATGCATTTAGAATTAGCTCCAACACGTAAATTGGCGCGTGCTAATGTTTTACATGTTTTAGACTCATTACAAACAAAAGGTTTCTTTATTCAGATGCCGCCAGAAGGGTTAATTAATCCAAATGCGGTTGAACCAGAGGGCTTACGTGGTGCGTGAAAATCAAACTGGAATAATGAATCAATTATTCTCTTTTTTGGATGTTATTCCTGAAGATGCTATTGCTTTAACAGCTTATGGAATAGGCGCTATTATTGCTTTATGGTGTTGGTGGCGATTAATGCGTCGTCTTCCTACAACTTTTGGTGCAATTAGCTGGCTTGTTGTATTTGCTATTTTAGTTACCCCAACAGTGTCTGAAGGGCCAAATGCATCGGTAGCACCTGCTATTTTTGGACTACTATTTGGTGTTTTAACCAAAGATAGCCCTCTAATTTGGTCAAATTTATCTTTAATTCTGTTTGTAGTTGGTCTAGGTTTGGTTGTTGGTTATTGTTGGTCAAAATATTCAACAAACAAAAGCATGCGTTCCATCTAACCATTGAAATAGAAAAATAAGGTCTTTACATGTCTGCTGATACCCAACATTTTACTGGTACAGATCAATATATCGCGACTGACAGTCTTAAGCTCGCTGTAAAAGCAGCTCGTGCTTTACAAAAGCCTTTACTGGTTAAAGGTGAACCGGGTACGGGCAAAACTTTACTCGCTGAACAAGTAGCAGAAAGTTTGGGTTTAAAACTCATTACTTGGCATATCAAATCGACAACCAAAGCACAGCAAGGGTTGTATGAATATGATGCTGTTTCTCGTTTACGAGACAGCCAGTTAGGTGATGATCGCGTTTACGATATTAAGAACTATATTAAACCCGGTAAATTGTGGGAAGCTTTCACAAGTGAAGAGCGTTGTGTCTTGTTAATTGATGAAATTGACAAAGCCGATATCGAGTTTCCAAATGACTTGTTGCATGAACTCGATAAAATGTCTTTCTATGTTTACGAAACGAGTGAAACCATTACGGCAACACAACGCCCAATCGTCATTATTACCTCGAATAATGAAAAAGAGTTACCAGATGCTTTCTTGCGTCGTTGTTTCTTTCACTACATTGAGTTTCCAGATGAAGTGACCATGCGAGAAATTATCGATGTTCATTTCCCGAATATTTCTGCAACACTGGTCAACGAAGCTTTACAGGTTTTCTTTAAACTACGTGAAATTCCTAATTTAAAGAAACCACCATCAACTTCTGAATTAATTGATTGGTTAAGCTTGCTCATGGCAGATGATATGCCTGAAGATGTATTACGCAATCGCGATACATCAAAAGCGATTCCACCTTTATATGGTGCGCTGATCAAAAACGAGCAGGATGTGCAACTCCTCGAACGTTTGGCTTTCATGTCTCGACGTTAAAGGAGGGAATAACCCATGTTTGTGCGGTTATTTTACACCTTACGTAAATACGGTGTTCCAGTTACAACTCGTGAGCTTATTGACTTAAATCGTGCTGTGAGTGAAGGCTTGGTTTTTGCTGATCAAGAAGAGTTTTATCAACTTGCTAAAACAATTTTAGTTAAAGATGAACGCTTTTTTGACAAGTTTGATCGTGCCATGAAAGATTATTTTGATGGCATTGAAACCTTTGATCTGGACGAGTTACTCAAGCAAGTTCATAAGTTGCCAAAAGACTGGTTTGATTTAGAACTTTTAGAAAAGCATTTAACTCCTGAACAACGAGTTGAACTCCAAAAAGCAGGTTCCTTAGAAGAACTGATGAAAATGCTGGAAGAGCGGTTACGCGAACAGCATAAAAAACATCAGGGTGGCAACCGTATGGTTGGCACAGGGGGAACCTCACCTTTTGGGGCCTTTGGAGATCATCCAGAGGGCGTCAGAATTGGTGGACCAGGGCGTAAACGTTCGGCGGTTAAAGTCTGGGAACAGCGTAAATATCAAAATTTAGATGATGACCAAGTTCTTGGTACTCGTCAGATGCAAATTGCTTTGCGCCGTTTGCGTAAATTTGCCCGTCAAGGTGCAGCTGAAGAGTTGGATGTTGACGGTACAATCCGTGAAACAGCCAAGCAAGGTATTCTTGATGTTCAAATGGTACCTGAGCGTCGAAACCGAATAAAAGTGCTGATGTTGTTCGATGTAGGCGGTTCGATGGATGCTCACATTGCCCAATGCGAAAAACTCTTTAGTGCCGCTAAAACTGAGTTTAAAACACTTGAGTACTTTTATTTCCATAATTGTCTCTATGACTATGTTTGGAAAGATAACCATCGCCGTACAGCTACGCGTATGAATACATGGGATCTGTTTCATACCTATGGACGCGACTATCGCGTAATTGTAGTAGGTGATGCCAGTATGGCACCTTATGAGCTGAAATCGGTGGGTGGTTCGGTTGAATATATGAATGATGAAACAGGTGAAGTTTGGTTACGCCGCCTACGTCAACATTTTGATAAAACAGCTTGGTTAAACCCTGAAACAGAAGGGTATTGGCATTACACTCAAACCATTGGTTGGATTAAAGAGATTTTTGAAAATCATATGTATCCAATGACTCTAAAAGGCATTGAGGATTTGACGCGTTACCTTTCTCGATAAACTTAATAACTTTAATAATTTAAAAAAGAGGGATGATATGCAACATCAAATTAACGGTATTGCTTTGCCGAATGAACAAGGATTTTTTGGTGAATATGGCGGACAGTTTATTCCGCCGCATTTAAAAGAAGCAATGGATGAGATTAATGTTGCTTATGAAGAAATTCGCCATACTTCTGAATTTCAAGATGAACTATCAGACCTCTTTTCAAATTATGTAGGCCGCCCAAGCCCTTTATTTCACGCGAAACGTCTTTCTGAACAGTTAGGTGGTGCACAAATTTATTTAAAGCGTGAAGACTTGAACCACACAGGTGCTCACAAAATCAATCACTGCTTAGGCGAAGCTTTACTTGCTAAATATATGGGTAAAAAGAAAGTTATTGCTGAAACAGGTGCTGGTCAGCATGGCGTTGCTTTGGCAACCGCTTGTGCATTAGTAGGCATTCCCTGTGAAATTCACATGGGTCAAGTAGATATTGAAAAAGAACATCCAAATGTGGTCAAAATGAAAATTTTGGGTGCTGATTTGGTTGCAGTAACACGTGGTACAGCCACGTTAAAAGATGCTGTAGATAGTGCATTTGAAGAATATTTAAAAGATCCAAAAAACTTTATATATGCCATTGGTTCTGTCGTAGGCCCGCATCCATTTCCTAAAATGGTTCGTGATTTCCAATCGATTATTGGCAATGAAATTAAAGCACAAACGCATCAGCGTTTTGGGAAAAGCCCTGATTATGTTGTGGCATGTGTCGGCGGTGGTTCAAATGCAATAGGTGCATTTACTGCATTTTTAAATGACTCAGATGTAAAACTGGTCGGGGTTGAACCAGCTGGACATGGTTTAGAAACCAATATGCATTCAGCAACGCTAACTTTAGGTAAGCCAAGTCAAATTCATGGTATGGCGTGTTATGTGCTTGAAAATGAAGCTGGTGTACCTTTACCCGTGCATTCTATTGCTTCAGGATTAGACTACCCAGGTGTTGGACCACAACACAGTTTTTTAAAAGATTTAGGACGTGTTGAATATAGCACTGCAACTGACCAAGAATGTTTAGATGCTTTTATGACACTTTCTCGTGTTGAAGGCATTGTTCCAGCGCTTGAAAGCTCACACGCTGTCGCATGGGCAATTCGTGAAGCGCCAAAACTGTCGAAAGAAACCATGATTGTGGTAAATCTGTCGGGGCGTGGAGATAAAGATTCTGACTACGTTGCCGAAAAGCTTAAGCTTTAAGCTAACTAAACTCGAAAAGCGGTCAGTATGTAAAGGCCGCTTTTTTTATTTTAAAAAGTTAAATTGATCTCTAGTTAAAAGTTCATTATTTCTTAATTAAAACAAAGTATTCTGATTTTAATGTGTGATTGTTAGAGATAGGCGTGTAAAACTCCTGTTCACAAGGCAAAGCGTTGCTTTGCTGTACCTCACTCAGTAGAATAGTCACTTTGCAAAATTTGCCTTTGGAGACGCCTAAGTGGAGCGACCGACGATTAGCCCTGAAAATTTACAGGAAGCGGCTGAAAATTTATCAACAATTCGAGATTTTATTCGTTTTGGGGTATCAGCATTACGTCAACATGATGCACATTTAGGACAAGGTACTGAAGATTATTTTGCAGAAAGCTCTGCATTAGTTTTACAAACCTTATCTCTTGAATGGTCAGCAGACGCAGAAATTCTAGATGCTAAACTTTTACCAAGTGAGAAAGCAGAATTCTTAAGTTTGTTGGAGCGTCGTATCAATGACCGTATTCCAACATCTTACCTATTAAACCTTGCTTATTTCTTTAATAAGCCATTCTATGTAGATGAACGTGTACTCATTCCTCGTTCACCAATTGCAGAATTAATTGAGCAACGTTTTGCACCATATTGTTTAGATGAAAATGGTCAAATGCGCGAAGCTCTCAATAATTTGCCAGAAAATGCAAAACCTAAAACGCCACAACGTATCTTAGATATGTGTACAGGTTCTGGATGTATTGCAATTGCTTTGGCTTATGCATATCCAGATGCTGAAATAGATGCAACTGACATTTCTAAAGAGGCTTTAGAAGTTGCTTCAATTAATACAGAACACCACAATAAGCAATATCAAGTTGCATTACTTGAATCTGATTTATTTGCAAAGATTCCAGCTGAAAACCAGTACGATTTAATTGTAAGTAACCCACCGTACGTTGATGCTGAAGATATGGCTGACTTACCAGAAGAATTTTTACATGAACCTGAACTTGCATTGGCAGCAGGTCAAGATGGTTTAGACTTAGTTCGCAAAATGCTTGCACAAGCGGCAGATTACTTAACTGAAGATGGCCTTATTGTCATTGAAGTTGGTAATTCTGAATGGTCAATGCGTCAGAACTTTAATACGATTGATTTCAACTGGCTCACTTTCCAAAAAGGTGGTTCAGGTATTTTTGCTTTGACTGCTGAACAATGTCGCCGTTATAGAAAACTATTTGAAGAGCAAATATAAGGAGTTGGGCATATGGCAGGGAATAGTATTGGACAACTCTTTCGTGTAACTACTTGTGGCGAATCTCATGGCGTTGGCTTAATGGCAATTGTTGATGGTGTGCCACCGGGCCTTGAGCTGTCTGAAGAAGACTTACAAAAAGACCTAGACCGTCGTAAACCGGGTACTTCTAAATTTGCGACTCAACGCAAAGAGCCTGATCAGGTTAAAATCATTTCGGGTGTTTTCGAAGGTAAAACGACAGGTACGCCAATTGGTTTATTGATTGAGAATACTGATCAAAAATCGAAAGATTATGGCAATATTGCCCAAACTTTTAGACCTGGCCATGCCGACTATACATATACGCAAAAATACGGTTTTCGTGACTATCGGGGCGGTGGCCGTTCAAGTGCTCGTGAAACAGCTATGCGTGTTGCAGCAGGCGCAATTGCTAAAAAATATTTAGCAGAAAAATTTGGTGTCTTGATTCGTGGTCATGTTACTCAAATAGGCAATGAAGTTGCTGAAAAACTGGATTGGAATGAAGTTCCGAATAATCCATTTTTCTGCGGTGATGTAGACGCTGTTTCACGTTTTGAAGCTTTGGTGACTTCTTTGCGTGAACAGGGAACAAGCTGTGGTGCGAAGCTAGAAATTTTAGCTGAAAAAGTTCCTGTAGGTTGGGGTGAGCCTGTTTTTGACCGTTTAGATGCTGACATTGCTCATGCAATGATGAGTATTAATGCGGTTAAAGGTGTTGAAATTGGTGATGGTTTTGCGGTTGCTGGACAGTTTGGTCATGAAACACGTGATGAATTGACCAGTAATGGTTTTTTGGCGAATCATGCTGGCGGGATTTTAGGTGGTATCTCAAGTGGTCAGTCCATTCGAGTTGCTATTGCACTAAAACCAACAGCTAGCATTACCACACCGGGTAAAACGATTAATTTGAATCGTGAAGATACCGATGTATTGACTAAAGGTCGTCATGACCCATGCGTGGGTGTACGTGCGACACCGATTGCTGAAGCAATGTTAGCGATTGTGTTAATGGACCATTTTCTACGCCATCGCGCTCAAAATGCAGACGTTATTCCGCCATTTTCTCCAATTGAACCATAGTCATAATTTTTGACTTGATTAAATAAATCCCTATATTTAACTTTAATATGGGGGTTTAAATTTTTATATTCTTGAGTTTGATTAACTTTAAATTATTTCTTGTTTTATAATCTCTATGTAAATATAATATCGTGCGATTTATTTTGAATATATTTATCTGTAGAAGTTGGAAATTAAATCTTATTAATTTTTTTACTTCACCAGATATTTATATTTATCTCTTAAAGTTAATTTGATTCAAATTACTTTTATATAAGTTATTACATATTTAAATTTTTATTACTTTAAACAAATAGTTTTCAACGTCATCATTGAAATTGGGGAAATATCAATGAAGCAGAGCACATATAGAATTGGCTGTATGTCAAAGGATAGGCTATTGCCTAAAAATTTACAGGCAATGATAAAAGTTATTCATGACTTATCTTTGTCATCTCATCTTTTGGGGAATTGGATATATAGTGAAGATAATCCAGATATACATATTATTGATTTAGATAGTGGCTATACCAATATACTTATTCCTAAAAAAATTAAGATTGTATTAAGTAATAATCCTGAGCTCTTAAAGGGCTATCAGTATGGTTTGAAGAGACCTATAAGATATCAAGAACTTCTAAATATTTTGCAAGAGGTTGAGAAGAATGAATATTTTAAAATCGGACATCAAGAACGTATAATTAATAAAGAAAATAGGGTATCTAAAAATCATTTAGAAACAAAAATTATTTATAAGCTTGTTTGTTATCCAAACTTTAAAAATATTCATGCAGAGCAGATTGTTAATGTTACTAGAGTTTGTGCTTTATTATCTATTGAATCAAAAACAGCTCAAGAAATTAAGAGGTTTTTAAATTTATCTATTGATGAAATACAAAAAATTATAGAAATAATAAAAAAGGAAGCCTATCCAAATTATGAAACAATACATGAGAATATTGTGTCGATTTTACCATTTTCAGCTGAAGCTATTTCCACTACACCGCAAAGAGAAGATCAAAATTCATTATTTTATTTTTTAATAAGATTTTGGAAGAAGTTGAAAGGTGAGCTCTAATGAACTTAATTTTTTCTATATTAGATTAGCTGTGGTTAGTAATTTTTACTAACTAAAAATAATATCTTGATGTATAGAAAGGAGCTAATTTTATATAAGTCATTTTAACAAATGGTTTAAATTTAAATAAAAGAAAATTTCCTACTTAAGAGTTCTAAATTAAGTTTTAGCTTTACCACGGATGGAAAAGCTAATTGTGTATTTCTATTCATTTTAATTGAAGAAGAAGCGATAAAAGAAACTAAAAGATAATAATTAGTCAAAAATTATTTTGAATACAAGTCTGACTTTTTAAGTTAAATCTACAATTTGTTCTTCGTTTACAGCAATTTTATATTGATTACGTCCATTAGTTTTCGCTTTATACAAAGCATGATCAGCACGGGCTACAAAAGCAGAAATTGAATCATTTAGACGTGGGATTGTGGTTGCAACTCCAACACTAATGGTGACATTTGGTGATACCTCACTACATGGGTGCTTAATTGCAATTTTATTAATGGCATTCATTAAACGTTCGACTTGGATCAAGGCTTGCTGAGCGTTTGTCATTGGAAATAGCAGTAAAAACTCTTCACCACCATAACGAGCAACTAAATCACCACTGCGAGCAGCAATCGAAGAAATAGCAATTGCGATTTCTTTTAAGCATTCATCGCCCTTTAGATGTCCCAAGGTATCATTGTAAGATTTAAAATAGTCGATATCGACCATCATGATCGTAAGGGGTGTTTCATGTCGTAAAGCACGGCGCCATTCGTTATCCAGTGTTTCGTCTAGATAGCGTCGATTGGCTAAACCAGTAAGTGCATCTTGCTGGGAAAGCAAAGATAATTGCTGTGCTTGCTGCATCAGCTCAATGCGATTCAGCTCGATCATGCAGTTTTGTAAGTAGTTTTCTCGATGTTGGCGGTCAGTTGCATAGGCGAGGGTCATTCCCAAGAAGCTACTGAAGGTGTAAGTTCGGTTCAAGAAAGTCCAGTCGATCACCCCATTTAAGTAGTTACTTGCCAAAATTCCAACAAGTCCTCCAATCCATCCAGCAAATATGGCGGTATAAAAACGCATACCCACTGCACCATAGATAATTACAATCGCATACATCATGGCTGCATGAAAAAGAACGTTCTCTTGGCCATTTTCTATAACGTTAATTAAAATAAAAGTAATTGCTACCGCTAAAGCTGAGCCAATTCCTACATAATAATCAAAATACTGATTTAATTTTTTAATAAACGATAAAATCCAGGCAAGAAAAATAATTACACCTACCCAAGAATAATAACTAAACCAGGGTAAAACTTGCTCAGTTGGCAATACTTGATATATACCAAAGCTTAAAAATATATATAATATTAAAATAATAGGCGCTCTATAGCGGAACTCATAGGCAGCACCGTTTTGGTATTGAAAACGATAAATCGTTTCAAGCTGCTTTGGAAACCATACGAAGTTTAATCCTCGTGTGGTTAATAAATCTATTTGTTCTTGTCCCAATATATTGGAACCCTGCAACTTCATAATTAATGCTCTCTATATTGGAAGTTGTCATAAAATGAGACTTATTTTAGTAAAGTTCCATCTAAAAATATTGATTATATAATGTGTGGATTATTCAAAATAATAATACAGTTTTTTTAAAAAAGTAATGATTTTTATCTGCGTTAAGTGTGATAAAAATCACGACATTTCAATGATTAGCGTAACAATTATCTAAAGAGTTACAATCCATCGAAAAAAGTTACAAATGGTCGATTAACGATTGTATCTTTATCATTTTCGGATAGACTTGTAGCGTGAAATACAGATGATTGCTGTCATATAAATAGGAAAATTAGCAATGACTGCTCTAAATCAATATGGAATGCATTTAGAAATTACACCGCATAATGGATGGTCACAGCAGTTCTGGGATGACCTGCTACCAGCGAAAGAACGGGTAAGTAAACATCCGTTTTTTTCAGAAATGGCCAATGGGGGATTGAGCCTAAATAGTTTCCGTTATGCTTTACTTAATTTCTATCCTTTAGTCGCCCATTTCCCGTCATATATGGCTGGAGCATTAGCCAAAGCCACCATGTTCTCTGAACCCGGAGTTACAGAAGCACGAGATTGGTTAATCCAAAATATTAAGGTAGAAGAGCGACACTTAAAATGGTATCGCGATTGGGCTGGAGGTTTTGGCTTAACTGTTAATGAGCTTGATAACGTAAGACCACCTGCTGCTATGAATGCGGTGAACCATTTCTTATGGAATATGAGTCATCGGGGTAATTTAGCAGAATGCCTTGCTGCAACAAATTTGGCAATTGAATGGGCAACCGGAGATTGGTCCATTCAAGTCTATAAGGGGATTCATACCTATACTAATCATCCTGAAGTAACGATTGATAAACGTTCTTTGGCTTGGTTACGTGCTCATGCCCACTATGATGATCTGCATCCTTATGAAGCCATGGAGCTGATTAAGCGTTTATGTAATGATCGTCCTGACTGGCAGCGAAAAGCATTTCATGCTGCTGAAGAAGGGCTGCGATATTATGAATTAGCTTTAGATGATTGCTATAAGGTACAGCTTCAAGCCTCTGCTTGATCTCACCTTAAAAAGGGAGAATATCGTATGGATATTCTCCCTTTTATTTTATTCGAGTAATTTTAACAGCTTTGTTCGATAAGGCGTTTCTTCGGGTAATAATTCAAGCAAACGCTCAACAGCATCTACACGGTCTGGAACACGGCTGACTACCCGTAATAATTGGTCAACATCTTCAATCTGGTAAATCACATGACTTAAGCGAGCATCAAAACAGTCTCTCCATGCACACAAAAATGGACTTTCCGATTTAGCTAAAAAACTCCCTCTATAGAGCGTTAATGTTGTTGCTGTGAAGCCTAAATTTAAGGCTTGTTCTGCCATTAAAAAATCACATTGGATTTCACAATTAAGTCTGTAAGGGCGTGACTCAATTACATCGGGAATCAAGTTTCTGAGTTGAGAAAGTTCTGCTTTTAAAGTGGTGGTACTTACTGGCCGGTCGCCATATAAAGCATAGTGAAGCTCTTCAAGGTTAATTCCTTCGGGACAAAGCGTGAGAATGCATAGAATTTCAATTTGACGTTGAGTTAATGTCAGGCTGTGTTGGTTATATTGAATTTTTGGTGTTCCAAAGGCCTTAATATATAAAATATTTTTTTGATGAAGTTGAATGGCTTGTTTTACAATATCGGCACATCGCTCAACAGCTAAAAGACCAAGAGAATTATGCTTATGAGATTTAGTCGATAAATTCATAATGCCGTAAAATTGGCCTGTATTTGTATCGGTAATTGGTGCTGCATAGCAGACCCAGTCTCTGACGCTATTCATTTGGTTTTCGTGTGAGTAAACGCAGTTAGCTGAATGGGTGTTTAGTGCTAAACCAATTGCATTTTGTCCTACTGCTTGAGTAGACCATTGACCACCTTCAACAAAATGAACCTGTTCTGCCGATGAACGCATGGGATGGCTACTCCATGTCCAAAGTAGCGTACCATGTGGGTCGGTCACGCCGATTGCCATATCGGCATCTTCAGCAATATGCATTAAATTCCGGTGACACTCATGAATAGAACGCCCGAATAATGAATGTTCCCATTCTTCGGTGAGGTCAAATAACGGAGCCGCTTCAAGGTCAACAGGTGGCTTTTTTCCTAATTGTTGAGAATGAGATGACTTTTCTGGCCGGAATAAAGACGGCGTAGTATCTATAAAAGGCGATGATAATTGTTCTGACATATCCATATCGAAATTCCTTTATCATTGAAATGGCGTATCCGTAGCCGCTCAACAGGTATAACTTTCTTATTGTGACTATTTCCTCGTTATCTCCTTACCTTAAATACTTTTATAAGTCTTGACCATTATCCTATTGGATAAGTTTTGTTAATTGCCTGATCGTTACGATAGGACATCTTGTCGACTAAAAGGCTTTGGTACAGATTCTCCAAAATATTGCCGATCAGCAAAGTAGCTAGAACGGACCATAGGTGCACTCCAGATATTTTTAAAACTTAACCGTTTACCATGTTGTGTGTATCTTTCAAATTCTTGTAAATTTACAAACCGATGAATAGGCGCATGTGACTTTGAAGGCTGCAAGTATTGCCCAATGGTAATCAGATCTACTTGATAATCTTTTAAGTCATTGAGTAGAGCAATAACTTCTGCTTCAATTTCTCCTAACCCAACCATTAAACCGGATTTGGTTTTGATGTCAGGACAATATGCTTTAAAGCGCTTTAGTAACTCTAATGAGTGCTGATAGTCTGAACCTGGGCGCATTGTTTTATATAAACGCGGAACAGTTTCAATATTATGATTAAATACATCAGGAGGAGATAAGCTCAAAGTCGAAAGAGCTGTCTCTAAACGTCCGCGAAAATCTGGCACTAAAATTTCAATCAAAGTTTCTGGGCAGCGTTTTCTAATTTCTTCAATGCACTTTACAAAATGAGCGGCGCCACCATCATGTAGATCATCACGGTCTACAGAGGTAATCACGACATATTTTAAGTTTAAGTTTGCGACCGTCTCTGCCAAATGTTTAGGTTCATCTTCGTCTAAGGGTTTTGGGCGGCCATGAGCGACATCACAGAATGGACAACGTCTGGTACAGATGTCTCCCATAATCATAAATGTTGCCGTACCTCCACCAAAACATTCGGGTAAGTTTGGACATGCTGCTTCTTCGCAAACACTATGTAATTTCTGTTGGCGCAGCAAATTTTTTATACGTTTGATTTCTTCAAAATCGGTTATTTTTGCTCTAATCCAGTCTGGTTTAGTCGGTAATTCTTCTGTTGGTAAAACTTTAATAGGAATGCGAGCCACTTTATCAGCTCCCCGCAATTTAATGCCAATTTCCACTTGTCTTTTAAAATCCATATTATTAATTCCATTTTATTTAAAACTTTCTTAAACTCCTGTTTCTTTAAATTGTAGATTTATTTAAATCATTTTAATAATCAAAATTAATTAAAGCACAGGGTGTGGCTAATATTCTAAAATAATAAAGGTTGGTTAAAGGTTTGTTCTATACCTTGTTGAAAATTATAAAAAAATTTTAAATTTATTTTTGCTAGTTAAGTTTTTGAAAATAAAAAATTAATAACCATTAAATTTATTTAAAACTTTTTAGTCTAATAGAATATTAATTTGATTTGAGCTTTATTATTTATAGCGAAATATATTTTTTGCTGAAACTTGGTTGGTTTTAAATAATCAAGATAATAAAGGAAAAGGATATGCAATTAACGGAAGAGCAATTACTCGCAGCATATAAAAGCATGCGTGATATTCGTGAATTTGAGGATCGACTTCACGAAGAAAATACCAATGGTGATATTCCAGGTTTTATTCACTTATATAGTGGTGAAGAGGCGGTAGCAGTCGGGATTTGTGAAAACCTAACCGACAAAGACTATATCACTTCGACACACCGTGGACATGGACACTGTATTGCAAAAGGCTGTGATATTCACGCCATGATGCTGGAAATTTTCGGTAAAGATGATGGCCTGTGCCGTGGAAAAGGCGGTTCTATGCATATTGCCGATTTAGATAAAGGTATGCTCGGTGCCAACGGGATTGTGGGTGGCGGGCCTCCGTTGGCAATTGGTGCAGCATTGACAGCAAAAACCTTAAAGACTGGTGGTGTCGGGCTGTCTTTTACAGGGGATGGAGGTTCAAACCAAGGTCTTACTTTCGAAGCAATGAATATGGCAGTTGTGCTTAAACTTCCAGTTATTTTTGTCTTTGAAAATAACGGTTTTGGTGAGGGTACTGGCCATGATTACGCCGTCGGAAGTAAAGACATTGCAGGACGTGCAGCAGGGTTTGGTTTACCAGCCGTTAAAGTCGATGGTACCGATTTCTTTGCAGTCTATGAGGCCGCTCAAACTGCGATTGAACGTGCACGCCGTGGCGAAGGTCCAAGCGTCATTGAAACCATTACTAACCGTTTTTATGGACATTTTGAAGGTGACCCAGGGCTTATTCGCTCAAAAGAGGAAGTCGACTTCGTTAAAGAAAATAAAGACCCTTTAAAAATTTTCCGAGAAAAAGTTAAAGGCAAAATTGATGAAGCCAAATTAGACGAGATTGATGCAATGTCTAAGGCGAACGTTGATGATGCAGTTGCTAAAGCTCGCGCTGCGGCATATCCAAAACCAGAACAACTCCTTACCGACGTCTATGTCTCTTACTAAAGGAATAGTAAAGATGCCAAATAAAAGTTTTCGTAATGCGATTAAAGAAGCTATTGAATCAGAAATGCGCCGTGACCCAACTGTGTTTGTGGTGGGGGAAGATGTGCGTGGTGGTCATGGCGGTAAAAATACCGAAGAGAATGAGCTTGAAGGCTTCGGTGGTGTGCTGGGTGTAACTAAAGGTTTATGGACAGAGTTTGGTTCAGAGCGTGTTATTGATACGCCAATTACTGAATCAGCAATTATTGGTATGGCTGCTGGTGCTGCAGCAACAGGTTTACGTCCTGTTGCCGACTTAATGTTTATGGACTTCTATGGCGTTTGTCATGACATGCTTTATAACCAAGCTGCAAAGTTCCGTTATATGTTTGGTGGCAAAGCAAAAGCGCCAATGGTGGTACGCGGCATGATTGGTGCAGGTTTTTCTGCGGCAGCTCAGCATTCGCAGTCACCATATAACGTATTTGCTGCAGTTCCGGGCTTAAAAGTTGTGGTTCCATCTAGCCCATACGACGTGAAAGGGCTACTAATTCAGGCTATTCGTGATGATGACCCTGTAGTGTTCTGTGAGCATAAAATGCTCTACGACATTAAAGGTGAAGTTCCAGATGATGCCTATACCATTCCTTTTGGTGTAGCAAATTACACCCGTGAAGGGACAGATGTGACCATTATTGCTTTAGGCCTGATGGTACACCGTGCCAATGAAGTAGCGGATAAACTGGCAAAAGATGGTATTTCGGTTGAAGTGGTCGACCCTCGTACAATTTCACCTCTGGATGAAGAAGGAATTTTAGAGTCTGTTGCATCAACTGGGCGTGTGGTTATTGTGGATGAATCAGCGGCACGCTGTGGTTTTGGGCATGATGTTGCTGCGCTGGTCGCACAAAAAGGTTTCCACTATTTGAAAGCACCTGTTGAGCTTGTAACGCCACCACATACGCCTGTTCCATTCTCTCCAGTTTTAGAAAAAGAATGGATTCCAAGTGTAGAGCGTATTGAGCAAGCTGTGCGAAAAACATTGGAGGCTTAGGATGAGCGAAATTAAAACGCTGGAGATCCCGAAATGGGGATTATCCATGGAAGAAGGCACGATTGCCCAATGGTTGATTAAAGAAGGCGATAGCTTTAATAAGGGCGATGAAATTTGTGAAATTGAAACCACAAAAATCGTCAATGTATTAGAAGCGCCTTTTGCTGGAACTCTCCGTAAAATTTTAGCAAAAGATGGTGATACTTTACCTGTCGGTGGTCTTATTGCTGTATGTGCTGAAAGCCAAGTTTCTGATGCAGAAATTGAAACTTTTATTGCATCACTAGGTGGTTCAGCAGCTAAAGCCCCGGAAGCACCTTCGGAGCAAAGTAAAGCGGAAACATCTGCACCTGTTGCTGAAAAAGCGGATCAACCACAGTCTGTGGTTGCAAGCACTTCAGCTCCTGCAAAGGTCGCTAAAGGTGACTATGCTGTACCTGAGTCATTACAAGGCTATCAAACATCTGATGATTTGTTTGCAACACCACATGCGTTAAAGCTTGCAGAAAAGCACAATGTAAACTTGGCAAAAGTCACAGGTTCTGGTCGTGAAGGCCGCATTAGTATTCAAGACATCCAGAAGGCTGTACAGGCTGCTGGTGGTCAATGGCCTGATATTAAGCAGCAAACTCAAGCTAAAGTAGTTAAATCTACTGCTGATGATAGCCAAGTTTTAGCGACACCTGTGGCACGCCGTTTAGCAAAACAATGGGGCATTAACCTAAATGACTGTCGTGTTTCAGGTACTCGTGGCCGTGTCTGTAAAGAAGATGTTGAAGCGGTTTACTATCGTAATAACCCAACGTCGGTAAATGAACCATCGACTCAATGTGCTGTTCAACAACAATCGACTATTACGACTGTCGCGATGAATGGTATGCGTAAAGCGATTGCTTCACGGCTACAGGCTGCAAAACGTAATGCACCGCATTTCCGCTTAGTGGTCGATCTAAACGTAGAGGCTTTGCAAAATTTACGTAAACAGATTAATGAGACCGTTCCACAAGTCAAACTTTCTATTAATGACATGCTAATTAAAGCTGCTGCTGCGGCTTTGATTAAAGTGCCTGAGGTGAATGTTCAATTTGATGAGGCGACTCAATCAATTTTACAGTTCTCTCAAGCGGATATTTCGGTGGCCGTGGCTATTCCAAACGGTTTAATTACACCCATTGTAAAAGCAGCAAATCAGAAGTCTTTAGCACAAATTTCCGACGACATGCGTGATTTGGCAACGCGTGCCAAGACTGGCAAGTTACAACCAGACGAGTTTCAGGGCGGTAGTTTTAGCATTTCAAATTTAGGAATGTTAGGCATTAAACAGTTCGATGCGATTATCAACCCACCGCAAGGTGCAATTATGGCATTAGGTGCTTCTGAATATCGAGCTGTTGTTGAAAATGGCAATGTAGTGGTTCGTGAGATTGTCACAGCGACATTGTCATGTGATCACCGAGTTATTGATGGTGCAGTTGGGGCGAAATTCTTGGCCAGCTTTAAGCAGTTTGTTGAAAATCCTGCTTTAATTTTGGTGTAGGAGAACCCGCATGTCAGAAACTCAATTTGATTTAATTGTGATTGGCGCGGGACCGGGTGGGTATGTGGCTGCAATTTGTGCAGCCCAGCTCGGGTTAAAAACCGCAATTGTAGAAGAGCAACATTTAGGCGGAATTTGCCTAAATTGGGGCTGTATTCCAACCAAAGCTTTGCTTGCAGGAGCAGAGCTAGCAACCCAGTTTAAACATGCTGGACAGTTTGGTTTTCAGGTATCCCAACTCGATTTTGATATTCAAAAGCTTGTGCAGCATAGCCGACAAGTTTCAGCACAGCTGGTACAAGGCATCGATTACTTACTTAAAAAGAATCAGGTGACGGTTTTTAATGGTCGTGCTCAGCTTACGGCTAAAGAAAAAATTGAAGTGACCGATGCTCAAGGTAACAGTCAGGCTTTGAGTGCGCCACATATTATTTTGGCAACTGGAGCTAAAGCTAGACACGTTCCTCAGCTTCCTGTCGATGGAACATATGTGTGGAGTTATAAAGAAGCGCTTGTACCAGAGCAATTACCAAAAAGCTTATTAGTTGTAGGCTCGGGTGCAATTGGTAGTGAGTTTGCTAGCCTTTATCAAGATTTGGGGTGTCAGGTCACTCTTATTGATTTAGCCAAGCAAATTTTACCAACCGAAGATGCAGAAGTTGCTCAATTTGTCAGAAAACAGTTTGAACAAAAAGGAATGAAAGTCTTAACCGATGCTGTTGTTCAAAGTATTCAAATTGAAAATGGGCAAGTTCACTGTGTGATTGAAACGGCAAATGACGTTCAAACGCTTGTTTTTGACCGTGTGCTTTCGGCAATTGGTGTACAGCCTAATACCATGGGATTAGGACTGGAACGTTTAGGTGTAGAACTCAATCCACAAGGTTTTGTGGCAATTGATGACTATTGTAAAACCAATGTAGCGGGGCTTTATGCGATTGGTGACCTTGCCGGAGCGCCGTGTCTTGCCCACAAAGCAAGCCATGAAGCCATGATATGTGTTGAGAAAATTGCTGGTGTAGCAAACGTCCATTCACTCGATCGTAGCCAGATTCCGGGATGTATTTTTACGCATCCACAAGTGGCGAGTATTGGTTTAACGGAAAACGCAGCAAAAGCTAAGAATCTACCTATACGAATCGGTAAGTTTTCTTTAACTGCAAATGGTAAAGCTTTAGCAATTGGAGATGCGTCAGGTTTCGTTAAAACGGTGGTACATGCAGAAACGGGTGAATTACTTGGTGCACATATGGTCGGCCATGAAGTGACCGAACATATCCAAGGATTTGCCATTGCGAAATATCTAGAAGCAACTGATGAAAGTTTAGCTCAAGTGATTTTCCCGCATCCAACCTTATCAGAAGCCATGCATGAATCCATTTTGGCTTCAATGCAACGAGCGATTCATATGTAGAAATTCTGCATTTACAGGAGTTGAACATGGTTAAGGGACTAAAAGATAAAGTTGTACTAGTGACAGGGGCAGCTCAAGGCATTGGCCGTGGGATTGCCCTGCGCTTGGCGCAAGAAGGAGCACATATTGCATTAGTTGATATGAAACAAGATCGACTGAATGATATGCAGCAGGAAATTCAGGCTTTAGGTGTAAATGCGAGTACATTTATTGCCGATGTCAGTGACCGCGAGCAAGTCTATGCCGCTATAAATCATGCTGAAGAAAGTCTTGGCGGGTTTGATGTCATGATTAATAACGCTGGAATTGCACAGGTTCAGGCGATTGCGGATATCACACCCGACGAATTTCAAAAAATTGTTGATATCAATATTGGTGGAGTGCTGTGGGGAATACAGGCTGCTGCTGCAAAATTTAAGCAACGCCATCATAAAGGTAAAATCATAAATGCTTGCTCAATTGCAGGCCACGATGGGTTTGCTTTACTCGGTATTTACTCGGCAACTAAATTTGCGGTACGAGCACTTACCCAAGCTGCGGCAAAAGAATATGCCAGTCACGGTATTACGGTAAATGGATATTGTCCCGGAATTGTCGGAACTGACATGTGGGTTGAAATCGATAAACGTTTTGCTGAAATTACCGGTGCCGCAATTGGTGAAACTTATAAAAAGTATGTGGAAGGTATTGCTTTAAGTAGAGCCCAAACACCAGACGATGTAGCCGCATTAGTTGCTTTTCTGGCAAGTGAAGATTCGGACTATATAACGGGTCAATCCATTTTAACGGACGGCGGAATAGTCTATCGCTAAAACAACATCCTGATTTGAGGGAGATAATAATGAAAGCAGCGCGTTTTTATGACAGAGGCGATATTCGCATTGAAGATATCCCTGAACCAGAAGTTACTCCCGGCACTGTAGGTATTAAGGTAGCTTGGTGCGGAATTTGTGGTACAGATTTACATGAGTTTATGGAAGGACCAATTTTTATTCCACCATGTGGACATCCACATCCTATTTCAGGAGAATCTGCGCCGATTACCATGGGACATGAGTTTTCTGGTGTGGTCTATGCCGTAGGTGAAGGTGTTAATGATATTGAAATTGGTCAGCATGTAGTCGTAGAGCCTTATATTGTGGCCGATGATGTACCGACTGGACCGGGAGATAATTACCATCTTTCCAAAAATATGAACTTTATTGGTTTAGGCGGACGTGGCGGTGGTTTATCGGAGAAAATTGCGGTTAAACGCCGTTGGGTGCATCCAATTTCCAATAAAATTCCGCTAGATCAGGCGGCACTAATTGAACCGTTATCTGTAGGTCATCATACCTATGTGCGCAGTGGTGCAAAGGCTGGTGATATTGCACTTGTTGGTGGTGCAGGTCCCATTGGTTTGTTGCTTTCGGCAATTTTAAAAGCCAAAGGTCTTAAGGTCATAATTACCGAGTTAAGTGCAAAACGTAAAGAAAAAGCCAAAGAGTCGGGTGTTGCAGATTATATTTTAGACCCATCAGAAGTTGATGTTGTTTCTGAGGTCATGAAAATTACCAATGGCAATGGCGTCGATGTTGCCTTTGAATGTAGTAGCGTTAACAAGGTGTTAGATACGTTGGTTGCAGCAGTGAAACCAACAGGCGTTATTGTTATTGTTTCGATTTGGAGCCATCCGGCATCAATTAATGTGCACAGTGTGGTAATGAAAGAGCTTGATGTACGCGGCACAATTGCCTACGTAAATGACCATCAAGAAACCATTAAACTGGTTGAAGAAGGTAAAATAAATCTGGAACCTTTTATTACGCAGCGTATTCAACTTGATGATTTGATTTCACAAGGTTTTGAGACCTTAATTCATAACAATGAATCAGCCGTTAAGATTATTGTACATCCATAAATAGATACTCAAGCCTATAAAAAAGAGCGATGATTCGCTCTTTTTTTATTAAAGTAAATTGTTGTTTTGAGCTTCAATAATAGGGGGTAATGGCTGCCCTAAAGAACTTAGAGACTCACGTTCAATCAAACGTACAATTGAATCTAGTGGTAAATCATTTTCTTGCAAACCAAAAGGTTCTTCAATTTGAGCACTTAAGGCATCTAAACCTAAAAACATATAAGCGATTAAGCCGACAATAAGTGGTGTCCAAATGCCTAAAGCTGCTTCAAGACTAAACGGTAATATGAAACAAAAACAGTAAACGGCACGGTGTAAAAGTACTGAATAAGAGTAGGGTAAAGGTGTCCCGGCAATTCGGTCACAACCTGCTTGGATATTGCCTAGTTCAACAATATGACGCGTCAATGTGCCATAGATAATGTCACTAATTTCTCCGTCTTTTAGAGCTTTGACTAAATCTTTTTGAATATTTTCGAGCACAAACTGGGGTGCATTAATATGTTCATTTAAGTGATCAAGTGAAGAATTGCTCAAATAGGCATGTTCAAGAAATTTTGTTGGCTCGGCCGTTTGCTGTCGCAGCCGATCACGCAGTAAATTAGTAAAAATTAAAACTTGATGAATTAAATGTTCACGTTGTTCTTTGGATAGAACATGGCTATCTCTGACAATATGTCTCGCATTTGCAATTAAAGCGCCCCAAAGTTTGCGGCCTTCCCACCAACGGTCATAACACGCGTTATTGCGAAAACCAGTACAAATGGAAAGGATCACACCAAAGATCGTAAAACCAATTGCGGGTACGGTAGGAATTTGAATCCAGTGATAATAAGAAAGCCAAACTACACAGGCAGAAATAAGAACAACAAAACTCAGCGCTGGCAAAACCTTGGGTAGAACTGTTCCTTTCCAAGCAAATAAGAGTCTAAATACATTGCTTTTATCACGAACAATCATATAACGCCTTTGAACTAACGAACCTAACCAAGTGCAATATGATACGCCTTAGATCAGATAAATACCTACCTAAAGCTTATGTTTTTGTCTATATCGCCAAAGCGTAGTACGGCTAATTCCAAAAATATTCGCGACCATATTCAAGTTATGGTTATATTTTTCTAAAGCTGCTTGCACATTTTCAGGACTAAGCTCTGTATTTGTCTCGGGTAATTTAACGTAATCATCGGCATTTAAGAGTTCATTTGGTAAATCTTCAACTTCAATTTCATCTTTACCATTTGCCATAGTTAAAGCATAAAGCAATGTATTTTTAAGCTCACGAACATTTCCTGGCCAATCATAATTTAATAGAACTTGCATTGCTTTTTGATTGACGTGACGAGGCATTGTGTCGAGTTGAGTTGAGCTTTCTTTTAAAATTTGATCGACAATGAGTGGAATATCGACTTTTCGCTCTCTGAGTGGGGGTATAAAAATTGGAATCACACGCAAACGGTAGAGTAGATCATGGCGGAAATGCCCAGCCTTAGCCTCTTCGCGTAAAGCTTTATGTGTTGCGGTAATAATTCGGACATTGGCTTGAATCGGTTTTTCACCACCTACGGGAGTAAATTCACCTGTTTCTAACACCCGTAATAATTTAGCCTGAAGCTCTAAAGGAATCTCGGCAATTTCATCCAGAAACAGTGTTCCGCCTGCGGCACGTTCAAACACGCCTTTATGGTCACGAATTGCTCCTGTAAAAGCACCTTTCACATGCCCAAATAGTTCACTTTCTAAGATATTAGAATTTAAAGCTGCACAGTTAATCGCTACAAAAATCTTATTTTTACGTTGGCTATAATCATGAATTGCTTGTGCTACAAGTTCTTTGCCGCTACCAGATTCGCCGCGGACGAGCACTGGAAATTCAGTAATCGCCACTCTATGAATGATTGAAAACATACGGGCCATTTCTGGTGAGCAACTATTAAAGATCTTGCTTAAGTCTTGCAACTGTTTTGTTAGCTCTACTTGATCCGCCATATCATTCTCTATGCTAACGGGCTGTAAAATATGCAATTTCCCGATAATGCGATGCTCTGCGATGTAAATATCATTTTCCTGATAGATAAATCGCTTTCTCATTTTAGGAGTATTGATTTCGAGATATTGATTGTGATGGTCTTGAGTAAGCGCTGCCATGCTCTCAACAGAAATGTCGTCTGTATTAAATTTATAGTGAATTGCTTGAGTAGATGTGTCTGCTAAAAACAGACTGGCATTTGGGAATAAAGCTTTTAACTGCTCAAATAAAATAAAAAAATCTTGTTCTGACTCAAAATTTAACTTTGCCATTGTCTGTGTTTCATAATCGTTTCATTGAAACATACTTGAGTTTCAAAGGAACATCAAGTTCAATAGGTTTCCCAACTTTAATTTTAATTAATATTATAAATATTTGATTTTTATATTTATTATTTAATTTTAAATAATTGGCATCTTATTTGCAAAATATAGGAAAGAAATAAATTATTAAGGTATAAATCATGTTCTTTAAGCAGTTTTTTGAAAAAGAAAGTTCGACTTATACATATATGCTTGGATGTGAAGAAACACAAGAGGCTGTTTTAATTGACCCAGTTGCATCAGATATAGAGATTTATGCAGAAGAGTTAGAGCAGCATCAATTTACGCTCATCTATACCTTAGATACACATGTTCATGCAGATCACATTACCGCTGCAAATTTACTTCGTGAACGTTTCCATTGCAAATCGGTTTTACATCGAAACTCAGATGTAAATTGCGGAGATATTTTAATCACAGATGGTTGCATGCTTAAACTGGGCAATCTCAGTATTGAAGCACGCTATACACCAGGTCATACCAATGCTTGTACAAGTTATCTGGTAGGAAATATGGTTTTCACAGGTGATGCATTATTAATTGATGGATGCGGTCGAACTGACTTCCAGCAAGGTAATGCAAGCATACTGTATGACAGTATTCATAAACAACTTTTCAGTTTACCTGATGACACTATTGTGTATCCAGGACACGACTATAAGGGACGTTTGTCTTCAACGATTGGTTATGAACGCTTAAATAATTCACGTCTAGGGCAGAATCGCTCGCGTGAAGATTTTATTAAGTTGATGAATAATTTGAATCTTCCATATCCAAAACAAATTGATAAAGCGCTACCTGCGAATCAGGCCTGTGGCTCAACTTCACAATCATAAAAAGGTGGCAATATGGAACTTAAACAAGTTAATCAAGATTTTTATGTTGCTGGACAGATTACTGCCGACGATATCGCAAAAATTGCAGATCAGGGAGTAAAAACTCTGATATGTAACCGCCCAGATGGAGAAGGTGCAGACCAACCTAATGTGATTGAAATTAAAGAAGCAGCTCAGCAATATGGCTTAAACGTAATTTATCAGCCTGTGACCAGTGGTAAAATTACCGATCTGCAAGTTGCTGATTTCAAACAGCTTTATCAAAGTGCTCAGAAGCCCGTTTTAGCATATTGTCGCTCTGGTATGCGTGCAGTCAGTTTGTGGGCTTTGGCTGAAGTTGCTCCAAAAGATGCAGCGCTTTTAGTAGAGTCGGGTAACAAACTTGGTTTTAACTTGAAAGGGTTGGTGCCACGTATTTTAAAACGTGATCATGAACCAGCGACAATTCCTTGTTATAGCGTTGTGATTGTGGGCGCTGGAGCAGCAGGAATTTCTGTAGCATCGAGCTTACTGTCTCGTGAACCTCATTTAGATATTGTCATTATTGATCTGGCAGACACTCATTACTATCAACCGGGTTGGACCATGGTCGGTGGTGGTATCTTTAAACCCCAAGTAACCGCACGCTCAATGGCAAGTGTGATTCCTTCAAAAGTAAAATGGATGAAAGCAGCAGTTGCCGGATTCGACCCTGAGCATAATCAGGTTATTTTGGAAGGATGCCAACCCATTCAATATAAAGCTTTGGTCGTCTGTCCCGGTTTAAAACTGAATTGGCATGGAATTGAAGGTTTAGTCGAAACCTTAGGTAAAAATGGGGTGACGTCTAACTATCGTTATGATTTAGCGCCGTATACATGGGAACTGGTGCAACAGCTAAACGGTGGAAAGGCAATCTTTACCCAACCGCCTATGCCGATTAAATGTGCAGGTGCTCCTCAAAAAGCAATGTACCTTTCAGCTGACTACTGGTTAAAGCAAGGCAAACTCAAAGATATCTCTATCCATTTTTATAACTCAGGCGGTGTTTTATTTGGTGTGAAGGAATATGTACCTGCACTAATGCAATATGTCGAAAAATATGGTTCAGAACTACATTTTAACCATCAACTTGTCAAAGTAGATGGGTCTGCAAAAAAAGCATGGTTTAAGGTGGTGAACGATGAAAATGCAGCATTGGTCGAGACTGATTTCGATATGTTGCATGTTGTTCCACCACAACAAGCGCCAGACTTTATTCGTGCAAGTACGCTTACTGATGAAGCAGGCTGGGTGAGTGTGAATCCTCAAACCTTACAACACACACAACATGCCAATATTTTCGCTTTAGGTGATGTGATGAATGCGCCTAATGCCAAGACTGCTGCTGCGGCACGGGCACAAGCCCCAATCGTTGCTGTAAATGTTCTCGCACAACTGAATGGTGAGCAGAATTTCTGCGAGTACAACGGCTATGGTTCATGTCCACTTACCGTTGAGCGTGGAAAAATCGTTCTGGCTGAGTTTGGTTACGGCGGCAAACTACTTCCTAGTTTTCCAAAATGGGTGATTGATGGGCAAAAACCATCTCGTTTGGCATGGTTACTTAAAGAACAGATTTTACCGCCGATTTACTGGCAAGGCATGCTCAAGGGCCGCGAGTGGATGGTCAAACCTGAGCGAGGATAAGTAAAGCAACGCTTTACCCGAGCGCAAGACGAGAACTATGTTCGAGTTAAGAGGATAAACAAAGCAACCTTTGTCCTGAGAAGCGGTTGAAGCTTCGTAAGAAGGCGAGAGCTATGCTCGAGTGGAAGAGGTTAAGTAAAGCAACGCTTTACCTTGAGAAGCGACTAAAGCTTCGCAAGAAGACGAGATCTATTCACTCATTAACCAGCAGTCTACTGCAAATGATGTATATGCAATTTTAGGCTTTTGATATGTTATTACTTGTCGTTGAAGGCATCGTGATTGGCTTTTTACTTGGTCTTACTGGCGCAGGGGGCGGTATTCTTGCTGTACCCGCGCTCATGACCAGTCAAGGCTGGAGCGTGGCTCAAGCTGCGCCGATTGGGTTGTTGGCGGTTGCGCTATCTACATTCATTGGAACCATTGAAGGCTTATTTAAAAAGATAGTTCGTTATCGTGCTGCGATCTGGATTGCCTTAATTGGTGCTCCAATGGCACATATCGGAATTTTAATAGCCAACGCGATTTCACCTGTCTGGCTCATGTTAATGTTTAGCTTAGTCATGTTTACAGTAGGCTATCGACTTATTAGTAACCGAGTATCAGACTTTCATAACCCGCCGTGTCAGGTCAACCCAAGTACGGGACGCTTTATCTGGAATTTTAAAACGGGAAGCGTTCTTGCAAGCATCGGAATTATTGCTGGTCTTTTAACAGGCATGCTAGGGGTTGGTGGCGGCTTTGTAATTGTACCGGCGCTTAGAAAAGTCACAAATTTGGATATGCATAGTATTGTTGCAACGTCACTTATGATTATTTTTCTCATTAGTGGAATGAGTATTGTGATGCATATTGCAGAGGGTTTTCACTATCCAGTAGACATTACTAGTGCGTTTGCGCTCGCATGTGCAGTTGGTATGTTATTAGGGCGCAGAGCTATTCGTTTTATTCCGTCTGCAATTGTGCAAAAAGTCTTTGCTTTAATGGTTTTTGCTGTCGCAATTTATATGGTCATTAAGATAGTTAATCTAACAAATATCTAAGTAATATAGTATTTTAACCCTTTGTATAAATATCAAATTTCAAACGACGAGATGTTAAAATTATCTTGGGAAAATTGATTTAAACCATTTAAATTTTTGAGAAAGTGAAATGAAGCGAGTTAACGTGGCAATTTGTGGTTTTGGACGGATTGGGCAACAAATTGCAGAGCTTCTTTTTAATCGATCGACATACTATAAACAAAAATATCAAATTGATGCCCGTTTAGTGGGTGTCTGCAACTCATCATCAGGTTTAATTAACCAAGATGGTTTACAAGCTTCAAAGTTCCTAGACAAAACACAATATCAATCTGGTTTAACTGAGCAAAGGTTTTTAGAACAGGTTCAGGCGGATGTCATTATTGAGACTGGCCCAAGTGACTATGTGACAGGTGGAAAGGGCCTATTTTATTTAAATTATGCTTTAACACATAGCATGAATGCGATTGCAGTATCTAAAGGTGCGTTAGTCGTAGAAGGTAAAAAATTAATTAACTTGGCTCATCAACACAATAAAAAATTATTTTTTAGCGGTGCGACAGCCGCGGCTTTACCGACTGTTGATTTGTTTGAATATAACTTGGCTGGTTGTCAAATTTTAGAAATAGAAGGTGTTTTTACTGGAACTACAAATTTTATTTTGAATGATATGTTGCAACATGAATGTTCGTTTGCAGAATCTCTTGAAAAAGCTCAAGCAAAAGGTATTGCGGAACCGAACAGTTCTTTCGATGTGGATGGGTGGGATACCGCTGCAAAAATTACCATACTGGCAAATACTGTTTTGGAAGCTGATATAAAAATTCAAGATATTCCAAAACAAGGAATCAGTCATGTCACAGCCGATCATATACGTGATTGGAAAAAAGAAAATGTAGTTCCTCGTCTGGTTGGTTTTATTCATATTAAGAATCAGCAAATTCAAACAGGTGTTGAATTAAGATTAGTTCCAGCAAATCATCCTTTTGCTCACCTGCAAGGTTCTAATAAATGCATTCGGGTGTTAACGAAAGAAATGGGCGAACTTGTGGTAAGTGGAGGAGCCTCTGCACCTTTAGCTACGGCAGCTGCGGCTTTAAAAGATTTCGAGCTGATGTTGAAAACGGGCTGCTAAAATTAATCATGATTTATAAAAAAAGCAGGCTTTTAGGCCTGCTTCTCACAACTTTTTTGACTGTTAAATAACTTTTTTCCAATTTCAAATTTACTAAACATTAAGTAGTTGCCAAGTAAAATTAATAAAATTCCAAATAATGCATTTAAAGTCCACTCATATCCTTCAAAGAAGGTAGAAACGGTTAAAGCGACTAACGGAAAGAGCAATGTGCTATAGGCTGCTTTTGCTGCACCAATTCGCCCAACCAAATAAAAATAAGCAGAGAACCCAATAACCGTACCAAATACAGCCAAGTAAAGTACCGAACTTAAAAATGGTAAATTCATCGGCGGCATTAAGTTTTGGCCAGTAAATAAAGCTAGACTTAACATCACCAATGCCCCATAAGTCATAGCATAGCAATTTGTTGAAAAAATATTTAGGCCACGTTTTTGGTGTCTAACACTAATCATATTCCCTAAAGAAAAACCGTAAGTGCCTATTGCACATAGTCCAATACCCATTAATAACTGCGTATTAAACTGGCTATTAATCAGGTCATGCCAAAAGAGTAGAACAATACCACCAAGTCCTAAAAGTGCAGCTGGAGCAAAGTTTGGCGAAGGTTTTTGCTTAAAAAAGATAAGCGCATTAATGGCATTAAAGAAAACAGCCATCGAAAAAATAACGGACTCTAAACCGCTATTTACATATTTAACGGCGGTATAAAAACAAATAAAGTTTAGACCAAAAACGCAAAGGCCTTGCAGCATACAAAACAAGTGGTCTTTTAAAGCAATTCGCTGTAATTTTCCTGAAAATAGTAAAACAACCCAAAGTAATAAGGCTGAAATGGCAAAACGCCATAAAATCGCGACAACGGGTGTTGCATAATGGCTTTGAACGGCAATTCCAATCCATGTTGTTCCCCAAATCAACACCACCGCAACATAGAGTAAAATATTCATAACTTCATCCTCGATTACCAAGCTTAAGTATCTAGGAATGCTTAATTTTTCACGTATATATTCTTGTGTTGTACATGCAAGATCTTGCGTTTTTTATAGATCTAAACTAGCTGAATTTTGCTGAATATGGTTAACTTAAGCTCAATGATATTCGTTTTAATTTTGCATGGCCTATCAAACTTTAGAACAGCTACAGCAATCTAAAGCCAAGCTTCACGAAACTGTGGTGCTTGATGAAAATATGCAACTTGCATTTTGGTCTAATGAACAAGATCGTGTAAGTGTCTGTAGCGATCACCATACTTTAAGTCTTTATATTCAAGATGGCTATGAAAGCTATCAAAAAACACCTGCTGGTTGGAAAAATGGCGGTGGGCCGGGTCGTTTTTGCTTGTTGCCTGAACATCAGGAGTCGACTTGGGATATACGAGGCGGGCTTAAATTTGTTCACTTGTATTATACCGACCAACATTTGCGTGATGTTGCTGAAAAAATATGGGACAAAGAGCCCAATCAAATTGAACTAAATGAAGTTGTGTTTAATGATGATGAAAAGATTCGAGCGCTATATCAGTTTTTCTTGCTAGATTGTGATTGGAATGATTCAGCAAACCATTTACAAATGAGTACAACCGCCAGTTTATTGCTAAATCATTTAATTCGAAGATATAGCAATGTTAAGTGGCAGCAGCCTGTCATTAAAGGTGGACTGGCACCTCATAAACTCAAATATATTCAAGACTGGATTGAAGGGCATTTAGACCAAGCATTGACTTTGTCAGACTTGGCAAATGTTGTGAATTTAAGCGAATACCATTTTGCTCATATGTTTAAACAGTCCATGAATATGGCGCCTCATCAATATGTCATGCAAAGACGCTTAACTAAGGCAAAAGGGCTCATTCAGTCATCTCAACTTTCTTTACAAGATATTGCCCTAGTATGTGGTTTTAGTTCAGCGAGTCATTTAAGTCATCGCTTTAAACAGTTTTATGGCATGAGTCCTTCACAGTTACGTTAAAGGGCTCATGACTCATTTTTATAAAAGATAAACACCTAAACCAATCAGTGCTGATGCAAAAATGACATACAACACGTTAATGTTAAAGCGGAATAAAGCAATAAATGCAGCCACGGTAATGAGGGCTGCGATAACATCAAAGTGACCAGAAAAACCGTGTGGCCATAATACGTGATAACTAAAAAATAATGCTAAATTTAAAATGACACCGACCACAGCCGCGGTAATTGCCGTGAGTGGCGCCGTAAACTTAATTTCATTATGTGTAGATTCAATAATGGGTGCACCAGCAAAAATAAATACAAATGAGAAGAGGAAGGTAAACCAAGTCACAATGACAGCGCCTAATGCTCCAGCAAAAAATAGATGCTCGGGCCCAAGTAATGAATGATTGACACCTCCTAAAAAACCAACAAAGGCAACCACCATAATCAGTGGGCCGGGTGTGGTTTCCCCTAAAGCCAATCCGTCAATCATTTGAGTAGGTGAAAGCCAACCGAAATGATTTACAGCCCCTTGATAGACATAAGGTAAAACCGCGTAAGCCCCACCAAAAGTGAGTAACGCAGCTTTAGTAAAAAACCATGCCATTTGAGTATAAGAATGATGCCATCCAAAATATGC
This sequence comes from Acinetobacter sp. AYS6, assembly GCF_025630795.1. Lineage (NCBI taxonomy): Bacteria > Pseudomonadati > Pseudomonadota > Gammaproteobacteria > Moraxellales > Moraxellaceae > Acinetobacter > Acinetobacter sp. AYS6. The sequence continues at coordinate 308,420 of NZ_JAOTNV010000006.1, forward strand.
GCCTAAAGCTAAAATTGGTAATAACCATAACCCGATAGCAATTAAAATAAGTTTTAATAAGCCTAACCAATGAAATTTGGCATGTGCTGGTGTTGGAGTATTATCATCAATAAATGCCGGACCATAATCTTTTTGACTGGTTTTATGTCCAACCGTTGAGGAAAATAGTTCTGGGTACTTTTTACTCGCTAAATAGCCAGCGATACCAGCTGATAGCACAATAAGTGGGAAAGGAAGCTTTAAGACAAAAATGGCAAGAAATGCTGCAATTGCGACGAACCATAAAAATTTATTTTTAAGCGATCGGCTACCTATACGGTACGTTGCATGAAAGACAATTGCGGTGACGGCAGGCTTAATTCCATAGAAAATACCGGCAATAACGGGAACATCTCCAAATTTTATGTAAACCCAAGATAGTCCAATTAAAATAAATAACGAGGGCAATACAAATAGAATACCTGCAACTAATCCTCCAGCAGTTCTATGCATAAGCCAACCAATGTAGGTTGCTAATTGCTGTGCTTCAGGGCCGGGTAACAACATGCAATAGTTAAGTGCGTGTAAAAATCTTTTTTCAGATATCCAGCGCTTTCGTTCAACGAGTTCCTGATGCATTACAGCAATTTGTCCAGCTGGCCCCCCAAAACTAATAAAACCAAGCTTGAGCCAAAATAAAAAGGCTTGCCAGAAGGTGACCTGCTCCACTGAATCATCAGGGTTACTTTGTTGTTTTTTTTGCATATTATCCCCTAAAAAATAATAGTAATTTTTACGTTTATGGCATAACGGAGTATGTTTTATAGCATAACAAACACAAATGTATTTTTTATGATAATGATTCAACTTTTATAGATAACTATTCATTAATTCATTGATATGAATTGAAATTATTTTTTCAACTAAAGTTATCGCTTTAAATTATTTCCAAAGCTGAAACATTTTAAACATTATTTGCTCAAGTTGTTATAACAGGTTGTGCATTGTGAGCCAGCTACCTCAAGATCCCAAAAATCATAAACCTCTTTACGATCAGTTAAGGGAACTCATCCTGAACAAAATCGTAAATGGGGAATATGCCGTGCTGAGCCAAATTCCATCTGAAAATGAGTTTGCTGAACAGTTCGGTGTAAGCCGAATCACAGTTCGCCAAGCACTCAACCAATTACAGTTGGAAGGCTATATTTTTAAGGTGCCAGGTAAAGGGACCTTTGTAAGTAAGCCAAAAACATTCCAGAACATTTCAAGTTTGCAGGGTTTTGCAGAAGCAATGTCATCTGCTGGTCACGAAATTTTAAACCGTGTCATCTCGGCCGAGCTTAAGCAGATCCCAATGCACGTTGTGCCCAAATTAAAGTTACCTGTTAAAGCCAATGTATATGAAATTCAACGTGTTCGTTTGCTAAACCGTCAGCCAGTGTCTTATGAGTTGACTTATTTGCCAGAACATATTGGTTTAAAGCTGAAAGAAAAAGCGATTGATTTACGTACAACCGATATTTTCAAGGCATTAGAACAAGAGTGTGACATCCCTTTGGGACATGCGGATTTAAGTATTGATGCCACGGTAGCGGATGAAGAATTAGCGGCTTTGTTGCAAGTTGAAATCGGAACTCCAGTATTACGGGTTGAACGTTTGACTCACGATGCAAATGGCCAACCGATTGACTATGAATATCTCTATTTCTCGGGCGATACCTTTCAGTACCGTTTACGTATTCATCGTTAATAACTCAGATAAAAATAAGGATTTTACAATGGAAACTAAATATCTTGAGTTTGATATTGTGGTTATTGGTGGTGGAACTGCTGGACCAATGGCTGCGATTAAAGCAAAACAAGAAAACTCGAATTTAAAAGTCTTGCTCATTGAAAAAGCGAATGTAAAACGCAGTGGGGCGATTTCAATGGGAATGGACGGGCTGAATAATGCTGTTATTCCCGGCTATGCAACACCTGAGCAATACACCAAAGAAATTACCATTGCCAATGATGGAGTGGTTAACCAAACCACTGTCTATGCATATGCAAAGCATAGTTTCAAAACTATTCAACAGCTCGATCAATGGGGCATTAAGTTTGAAAAAGATGAGACTGGCGAATTTGCAGTAAAAAAAGTACATCACATGGGGGCATATGTTTTACCCATGCCCGAAGGCCATGACGTTAAAAAAGTTTTATATCGTCAGTTAAAGCGTGCTCAAGTCAAAATTAATAATCGGATTGTCACTACGAAGCTTTTAAAAAATGAAGAAGGTGCAATCAATGGTGTACTTGGTTTTGACTGTCGTAGTGGTGACTTTTATGTCATTAAAACGAAAGCTGCCATTTTATGTTGTGGTGCCGCAGGGCGTTTAGGTTTGCCATCTTCTGGCTACTTAATGGGTACTTATGAAAACCCAACCAATGCAGGTGATGGCTATGCAATGGCATACCATGCAGGTGCTGAACTTGCCAACTTAGAATGCTTCCAGATTAATCCATTGATTAAAGACTATAACGGCCCAGCTTGTGCCTATGTGACCGGTCCTTTAGGAGGTTATACCGCTAACAGTAAAGGTGAACGTTTCATTGAATGTGACTACTGGAGTGGTCAAATGATGTGGGAGTTTTACCAAGAACTGGAAAGTGGTAATGGTCCTGTTTATTTAAAAGTAGATCATTTGGCTGAAGAAACCATTCAAACCATCGAAGAAATCTTGCATACCAATGAACGCCCAAGCCGTGGTCGTTTCCATGAGGGCCGAGGAACTAATTACCGTCAAGATATGGTGGAAATGCATATTTCGGAAATAGGTTTCTGTAGCGGACACAGTGCTTCTGGTGTATGGGTCAATGAAAAAGCCGAGACTTCGGTTAAAGGCTTATACAGTGCTGGCGATATGGCGGCTGTACCTCATAACTATATGCTTGGTGCATTTACCTACGGATGGTTTGCGGGTGTAAATGCCGCGCAATATGTGAATGCAATTGAAGATAGCGAATTAAACCAAAAGGAAATAGACGCAGAAAAAGCTCGAATATTTGCGCCACTGGATTGTTCAGAAGGTTTACCAGCCGAACAAGTGGAATATAAGCTGCGCCGTTTTGTAAATGACTATTTGCAACCGCCTAAAACTCGCCAAAAAATGGAAATTGGGCTCAAACGTTTTGAAGAAATTAAACAGGATATTAAGCGAATCTCTGCAAGAAACCCGCATGAATTGATGCGTGCTGCTGAAGTTTCTTTTATTCGAGACTGCGCGGAAATGGCTGCTAGAGCTTCACTGTTTAGGGAAGAAAGCCGTTGGGGACTGTACCACTATAGAGCAGATTTCCCTCAAAAAAATAACTCGGATTGGTTCTGTCACACGCATTTGAAAAAAGATGAACAGGGCAACATGGTCAGTTTCAAAAAGCCAATCGAGCCTTATGTGGTTCCGATTAACCAAGATGAAGCTGTGTCTTATGACCATTTACGTATTCAAAAAGACGTTGCTCTTGCAGACTAAATAAATCAGGAATTTAAAACATGGCTTTTATTTTTAGAGAAGTTCAACACCGTACTATCGCACCCGTCATTATCGATGAAGATAAATGTATTGCTGATAAAGGATGCACCGTCTGTGTAGATGTTTGTCCAATGGACTTATTGGCGATCGATCCCACAACTCAAAAAGCTTTCATGCAGTTTGATGAATGTTGGTACTGCATGCCATGTGAAAAGGACTGCCCAACGGATGCAGTCAAAGTAAATATCCCATACCTACTCAAATAATTAATTTGGAATACTCAATATGAGACAAAATAAATTGATCAATAAAAAACTATTACTCAGTAGCTTAATTAGTGCCATTGTACTTGGCACTTTGGGGTGCGGCAGTAAAACAGAAACTGTGCGTGTCGCCATTGGCACGCAAGACACCACCATTAACTGTGCAACAGGTGGGTTGCTCATTCGTGAATTGAATTTATTACCAAAATATTTACCTAAAGATGGTGAATACAAGAATGTTAAATATGACATTCAATGGAAAAACTTTACCTCTGGTGCACCACTGACCAGTGAGATGGTGGCTGGTCGACTAGATTTGGGAGCAATGGCTGACTTTCCTGCTGTTAATAATTTAGCGGCATTTAAAAAAGCTGGAAAAGAAAGCATATTTTTAGCGCCTTTGTCGGGCAGTATTAATGGTAGCGGTAATGCGATTGTTGTTCCAATTGACTCAAAAGTAACTTCACTTAAAGAGCTAAAGGGGCAGACTATTTCTGTACCTTTTGCCTCAACTGCTCACGGACTATTATTGCGAGCGATTCAAGCAGAGGGCTGGCAACTTGATAAAGATATTAAAGTGATTGCTCAGGCGCCAGAAGTGGCGGGACCTGCATTAAAAAGTCATAAGATTGCTGCGCATGCTGACTTCGTACCTTTTGGAGAGTTATTTGCTTACCAAGGTTTTGCTAAAAAAATCTATGATGGTTCACAAGCAAAATCACCCACATTTCATGGTTCACTTGCGAGCAAGGATTATGCACAGCAGCATCCAGAAGTTATAAAGGCTTACTTACAGGCAACCATTGAAGCAAATCGCCTGATTCGAGAACAACCCGAAAAATATAGTGAGCTTATTGCCGAAAAAACCGGTATTCCTGCCGAAGTTGTCTATTTATTTCATGGTCCACTAGGTCTACAAACTCGTGACTTAACGTGGAAACCTGAATATCGAAAAGCGACTCAAATTGCGATAGACACCTTAAAAGTTTTAGGCAAAAACGACGGTACGCTTGATGTGAATAAATTTATTGATGACCAATATATTAAGGATGCATTTCAGGCATCTGGACTTAATTACAGCCAGCAATTGGCTGACTATGCAAAATCACCTTTGGTTGCCAATGACGCTTTAACGGGCCAACCCATCAAAACATTTAATCGGGTAACTCAAATTTGGGTAAAGGGTGAAGAAAAAGTGCGTAGCTATGAAACACCTGAGCATGCTTTTTCTGATTTAAAGAAAATTCAAGCCGCTGGAAAAACAGTGCGCGTAGTTTATAGCCAAGATCATCAGTCCGACATTAAGTTACTTGCTAATTTGGCATGGTATGCCACAGATAAAACAGGACAAATTCAGGCCTTTTTATTAAAAGATGATGCTGAAAAATGGGCTAAACAACAAGGCGGAAAAGTATATGACTTTAAAGCTATTCAGCTTGTAACACAGAGCTGATGTGTTGTCTTACCTAATGAGCAGGAGGTGACGAATGAGTAGTTTAGTCCAAACAAAACCTAAAAACCAAAGTACATTTTTGATTAAATTTTTCCAACAATTGAGGTTATATCCGGCGCATTTAAAAAACTATGCCATTGCTTTTACATCTATAGCTTTTTGGATAGTCATTTGGCAAGGACTTGCTCAGTTTAAAATAAATTTAGGCATTGTGAACTTTAGCAATGTCCCGACACCATTAGATGTCATTCATGCGCTTTGGGCTTTCTTTCAACTCAGCACTGCATTTGAACATGTTGAATCTAGTGTTTTTCGCGTAGTAGTTGGTTTTATATTGGCAGCTCTAATTGGTGTAGGAATTGGTTTGTTGGCAGGACGTTATCAAAAACTTGCTGCATTTCTAATGCCGCCATTAGAAGTATTACGTCCAATCCCAGCAGTTGCATGGATTCCTTTAGCGATTCTGATTTTTCCATCCTCAGAAGCTTCTATGATTTTTATTACGTTTATTGGGGCTTTATTTCCAATTTTATTAAACACCGTACATGGCGTTGGTGCAGTTGACCCAAGACTCGTTGCATCTGCGAAAAGTCTAGGTGCTTCTGATCTCGCCATCATTTATGAAGTCATTATTCCGGGCGCATTACCGAACATTATTACGGGTTTATCTATTGGAATGGGCACTTGTTGGTTCTGTTTAGTGACTGCGGAAATGATTTCGGGTCAACACGGAATTGGATACTTCACGTGGGAATCTTTCACCTTGCAAAACTATAGCAATATTGTGGTTGGTATGGTGCTGATCGGAGCGTTAGGTATGTTTAGCAGTACATTGGTACGTGTGATTGGAAACCGATTTACTCCATGGTATCAACTGAGGAAATCTTAAAATGTCAATTACACAAGGCCATGTGCGTATTCAAAATCTATCGCTACATTTAGGGCAAGCTAAAAATCGTTTCCAGGCATTAGATCGAGTTAGTTTCGAAATACAACCGGGTGAGTTTATTTGTCTACTTGGCCCATCTGGTTGTGGAAAATCAACATTATTAGGTGCTTTGGCAGGGCACTTACCCATTAGTTCTGGGACTTTAACGGTTGATAATGAATCTATCCTTGAACCGCATCCAGACAGAGGTTTGGTGTTTCAACAACATACCTTATTTCCATGGAAAAGCGTGCTTGAAAATATTGCTTTTGGTCTGAAAATGAAAGGCATCGCCAAACAAAAGCGTATTGAACAAGCTAAGAAAATGATTGATCTGGTCGGACTTAAAGGTTTTGAACATAAATTTCCAGCTGAACTCTCTGGCGGCATGCAGCAACGGGTTGAAATTGCGAGAGTACTGATTAATCAACCTCGTATTTTATTAATGGATGAGCCTTTTGGTGCGTTAGATGCTCAAACTCGTTTAAAAATGCAAATGCTATTACTCGAAATTTGGCAAGAAATTCAAACTTCAGTTTTATTTATTACCCACGATATTGATGAGGCACTTTTTTTAGCCGATCGAGTGTTGATTATGAGCCATCGACCGGGGCGAATTATTGAAGAAATTCCGCTTAAGTTTGAACGCCCAAGAGACGTTGAGCTTGTAACAAGTAGTGAATTTACAGCCATTAAAAAGCATTGTATCCAGACTTTAAAAGAAGCTACTCAACAAGAAGAGTTAAGCCGTTTAAATCCATTAGGGCTTGGAAAGAAATCACAAATTAAGGAATACGAATGAGTTTTTATTATCAAGCTTTAGATGACCTCGATGAATATAATCAGGAATTTCTTGCACAGCTTAATCACGCAGATGAAAAAATTCGCTTTGTCGCTTTAATGAATATTGGTGATGAAGAAAATCCGGATTTGCTTCCTTGGTTGCATGCAGCGCTACAACACGATTCTTCAGCTTTAGTTCGTGAAGAGGCGGCAAAAAAGTTAGAAAGTTGGGAAGATCCAACCAGTTTGCAAGTATTGGCTCAAGCCTTATTTGATACAGATGTGAATGTGACACAAGCTGCCAGCCAAAGCTTAAGCGAAGTCAAAAATGCGGCATCAGCCCAGATCCTTGCACCTTATTTAAAGCATACGGATACTTTTGCTCTTAGCGCAATTTTACGTGCTTTAAAACCTTTACGACCACAGCAATTATTTACAGAGATATCTGCTTTGGTACAGCATGAAGATGCTCTTGTGCGCCGTGAGGCAGTCAGTGCATTAAGTTGGTTACAACAAGACCAAGCGATTACCATATTGGCAAAAACTGCTGAAACAGATACTGACGATGAAGTCCGCCGCATTGCAACAGGTGGTTTGGCTTATAGTCAGAACATAACAGCTGATGTTATCCAAGCGCTTCAACATTCTTTAACTTCGGAAAGTTGGCAACTAAGAGTTGAAGCTGCACTTACGATTGGAAAATTACATATCGTTCAGCTCGAAACTCCCTTAATTCATGCTTTATCTGACTTATATTGGCAAGTACGTATTGCCGCAGTTCGAAGCTTAGGGTTACTCAAGTCGCGTCTGGCAGTTGCTCATTTTTCTGATAACTTTAATCATGAAATTAGCAATTTACGTAAAGAGGTCGCTTTAGCACTCGGTGAAATTGGTACGGCAGAAGCTCAGAAGTTATTGGAACAACATCAAAGTGACTCAGATCCAGAAGTACGAAAAGCGATTCGTATTGGTTTAAATCAAATTGATGAGGTGAAATATGCAAACCAGACCTGATATTCGTGTGGATACGATAACCAAACAGGTTCACTTTATATGGACTGATGGTTTAAGCGTATCTCTGAGTCATCAAAATTTAAGGGAAATTTGTCCATGTGGCTTTTGCCGAGCGAAGCGAATTAAGCAAATTAAAATAGAGCATCAAAATATTGAAGTGACAGCTATGTTCGATCAAGGCTACGGTGCCCAAATTTGTTTTAGTGATGGGCATGATAAAGGAATTTTTCCGTGGGCTTTTTTAAAAGAATTTGCTAGGTGCTAAAAAATGCCTTCTGCTTGGGACAGAAGGCATCTCATTTAATCAATGATCATGTTCTAAATAGTCTGGTTTTTTCGGAAGCGCAAGGCTACACAAGAAACAGATAATCAGCATGACAATGACATATATAAAGAAGGTATTTTCAATTCCAGCAGCTTTGAATTGCAAAGCAACCGAAGGTGCAGAACCACCAAAAATAGCATTACCTACTGCATATGAAAATCCTACCCCGAGTGCGCGTACGTGAGGTGGGAACATCTCAGCTTTGACTAGGCCACTAATAGATGTATAGAAACTCAAAATCATCATCATAAAAATGAGTAGCAAGGTAATGATGATCGGCGAATCTATATAATTAGGCATCCCAATTGCCATCACTGGATAGATAAAAATCGCAGATAATAAGCTAAATGCCAGCATTGAAGAACGTCGCCCAATACGATCCGAAATAGAACCAAATACAGGTTGAGCACACATATAGACAAATAGCGCGAAGGTCATGATATAACCAACGGTTTTTCCATCCATCCCTAAATTAGTTAAATAGGTTTTTGAATAAACAGTTTCTACATAAAATGTTAATGAACCAGCAGAGGTGTATCCGACCACCAATAAAAAAGTTTTCCAATGCTTTTTAAACAGCTCTCTTAAGCTACCAGACTCTTTGCGTTCACTATCTTGATGAGAAAGTGTTTCTTCTAAACGACTACGTGCGAGCAAAGATAAAATTGCTGCAATACCACCAATAACAAATGGAATACGCCAACCGCCATTAAGCAATTGGTCCTCACTCAAAAACGTTAATAAAATTACGCCAAGTAAGCTGGCAAGTAATTGACCACCAGAGAGGGTGACATATTGGAAAGAGGAATAAAAACCACGTTGACCCTTTAAGCCTAATTCACTCATATATGTTGCGACTGCACCATATTCACCACCCACCGATAAGCCTTGAAGCAAGCGCACGACTAGCAAAAGAAAAGGGGCAAATAGGCCAACTTGGTCATAAGTTGGTAGGGCTGCAAATAGAAAAGAGCTCAAAGCCATGAGGCAAATAGAGACAATCATTGATTTTTTTCGACCGTGCCGGTCTGCAATGCGCCCAAATATCCAGCTACCAATAGGACGCATAAAAAAGCTTGCTGCAAATACACCCCATACATAAATAGACTTGGTCGTACTATCCATGTCTGGTGCAGTCAGAGCTTGAGTAAAATAAGCAGCAAATACTGCATAGATATAAAAGTCGAACCATTCAACCAAATTACCTGAAGCTGCGCCTACAATCCCTCGTATTCTGCTGCTCTTTTCTTCCTTAGTATATGTCATAGATATTCCGTCAGTTAGCAGAAAAAAATAGAAATTTTCAGATGTATTGAACAGGAAATAGAATGAATTTTTAGCTATCACTCAATCCTGAGTACTTTCTTAGAATTTCTCTCCATTCATTTTTTATAATTTTAAATTTCCATTCTAGTGATTCTATGATCTTTTGTTCGATTTAAAGATATTTTTATCGATTATCGAACATTTCCTTAATTTAATTAAATGATCACTGCACCATAAACTTTATTTAAAATCAAACATCTAATTTATCCAGCATATTTGTTATTGTATTCCTCCTTGGTCTAGACCTATTTCTGAGCTTAGTTTCATTTTGATTATTTGGTAATACTTAAAAAGTTATAGTCCCAATTTCAAAGAAAATAAATGAAATTCATATAATGATGACGCTTTATTACACAAAATTTACTTGATCTAAAAATTATATAATCTGTTGTTTCTGGATATTTGTCACTGTATTCTTTCGGGGCCAAAAATAGGGAACACCTCCGATTTTTAGCACACTTATATTATGTACGCTATGAGCAGGTCGTTATTCAATGGACAGACACACGTTAAATCTTCACTTCATAACATGCTCTAAAACAGCATTGGCTTCATCTATTGCACTTATAGCATCTGTTGTTTATGCAAATGAAGCGGAGGTTTCGCAGCTCCCAACCATTACTGTGAACGCCACACAAAATAGTGATGCTCTATATACATCAAAAAAAGTTAATTTATCTGGTTTTCAAACAGGCGATGTAAAGAAAGTTCCTGCATCTATTACGACTATTACCTCTGAGCGCCTAGCAGATCAACATGCAAAAACACTGACTGATGTTATTAAAAATGATTCATCGTTAGGGGATGGCTACGCTGCAATTGGTTATTATCCTAATTTTATGGCTCGTGGCTTTGCACTCGATTTAGGCACAAGTTATCTCATTAATGGCCATACCATACGTGGCGAGCAAAATGTAGCTTTAGAAAATAAAGAGCAAGTTGAAATATTAAAAGGTATTTCTGCGATTCAAAGTGGCATGTCGACTCCAGGTGGTGTAGTCAACTATGTAACGAAAAGACCTGCCGATGTTAAAACTATTAAGGTCGATGCAAATTCAGAAGGTGGCTATACACTGGCAACGGATGTAGGTGGCTTTTTAAATGATAACTTTGGCTATCGAGTCAATTTAGCGCATGAAAGTATTCACCCAAACGTTGATCATGCAAATGGTAAGCGTGAGTTTGGTTCGGTTGCTTTAGACTGGAAAATTAATGATCGCTCTAATTTACTGTTTGATGTTGAAGCTCAGCATCAAAGTCAACGTTCTGTACCGGGTTATCAACTGCTTAATGGGCAAGAAGTACCAACAAATGTAGATCAAGACCGTTTATTGGGTTATCAGTCTTGGAGTAAACCGGTTGTAAATAACAGTGTAAATGCGAGTTTAAAATATCAATATGCATTTAATGATCAATGGAATGGTAGCTTAAGTGCATCACAAAGTCGTGTTGTGATTGATGATAATAGTGCTTTCCCATGGGGATGTTATAACGATATTTGTGAAGTTACTGGTTTAGGCAATACTTTTGATAAACACGGTAATTATGATATTTACGATTTCCGCAGCCCAGATGATACACGTATTACTAACCAGTTTGCTGCTGGGTTAAATGGTCAATTCAACACTGGCAATATTCAGCATCAAGTAGCTTTCGAATTACAACGTACATATAAAACCTTAAAGCACCATACACCACTAAATGTAGCGGTAGGAACAGGCAATATTTATGAAGATACGGTCGACTACAATCCTTCATTGGAAAGTCCAGGCGATCGTTACAAAGCTCTAGAGAGTGATCAAACTACATTTACTGTATCTGACCGAGTTCAATTTAATGATCAGTGGTCAACTTTATTGGGTGGGAAATTTATTCATCTTGATGAGCAAGCCTATCAGCCAGATGGGCAGCAAAGCCGAGATACAGATTTAAATAAGTTCTTGCCGCAATTAGCGCTTATGTATAGCCCAACTGCTAAAACTAATCTTTATGCTTCATATGCCAAAGGATTATCAGATGGTGGTGAAGCTCCATGGTATGCAGAAGCGAATGCTTATCAAGTCCTATCACCTAGAAATTCTGAACAATATGAACTTGGTGTTAAGCAACAAATACGCAACTTTTTATTAACAGCAGCTATTTTTGATTTAAAACAAGATAATCAATATACGACTACAAATTCTGAAGGAAAATTAGAATTTGTTGAGCAAGGTGAACAGCACAACCAAGGTATTGAATTAGGTTTAACTGGTACCTTAACTGATACACTCGATGTAAGCTCTGGCATTACCTATACCAAATCTCGTCTTGTTGATATTGATAGTGACAGCTACAAAGGTCATCAAACTCAAAATGTACCAAAGGTACGCGCAACTGCACAGTTATCTTATAAAGTACCTTCAGTTGAAGGGTTAAGATTACTCAGCGGTATGCAATATAGTAGTAGTAAGTATGCAAACAAAGAGGGAACAGCAAAAGTAGGTGGCTATAGCGTCTTTAATATTGGTGCTGCCTATAAAACAAGTTTTGCTGGGCATGACACAACTTTTAGATTCAATATTGATAACTTATTTAATAAGAAATATTGGCGTGATGTGGGCGCATTTATGGGGGATGACTATTTATTCTTAGGTAATCCACGTACAGCTCAGTTCTCTACAACTTTCAGTTTTTAAAGTATAGAACAAATAAAAAAGGAGCTTATAAAAGCTCCTTTTTTATTTCAGGAATTAAGCCGACATTTTTGGTTTAACCATATTATTAATCGACAAGATTTCATCAAGCACTTGTGCTGATAATAAACCTTCATTTTGAACTAAAGCCAATACACTTTGTCCAGTTTCATTTGCAGTTTTAGCAATACGAGTTGTAGTTTCATAACCCAAATATGGGTTAAGTGCAGTCACAATCCCAATTGAGTTTTCAACTAAAGCTTTACAGTGCTCAGGATTCGCCGTAATCGTATCAATACATTTACTTTGGAACATGGCCATCGCATTACCAAGCAAATCCATAGATTCAAATAGTTTGAAAGCGATAAGAGGTTCCATTGCATTTAACTGGAGTTGACCTGCTTCAGCCGCTAACGTTACAGCCAAATCATTTGCAATAATCTGGAAGCAAGCAAGGTTCATTGCTTCAGGAATAACTGGGTTTACTTTACCCGGCATGATCGAACTACCTGGTTGACGTGCTTCCAAGTTAATTTCATTGATACCAGTACGTGGACCGCTTGAAAGTAAACGCAAGTCATTGGCAATTTTTGAAAGTTTAGTTGCGGTACGTTTTAATAAACCAGATAAAAGAACAAAATCGCCCATATCCGAAGTTGCTTCGATTAGATCAGGAGATGACTTAATTTTTTTACCAGAGATTTTTGCAAGTGCTTGAATCGCAAGTTCACGGTAACTATATTCAGTAGTAATTCCTGTACCAATCGCTGTTCCGCCAAGGTTCATATAAGCCAAAACATTTGGAATAAGCGTATTAATTTGCTCAAGGTCTTTTTGTAAAGTTACCGCAAAAGCACCAAACTCTTGACCTAATGTCATTGGCACAGCATCTTGCAACTGGGTACGACCCATTTTTAAGATATGAGCAAATTCTTGAGACTTGTTGCGGAAACTTAAAATTAAGTTATTAAAAGGAAGATTTAGTTCATCTAAGCTTAATAACAAACCTAAACGAATCGCAGTAGGGTACACGTCATTTGTTGACTGTGACATGTTAATGTCATTATTTGGATGTAAATATTGATACTGACCTTTTGAATGTCCCATATATTCTAAAGCAACATTCGCCAATACTTCATTTGCATTCATATTGGTTGAAGTACCAGCACCACCTTGCATCATATCAATCGGAAACTGGTCGTGAAAATTACCGCGAATAAGTTGATTACAGCTGTATTCAATTGCTTCAAATTTAGTTTGATCTAAGCTTTTAAGATTATAGTTAGCTTCAGCACAAGCAAGCTTTACCATTGCTAATGCTTTAATTAAATGAGGAAAATTTCCAACTCTGCTTTGTGTTAAGTTAAAGTTTTCTAGAGCACGTAATGTTTGAACTCCGTAATAATCATTATTATTGATTTCTCTATAACCAATAAGATCCTTCTCGATACGGGTGGTAATTTCAGCGTTCATCATTAAACTTCGAATTAGTAGAGGAGATAATTCATATTAGTTTTCGAAATGCTTCACTTCTAATGCATTTATCAAGTTAATTATGCATTTTTTGCATAACAGGTTTTCCCTTTTCCAAACCGAAAATAGAAAAAATTTTTTCTTTATGAATTATATCTAAATTTTATTTTGTAAATTAATGGCTTACTTTTTAGAAAAATTAAAAATAAAAAGTTCTATGATGAAAGAAATGGATATGCAATTTAAAAAATAACTGAATAGCAAATTTTAGACTTATTAATTTAAGTGAAATATCAAGTAAATTTACGCGTATAATAACATTTGAAGTGTAGCTTATCTAACAAATTTATATAAAAATGTGATGCATTTCACATAAAAATCACTATAATACGAAAAAATCTTAGTTTTAAGTTTATGTTAAAAGTCACAGCTGCATTAATTATTTTGGGTAGTTTTACATACTATGTACTTTTTCATGGTGAAGAGAAGAGCGAGTCTAAAACTTCTCGTCTGCTTAAAGAAGCAGAGCAGTCTATTGCTTCTGCGGAAACCTCTGTAAACAAGGCTAATAGTATCGTAGCAGTATCTTATAAATAGTCAGGATTACTCAGTTTAACTATTTTATATTATCCATCAAAATATTGTTTTATCTAAATTTTATCAAACTTTAGATAAAAGACTGTATGTATAGAGACAAAATTCATGAGAATGAAGTTTATCGCCTATGATCCCAATTCTGGGGAAAAAGTAAGCTTAAAAGAGCATATCCATCAAATTGATAAATACACCACATATATCTTTTTTAGCGATGAAAAAGATAATATGGTATTTAATCCTCAGAAAAAGCAAGTTTTTGAAATTACACAATATACTTCTAATATGATGGTTGAAATTTCAAGAAAGCTATATTACCTCATTGGTGAATATTAGAAGTTTGTTTCAATTCAAATTTTGGGTAGATACTTTAGTAGAATAGTCAGGTTTATTTAGTTGAAGTATACTGCAAATATATCTTCTGATTTGAATGTATACATTAGGTCAGAGAGCTTAAATCCTGAAATGAGCAAGATAGTAATATTTTAGTTTTACAGTCCGTATTCTTCCCCAAGGTGCGGACTTTTTTTATCAAAATTAAAACATAAAGAAATCCTTGGATTATTCTTATTTTTTATTAAGATTGAACTCTTCATTTACTTTGGTTATGGACAATTTAATTATTGATTTAAAATAATTTTTATCATAAAAATTTTATATTTGTATGAGTTGTAGAGTTAAATCAAAGTCTTTTATTCTCTTACGCTCTTTTCTATGTCAGAATTATTAAATACTTACTTTTTATCGTTTGGCTTTGCCATTCTTCCATCGCATTTTTGCAGGTAATCCCATGTTTTATATTTTTCATTCATCTATTCAGCTATTTAGTCAGCTTCCCAACAAGACAAATTAAGGACATAAATATAAAAAGGGAATGCATAAAATGAACTTAGAAGTACGTTGGGTAGAAGATCTTTTGACGTTAGAGCGAGAGCGTTCTATTTCAAAAGCAGCAGAAAAACGATTTATTAGCCAGTCCGCTTTTACACGTAGAATTCAGCAAATAGAAGAGATGATTGGAGCTGAAGTTATTATTAGAAATAATAAAAATAATATTGAATTTACCGACATCGGGCGAATTATGCTGGTGATGTCTAAAAATATTGAGAAGCAGGTGGAAGAGACCGCTAAGCTGATTAAAAATATTAAAAATGAAACTGAATCTACGATTCGTTTTTGTGTAGTCCATTCATTAGCATCAGGTTTTTTAACAACTTTCTTAAAAAAATTCCCAACGTTTATGCGTGATTTAAAAATCGAAATTGTCGCGACGAATAGTGGTGAAGGCTTATCTCTTTTAAAAGAAGGTGCCTGTGACTTTATGATTTGTTATGCAGACCGATCTAATATTAATCGTGTGGGTGATGATATTTTAAGTGGCATCAAGATTGCTGAAACAGAGATTGTTCCTGTGTCAGCTACTGAAGCAGACCACACACCTAAGCATACAATTCAGAGTAATTTTTCATTACTGGCTTATAGTAAACATGCGTATTTACGAAAGTTAGTAGATCAACTGATCGAAGGTAAATTGATCTATAAAACTTTATACGAGACTGATAATGCAACCAATTTGAAAGAGCTCGTATTACAAGGTTTAGGGGTCGCATGGATTCCAAAAATCAATGTAGAGGATGATCTTGCTACCGGAAAACTCGTCATGTTAGATCATCATGAGTATTGTCTTCCCCAAGATATTTATATTTTTAAAAATAATTTGAGTGATAACAAATCAGTCCAGCAAATCTGGAAAGGCTTTCAAATTCAGCATGATTAAATTTTAAAAGATTTATAATGATATGAGCTGTATTCACTAGATTTATATACAAAGTAACCAAATAAAGAGACTATGCTTTTGTCTTTATGATGAAAGGCTTTATAAAGCATTGCCGATGGTCTAGATTCTTTGTTAATTTAGACGATACATCAATAATTTAAAAAACAGGTTTAGCATTTTTATCTGTGCTATACCTGTTTTCAGTCCTTTTTGAATGGATTATTTGATCCAGACGGAGACAATTTTGTTTGATCTAGATAGTAGATTACTAAATATTTTTTATCATATTTATCGGTTTAAAAGCGTTTCAATGGCTGCTGATGCGATTGGCCTTACACAACCGAGTGTTAGTAATGGACTGAACAAAATCCGACAGCATTTTAATGATCCTCTTTTTATTCGTGTTGGTAATGAGATGATTCCAACCGAATTGGCTAAAGAAATCTTTCCGCTCATTAGTGAGGTGATTGATAAAGTTGAAAGTATTAATAACTTTAGTGTGAACTTTGACCCGCTTACCTCGGACCAACTTTTTACGATTGCGATGACAGATGTATCTCATCTGGTCTTATTACCGCAATTAACCAACTATTTGAAAGAGAAGGCGCCTTTAATTCGGTTAAACATTCGACCAATTACGCCAGAAACCAGTTATCAAATGGCAAATGGTGAAATTGACCTTGCAATTGGCTTTTTACCTCAACTAGAAGAAGGCTTTTATCAACAAAAGTTTTTTAAACAACATTATGTTGTGATTAGTTCTAAGAGCCATCCTCGTTTAAATCCGCAAAATTTTACTTTAGAAGATTATATGCGTGAATATCATATTGATATTGATGCGGGTATTGGGCACTACCATATTAAAAATGAATTACAGAACAAAGGATTAGATAGAAATATTTTAATTCGCTTACCAAGCTATCTAGGGGTAGGCTTAGTTGTTCAAGAAACAGATGCGATCGCAACAGTGCCGTATTATTTGAGCCAAGTCTTGTTGGTCAGAGAAAACTTACAGATTTTACCAGCACCTCTAGACTTCCCAACCTATGATGTTAAACAGCATTGGCATATGTCTTGCCATCATAAAAGTAGTCATAAATGGTTCCGCCAAACCTGTTATGAACTTTTTAAAGTCTAAAAAAGAAGATGTAAGAAAAATTCTTACATCTTCTATGTAGTTTGATTTTAGATTTCAATTGCGACAGCTGTAGCTTCACCACCACCAATACATAATGCAGCGACACCTTTCTTTTTACCTAGACGTTTTAAAGCATAAATAAGAGAAAGGATAATTCTTGAGCCAGTTGCGCCAATTGGGTGTCCTAAAGCACAAGCTCCGCCGTGTACGTTAACTTTTGCTTCATCAATACCGAGTTCATGAATTGGTGCCATGGCTACCATTGCAAAAGCTTCATTAATTTCCCAAGCATCTACCTCATCCACAGACCAACCAGCACGCTCAAGCACTTTTTGGATCGCACTAATCGGAGCAATGGTAAATTCGCTTGGATGCTGTGAATGAGTAGAAGTTGCCACAATTTTTGCTAAAGTATTTAAACCATGGCTTTGAGCATATTCTTCCGTGGTAAGTACTAATGCAGCAGCACCATCAGAAATTGAACTTGAGTTTGCAGCTGTAATTGTCCCATCTTTACTAAAAGCTGGGCGCAATGTTGGAATCTTCTCAAGATTAGCTTTTAATGGTTGCTCATCTTGATCAATAACTTCGACACCTTTACGGGTTTTTACTTCAACAGGAACAATTTCTTCTTTGAAGTAACCTTCGGTAATGGCAGTTTGCGCTTTTTTCAATGAAGAAATCGCAAAGTTATCCATTTGCTCACGTGTAAAACCTTTGGTATTTGCCATGTCTTGAGCAAAAGAACCCATTAAGCGGCCTGTTTCTGCATCTTCAAGCCCATCTAAAAACATATGGTCCTTAATTTCACCGTGACCCATACGGTAACCACTGCGAGCTTTCGGCAGAATATAAGGCGCATTGGTCATAGATTCCATACCACCTGCAACAATAATATTGGCACTGCCTGCTTTTAAAGTGTCTGAAGCCATTAACACCGCTTTCATGGCAGAGCCACACAGTTTATTAATAGTCACTGCACCGACATGATCAGGTACACCAGCTTTACGCATCGCCTGACGAGCAGGACCTTGACCGATACCTGCACTCAACACACAACCAAAAATAACTTCATCTACTTGTTCAGGTGCAACACCAGCACGTTGAATCGATTCACGGATTACAGCGGCGCCAAGTTCTGGTGCAGATAATGAGGATAAACTACCTTGAAAACCGCCCATTGCCGTACGGCTACCTGAAACTATAACAATTGAACTCATCTTAATATCTCTTATTAATGTATTTGCTAAATTTGCCTTTAGCCGAAACTAAAGGCGCCAGTAAATTAAAAAGTGGGTGGGGTGTAGCTAAGCGTTCTTCCAAAAAACCACAATAAAAATAAAACTAAGGGAAAGTGCACGACGAGCTGAGTAACTGTAAAACCAATCACATCTTTTGCTTTTAATTTTAAAATGCCAAGCATTGGTAGCATGAAAAATGGATTGATTAAATTTGGTAAAGCCTCGGCTGCATTATAAATTTGTACAGACCAGCCCAAATGAACTTTTAAATCATTTGCTGCTTGCATGACATATGGAGCTTCAATAATCCATTTTCCACCGCCAGAAGGTACAAAGAATCCCAAGATGGCAGAGTAAATTCCCATCACAATCGCAAAGGTTTCTTTTGAGGCGATAGAGACGAAAAACTCGGCAACATAATGCGATAGCGATAAATCTTGACTGTTTAAAGCTTGCGTCATAATAAAGGCAATGCTTCCGTAAAGTGGAAACTGAATTAAAATTCCCGATACAGCTGGAACTGCTTTTGCAACGGCATTTAAGAAATTTCGTGGTGTTCCGTGTAACGCCAGACCAAGCATTAAAAAGACAAAGTTGTATGTGTTTAAGCTTGAAATAGCAATAATTGGATTACTTTTTGAAAATTCAAAGAACATCCAGATTAAACCTAAGGCCACCACAATAATTGTTAAAATAGGCGAGTTTTCTAACCAGTCACCTGGACGGGTAGATTTCTCTTCATGTGGTTTCTCCTCTTCAAATTGCACATCAAAACTTTCAATCGTTTTAACGTTATTACCTTTTGGTGCAGACCAATACGCGATTGCAATTGAGACAATGACCAAAATAATCGTCATTGCAATTGATTGCCAAAGAAAAATGGTTTCGGTAAATGGAATAACGCCAGTCAGATTGTAAATTGACTCAGGTAAACTACTTTTATTTGCTTGAAGCTGTGCAGCAGAAGAGCTGATCCCAAGTGCCCAAGTGGCACCCATACCAATAATTGCAGCTGCCGCAGCAGCACGGTAATCCATGTTCAGCTCTTTACGTTTCGCTAATGCAATCACTAAAAGTGCGGTAAGAATGGTACTTACTGCCCAATTGACTAGCGAAATTAATAAGCTGACAGTTGCCACCAGAACAATAGCACCACGCCCAGAATTTGGAATACGCGCCATTTTTTGAATCAGGAATTTTATTGGCTTAGATACAGAAACGACATAACCCACAATAATCAGCATGGTCATTTGCAGGGTAAAGGGAATAAGACTCCAGAAACCATTACCAAATGAAGTCGCTACATCGTGAATTGGGGCACCAATACCCAAAGCGGCAATAGACACAATAATGACGCCGAGTAGTGCAAAAATATATGAATCTGGAAACCATTTTTCAGACCAGTCACTAATCCGAAGAGCAAATCTTTCAAAAATTCCTTGCTGTTTTTCCATAGCTGAAAAATCCTTCTCGTTCTTATTCATTGACAGCACATCCGGTGCTTAAAAGGGTTAAGACTCAAGCTCACTTTCTAGCTTAAGTCTTATATGGGTAACTAAAAATTAAAATTTACGCGACTAAGGTTTTGTAAAATTCCACGCCTGTAGCAGCTTGAATTTGTTCAAGCGTGACATCTTTAGCAAGTTCAATTAGCTCTACACCTTGTGGCGTAATGTCCATTACACCTAAGTCAGTAATTACGCGGTGCACAACACCTTTACCTGTTAAAGGTAAACTACAGCTCTTTACAATTTTTGGTGTACCGTCTTTTGCACAGTGTTCCATAAGAACCACAACTTTTTGGACACCAACAACTAAGTCCATCGCGCCGCCCATACCTTTGACTTTCTTACCTGGAATCATCCAGTTGGCTAAGTCACCATTTTCGGAAACTTCCATGGCACCTAAAATTGCGATGTTGACATGGCCACCACGAATCATGGCAAAAGATTCAGAGCTTGAGAAAAATGCAGCCCCTGGGCGAGCAGTGACTGTTTGTTTACCAGCATTAATTAAATCGGCATCAACAGTTTCTTCAGTCGGAAACTCGCCAATCCCTAATAAGCCATTTTCAGATTGAAGCCAAACATTAATATTTTCAGGAATATAGTTAGCAACTAGAGTAGGTAAGCCAATACCTAAATTGACATAAAAACCATCTTCAAGTTCTTGTGCAGCACGTTGTGCCATTTCATTGCGTGACCAAGCCATTTTATACTGCCTCCGTGCTTAAAGTTTTATGCTCAATACGTTTTTCAGGGGATGCATTCAGTACAATGCGATTTACATAGATACCTGCTAAATGGATCTCATCTGGATCCAATTCACCAATTTCAACGACCTGTTCAACTTCTGCAATTGTAATTTTTCCAGCCATCGCACATTCAGGGTTAAAATTTTGAGCAGTTTTGCGGAATACTAAGTTACCAGCCTTGTCTGCCTTATAGGCTTTAACAAGAGCAACATCTGCTGTTAAAGATTCTTCTAAAATGTAGTTTTTGCCATTAAAGATACGTTCTTCTTTACCTTCCGCAATGAGGGTACCGACACCAGTTTGCGTATAAAACGCAGGAATTCCTGCACCGCCAGCACGTAACTTTTCAGCTAAAGTGCCTTGCGGGGTAAGTTCTACCTCAAGTTCACCATTTAAATACTGACGCTCGAATTCTTTGTTTTCTCCAACATAAGAAGAAATCATTTTTTTGATTTGTTTGGTTTGAAGCAAAATACCTAAACCAAAATCATCTACACCTGCGTTATTTGAAATACAAGTGAGACCAGTCACACCACTTTGCTTAACTGCAACAATCAGTTTTTCCGGAATTCCACATAGACCAAAACCGCCTACGGCAAGTGTTTGATTGTCTGCAATAACATCTTTTAGTGCTGCCTCTGCATTGGCATAAACTTTATTCATTCTATTGTTATCCTATATCCCTTAGTCATCTTAGTTTTAGCATCACATTTTGCGTTATAGAAGTTAATTTTTTTAAAGGATTAATAAGTATAATCAATGAATGGTTTCAAACTGCCTACAAAAGATCAGACACATATAATGTTTAAACTTTTAAAAATTCTCATTAATATATTGAAAATTATAACAATTAAAAAATTAAATTAGCCTTGAGCTTAGCTCGTCCTAAAATACAGTCTTTAATTTTTTAAAATTTATATTGAACCAAAGCCTCAATAAATTGAGTCGAAATATTTGAAATTTCAAAGTTCTTTTTATAAACAATTCCTACAGTCTTATGAATCGATTCATCCTTTAACTCAATCAACACGTTATGTTCTTTATCAATATGTTTTGCAAAGTGTCTTGGAATCGCACTTACCCCAATTCCGTAAGCCACAAAACTTGAAAGTGATGAAATTTGATGGCATTCGACTTTCAAATCAAGAGTCATATTATTTCGCAAACAATTTTGCTCAACTAAATATCGCACAATTGAAGGCTTTTGTAATGTGACGAATGGATTTGAACAAAGCTCTTGCCATGTAATAGAAGATGATTGAGCAAGAGGATGAGTTTTAGGTAATAGAGCCAAGAAATCTTCTTCAAACAATGGCTTGAATTCTAAACCTTCGGTGAGATCTGGTTCGAAGCAGATGCCAAGTTCAAAAATACCATCTTGTACTTTTTCTATAATAGTTTCATTTGGAATATCTTGAATTGAAAAGTTCAGGTTGGGATGAAGTTCTAAAAATTGATGAATCACCTCAGGCAAAATTGCATGAGTCACAAAGGGCATTGAGGCGATACTTAAGGTTCCACGGTTGAGTTTAAAACGTTGTTTGACATCATTTTCCATTTCATCCCAATTGGCGAGTAATTTTTTAGCATAGGGAATGAGGGATTTACCTTCTTGGGTAAGCTCAACGCGACGTGTGTTACGGTTAAATAATTTACCGCCTAACTCTTCTTCTAAGCTTTTGATGCTGAGACTTAAAGCTGATTGACTTAAATGTAGCTCTAAAGAGGCATTGGCATAGTTGAGTGTACGCGCAAGAGCTAAAAAAGCTTTTAATTGTTTAAGCGTCATTTCATTCCTTTAGATTGCTCAGCTCACCTAGAAGGGTAATTTATACGAAAATTTGTCTAATATGATGTTTTTTGAAAAAAATTATGAAAAGGGAATGTTCATCCACTTAATTAATCAAGAATAAACAATGAGTAGACAAGATATTGAACTACTTTAGTAAATTTTCCCAACAGAATTCATCTGTGTTATTCGCAAAATATAGAGCCATTCCAACTACATGGAAAAATAAATGACCTAGCCAAATTACTTGAGGAGCAACTTTTAAACCTTCTAATAAAATAGTTGTTGAATAAATTGCTAATAAAAAAGTGAAAAAGATGATGTATGTAGCACTCGCTACAAATTTATATTTCGGTGCTAATTGGGGAATTTTATACCCAATCAAAATTTGCATACTACAATTTATGATCAGCGCTATTATACCTACAAGAATTTGTGGTGCATTTAAAAATTCAAAAGAGAGCTGTTCGATGATAAAAATGATTTGCCATAGTACAAACATGCCCAGAGGATACAATACAAATTTAAACCACCTCATATTTTATTTTCTTATCAAGACGTTACCCACACATTCTATTGAATAATCCAGATTAAATAAATATTATTTTTCAAAAACTCTATCTCGACATAAAGTGGTTATTAATTCAATTAAGATAATTTGTGAATTCTAAAATCTTAAAATTTAATTTAAAAGATAAATGAAAATATATAAGGATAAAGTTAATGAATAGAATTATGCTTAGCTTAGTGGTTGCACCCCTTATATTGAGTGGGTGTGTAAGCCCAACTACTCAAATGACTAATAATAAATTTAGCGAATTGCAGCCTTTACAACCTCCAGTGTCAGGTATATGGACGATTTCAATCAGCCCAAGCATATCAACTATAAAACTTGACTCAGATGGCAATGGGATACTTTGTGATGATAGTAGTGGACATGTTGTATTCAACAAAGTTAAGTATGCAAATAATATGATTTACATTGAAAATGGTATGACTCTAGAAGTTAAAATTCTGAATAAAGATCTAATCGAAGCTAGAACAATTTTAAGTGCTTCTAGTTTAAATATGATTTACAAAGCTGATAATGACTTAAAAGCCGCTTCATTGAGGTGCGCTAAAGAAATATAGATACTACTTTATAATTTAGTTTTAAAATCCATCATCTCTTTTTGAAAGTAGTTTACTATATTTCTTTTTTATATCATTTTTTAAATAGCAATCTTCAATAATAAGATCTAAACCGCCGTCATAAGGCGCGATAATTATATTTTTCTCAAAAGAAATAAAAAAAGCACGGGTCTCATCATTAGCAATTTTGATTAATAGATCGTTATGAATATTAGTTTCCCATATTATTCCAGTGAACATAGGAGTGAAATATAAGACATTATTTTCACCATCATCAAAATGTTCTGGATCAGCTTTATGTAAGTTTATAGGAGTTACAGTGGTAAAATCATAATTAAGCTTAGAAACTTGATCATAGATTGGCACTTGTGACTTATCTATAAAAGAGTTTCCTGAGACTATAAAAATGGATGAGCCAGAACTTAAACAGTCATCAATAATCTGATTTTGATGTTTAAGTAATATGTCCATTTGAGTAGAATTATCAGTATATCTTTTTGAATCAGCGAAGCTGTGCAGACGAAGCTAACTATCTGGAAAATAGTATTTAAATAGGTAAGGAATAGGAACTTTATTGAGAAAGTTACTATTCCATTTGCTTTCAAAATCGTTTTTCATTATTTATTCTTCAATCATTTCATTTTCATAAGGTAGTCTTACATATCGAATAAATCGTTCTTCGATAGCTCCATATTCCTTAAAATTTTTACGAGATTCATTTAAAGATGGAACATTTGCTCCACCTGAAAATTCATAATCTTCTGACTGAACTGGATCATCCTCCCAGAAACACACTGGGCAGATATCGTAACTACCATTAGGTGGCTCATCTCTGGTTAAATAACCACAGCATAAGCATGGGTATTTATTGTTCATAATAATATTTATTTCCTAATGGTAATTTTAAATTTGCCATTTCCTAAGTTTTCTAATTTGCTGCCATAGGGCCAAATAATTAGTGGAGCTATTTTATCGCCAAGCCTGATACATCCTTTTTTATCTACTATAAGCTTTCCATGTGCTGAAGCCATTATTGAAATATTACTTCTCATATTGCCTGTGATAAGTAAAGGTTGAATAGAGATTCTACATTGGTCGCTATAGTAGGCTTTCCAATACAAGACGTAAGGCTAATAATCATTAGAGATAATAAGAGTTGTATTTTCATATAATGGATTAAAAATCTTAAAGAATGCCCATTTCCTAAGCTTCTATTTTATTCGTACAGCTATATATTAGGAAGACCTGACTTTAGTTTTCTTTGTCAAAATCTTGATAATTTTAAAAACTTGATTATCTAGTTTTATCTTTTGATGAATAGTTGCATTGTCGAGCTGGTCCATAACTCAAATGGAAAAAACTCTGAACTATGATCAAATACCCATAACCATTGATAACTATTGTTAATTGTATTTACATCAAAACGTACATCTTGAACTTTGACAATCTTAAGTTGTTTATGATGTTCGTCTTGAAGAATAATTTCATAGTTCTCCATCAGATATCCACAAATTAAAGACTATTCTTGATTTTAATTAAATTAATATTTTCTGCTTACTTTGTTAGGTTGGTATTAATTTACAAAAGATTTCAGGTTGTTAAAGTTTGTCATTTTCAAAATGATAATAATCTTTACTCTTGAAATACAAGGTTTCAAATAGGTCAGGTTGTAAGCGTGGTGTGTAGCTGTCAGAATGCCCATCTGAAATTTATCTTCGAGTTATCGCTATGAGTTTAATAGGCTTTATGTATGCAAGTAAAACCAATAGTGAACATAGTCAAGTAAAACAAGATTTAATTGATATTCTCACCGAAGCAGTCAAATTCAACTCTTTTAATGATATTACGGGAGTGCTTTACTATGGTAATGGGTATTTCTTGCAGTACTTAGAAGGTGAGAAAGAACTAGTCGAATCGCTATTTTATAATTCAATTTTGAAAGATTCAAGACATCAGAACTGTGAAATCATCTTTTTGAAACCATCCGAGAAGCGGTTATTTAAACAATGGAGTATGAAATTTGCTCCTATAAATACGAAAATAAAAGATTTCTTTTTTGATCATCATATCGATGAGTTTAACCCGTATTTGCTTAACACTACATCAATTCCATCTTTTATTGAATTGCTTGTAGATCAACCAAATCTTAAAGCTGATCAATATCAAATTTAATCCACGATAGGATCTGAATTAGAATAGTTTTTTACTTAAAAATATAAGCCCTCTTTAGAGGGCTTATATTTTTAAGTAAGATTGGATATAGAGTTAATTAAATAGATGAAGAAGATTTTAATTCTATTACTTACATATTTATTATTAATAAATGTTGCTTATGCAATGTCTGAAAAATGAGGCATTACATATGCATTTACATATATGCTTTTTAGGCAAGATGGTATACCTCTTGATTATCTGCTTGGATATATAAAAGTAGAAAAGAGTTTTTATAATAAGAAAGAGGCGAATCGGATTGCTAAACTTACATATGAATGGCCAATTCCAGAAACCTATGATGAAAATGAACTACCCCCGATTCTTAAATTTGGTGACAGTATCGAAAACACATGCTTAGGAAAAAAGACAACAAATGAAGAAGAGTAAACACTTTTTATAGTGTTTTGAGGATAATTAAACTGCCTTATAGTGGTTTAATATTTATTACCATTAGACCATTGATTATATAGGCCTATTTTTATTTTTAATTACACTCTGTTAAGGTAAGAAAAATACAAAATAAATGGTAAAACATGAAAAAATCAACTTTAGGCTGGGGTGCGGCCGGATTAATAGCATTAGGAATTTTTGGTTCAAGTAATGACCATACTTCAAGAAATAACTCAAACAATGAGGAAGCACAAAGTTCAGTTGAAGAAGCTATAGAATCAAAATATATTAATACCAATACACTTAATATTAGAGATAAACCTAATGGTAATGTTGTAGCAAAACTTGGACGTGGTGAAAAAGTTGATATTTATGAAAAAAAAGGAAATTGGGTACGTATTTCTTTAAATTCAACTTCCCCTCAATGGATCTCTCAGAAACTTTTGTGTGAAACTGAAGATTGTTTTAAACAAAAGACTAAAACATCCAAATCTCATAATTATCAGGCTTTAAAATCACAATATCATCATTCAGAAAGTAAAAAATCTAAAAAATATTACCACACTGATTGTTCTTGTGCTGTAGTTGATTATTGTGTGGGGCCAAAAGGTGGACACTATTGTATTACTAGTGGAGGAAATAAGAGATATAAGCCAAGGTACTAACAAAACTAAAATATCATTAAGTTTAAAGCCACCTTTAGGTGATTTTTCGTTTTCTGAACTGTTAAATTTTACTCATTATTAAAATGGATAATTTCATGAAAAAGATTATTTTTTTAGGACTAGTTCTCAGCTTGATGGGGTGTTCAACAGCTCCAGTTGCTTCAAATACAGCCAAGCCAGTACCTAATGAGAGAGTATACAATCAGAACTATTTAAAGAAACACACTCCTGAACAAGCAAAAGTTACTTTTTTAAGAGATAAAGGTTTTTTAGGATCTGGCTGTAGTCATGATATGTATGTTAACAACGAGAAAGTATTCTCAATTCGTTCAAACGAAATCGCTACAATTTATCTTGAGCCTAAATATTATATCTTTAGATTAGAAACTGGTGGGGGAATGTGCCCGAATATTGCCACTTCTCAAGAAACAGAAGTCAAACCAGGGACAGAGATAGAATATCGAATTTTACTTCCATCTGACTTTAATTTAAGACTAACTCGAATGAAATAAGACAGTAAGATCTTTTGTCTAAAGGAAACAAGCAATATTAGATTTTAATTAAACCCACTCGTCATTAAGTGGGTTTTTCTTAACTACTAATAGATTACCAACTCACTTAAGGAAATATTCATTAAATTATTTTAAAAAATATATTATTTAATTATCTTTATTAAATAATATAGTCATATTAATTTGGTTTACTCAACAATTAATAAGTTTTATAAAACAATAGTAGTTTTTAAATAATTAAATTTTACCAATTAAATAACACAAGTAATTGTATTTTATAATTTTTTTAAAATTTAAATAATTTACATTGTTTTTGAATATTTTAGTGATATTTTATTTTTAAGCTCATTTACCTATTACCACTCATAGATATTGTGATCTTTATCATTATAGGTTTGGGATAACCTAAATATCTTTTGGTAATTTTATTGAACCTAATATCTATTCTTTAGGGAGAAAGAATATATGTGGGAATTATTTGTAATTCTACTTTCGCTTGGGCTGTTAATGTATACAGCTTACAAGGGCTTTTCAGTCATTCTTATGGCACCAATTTGTGCCTTACTTGCTGTTCTACTCATTAATCCAGCCAATGTTTTACCGTTTTATTCGGGTGTATTTATGCCCAAAATGGTGAACTTTATTAAAGATTACTTTCTGGTATTTTTGCTCGGGGCAATTTTCGGTAAAGTCGTTGAAATGTCTGGAATTGCCGAGTCTATTGCGCGAACTATTGTGAGATGGATTGGGGCGAAAAAAGCAATTTTAACCGTTGTACTCTTAGGTGCAATTTTAACGTATAGCGGTGTGAGTCTTTTTGTTGCTGTATTCGCAATTTATCCTTTTGCCAACCAGCTTTTTAGACAAGCGAATATTCCAAAACGCTTAATTCCGGGAACCATCGCGCTGGGTGCATTTACGTTTACCATGGATGCATTACCGGGTACACCGCAAATCCAAAACGTAATTCCGACCACATTCTTTGGTACCAATATTTATGCTGCACCATTTCTAGGTATTATTGGTGCTATTTTCGTTCTATGCATGGGTTTGAGCTATTTAGAATGGCGTCGCCGTGCTGCTGTAAAAGCTGGGGAAGGGTTCTCAGGCTTTGGAGTAGATAATACGCAGCCTCAAGAAATTGAAGCCGATATGACTCTGCAAAATAATGGGAGTACGGCTCGTCAATTTTTAGCGTTTGTACCACTTATTCTTGTTGCAGTAATGAACAAATATTTGTCTAAAGCAATTAAAGAGTGGTATCCAAATGGCTTTGATTTTGCCACTGTCGGTTTAGCTGATTACACTGTAGATGTTGCAAAAACTGGTGCGATCTGGGCGGTTGGTCTTGCACTTATTGTCGGGATTATTTCTGCCATTTTGTTTGATTATCAGCGTGTAGTGACGAACTTTAAAGAGGGCATTAATGCCAGTATTGGTGGCTCACTTTTAGCTGTGATGAATACAGCTTCTGAGTATGGTTTCGGTGCAATTATTGCGTCATTACCGGGCTTTGCCATGATTAGTCATGCAATGAGTAGTACGTTCACAAATCCTTTAGTGAATGGGGCTGTGACGACAACCGTTTTAGCTGGTATTACCGGTTCAGCATCTGGTGGTATGAGTATCGCTTTAAGTGCAATGGCTGAACACTATAACGCCGCGATTTTAGCTGCGGGTATTCCACCAGAAGTTATGCATCGTGTGGTTGCGATGGCCTCAGGTGGTATGGACACCTTACCGCACAATGGTGCTGTTATTACTTTACTCGCTGTTACTGGTTTAACCCATAAACAATCGTATAAAGATATTTTTGCAGTTACGGTAATTAAAACATTAGCGGTATTTGTGGTGATTACGGTCTTTACCGTAACGGGTATTGTTTAAATCAGCACGTTATAAGTATTAAGGAGTAAATAGATGACTAAACTTTTAGACGGTAAAGTGGCTTTTATTACAGGTTCTGCAAGCGGTATCGGTCTAGAGATTGCTAAGAAATTTGCTCAAGAAGGGGCAAAAGTTGTTATTTCAGATATGAATGCTGAAAAGTGCCAAGAGACGGCGAACTCACTTAAAGAGCAAGGTTTTGAAGCATTATCTGCACCATGTGATGTAACCGATGAAGATGCTTATAAACAAGCCATTGAGCTCACTCAAAAGACTTTTGGTACAGTTGATATCTTAATTAATAATGCTGGTTTTCAACATGTTGCGCCTATTGAAGAGTTTCCAACGGCTGTTTTTCAAAAGCTAGTTCAGGTCATGTTAACAGGGGCATTTATTGGTATTAAACACGTTTTTCCAATCATGAAAGCTCAAAAATCTGGTCGTATTATTAACATGGCTTCAATTAATGGCCTAATTGGTTTCGCTGGAAAGGCAGGTTATAACAGCGCGAAACACGGCGTGATTGGCCTAACAAAAGTTGCGGCTTTGGAATGTGCACGCGATGGAATTACGGTAAATGCTTTATGTCCGGGGTATGTAGATACACCATTGGTTCGTGGGCAAATTGCTGATTTGGCTAAAACGCGTAATGTGAGTTTAGACAGCGCACTTGAAGATGTAATTTTGGCAATGGTTCCTCAAAAACGTTTATTGTCTGTTGAAGAAATTGCTGACTATGCAATCTTCCTTGCGAGTAGTAAAGCTGGTGGGGTAACAGGCCAAGCTGTGGTTATGGATGGTGGTTATACCGCCCAATAATTTAAGTGTTTTATAAAAGCCGCTTATTTTGAATAGGCGGTTTTTTTATTCATTAAAATTTACCATAGTCTACTGTTCAAAATAATGATTTATCTCTACTGTATTTGTTTATAAAAAATCTAATAAAATAAGTTTGTTAAAGTATGAAATTATACTTTAAAGGTATTTAACTTATTTCCATTTTTAAAATCTAATAGAGTATGAGAAAGTAATCTTTACTCTCTTTCTTGATTAGATATTTTTCAGGAAAACTCGCCAATTTACGGATATTAATTGGCATACAAGTTGCTTTTTTAGCAATAAGTTTTTAGCTAGGTGAAAAGGATATGATATCACTCAGCCAACAGATGGAACTCAATCATTATTCACGCAAAGCTGAATTTGCGCAGAATTTGATGTCCACAATTTGTGGTGAACACCGTCTAGACACAATTTACAAAGACACTCTCGATTTTCACTATGACGGAATGCGTTTGCCTACTAAAAAAATGGCGATCGGTACAATCAGTTATGGTGCAAACGTTGCCATTAACATCTCAAATTTAAAAGCCTATAGCATTAGTTTGCCTATACAAGGTCGACAAGCTCTCAACATTCGTGGTGCTCATTATCAATCTGATGAAAATAGAGGCCTTATTGTTTCAAATAACGATCAGCAAGATTTGATTATTGATAAAGATTGCAGAAAATTTCAGGTGGTTATTCCTGAGCGGAGTATGCAGATTGTTCTTGCGGATCTACTCAATAAACCCATAGAGACGCCCATTATTTTTAATCCTGAAATGCACTTAGACTCGGAGCAACTGATTGGTGCATGGTGGAAGAACATTCAAAATTTTGTACAGTTAAAATCGCAATATAGCAATTTTTATGGTTTGCAAATGCTATCTGAAGACTATGAAAATTTTGTAATTAAAGCATTATTGTTGTCTCAAGAAAATAACTACTCTGAAGCCTTAAAGTCACTCTCACATCAAGATGAGCCAGCGTATATCCGTAAGGTTCGTAATTTTATTATTGAACATGCACATGAAGAAATCTGTGCAGAAGATTTGCAACGTCTGGCTGGGGTTTCAAAATCAAAATTATATGACGAATTTCAACAGTACTATGGCACCAGCCCAATGTCGTATTTGAAAAAATATCGCCTTCAACAAATTTATAAGATATTGAGTACAACAGGAGCAGATAGAAAGATTTCTATTTCAAAGCTTGCCTATGACTGGGGCTTTAACCATTTAAGTCGTTTCTCTCAAGAATATCGTGAAGAGTTCGGAGAAAATCCAAGTGAGACCAAGGGCAAAATTTTCTGATATTTAATTTTTCGCAATAAAAAAACTGATTTAGGCAACTAAATCAGTTTTTTTATTTATTGATTAATATTTATAGACTTTCTTCGAGTTTTAACACTTGTTTATTTTTAGATTTCTCATAAATCACTTTCAAGCTAAGTGCAATAAATGAGATGAAGGTTGGTAAAGCGAGAATAAAGAAAATACCGCTTAAGCTTAGGTTGAAAGTGAAAATGAGCGAGCCAAAGAAAGCCCCTAAAATTGCACCGATACGACCAATACCATGCATCCATGAAACGCCAACCGCGCGGCATACTGCTGGATAGAACATAGCTGCAAGAGGCAGTAATGAAGACTGTGCACCAGCGAGTAATGCACCAATTAGGAAGATAGTAAGACCTAACAAGAAAATATTTGAGCTTACTAGACCTGCAACAATAAATAGGCCGAAAGCGATGAGATATGAATATTTAATCACTGTGGTTGGGTTCAGTTTATCCATGTACCATCCCATAATGGTTGCGCCAATTACACCACCAAAAGGGAAAATCGCGGCAATTAAACTAAACTGTTGGGTACTAAAACCTGCCGTTTTTAAAATTGTTGGCATCCAGCTTGTTAAAAGATAGAACACCAACAGACTGGTAAAGCAGCAGAGCCAAAGCATGCTTGAACCCCACAGGTATTTTCCTAAAACGATTTTAACTGGATTTTCATCTGAGGCAGTTTCAGCCTGAGTTAAAACGAGTTTTACCGGTTCTTGAAAAGAATGGCCTTGAATACTTTCTAAAATACGCTGAGCTTTATCTTGTTGATGACGTGTAATTAAGTATTGAGTTGATTCAGGTAATTTAAGCAACAAAGCAACCACTAAAATGAGGGGAATGCTTCCACCAATAATAATCACTTTAGCCCAGCCATAGCTTTCTAATAGATAAGCTGACAACACACCGCCACAAGAAATACCCAACATAAAACCACACCCAGCAAGACCTGTAAGAAATGCTTTACGTTTTACAGGCATATATTCAGAGACAATGGTACTGATGTTTGGCATGGCTGCGCCTAAACCAACACCTGTAATAAAGCGATAAATCATTAAGTCTTGAGTTGAATTGGCAAAACCGCACAAAATGGTAAATATTGAAAATAAAAGGCTTGTAAAAACAATAACGCCTTTACGCCCAAACTTATCAGACAAAAGCCCGGAAATAATTGCACCAATCGACATACCGACTAAGGCAGCACTTAAAACAGGAGCGAGTTGAGGCTTGGTAATACCCCAGTCATCTAGTAAAGCTGGAGCAATAAAACCAATAATTCCTGTGTCTAGGCCATCACAGAAGAAGACAAAAAAGCCTAGGATAAAAACCATCCATTGTAATGGAGACAGTTTCTCGCGGTTGATAATCGTGTTTGCATCTATCGTTTTCATATGTATTCCTTCTTAAAATTATTTAATTCCCTGAGTAATTCAATGTGTTCGTTACAAAACCTGTGCCTTTGATTGAACTATTTTTAGCCAATTCTCACTATCCAATAAGTCCTAATCTTCATCCATATTTTCCAAATTAGATAAAAAGTATTAATTTATTTTTTTATTTAAGTTTTTGAAATATAGATGTTTCTTTGTTTTTAATTTTTTATCCAGTTTGATTGATTTTGATAATTACGCAGAGATTGGATAATGCTCGCAGCTTTTGGACAGTCTAAAAAAAAATTTGGATAGAAGATAAAGCCATAACAATGTCAGGAGTTGACACTATGGCTGGTCAAACCATTCAAATTAAAACTGCATCTGGAAAGCAGTTCAGTGCATATCTAGCAACACCCGAAACAGGAAAAGGACCTGGAGTGGTGCTGTGTCAGGAAATTTTTGGGGTGAATGCAGCAATGCGAGAAAAAGCAGCTTTTCTTGCAGAAGAAGGCTATACCGTTTTGGTTCCTGATTTATTTTGGCGTGTAGCACCGAATATTGAACTGGGTTACACACCAGAAGATTTTCAAAAAGCTTTTGAACTTTATCAGCAATATGACGAAAACCTCGGTGTTGAAGATATTCAAGACAGCTTAGCTTTTTTAAAGACTCGACCGGAATGTGACACCTCTACAGGCCTCGGTGTGGTGGGGTACTGTTTGGGTGGAAAGCTTGCTTATTTGGCAGGTTGTCGACTTTCGGAAGTGGCATGTGCCGTAGGTTATTACGGTGTAGGCATTGAAAAAGCGTTAGATGAGCTAGCCAACGTAAAAGGGCGCTTGGTTTTACATATTGCAGAACTGGACCAATTTACACCGCCAGATGCGAGGCAAGCAATTGTCGATGCAGCTAACCAATATTCAAATGTACAAGCCTATGTATACGAAGGTGTTGACCATGCTTTTGCGCGCCCAAAAAGCAATCATTACCACAAACCTTCAGCACGTTTTGCCCACGAGCGTACAGTAACCGCACTACATGACACGATTGGACCGAAATATGACTTAGTTGCCTTATGGGAAGAGCATATTCGTCATGAGTTTGATACGCGTGACGTCCCCGCAACTATGGCAACGATGGTCGCAGAACCTTATGTCAACCATATTCCAACCTTGACTGGCGGTGTAGGCCAAAGCCAGCTTGCTCGTTTTTATCAATATCACTTTGTTCATCGAAACCCGAAAGATATGAAGATCACTTCGATCTCTCGTACGGTTGGCTCAACGCAAGTGGTCGACGAATTCATTATGAGCTTTACCCACGACGCAGAAATTGACTGGTTATTACCGGGTGTAAAACCGACTGGTAAATATGTAGAAATTCCAATGTTAGGTGTAATTCAGTTTAGAGGCTCAAAGCTGTGTCATGAGCATATTTACTGGGACCAAGCGTCGGTACTCGTTCAAATTGGTTTATTAGACCCAACAGGCTTACCAGTTGCAGGTGTCGAGACAGCACGAAAACTTCTTGATGAAGATCTTCCTTCAAATACTTTGATGCCATCTTGGTCAAGTAGTGAAGGCAAGCCAGTCAATTAAGGAGTATCTGCAATGAATATAGATTTAAAAGGAAAAGTTGCTGTGGTGAGCGGCGGCGCAACACTTATTGGTAAAGCTGTTGTACAAGCTTTGGTGAGTGCGGGTGCTCATGTCGCTATTTTAGATATTGATGCCAAAGGCAAGGCGATTGCAGAAAGCTTTAATCATGGCGTGATGTTTATTCAAACCGATTTAACCAGTGATGCGGCTATTCAACAAGCTGTGGCAGATATTCACCAACATTTAGGTGAAGTGAGTTACTTGGTGAATTTGGCATGTACATATTTAGATGACGGTTTTAAATCTTCACGTCAGGACTGGTTACAAGCACTCGATATTAATTTGGTCTCTACAGTTGAGCTGAGCCGTGTTTTATACCATGACCTGAAAAAGCAGCAAGGTTCAATCGTTAACTTTACTTCCATTTCGGCCAAAGTGGCACAAACAGGACGCTGGTTATATCCAGTGTCTAAAGCCGCGATACGTCAACTCACACAAAGCATGGCAATGGATTTTGCTGCCGATGGTATTCGCGTCAATTCAGTTTCTCCGGGGTGGACATGGTCACGTGTCATTGCAGAAGTCAGCGGTAATAACCGTGAAAAGGCCGATAGCGTCGCAGCCGATTACCACTTACTAGGCCGATTGGGTCATCCCGAAGAAGTCGCCAATGTGGTTTTGTTTTTATTGTCACCAGCTGCGAGTTTTGTCACCGGAGCAGATTACACAGTCGACGGTGGCTATTCAGTAATGGGCCCTGAAGGATCACAGCCCGCTATTCCACGTTTAGCCGAATAGCACAGCGTTTTAAAAGCATATTGAGAAAATTATGGAGAAGATTATGCGCCGTATTGCAATTGTTGGAGCAGGACAGTCTGGTTTACAGCTTGGTCTGGGCTTATTAGAAACAGGTTACGACGTGACCATGATCACCAACCGAACTGCCGATGAAATCCGTCAAGGTAAAGTCATGTCAAGCCAGTGTATGTTTCATACCGCTTTACAAACTGAACGTGACTTAGGTTTAAATTTTTGGGAAGAACAATGTCCAGCGGTAGAAGGTATTGGGCTGGCTTTAGTCAATCCTGAAAATGGTGGTAAAGCATTTGAATGGAGTGCTCGTCTAGAGCGCTACGCTCAATCGGTCGATCAACGCGTCAAAATGCCATATTGGATGGAAGAATTTGAACGCCGTGGTGGTCGATTAGTCATTCAAGATGTAGGTATAGAAGAGTTAGAACAACTCGCGAACGACTACGAGCTTGTATTACTTGCGGCTGGTAAAGGTGAAGTCGTTAAACAGTTTGAACGTGATGATGCACGCAGTGTCTTTGATAAACCACAGCGCGCTTTGGCATTGACCTATGTCAAAAACATGAAGCCCATTTCACCTTACTCTCGTGTGACTTTTAATATTATTCCTGAAGTCGGTGAGTATTTTTCATTTCCGGCACTTACCGTGAATGGACCTTGCGACATCATGGTGTTTGAAGGAATTCCAAATGGGCCAATGGACTGCTGGCAAGATGTCAAAACACCTGAGCAGCATTTGCAGTGCAGTTTGGACTTACTGAAGAAATTTGTGCCTTGGGAATATGAACGTTGCACAAATGTTGAGTTAACCGATGCTGGTGGATATTTAGCAGGGCGTTTCCCACCGACAGTACGCAAACCAATTTTGACATTACCGTCTGGTAAGAAAATTTTTGGAATGGCAGATGCCTTAGTGGTGAATGATCCGATTACAGGTCAGGGCTCAAACAATGCTGCTAAGTGTAGCAAAATCTATTTCGATGCCATTTTAGCCAATGATAATCAAAGCTTTAGCGAACAATGGATGGTTCAAACCTTTGAGCGTTATTGGGCTTATGCAGAAAAAGTCGTGGCTTGGACCAATAGCCTGTTAGTACCACCACAACCGCATGTGGTTGAGCTATTAGCAGCCGCAAGCCAAAACCAGAGCATTGCTTCAATTATGGCCAATAACTTTGATGACCCGCGCTCTTTTGCCCCTTGGTGGTTTGATGCAGATAAGGCTCAGGCATTCATGGCCTCAAAAACCGCAGCAAAAGTGGCTTAAGGTCAAAATATCAAAGGGAGAATTAAAAATGGACACAATTGAAACTCAAGGTTTACAAACCATTAATGCTGAAAACCCAAGAGAAATTCGTAATTTACTTGGTCAGTTTGCAACTGGCGTTACCGTGATTACAACCCGTGGTAAAGACGGTCGGAAAATAGGAATGACAGCCAATTCATTTTCATCACTGTCTTTAGACCCGCCATTAATTTTATGGAGCCTTTCAAAAACAGCGCCAAGTTTGTCTGATTTTGTAGAAGCTGAATATTTTGCCATTCACATGTTGGCCCAAGAACATCATCAGCTTTCAGGGCATTTCGCTCGAGGCGCTGAAGATAAATTTGCAGGTGTAGCGCATCAACAATGCAATGCAGGTGTTCCAATTTTGACCGATGCACTCGCAACCTTGGTTTGCCGCAATGTAAATCAGTATGAAGGTGGAGATCACCTGATTTTTATTGGTCAAATTGAACAGTACCAACAGCGCCAAGGTGAACCATTGGTATTCCACGCAGGAAAGTATCGGATTGCCGCAGAGCATCCAGAATTAGCACATTAATTCACCACAATCACGATCAATCCGGTCGTGATTTTTTTATAGGAAATAAGAAGATGAAAAGCACTTTAATTAAACATGGCTTTTTAGCAGGGACATTGTTGGGTTTGCCATTGGTTACACATGCCTATGATTTACCGACCGTAAACTTAGGTATGACCAGCTTTCTCGATGGCGGATTACCCGCAGGACCTGGCTGGTATGCTCAAACCTATTTTCAAAATTATGATAGCAATAAACTGGTCGATGCCAATGGACAAAAATTAGGTTTACCTAAAACAGATTTAAATTATCAAGTACTGGTTGAGCAGATTAGTTATTTATCGAATGTCCGAGTAAAAGATAAAGCCAGTCTAGGCATGAATTTTTTAATTCCTTTTGTCAGCAAAATGGATATGGATGATGGCTTGAATAATGCTGCAATTAAGGCTCAAAGTGGCTTTGGGGACATTATGATCGGACCTTTTATTCAGTTCGATCCAGTCATGGGCGCGCAAGGACCGAAGTTTGTACATCGTTTTGAGTTTCAGGTGAATTTACCTACGGGCGAATATGATCGGCAAAAAGATATTAACCCCAGTAATAATGCTGTTTCATTTGACCCTTATTGGGCTGCAACGTACTGGTTTAATCCTAAATGGACTGCATCCACACGTATCCATTATCTCTATAACTTTAAAAATGATGACCCAAGCTATGCTTTTGCTGGAGCAAATGATATGCAAGCTGGGCAAGCAATTCATGCAAACTTCGCAACAGACTATGCCATTACTGAACAGTTTCGCTTAGGACTAAATGGCTATTGGCTAAAACAAGTCACTGATACCGAAGTCGATGGTGAAAAAGTCAAAGGTAGACGTGAACAAGTTTGGGCGATTGGTCCGGGTGCGATGTATAGTTTTTCTAAAAATGATCACTTGGTTGCAAATGCATATTTTGAGCAAGATGCTGAAAACCGACCAGAAGGTACGCGACTACAAGTTCGTTATGTTCATCATTTCTAAGTCATAAAAAAGCCTTTTATATCAATAAATATAAAAGGCTTTTATCTATTTTAGTTTAAGAAAAAATTGAAGTAATTAAGCCTGAACCTTCAATGTGACCAGAACGGC
This sequence comes from Acinetobacter sp. AYS6, assembly GCF_025630795.1. Taxonomy (NCBI): domain Bacteria; kingdom Pseudomonadati; phylum Pseudomonadota; class Gammaproteobacteria; order Moraxellales; family Moraxellaceae; genus Acinetobacter; species Acinetobacter sp. AYS6. The sequence goes on from NZ_JAOTNV010000006.1 coordinate 346,614, forward strand.
GAGTAGACGAAGGTAACTCACCATAACGGCGTTTATATTCTTGAGAAAAACGACCTAAGTGAGTAAATCCCCATTTAAATGCAACGTCAGTAACCGACAGATTTTCATTATGCATCAGCTCTAAATGAGCCTGTTCAAAGCGTAATTCTTTTAAATAAGACATTGGGGTAGTACCCAAATAGTTTTTAAAACCAGTAAAAAGGGTTCTTACACTCACGCCTGCATGCTCGGCCAGAATTTCGACGTTAAGCGGCTCATGTAAATGTTCTTTTATGTAGGCTTCTGTACGCTTCACAAAATAAGGAGAGACAGTTTTTTCTTTATACTGATCTATTTTATGTAATGCATTATTGGGTTGACCATAAATGAGCGCATTAAATAGATTTGACTCAAATTGTTTAAAGGCTAAAGGATGATGAAGCGGATGTTGTTCACAAGCCAAAGCATCCATCAAGGTTCTAACCAGCTGTAAAAAATAGGCTCCACCTTGGGTAGAAAAATCTAATTTGGGGTCGAAAATGAGTAAGTTATTTTCTGAATCAGCAATATGTTGACGACAATGGTAAGTAAAATCATCCTTTGACACTTTTAGAATGAGCTGTGGTGAGTTTGCATGCCAGCGCATACGTAAAGATTGCTGTGGAGAAATAAGAGAAGCAACTTGAGAATAAGAAATAAACTTTTGTGAACCAAACTCGATTTCTGCATAGCCTTGAGTTGGAATTTGAATGAGGTAAAAGTTATCAAGATGATCTGGTTCAATAATGACATCCGCACCATATTCCAAGCGACTAATAGACAGTGCGCCTGTTTTAACATGGTGCATGGTTGCACTGAAATCTCGCTTCTGCTGAGAGATTTTAAGATTATGCGGTTTAAAAATTTGGCCTACATTTCGGCAAGTTTCGCTTAAATCGTGGTGATCAAACACCAGATTATGATTGGTAAAGATAGACTCATTTTGAAAATGACGCCCACTGAGTTCTGGGGAGTTGGCTTGGTTCATATTTATCCCTTTTGGCTCACTCCTGTATTTACTTGTATTGCAAGAGCTTTAAAACTTCGCTGCACAGCAAGTAAATACGGCACTTAAAAAATTAAGTTACTCGCAAATTACAATGAGATATAAGCAAAATACAGACCAATTTAACCGCTAGTTAATATGATTTTCTCAAATTTTTACATCGGATTTTGTCCATTAATTTAGTAAATTCGAGAAATAGAATAGGGGGATATAAATGGTGCTATAAGTTAATCTCATCATGATCTTATTCCTTAAGATCTATCAAAATTTATAGCAAATCCGAGTGAGCTGGTCAATTTATTTTGTCGGAATTTATTATTTTATATTATTGATATATAAAAACTTTTAATTTAAATGCAAAAATTCAATATACCCCCTACAGAGTATATTGAATCATTTCAGGTTTTAGTGGTTTTTAAATTATTTATACTTCAACGTGATGTATTACTCTGTAAAAACTTCTCGCTGTAAATACGGTAGTTTTGCAAAGATTGTTCATCTAACCAATTTTTAACAGCTTCAATCATCGGCGGTGGGCCACATAAATACATATCAAAAGCCTGCTCGGCCAATTGATCTTTATTTAAGTGCTCATGAATATAGCCGGCTTTACCTTGCCAAGCTTCGGTTGCTTTAGTCACAATCGGGTGATAACTAAAGTTTGGAAGCTGTTCTGCATAGGCATGTAAACGCTGTTGTTCACACAAGTCGGTTTCATTATTTACGCCGTAATACAACTGAACGGCAGGTGAGTTAGGCTGCTCAACTAAGTTATCTAACATTCCCAAGAAAGCTGATAATCCTGTTCCACCAGCTACAAAAACCAGTGGTCGCTGTACTTCACGTAAATAGAAACTACCAAGTGGGGCTTCAATGAGTAGGGTTTGTCCAACCTGACAACGATCACGTAAGTAATTACTCATCACACCGTCTGGCAAGAGACGAATTAAGAATTGCAATTGATTGGTTGCGTTTGGTCTGTTTGCAAATGAATATGAGCGCCAGTCTTCGGTATCTGGAATTTGCAAACGAGCATATTGACCCGGTAAAAACTGAAGTTGGGCAGCATGACTGCTTGCATCAAGATGCAAAATTGCAGTCGTTTCAGAAACCAGCTCAACAGCGGTCACTTTGGTTTCAATTTTTAAAGTATCACCAGCGTTACAGATAGCAGAATCATGATCGAAATAAAAAGCTGCATCGGATTTCACTCTTGTTTGGCAAGCTAACATTTTTCGCTCGGCCAAATCACGTTCACTTAATGCATCTTCATCGACATATTCTTGTTCATAAATCCCAGTTTCACATTGTCCCTGACAGGTACCACAAACACCTTCGCGGCAGTCTAACGGCAGGTTAATTCCCTGACGAACTGCTGCATCAAGCAACAATTCGTCGTTATTTACCGAAATGAAAAAGGTTTTGCCATCGGCAAAGTTAAGTGCAACTGAATGTCCCATTTTCATTCCCCTTAAACGTGATAGAAGTCTAAAACGGAATCAATTTTGTCATTAAGCAAAATGCTGTGCTGACGACGAATACGGAAACTATCTGCTGTTTGGCGTAAAAGATAAGTAGCATGTCCGTAAAAACAGCCTTCTAATCCTTGACGGTTATAGAGTGTTTGCCATGCAACTTTTGCTTCAATTAATCCATCATCCAATGTTTTAACTCGGATGTTGTTTATGCTGTGCAAAGTACGTGGTAACGGTGTTGCAGACGCTGCTTTACCTGTACGAATACGGAATACACGGTCTTCGAGTCCAGTACGGTCCGCATAATAAATATAAGACAGGCCCTGATTTGGATCTTGAACATAGTTATGGTCATCAATCCACTGTGGAATATGATATTCACTATCTTCATCGTAAAGTTCTAGGTAGGCATCCCAGTCATAAGCATCACAAAGTTCTGCTTTTTTGTACAAAAACTGAGATACAGCAAAATTTAGTTCTTGTGACATGGTTACACCTCATCCATTACAGTATTGTTTTCAAAAGTAATATCCTGCATTTTCAAGGCTTTCTTATTTAAGCCATCGAGCATTAGACGTTGCCAATGTCCATGCTGGTTTACATAGAGTCCTTCATGGGTAAACTCACGGCCAGTAATGACGGGTTGAATGCCTAAATCTTGTGAATTTTTGGTCGCGCCATATTCCCAAGACTGACAACCACGCGAAATATCGCTCCAACGTTCCAGCCGTGCCTGAAAACCTTTTTGCTGTTCACGGAATTCAACTAAATCATCTGGTGTACCAAGGCCTGATACATTAAAGAAGTCTTCAAACTGGCGAATACGGTTACTGCGTGCTTCAGCAGATTCACCTTTAACGCCAATACATTGGCTGATGACTTCAGTTTTATTCCAAGCCACAGGCCGAACAATACGAAGTTGAGAACTAATTTGGTCCATAAAGAATAGACTAGGGTACAAGTTCAAGTTTCTTAAACGATGCATTGCCCATTCAGCATATTTGTCGCCATATTTTTCGACCATATATGGCATAACCGTGCTGTAACCCGGACGAACTGTTGGATTTGGCATGTCACTAAATAAAACACTATGGCCATTTTTAAAACTAAACCAGCCATCGTCAGTTTCTGAGTCACCTGCACCTAACTTACTGTAGTCAAGTGTGTCGAGTTCTTCACCTTTTGATGCATTGACTTGCTGACGGTGTTGAACTGTAGAGACGTAGTTATAGTGAACAGTGCTGACATGGTAGCCATCTAAGCCATTTTCATTTTGTAGCTTCCAGTTACCTGCAAAGGTATAAGCTGACTTACCTTGAAGTACTTCGAGCTCACCTGTTGGCGACTGATTAACCATTAAATCAAGGAACAGTTTTGCATCGCCTAAAAAGTCTTCTAGAGTATCTGTTGCTTGAGTATCAAGGCTTACAAATACAAATCCACGATAGCTGGCAATACGGCCTTGTTTTAAGCCTCGGCTTGATTTATCAAAATCTTCACAATATTCGCCTGGTGCTTTGACTTTAACCAAGCGGCCATCTGATTTGTAGCACCATGCGTGGAACGGACATGTAAAGGTTGACTGGTTGCCTTTAGCAACACGGGTTAAAGTCGCTCCACGATGCTCACAAGCATTGACCATCGCGTGTAATTCGCCTTTACCATCACGGCTCACAATAATCGGTTGGCGGCCAATTTGAACTGTTAGGAAATCATGATTGTTTGGAATCTCACTTTCGTGACATGCATAAATCCAAACCTTTTCAAAAATCAGTTCCATTTCCAAGTCAAATAGTTCAGGCTCAGTAAACATATTGCGTGCAATACGAAACACGCCATCGTTAGGACGGAAGTCGATACATCCATCTACAAAATCATTCCATTGTTTTAAATTAGATGAGGTCATTTGCTCAATCCTATTCATTCAGCTTTTAACTGATTGAACCGCGATTAGGCTTTGGCCTCTATCCGTTTTTTCCAGATCTTTATCCACTTTGTGCAGTTTTGATTTTTTAATAAGACTATTTTTAAGAGCTAATCGAGATTTAAATTTGTATATGTCTTAGGTTGTTAAACTTCCCTATAATGTTCGCGAGCATAAAATAAACTTTTGTGAACTAAGTCTATGAAAGAACAAAACTTAAAATTACAGATTAGAATTCTTTTAGAGCAGAACATTGCGTTTGGTCCGGGTAAGGCAGACTTACTTGAAGCAATTGAGAAAACTGGTTCGATCTCACAAGCCGCAAAATCTATGAATATGAGCTACCGCCGTGCGTGGCAGTTGGTAGACACCATGAATCAGTGCTTTGAAACAGCTTTAGTTGAAACTCAAACGGGTGGAACACATGGTGGTGGGGCAGCTGTTACAGCTTTAGGCCAGAAAGTTTTACAACATTATCGCCAAATGGAAATCAATGCTCGACAAGCCTTAGAACATGACTATCAAATTATGAGTAGCTTTTTAAAGAAATAAGATGAGAAATACTTTATAAATCAAAGAATTTAAGCGCGTATCAGTTTTATCTAACAATAGTTTTCATTTGCTCAGAAAAAATATCCATCTTTATAAATAATTTCTACTTTTCATCGTCTATGCTTATCGCTATATTCTTGGGTATATATCGCTGCAAAAAACGACAAAAAGGTAAATATAATGGTAAGTGATACGAAGATAAAAAAGTTGGCTTTAGTCTGTTCGGTGCTCAGCATAGGATTAGTCTTTAATCTTCCAGCCAAAGCTGAATCGGTTACCGTTTATGCAGCAGCGAGCTTAACCAATGCGATTAACGATTTAGAAAAAATTTATGAAAAACAAAATAAAGTAGAAGTTAAAACTTCATATGCAGGCTCATCGACATTAGCTAAACAAATTGAAGCTGGAGCACCAACGGATGTATTTATTTCAGCAGATACCCAGTGGATGGATTATCTGCAAAACAAAAAATTAGTTGCAGCAAATGATCGTATAAATTTACTAGGCAACCGTTTGGTTCTAATTACTCCTAAAGGGCAGTCACTAAATGTAAAACTAGATAAAACGACCGATCCCAATAGAGTGTTTACAGGCAAGATTTGTACAGGGGATACCAAAAGTGTGCCTGTAGGCAAATATGCTAAACAAGCTTTTACTAACCTAGGTTGGTGGAGCCATATTGAGCCAAAGTTAGTTGAAACAGAAGATGTTCGAGCAGCGCTAAACTTTGTTGCGCGTGGTGAATGTCAGGTTGGGATTGTCTATGCAACTGATGCAGCGATTAGTAAAGACGTAAAAGTAGCGGGCGTATTTCCGGAAAATACACATTCACCAATTATTTATCCTGTAGGGATAGTTAAACAGAATCCAAGCTCAATAAAGTTCTATCAATTTTTACAGAGCAATCAAGCCAAAGCTGTTTTTAAAAAATATGGCTTTAGCATATTGGCTTCAGTTAAATCATGATGTTCTCTTTAACTCCAGAAGAGCTCAGCGTGCTACAACTTTCTTGTAAGGTAGCAGCAAGTTGTCTTGTGGTCAGTATTATTCCTGCAATTTGTGTGGGATGGTTTTTGGCACGTAAAGAGTTCTGGGGGAAGTCATTCATTGAAACATTGGTGTTTTTACCTTTGGTGTTACCGCCAGTGGTGCCTGGTTATTTGCTTTTACAAGTTTTTGGGAGCCGCGGTGTTGTTGGGCAATATTTGGCACCGCTCGGAATTGATTTTGCATTTAACTGGAAAGGTGCCGTTCTTGCTTCGGCAGTAATGGGTTTTCCGTTATTGGTGCAATCTATTCGACTAGCGATTGAACTGGTCGATCAGCGTTTAGAAATGGCAGCAAAGACATTAGGTGCCTCATCCTTAGGGGCTTTTTTTCATGTCACTTTGCCTCTTGCCAGCAGTGGTATTTTAATTGGTGCTATTTTATGTTTTTGCCGTAGCTTAGGTGAGTTTGGTGCGACCATTACCTTTGTGGGTAATATTTCAAATGAAACACGTACTTTACCTTTAGCCATGTATAGTCTAATGCAACAACCCGATACAGAGGCCGCTATTCAACGGCTTATTGTTTTATCATTAAGTGTGGCTTTTTTAGCGTTGTGGTTTGCACAGTGGTTTCATCGTTATCAAAAAAAGCGTTTAGGGCGGTAGAATTATGTTGATTGATTGCCGTTTTCAGCTACACATGGGTCAATTTCATATTGAACCTAGTTTCCAGTCAGATGCTGCTGTTATTGGGCTATTTGGTGCCTCTGGGTCAGGTAAAACATCGATTTTACATGCCATTGCAGGCCTGAACACTCCGCGTAGTGGGCTCATTAGGATACAGGACCAAACGTGGTTTGATTCAGATCAAAACATTAACTTGAGTACCCAAAAGCGGCATGTAGGATTAGTTTTTCAAGATGCTCAGCTTTTTCCGCATAAAACGGTAAAGCAAAACTTATTATTCGGCCTTAAGTACCTTACCCAACAAGAACGTCACTTTGAAGCAGATTATATTATTGAGTTATTAAAGTTAGGGCACTTATTACAACGCATGCCTATCAAACTATCAGGTGGGGAAAAACAGCGCGTGGCACTAGGTCGAGCATTGTTATATTCACCTAAGCTGTTACTCCTTGATGAGCCGTTATCAGCACTAGATGCAAATCATAAAGCTGAAATTATTCCTTTTTTTCAGAAAGTAAAAGAGGAAATAAAAATTCCAATGATTTATGTGAGTCATGATATTCAGGAAATTAAACAACTAACCGAAACAATGTGGGTTTTATAATTTTTCATATTACAAACATTATTTCAGCCATGTTGATTTATGGTTGTTAGCTAGCCCATAAACTGCCAGTTGGAGCAGATTTTCGGCGATCTTGGGCTTGTTGATAAAAACGCCAGAAAGCGAAAGCAAAAATGATAGCTAAGAAATCAACTACTAAGATTTCTCCACCATGTACCCATAAGCCACTTTGAGGAATGAAGTAGGCTAAAAGGGATGTAAGCGGAATCGCAAATAACACTAAAACCAAGGTTAACAGCAGTTGTGGTAAAGCTTTTGCATAGCCAATCACAAAGGTATAAATCAAACTCAGTAGGAAAATCGCATAATAACCATACATAAAGAGGTGATTCATGCTTTCAATTTTAAGCGCTGCGAAAAGCCAACGACTGGCCAACATTGTGCCCACGACTGCTAAAACACACCCTAAACATGCACCTATAGTTAAGTTCGCAAGGAACACTACATCTTTACGTTGAACAGGAACAGGGTCTTCAGCACGCTTTTGCTTACGTGCACGAGTTTCAACCCAAAGAATGTTACCTGTATAAAACAAGAAAGCGCCACCAACACCTAACACAAAATAAATCCAGCGTACGCCCGTACCACCAAAACTTCCAAAATGTAGACTAAACATGGCGTTGATTAACTTATTTCCAGCATCAGTCTGTGTGTTAATACCTTTATGATTAAAGTGCTCAACTGCATATGGATTCATACGCATAAAGTCATGATTCGCACCGCGCAACATCTGATCTGAGCTATACAGGGCAATACGTGCATTGGCTTTTTCAGGTTTGTCTAGGCCACTGAACTGGATATAGTCAACAGAATATTCAGGCGCTACTTTTTTAGCTTGGGCTAATATTTGCTGTACATCAATCTGTGTTTGTTTAGGTTGAATAAGCGCAGGGGGAGAACGCTGAAAAACAGGCTGTCCTTTGAGTGCAAGTTGTCCAATCGCATCATAAAAAAAGTCATGAAAAGCAAAGACAATAACGCTAATACTAATAATGATGTGGAAAGGTAAGCTGGTAATTCCAATCACGTTATGCGCATCTAACCAAAAACGCTTTTTATTTTTGCCAGGACGAATAGCAAAATAATCCTTTACCAAGGTTGGTAACAGAATGATTACTCCTGAAAGCAGGGCAAGAAAATATAAAATCGAAACAACACCCATTACATACAGGCCTAGTCCGTGATGGCCTGCCATGCCCGGTATACCTGCTGTTTCATGCAACTGTTCAATTAGCCAACCTGCCTTAGATAAGTTTTCTTGAGCAACGATTAACTCACCGTTGTTATCTAAGCTTGCCATCCACGTGGTTTGAGCAGCATTAAAGCCATCTCCACGTTCATGTTCGCTCCACGTAATGGGTGCATAGTGAAATTCATTGGACGATAAATTTAGTGTGAAGTTCTTTTGCGCAGCAGGATAGGCAGTCTGTATTTTTTGAATGAGTTCATTATATTGATCAGGTGAGACTTTCGGTAAAACTTGCTGTGTTGGGGTAGCCCACTTACTAATATGGTGCTGAAACATGCTGAGCCCACCAGCAAAGAAACAGATAAAAAGTAAAATCCCAGCACATACACCCACCCAAGTATGCATGCTTTTTGCTAATTTCATGATATCTGAACGTACTTTCATGTTTAACCCCGCAATACAAAAATACAGCTATACACTAGGGCATTCGCAATGAATAAATAGATAAGCGCTTTTCGTCCAGTCGTAAAAAAATAACTGCCAAACATAATAGGCATCCAAAACCAAGGAACACTCCACATACCTACTTGCACCAATAAATCCATGGCAACATAAGGTTGGCCTAATAAAACAATTAAATTACCAATAGCGATAGAAAGACTTAGACCTAAAACACCACCTGCAAACGTTTTACTCCACCAGTCTGGCTGGATCGGAGACTGAATTTTAGCTTTCATGAAATCAGTTTCCGTTTAAAAAGCGCCATAAAAGGGAGGAAAGACCACGCAAAAATGATAAGCATGAACCAACAAAAAGCAGCAACCACTTTTGGCAAGCTTGCAAAGAGCGCAATAAATCCAATGCCTAATAGCACTAGACCCAAATACTTAAAGAAAGTAGGAAGATGTTGAGACAACAAATTTTGGTTGCTATGACTACAATAGATACTGACCGCTCCCAACAGGGTCAAAAAAAGTCCTATAAGTTTCATAATCGATGTTTATAAGTAAATTAAAGTCAAAATTTACCCAACAGTATAAGTAAATAATAATTATTATCAAATGATAAATATAATTATTTATAGAATTGCAGTAAGTAAGTTAAGATAGGAGATAACTCATTAAAAATATTTATTTTGAAGTCGAATACAGTGAGTCATTATCTATACATTTCTGAACAAATCAGTAAATCAATTTATGAAATTTCGAACCCTATTTTTTTTACATCAGAGCTATTTTGTTATCGGCTAGATTTATCACAAACAACGCATTTGCATATAGACCAACAATTAGAGCATCCACTAAAAATTGCTCAAGCGCGTGTCGAACGTAAAAATGAGTACTTATGTGGCAGGGTTTTAGCTCAGGCTGTTTTAAATCATCATTTCGGTTTAGATCAGCCAATAACTTCTATGCATGAACATTTACCCATCTGGCCATCTCATGTTTTGGGGAGCATTAGTCATTCACAAAATAAGTTAATTGTTGGGCTATCTAATAGCGCACTTTATTTGGGAATTGATATCGAGCATTGGGTGACCTCAGAATTTGCTCAAGAGAGTGCACATCTTATTTTAACGCCATCTGAGTTTGATTTATGGAAAGGTAAAGCGGCAGAGTTTTTTGATTTTGCCCGCTATGTGAGCTTAATTTTCTCTGTAAAAGAAAGTCTATATAAAGCGGTTTATCCCACTGCAAAGCAATATATCGATTTCTTAGAAGCATCTATAGTCGATATTAATTTTAAAAATCAAACATTAACGCTAACTTTTTTGCCGGAAATTCAACAGCGCTATCAACTCTTAGAACAATATCAAGGTGGCTGGGCTGTAGAACAAGACCATATTATGACTTGGGTTTTTCAGGCACGAAATTTTGCTTAAAGCAAAAGAAGGCAACAAATTGCCTTCTTTTTATTTAGGATTTAATTTTCTTGTAACTTAGGATCTTGGAATCCTGTTTCACGCATATCTTGAGAGTTGAATAGGAACATAAATCCTACTGCAAAGCTTAGTATGCCAAAGAAGAGGATACTTCCTGATATTGGTAAAAACCGAGTTAAGAGACCTAAAGTTGTAGTGGCAATCGAATCGCCTAATGCATCTTGTGCGAGCCAAATTGCGTTAATACGTCCTAGATATTCATCAGGAGTATGTCCTTGTACAATGCTGTATTGAAGCAAGTTGGCAATCGACATCAAATATCCGAAAACACATAAAATGGGTAAAGTCACGATGAGCCAAGGTGAAAGTCCAATCATAATCATGCAACTAAAAACACCTAAACACGTATAGAGCATGACCAAGCCGGGTCTGAGTAAACGTGTTGTCCAGCCACTGAGTAAAGCACCTAAAGTCGAGCCTAAAGGTACTGCCGTATACATAAGCCCGAGTTCGAATGCACCGCCGTGAAAAATTTCATCTGCCATTTGTGGAAAAATAATTCGAATAGCACTGCTAAAACTAAGCAATGTGCCAATTAAAATGGTGCTACCGACTACTTTATTTTTAAAAACAAATTTAAACCCTTGAGCTAATTGGCGAAGAGGACTTTCGCCATTTGATGCATGTGGTGGTTTAAGCGCAGGTAGGCCCATTAATAAAAATACAGTGAGTAAAGTACCCACGGTTGACACCCAATACACGGTCGTAACACCACTAGCAGCAATTAAAATACCGCCGATTGCTGGTGAAATAACGGTTGCAAGCCGTACGGATACCATACTGATCGCACGGGCTTGTACAATATTTTCGCGTCCTACAATCACAGGCATAATCGCCATCATTGCGGTTACACCCAGTGCACCAAAGAAACCGTCCCATGCTGAGAGAAAATAAATGGCATACAGCGATGGATGCTCAAACATGGCGTTGATGGCGAGGCCAGCAAAGCCTAAGCCACACACACCACGTGCCAATAAAATCAGCCATTTTCGATCTTTGCGATCTGACAGCAAACCACCAAGTAACAAGCCAATAAACATGGCAATGCCTTCAAAAGCCATTGCAACAGCAACATTTAACGAACTACCCGTAATGTCATAGACTTGTTTTGGAATAGCTACGACCAACATGCCAATCGTTAACAATGACAATGTGCGAGCAATAAATACATGTCGGAAATGAGCATTACGTTTTAAAAGACTAAAATCGGTCAATATAGATTTGAAGCTCATGGCGTATGCTCCTCTAAACCGCGTGCCTGACAAATCATGCGGTTTAAAATCGGACCAAGTGTTTCAAGCTGCTGCGGAGACAATATATCGGTATGGTCCGCTTCACTCAGTCGAACAATATGGAGTTTTTTAACTAAAGGTGACCATTGTTGTTCTGGTTGGATATACGGCAGCAAGTCTTTTTCAGCGACAACTAAGTGTAGTTCACCATCAAAGTGCGGCATTTTATAGGGTTTTAATAAACGGACGGCATCGCGATAGTTTGCAAAAATATCCTCTTGTAAACGACGAGTTTCTTCATTTAATGCCGTATCTGCATCGGCTAAAATATCATTGAAGAATTGAAGCTGTTCTTGTTCAGCTTCAGCATTCATTTCCTCTACCGACAAATCTAACCACTGATGAATTTCAGCAGGGTAAGTGTCCAATAAGCCGAGATAATCAACTTTTTCACCTTGTTCAGTGAGCTTCGCTGCAACCGCATAAGCCACTGTACCGCCAAGTGAATAACCTAATAAAGTATAAGGGCCTGTTGGTTGTTGCTTGCGAATAATCTCAAGTTGTTTTTCAACCAGTTCGTCCATGTCATTGCTATTTGCCAATAGGCCATCTGGTCGAGGAGACTGCAAACCGATAATAGGCAAATCAGAATGCAGATAACGATTCAGAACCGTATATTGCCATGCTGAACCAGAACCTGGGTAGAAACAGAACAATGGATGCCCAGAGCCAGAACGGATGGGTAAAATAGGTTGCATGCCAGTTTGTTCAACTTCTGCCAAACGTTCTTGTGTAAGCAGTAAAGCTGCTAAACGTTGAATCGTGACATGACTCATCAACTGACCAATTGAAATGGTCCGCTTAAATACTTTTCGGATTTCAATTGCAAGCTTCATCACCAAAATGGAATGTCCACCAATCGCAAAGAAATCTTCGTTCACGCCAATATTTTGATCGGTGTTTAAAACTTGTTGGAAAATACGTGTCAGTTCATGTTCAAAAGCAGTGGTGGCGTACCGTTTTTCTGTATCTGAATGAGTAAGTTGTGGTTGCGGCAGCGCTTTACGGTCCAGCTTACCATTATGACTTAATGGGAATTTCTCAACTGACACATAGTGTGTAGGCACCATATATGTAGGAAGCTGTTTTGCCAATTGTTTCTTTAACTGGTCGACGTTTACAGGTGTTGTTGTTTGCAAGTAAGCAACCAATTGAACATCAGCTTTATTTTGCTCAGAAGAAATAGGATGTACAACCACATCAAGACCGCTGATTAAGCGTAATTGCTGTTCAATTTCACCCAGTTCAATACGTTGCCCACGTATTTTTAGCTGATCATCAGCACGGCCCACATATTGAATACTGCCGTCTGCATGCCATCGGGCAATATCACCAGTGCGGTACATGCGTTGACCTGCTGCGAATGGGTTTGCCACAAAACGTGTTGCTGTTAAGTCTGCTCGATGCAAATAACCCATTGCCAATTGATGACCTGCTAAATAAAGCTCACCGTCCACTCCAATAGGAACAGGGCGTAAGTATTGATCTAAAATATAAAGCTGGGTATTCCAGACTGGATAACCAATTGCGACGCTACTTTCTTCAGGATGTAATCCCAGTGTTGCGTCCATATAACTCACATCTACCGCAGCTTCCGTTGGGCCATATAAATTATGTAGCTCACAGCTAAAGTGCTCGGTAAATGATTTTGCTAAAGCCGTTGGTAATGCCTCACCACTACAGAACACTCGGCGGATTGGTAAACTTTGACGCTGAGCAGATGACAAAATTTCGGTAGCAGCATTTTCAAAAACGGCCAACATCGACGGTACAAAATGTAATGTTGTTACCTGATATTTTTGAATGAGGCTTAATAATGCCAATGGGTCACGGTGTGCATCTACTGGTGCCATAACCAATCGTGCACCTATTAAATATGACCAGAAAAACTCCCATACAGAGACATCGAAAGTACATGGCGTTTTTTGTAAAATCGTATCGGTTGCTGTCAGTGGATACTCTGATTGCATCCATAAAATACGGTTCACAATGGCTTGGTGAGAAACCATGACACCTTTTGGCTGGCCTGTTGTACCCGATGTATAGATTAAATAGGCCGGATGCTGTGGGGTAATAACTGTCGTTTTATAGCTACTTAAATCAACCTTTGTTTCATCAAACAATTCATTAAAAGCAAAGGTGGCTATTGATGGAGGGGCAATAGCAGCTAGATCTTTTTGTTCACCAATCACAAGTTTAGATTTGGCATCCTGCAACATAAATTTGATGCGTTCAGACGGATGTTGTAAATCAATAGGTAAATAAGCTGCACCTGCTTCAATCACCGCTAAAATAGCAATACTCAGTTTGACTGATCTTGATAGGGCAACCGCAACAATATCTCCAGCCTGTACACCTGCACTTTGTAATTGCTGCGCTAATGCAGAAACTTGCAAACGTACTTCACTAAAACTGAGCTGATGATTTTCATCAGATAACGCCGTTTGTTCAGGCGTAATTCGAGCTTGTTCTCTGAGTAATTGTTGTAATGTGCTCTGACGAACATAGTATTGGGTTTGATTTGTTTTCTGGATTAAATCGCGTTCTTCGGCCAGTTGTAAGCGATAATGAGCTAGAGAAGTCTCTGGTTCATTTAATGCAATTTCAATCAATTGAACCATTCGCTCTAAGAAATGCTCTGGTTGATCAATTACACCACGCTGTTCGAGCAATAGCTCAATTTGATGATCAGGAATAACCAACAAAGCAAGCGGGTAATGGCTATAACCACGATTTGTGAGTTTGGAAATAGTAGCATCGCCAAGTTTTTGCTGTAAATACTGGTTATCTGGGTAGTTTTCTACGACCAACAAACTATCGAAAAGATTGCCTTGCCCCACTAATTGCTGAATTGCGCCCAGACCCAAACCATCATGCTCTAAATGTTCAACATGCAATTGCTGTAACTGAGTCAATTGTTCCCAAAGTGTTTGTTGCATGTTGAGCTTTACACGCACTGGAATCGTATTTAAAAACAATCCGATCTGCTGATCTAAGCCATTGATAGGTGCTGAACGCCCTGAAACAGGTGTGCCAAACACAATATCTTCACGATGAGCATAAATATTTAAAGTCATTGCCCAAATCATTTGCATGAAGACATTGAGCGTGATGCCTTGCTGGCGTAATTTGTGTTGAAGTTTCGCACCCAACTCAGCACTTAAACGATATGAAGTTTCCTGTACAGCTTGCTGTGCTTGATTAAATAAAATAAGTGGCTGTAAATCTGCTAAATCACGTTGCCAAATTACTTTTGATGTTTCATGGTCACGTCCAGATAAAGCTTTAATTACCTGTTCATAACTATATTCAAGCCCAGGCAATTGTTGATTAGTTTGCTGATAGGCTTTAATAAAGTCTTGTAAAAACAGCGGAGTTGACCAACCATCTGTTAACAGATGATGCACCATAATCAATAGTTCTGACTGTTCAGGAGCATGTTGAATTAAGGTTGCCCGAATTAAGCCATAGGATTGGTCGAGATGAATCGGTTGCTGCAATACTTCTTGAATGGTTTGCTCAAGCAGATCGGGAGTGACTGAGCAAAACTGAACTGGCCAAGCTTGAGTAGGATGTAATGAATAGATAAAAACAGGTTCTTCAGCTAATTCACTATCAAAATGTCCGCCTAATTGTGGGTGACGTTTTAATACGGTAATCAACGCTTGCTGTAAACGTACCGGATCAATGTCTCCATTTAAACTAAGACGAGTAAAGGCATTATAGTTCGATTGATTTTCTACTTGAGATAAAAATAGCATGCCTTTTTGCAAAGGTAGCAAAGGTAAAATAGTGCTGTTTTTTCCATATTTTTCTTGAACCTTTTGTTCTAGGTCTGCTGAAAATAACGGTTTTGAAACAGCCGTTTGTTGTTCATCTAAACGGGTGAGTTGCGGTGCCATAGCGGCAACTGTTTTACATTGGAATACATCACTTGGTCTTAAGCCGTAACCACGTTGGCGTAATTGAGTACAAAGCATAATGGCCGAAATACTATCGCCACCTGTCATAAAGAAGTCGTCATCAATTCCAATTGCGTCAAGCTTAAGAACAGATGCAGTAATTTGACATAAAAGTTGTTGTTCAGACGTTTCGGCCATTCGGCTATGGGTACGAATTTGAGGCTTTGGCAGTGCTTTTTTATCGACTTTGCCACTTACATTTCGTGGAAATTCGGACATAACAGTCAGGGCAGAAGGCACCATATATTCAGGTAAGTTTTGACGTAACTGACTTAAATATTGCTGACTTAATTGCTCACTGGTTTTTTCATCGAGTTCAATGTCTTTGACCACACAATAACCGAGTAAACGATGACTGTTATTAATCGGTTCTGCAATCACGACTGCGCTTTCAACATTGGCTAAAATCGAAAGCGCATTTTCAACTTCACCAATTTCAACTCGATAACCACGAATTTTAATCTGGTCATCACAACGCCCCATAAATTCAAGTTTACCCGCGCTATTCCAGCGGACTAAATCACCTGTGCGGTACATGCGCTGTCCATGTTCAAATGGATTCGCTACAAAACGGGCAGCACTTAAGTCAGCTCGACCTAAATAACCATTGGCGATCCCAAAGCCAGAAATATAAAGTTCACCAATCACGCCTGTTGGGCATCGTTGCAAGTAGCGATCTAGTACGTAGGCCTGTGTATTACCAATAGGGTTACCAATGACAGGGCGAGCTGTTTGCTTTAATTCTGCTCGGAAAGTATCAACCGTATATTCTGTTGGGCCATACAAGTTATGAGCAAAAAGTTCTGGCTGAGCATTCAGCTGCTGCCATAAAGCTAACGGTGCAGCTTCACCACCAATCAAAATAAGACTTGGTTGATGTTGATTTTCAGCAAATAAACCATTCGTCATCATTTGCGCACAAAAAGATGGCGGTAAATCGAGTGTATCGATTTGTCGTTGTTGAATTTCTTGCACTAAGCCAAATGCATCACGACGCATGTTTTCATCAAAAATATGTAGCTCTTGGCCCCATAACATCCAGAAAACTTGCAACCAAGATGAGTCAAATGAGAAAGAGTGTGTATGCGCTGCACGTAACGGACGCTCAGGGAAACGCTGATTTACAGCTTCTAATACAGGCCAGTAAATAGTTGGTTTATGCGACAAAATGAGGTTGCGTAAAGAACCATGTGTATTCATTACTCCCTTAGGACGACCAGTACTTCCTGAAGTAAAAATTACATACGCGACATCTTGAAAATCAAATTTACGATTTTCGGTAGGAATATCACTCGCATCTTGCTTGCGAATTTGTGTTTGAACATCTTCATGATCAAGATATAGCTGTTGAATATTTTGTGGTAGTTGCTGTGCAAGTGCTTGTGTAGTTAATACAAATAATGGATTGGCATCTTCACACATCATCTGCATACGATCGATTGGGTAATCTAAATCGAGAGGCAAGAAACTCGCACCAGAGTTTAATACGGATAACATCACCACAACTGAGTCAATTGAACGAGGAATAGCTCCAGCAATGACAGTTTGCTTTTTGGCTCCATTTTCTTGTAAAAAACGAGTCAGTTGATTCACTTTTACAGCAAGCTCAGCAAAACTGAGATGCTGAAGGTTTGGACGTTCACCACTCACAATGGCGGTACGTTCAGGATATTTTTTCACTTGCTCATAAAAAATATCTAAAACATTATTATATTTTTCAGGGTGACTAACACGCGGACCAATACCACTTTGGGTCAGGGCAGCAAGCTCTTGTGATGTTGTAATATTAAAATTGCTACATGGCTGTTCTGGACGAATCAAGGCTTGTTCGAGCAATAACGTTAGGCGTTGACCATGGTTAAATAGCTCATCTTGTGTATAACGCTGCGAATCCGCACGTAGTTCGATAATGAGTTCATGATTTTGAACAATAAAGGAAAACTCAAAATCATCAATTGGTCCTGTAGAAATATGGTGTGTTTTGACCTTTTCACCATCTAAAACCAAGTCTTGGTCAAAAGCTTTATAATTTAAAATAGGACCGTACATTCGTTCATGAATATCGATACTATTTAAATCTCTTAAAATTTGTTCTGCATCGTATTTCTGATGCGGACGAATTTCTCGTAATTGCTCTTGTACATGTTGAGCTAAGCTCACCCAACTGTCTTTTTCAGCAACTTTAAACTTCACAGGCAAGACATTTACCGTAGGTAAGGTTGAGCGAATCGCTTTTGAACCTAAACGGCGCATAAATGGAATACCGTTAACCAAAGCAGCTTTATCGGTCATTTTGTAAATATAATGTAATGACAATGACATCATCATGTCATTCAAAGCTAATTTGGATTGCGCCGCTAAAGCTTGAATCTGCTCTAAAATTCCTGTCGAAAAACGCAGCTGATGCTTAATAAACGTCGCTGTGGTTTTTGCCGCTAAATGATGAGTACTTAAACTAACTGGACTAGGTAAATCTTCACAATATGCCATCCAGAAAGCTTGGTCTATTTTAAATTGATGGCTATTTTCATAAGCCTGACGCTCAGAAATAACTTCATTGACGCCAATGAACGGAGAAATCGAAAGGTCTTTTTCTTCTTGTAATTGTTGATAGAGTTCAACAATACGTTTGGTTAGGTTAATCATGCTAAAACCATCAAGCATGATGTGGTGATAACGTTGGTACCAATACACTTTGTCATGGGTCGTAAACAACACCTGACGGAACAGTTGAGATTCACCCGCTTTAAGTGATTTAGCACATTGACGATCTGATGGCATCCAGTCCCATAAACGTTGCTGAGCTTTTTTTGGCGTTAAATGACAAAAATCAAATTCTTCAATTTGAAACTGAACTTGGTTATTAAGCTCAATAAACGGTTGAGACGGGTCAGATGAGTACGAAGCAATGACCGTATCGGCTTCATTTAAGCCGATTTGAATTGCTTTTTTAAATGTGGGGATATCGACAGTTTTTGGTAGTTCCAAACAATGTGCAATGGTATATAAGTCTTCAATTGAACTTAAATGATCGGCAAGAAAAATACCGAGCTGAATAGAGGCCAATTCAAAACGAGCGGGTTGTGAAAGGTCCGGAGTAAATTCATTATTTAATGCCTGATTCATGACAATACTCCTTTACGCTTGTTGAAAGGGGTTAATTGCAAGCCAGTGCTTTTCTACATATGCAATACACGAAGCCCGCGTATCTGGTCCATGCTGAACATCCCACCCCGACGGCACTTGATGTTGAGCAGGCCATAAACTGAACTCACCTTGTTGATTTTTTAAAACCTGAAAAGACAAACTTTCGTTATCGAAAGGATTAATATAGTTTTCCTGTAAGTTGCTCATGATATTGTTATCCTTGATGAAACAAATGGTTATAGTGAAAGAGTTTTTTGCAATGCCTTAAGCAAGTCGGTACGCCAGTTCACGGCATCATGTCCGCCCTGAAAAGTGTGAAAACTCACTTGATTGAATGATTGCAATTGTTGATAAAGCTGAAGGGCATCGTCCCGCATATCGGTTTCATACGTGCCGGCACTGATATAAATTTGAGTTGTTTTTGATAATGGATGAGATAGGTTTTGAAGCAGTTCTAAAATATTACCTTTATGTTTTTGCCCTAAAATACTGTTTGAAAAATCTGACCACCAATAAGATCCAGATTGCAAAATCAGGGAAGTAAAAATGGTCGGGAACAACAAAGTGCTATGTAAAGCGCATAATCCACCTAAACTTTGACCACATAACGTAATGTCTGTTTTAGAAATAAAGGAATATTCTTTTAGAAGCGTTTCAATAAGTTCATCAACCAGCGCCTGACTAAACGCATCATGACAACCATAATCTTGTTGGCGTTGTTGACTATTTAAACTATGAACAAAAACATAAACTGCTGGACGAATCTTATTTGAATCAGTTAAATGCTGAAGATCGGGAATAATCGAAAGCTCTCGGCTCCAGATTTGGCCATCAAGCAAAATGATGAGTGGCAAGTCTTCTTGAGTTGATTGATGACTAATAAAAATGTCGACCAAATAGTCCTGCTGGCATAAGCGACTTGACCATTGAAATGTTTTTGTAATCGGGCAATCGGCTATTAAAGATTTCGTGTTTTCAAGTTGAATTTGATTGATATATCGAGCCAGATGTCCCGTGTAAAACCGATGTTGATTGAATGGATCAATTTGAGCACTCTGTTTAAGCTGGGTTTGCCACCATGCGCGTCGCTTTGCTGCACAATCTGTTTCTGGGGCTTCCTCACTAGCAGTAACTACAACATAACTACCCGCCCAAGCTAGAGGCAGTTCTATTTCAAAAAAGTACACATCTGTCCCAGCTATACGGCTAAAACGATTCCACTTTTGATAGATAGAAGGGCTTTGTGAATAGATATCGATATAAACAAAAAGGCTTTCTTTGAGTTCAGAACTACGCCAAATAAAGGTACATAGCGCTTTATTTTTTTGTAGGTTGACCAGCGGGCTACCTAGTTTTTTTACGGTATTCCACCAGACTTCACTCCCAACATTGATTTGTTGAAATAGGGGATGTAAGGGCTGAGAAAATGGCTTCATTTTGAGTCCATCTCGACAAGAAAGCGCGGTCAAATTATCAGAATGATTCTCATTAGTAAATGAAAACAATTATCATTATAATCAATAAAAAAAGATGAGTTTTATTAATATTATTTAAAAACAATAATTTAATCTGGATTTATGGTTAATAAATAACTTGATTTAGATTGTAATCTTATGTTTGATATTTATCGCACTTGATAATAATGATAATTATTTGCAATTATGTGGCGCAATTTAATATTCGAGTCAAATTGGAGTAAAACATGAGCTCTACCATCGTAGTCACAGGTGCTGCAAGAGGTATTGGAGCTGCTATTGCAAAAAAATTATTGCAGCAAGGGTATCAAGTGATCGGCATCGACCGACAGGAAAACCCAGAACAATGGGAAATCACTCAAAAGCTAGAAGAACGTGAAATATCGCTTTGGCAAGGCTTTCAGCAAGATATTACTGATCAAGAAACAACAGCAAAGCTCATTAACAATATTTTAAACAAATATAGCGTGACAGGTTTAGTGAATGCGGCGGGCGTTTTGATTATGCGTTCTATGCTTGAAGCAAACACAGAAGACTGGCAAACACTTTTCGCAGTAAATGTCATGGCACCTATTGCGATTAGTCAACAACTGGCCAAGCATTTTTGTGAAAAAAAGCAGGGAAGTATTGTCACGATTAGCTCGAATAGCTCACGAATGCCACGTATACAACTTGGCATGTATGCAACGACAAAAGCTGCATTGAGCCATTACTGCCGTAATCTTGCGCTTGAAATCGCACCTCACCAGGTAAGGCTTAATATTGTTTCACCAGGCTCTACGCTAACTCAAATGCAGCAGCAGCTTTGGACAGATAATTCGCCTCCGCCTGCGGTAATCGATGGAGATTTAAGCCAATACCGTACAGGCATTCCCTTAAGAAAATTAGCCCAACCTGAAGATATTGCCAATACGGTGAGTTTTTTACTTTCTGATCAGGCTGCACAAATTACCATGCAAGAAATTGTGGTTGATGGAGGAGCCACTTTAGGCGTTTAAACATCCATTCATTACAACAAAATAACTGTATAAGGAGTTGCGAGATGTCGGCACAGCATCCGTATTTTATCCAACGAGAAAATTTTACTGAAAGCCGCGTTGCATTAGCACAAGAAATTTTAAATTGTGGAAATGACGCAGGTTTTATTTTCACAACGCCAGAATACACCATCAATAGTCATCAAAAATTACGAGATATTCAAGTCACAAAAAATAGCCTTTTAAAAGATTGGTTAGATGAAGCGCGAGCTCAATTACAGCTTGCAATAAATGACGGTTATAAAGACGTCAAAATTATGGGTGGACTACCATTTTGCTCGGCAGCCGATGTCAATTTAATGCTCATGCAAAATGCAAAAATCTATCAGAAAGTACTCTATGCACAATCCGATATTGATTTTGGTTCTTTATCTTTAGAAAAGGCGGATTATTTCCCTTTAGGTGAACATTACCAACAGCAAGTTGAGTATTTAGTTCAACAAATGCAAGCAAAAAAACTTGATAAAGCAGTACTTGCTCGTATTTTACAACTTGAGTTTGAACAAAATATTCCTGTCTCGGACTTATTTTATAACTTAGCTAAGCATAATCCCGAAGGTTATAACTATGCAGTTGCGAGGCATCCTCAAAGTGAAGGATGGTTTGTCGGTGCAAGTCCCGAACTTTTAATTGCAAAGCAAAATACAAAAATCTGGAGTAAACCGGTTGCTGGTACATTGGCTCGTGATGACGACCCAACCCTAGACCAAAACAATGCCAGAGCATTACTGGCTTCACAAAAAGATCAACATGAGCATGCACTCGTCATCGAAATGATTGCCGATGAGCTCACACCTTTTTGTAAGCAGTTAAAAGTACCTAAACAACCATCCCTCATTCGTACCAAACGTCTCTGGCACTTGGCATCACATATTACCGGCGAACTTAAGCAAGCCGATACACATGTTTTTGACTTAATTGAACGTTTACACCCAACACCTGCAATTTGTGGGGAGCCTAGTCCAATTGCGAAAGAACTAATTCAGCAACTTGAACCATTTAACCGTGAATTATTTGCAGGAACTATGGGCTGGGCAGATGAACAAGGTAATGGTGAATGGTCGGTGACTGTTCGCTGTGCCCGAATTTATCAGAATATTGCCCGTTTATTTGCTGGTGCAGGAATTGTGGAAGCGTCTCGTCCGCAAGCTGAACATGCTGAAACTGCCGCTAAATTTCGTACTGTACTGGATGGATTCCAGATTTCACCCAATCAATTGCCAATACAAGGACCAAACACATGACAACACAGGTTTATCTAGATGGCGCCGTGCCTTATCCAGCAGAGTTTGCTGAGATTTACCGTAAAAAAGGTTATTGGTTTGGACAAAACTTGAGTGATTTCTTGCGTGAAAGTGCTCAAAAATACCCACAAAATATTGCGGTATATGATGGTGATAAGGCCCTAAATTACACTGAATTTGATTATTTAGTCGATTGCTGTACAAGTCATCTATATCAATATGGACTAAGAGCGGGTGATAAAGCAGTTGTACAAATGCCGAATCACTATCAGTTCTATATTTTATTTTTTGCACTGATTCGGCTTGGTGCTTTACCTGTAATGTCTTTACCTGCACATCGCTTTGCAGAACTTAGTAGTTTTTTTAAACAAACTCAAGCAAAAGCTTATTTCTGTGCTGATTTTGGAGCACAAAAATTTGACTACCGAGAGCTTGCCGAAAAGCTTCAGCAAACTGCTCCTTGCTTACAACATGTATTTGTCCTTGGAAATGCCGATAAATTTGTAGCGGTTCAAGATCTATTAAAAGAAAACCATATTTCAGATGAGGTGATTTCGCCAACTACGGCAGATCAGGTTGCTTTCTTACAACTTTCAGGTGGAAGTACTGGTGTTCCTAAACTAATTCCACGTACCCATGACGACTACTTATATAGCGTACGCGAAAGCGCAAAAATCTGTCGTCTCAATCAGTCATCACGCTTACTCATGGTTTTGCCAGCGGCGCATAATTTTTCAATGAGTTCGGCTGGTTCTTTAGGCATTTTTTATTCGGGTGGTGCTGTGGTTTTAGGAACTGATCCAAGCCCTGAAACTGCTTTTTCATTAATCAAAAAACACGGTGTGACTGATGCTTGTTTGGTTCCTGCTTTGGTTCGACCATGGATGGATAAAGCAGCGAAAGATCAAGATCCAATATTGTCGATTCTTCGTTGCTTGCAAGTCGGAGGAGCACGTTTACCCGATGCCGTTGCCTCACGCCTAATTGATGAGTTCCAAGTCAATCTACAACAAGTTTTTGGCATGGCAGAAGGACTGGTGAACTACACCCGTTTTGACATGACGAAAGAGCAAATTATCCATACCCAAGGTCTAAAAATCTCGCAAGATGATGAAATCTTGGTGCTGGATGATAACGATCAGCCAGTAGACGCTGGAGAAGTAGGGCATTTGCTGACTCGTGGGCCTTATACCATTCGCGGCTATTATCAAGCACCAGAGCACAATGCACGTTCTTTCACCCCAGATGGTTTTTATCGAACAGGCGATTTAGTGCGTATTCGCGAAGATGGATGCATTGTTGTGGAAGGGCGTTCAAAAGAACAAATCAATCGCGCTGGTGAAAAAATTGCGACTGAGGAGGTTGAACAAGCGTTATTAACTCATCCACAAATTCGCCTAGCAGCACTAGTTGCTATGCCTGATGAGATTATGGGGGAAAAAAGCTGTGCCTTTATTGCATGGCAAGCACAAAGTGATGACCCAAGCCCAATTCGTCTTGCAATGTCAGTTCGTCAACATCTGAAAGATTATGGACTTGCTACCTACAAAATTCCCGATCGAGTCGAATTTATCGAGCAATTTCCATATACAGCCTTTGGAAAAATCGACAAAAAAAGATTACGTCAACAATTTGAAACCAACACTAATATTCTTGCTTAAAGATAAAAAAGGAAAAATTTGATGAGTATTCCTAAAATTGCCAGTTACAACATGCCACAAGCGCATGAATTTACAGCGAATAAAACACATTGGCAGTTGCATACCAATCGCGCCGTTTTATTGGTACATGATATGCAGCAATATTTTTTAGATTTTTATGATCAAACTCAAGCGCCTATTCCAGAGCTCATTAAAAATACCAAAGAACTGATTGAAACTGCGCGTAAGTTTAATATTCCTGTGGTCTATACTGCACAGCCTGGTAATCAGACACCTGAACATCGCCAGTTATTAACGGACTTTTGGGGAACTGGTTTAAAAGATGACCCATATATTACCCAAATTTTGCCGGAAATTTCTCCTCAAAAAAATGATACTGTCTTAACAAAATGGCGTTATAGCGCATTTAAGTTTTCTCCACTTGAACAACTCATGCGTGAGTCAAACCGCGACCAGCTCATCATTTGTGGTGTTTATGCCCATATTGGCTGCCTCATGAGTGCCGCAGAAGCCTTTATGCTAAATATCCAGCCATTTTTATGTGGAGACGCGCTCGCTGACTTTAGCCGTGAAGAACACGATATGGCTTTAAAATACGCAAGTACACGTTGTGGGCAAGTCATGACAACTCAGCAAGTCACACGAGCTTGGGCGCTTGAACAAGCGGCATCACCACTCACTCAAGAAGGTATTGTTTTGGCGGTGAGTGAACAGCTTCAGATTCCTGCATCAGACATTCAGTTAAATGATGATTTGCTCATGCTTGGGCTTGACTCGGTACGCCTCATGACATTAGTGGGTAAATGGCAGGCTTACGGTGCACAGGTGAGTTTTGAAGATTTAGCTGAACAACCAACCCTAGAAGTTTGGATTGAGAAGCTAGTCGCTTAAATTGAAAGAACAAAAAAAGCAGATTTAATATCTGCTTTTTTTGTTCTAAGCTTTAAAAGGATGTATTGTCCTTTTTAATACGGCTGTTAAATCTTAAAGTTCTACTCAACCATGGTTTGCTTATTGACCACTGAAAACTCGGTAAACTATGAACCACAACAAAGAAGAACACAGTAAATAACGGTACCAGTAATGTACCAAACACGACACTACCAAATACACTCATTCCAATTTCATATCTGCTCGCAGCGCCTGCACCAGTTGCAAAAATCAAAGGAACCACGCCCGCACCAAAGGCAAGGGATGTCATCAAAATCGGACGTAAGCGTAGCTTTAAAGCTTCACTTGCCGCATCGATTTTACTTTTCCCTTGTTTGAGTGCTTGAGTCGCAAACTCAACAATGAGAATCGCATTTTTACAAGATAAGCCAATACCTGTTAATAGAGCAATTTGAAAATAAACATCGTTAGGTAGCTTAAAAATCCAAGCAAAAATAATAGTGCCTGTAATGCCTAGAGGAAGCCCTAATAAAATAATAAAAGGAACTTTCCAGCTTTCATATAAGGCAGCCAAACATAAGAAAATAAACAAAATAGAAATGAGATATAAATAAATTGCTTGGCGGCTAGATTGTTGCTCTTGTAAAGAAAGACCGCTCCATGCGACATCTATACCAGACTGTTTACTGACCATATCATTTAACTGTTGCATTGCCTGACCTGAGCTAAAGCCAGAACTTACATTTGCTTCAAGTTGAATGGCAGCCAGTCCCATAAATCGGGTAAGAGCTTCTGGGCCACCAGTCCATTGACTTTGTGCAAAATGGGCGAGAGAAAGCATGCCACCTGAGTTATTACGCACATGCCAATATGCTAAATCTTCGGGTTTAGAACGAAACTCTGAATCACCTTGCATAATGATTCTCTTAATTCGACCTCGTTCAACAAAATCGCCAACATAGTTTCCACCCCAAGCCGTCGATAGTGTTGAACGAATTGCTTGTTGGTCAATTCCTAACATTTTGGCTTTATTTTGATCGAGTTGAATAAATACTTCGGCTTTATCTTCACTAACAAGAGGACTTAGATTTTCAAAGGCCGAATAATTTCGAGATTCTTTTTCTAAGGCTTTATATTGTTTAATTAATTCATCGCGCCCTTGACCATTTACATCTCTAAGCCAAAGTTCTAAAGCATCAGACTGACCTAAACCAGATACACTTGGTGGCATTCCTACCATGACTTTAGCTGGCAAGTTTTTTTGTAAATATGCTTGGGCACGTTCACGAATAGTACTCGCCGTATTGGCTTCTCCTTTACGCTCATTCCAATGTTTAAGCGAAACAAAGGCCATACCTAAATTTGGACCGCTCCCTGAAAAGTTTTGTCCATTCACGACCAGTACGGTATTAATATTTTTGCCTTCGTGTTCAAAGAAATAATTATTGACGAGTCTTCCAATTTCTTCGGTTTGGCTCATTGAAGCACTGTTATGCAAACTATAGGGAACAGCAAGTAATCCTTGATCTTCATTTGGAATAAAGCTTGTAGGCAAACTGCGATAAATCATAAATAGAATAACCGCGATGCCCACAACCAATAGACTGGAAAATACTTTGAATTGGATTAAACGAACAGATAAAAAACTAAAAGCTGATCTGACTTTTTGAAGAGCAAGCTCAAGCATTTGTCCCCATTTTGGTTTTTTATTATGTTTTTTTAATAGAACTGCGCACATTGCTGGCGTGATGGTCATGGCTACAAATAGCGATAACAACATGGCTGCTGCTAATGTAATAGAGAACTGACGGTAAATCATACCCGTCGAACCACTAAAAAAAGCCATTGGAATAAATACCGCGGTTAAGACCAGCGTAATACCCACCAATGCGCCGCTAATCTCTTGCATCGACATCAAACAAGCTTCACGTACACTTAGCTGTTGTTCGTGCATGAGACGTTCAACATTTTCCACGACTACAATGGTGTCATCAACCAATAACCCAATCGCTAAAACTAGAGCAAATAGCGTAAGTGTGTTAATGCTCATCCCAAATAAATACAACACTACAAATGTGCCACTTATGACGATGGGAACCGTAATGGTTGGAATAAGAGTTGCACGCCAATTTTGTAAAAAGAGATACATCACAATAACAACAAGCACGATTGCTTCAAGCAAAGTGATCATGACCTGCTTAATTGACTCTTCAATAAATGGTGTATTGTCTCGTGGATAAACGATTTTATATCCAGCTGGTAAATGCTGGCTAAGCTGAGCCATTTTTTCTTTAATAAGAGCAGAAGTCTCAATTGCATTGGCATCAGGGCTTAGAGAAATTCCTAAACCTGCCGATGGGTAGCCATTAAGCGTATTAATACTTTCATAATTTTCTGCCCCTAATTCAACTCTCGCGACATCTTTTAAATAAACAAGGCTACCGTCAACATTTGCTTTAACCACTACCGATTTAAAGTCATCTATTGTTTTTAAACGTGAACCTGCTTTTACTTTTGCATAAATATTTTGGTCAGAAGCAGAGGGCATTGCACCAATCGAACCCGCAGCAATCTGGGTATTATAATCTTCTAGGGCCTTTTCAATATCACTCGGCACAAGTTGATAATTTCTAAGCTGATTTGGATTTAACCAAATGCGCATGGCATAGCTTGAACCAAAAACATTAACTTCCCCAATGCCTTGCAACTGACTTAAAGGTTGTTCAAAGTGATTCACCATATAATCAGACAAATCAATATTGCTGGTTTTACCAGTTTCATCATATAGCCCCACAATAAGTAGCATATCGCCCGTGGTTTTCCATATGTTAACGCCTTGTCTTTGAACTTCCTCAGGTAAACGGTTTAAAGCACCATTAATTCGGTTTTGTACTTGGAGCTGCGCTTTATCGATATCTGTGCCAATTTTAAAATGAATATCAATGCTGCTCGTTCCGGACGATTCACTATGTGACGTAAAGTAAAGCAAATTATCCAGACCTTTTATTTGTTGTTCTAAAATTTGGGTCACACTTTCTTCGACTGTATCAGCAGCTGCACCACGATAGTTTGCAACAACCGTTACACCGGGCGGTGCAAGGTTTGGATAGCGTTCGACAGGCATGGCTAAAGTGGCAAAAAAACCAAAAATAAGAATAGTGATTGCAATGACACAAACAAAGATAGGGTGGTAGATAAAAAAACGAGAGAGCATTGTTATGTCTACTTTGAGATTGTTTTAAATAGGTTTTTAGGCACACTAAAGTGTAATGGTAACGCTTTTTTAAACTACAAACAATAATGATTATCATTATATAACTAATAATTATTTTTATCTTGAACAGTAAAAGTCATGCGTATATGATGCTCGGCACATCATAAATGATAATAATTATCATGTGTTAATCATTATCCAGAATAAGGGCCGAGAAATGACGTTAACGAAAAAGGCGCTGGTGGTCGCCATCTCAACACTACTTCCTTTCGCCGTTCAAGCAAATACAGATATTGAACAGCAGGGTAATAGTGAACCAGTTCAAAAACTTAAAACGATTGTGGTTTCTGCTGCATTAAAAGAACAAGACGTAGATAAAGCACCCGCATCCATTAGTGTGATCACGAGTGAAGAGATTGAACGTAGTGCGGCGCTGAGCCTTGCTGATGTTTTACAAAAACAAGCTGGGGTTTATAACTACAATAGTGGGCAAGATAAAATCGTTATACGAGGAATGCTCAACACATCGGGAAACTACACACTCATCCTACTTAACGGTAAGCGCATGTCATCTAATGGTGCCATGTGGCGTGGTAATGACTTTGACTGGAGTGCAATTCCTTTAAATAGTATTGAACGTGTTGAGGTCATTCGCGGGCCAATGTCATCGCTCTATGGGGCAGATGCCATGGGTGGCGTAATTAATATTATTACCAAAAAAGCCGAAGACGGGCAGCTTCATGGTTCGGTCTTTGGGCAATATAACCGAGCAGACCGTGGGAATGGTAAAGATCAATTCCGTTATGGATTTAACTTATATGGTGGTTTAACCGACAATGTAAGTTTTACTTTGGCTGGAGATGCTTATAACCGCGATGCGTGGTATCGAAATGGTAAACCAGATCCAGATGGCGCTTACTTTGTAGAAAAAGATACTAAAAACGTAAATGGTACTTTAAGTTGGAATATTAATGACCAACAAACTTTAGACCTAGATTTGGGCTATAACAACGATAAACGCCCACTGACCCAAGATGCGGCAACTTCAATTCAAGAATCAGAAATGAAACGAACCAATGTGGGAATTGCTCACCGTGGTAAATGGGGTTGGGGTAAAACAGAAGCTTATATTGGAAAAGAAACAGCTAAAATTTCTGACTACGACAGTGAATATGATGCGCCACAAAATCGTAATTATAAGCAAGAAAATTTAATTGGCCGTGCTTTCGCAAACTTTGACTGGCTCATGAATAACGCCACAGCTGGTTTTGATTATAAAGATCAAAAAATTACAGACGTTGTGAGTTATATCGGTACAGGGAAAAACCAGCAAAAAAGTTACGGTGTATTCGTTCAAAACGATACCCATATTAACGATGCGCTGACCTTAACTTTAGGTGGTCGTTACGACGACTTTGATGACTTTGATGGCAAATCGACTGGTAAAGCCTATTTAGCTTATCAACTCGCTGAAGGTGTAGTCTTAAAAGGTGGTGTAGGCCAAGCTTATAAAGTTCCGGCTCCAGCTCAGTTAGACATTAACTACTCAATGATTTCATGTGGAGGTAGTTGCCATATTCGAGGCAATCCCGACTTAGAACCAGAAGAAAGCACCAACTACGAAGCATCATTAATTGTGACTCGTCCAAACTGGAATGCGGGTGTTACCGTTTTCCAAAATGATGTGAAGAATCTGATTGAAGCCATTACTTTAAGTAATGGAGACCCACGTTTAGTAGGTGATTTTAGAAAAATCTGGACTAATGTAAGCCGTGCAGAACTCAAAGGAGTTGAGCTTACAGGTGGTTATGATTTCACGGATAATTTAGGTGTTAAGGCAAACGCTACTTACTTAGATGCAAAAAATAAAACCACAGGTAAAGATTTAACTGAACGACCAGAATGGCTGGCTAATGGTTCAATTTCTTGGGCACCCGTTGAAGACTTCCGTGTAAATGCAGGTGTAAGCTATGTGGGTAAGCAAATGTACTCCGCAACTAAAGAGTTACCAACTTATACCACTTACGATGTGACATTTACGTCACCACTTTCACCACGTTTAACATTGGACTATGGCGTAAAAAACCTGACAGATGTTGACCTTGAAGATAAAAACAAAACCTTTAACACCAAACTCTATGGCCGCAATTACTTTGTAAAAGCGACTTATAGTTTCTAAGCTAAAACGAAGTGCAAAGCCTATTCGTAGGGGAATAGGCTTTGCTTTTTTAATTAACAGATATCCATAATTTTCAAGGCAGTATAGACAAAATAATTTTAAGAATTTCTATACTTTTAACTATTAAGGCTAATTAATCATGACGGCAACTTCAAAATCATTATTAAATGGACTACCCATAAAAAAATCGAGAATACAGGTTTTTGAAATTTTAAATCAAAATCCACAAGGCTTAAGCGCTGTGAGTATTTATGCACAAATTAAAAATGAACATAAAATAACGCTCGGAACGATTTATCGTATTTTATCTGAATTTGAAAATCGCAAGCTCATCAAAAGAATATTCTTAGGAAAAAGCAAAAGTATCTACAAAATCAGAAAAGATAAAATGAGCTGTAACTTGATTTGTCTTAAAACCGCAGAAGCAACTAGCTATGAACATGAAAAAGTGAAAGAACTACTGCATGAGGTCATAGATGTTATTTTTGCGAATACAGGAACTAATATCAGTAGTATTGAACTTAATCTCTATACAGAATAAAAAGTTTAGAGAGAAAAAAGGACAGCCTAAACTGTCCTTTTTTTATTAAATTTGCTATTTGATGACTTTAATTCGAGTAGTCGCTGGAATAATTAAAGGTGAAGTCTTAGCGACATAGCTTTCAAGGGCATCAATATCTTGACCACCACCTACACGGTTTTGGCCTTCTTTTAATACCGTAAAGTTGTCACCACCATCTGCCAAAAAGCTATTTACCGTCACGCGGTATACCTTACTGTCAACCAATGGTGAACCAGCAACCATGATGTTACTTGCTCGTGGCGAAACAGTCACATTTGCCGCATATTGATAAGTTAATTCTTTAGACGGCTGTAAAATTCTAGGTGAGTTTACATTTGCACCAGACCATTGCTGTTCAATTACATCTCGAATTTGTTTGCCAGTTAAGCTCAGAGTCACAATAGAGTTACCAAAAGGTTGCACTGCAAAAACATCGCCAAATGTAATCTGGTTACTACTGTTAATGAGTAGGTCGGCACGGACACCACCTGGGTTCATTAAGGTAAAGTCAGAGCCTTGGTTACTTGCTTTTAAGGCAGCCGCTTGTTGAGCATCAGCAATCATAATACCAAGCGGGCTTTCACCACTTTCAACTTGAGTACGACTTACTACTGCTGTTGCAGTTCCAACCACGCGGCTTGAAATGGTGGTCACCGCTTGGCGGTACTTATCTAAAATGGCTTCAATGCTTGGGGTTTTACTAAATTTTTGATAGAGATCGGTAAGGCTTACCGTGGTTGTGCCAGACGTATAGGCCTCACTTTGTATAGGAACTTGTTTAGCATCCTTCTTAATCACATCACCAGTTTTACCATCTAGCTCAACCTTGATGTCAGTAATGAGCGTGCCATATTGTCCAGCCGAAGTAAGTAAGAATGGTTTTGCGGGATTTTTTGTAGAATAGTCACAAATATAAGATTGGTGTGTATGGCCTGAAACAACAATATCCACTGCCGGATTAAGCTTATCCAAAATTCCTAAAATCGGGCCGCTTAAGCCATCACATGTTTTTTCATTAAACTTCGTACTTGGTGCTGCACCTTCATGTACAACCACTACAATCGCTTCAATTCCTTGTTTTTGTAACTCAGGAATCAAAGCATTTACCGTATCTGCTTCATCACGAAACTCAACATCTTTAATGCCAGCAGCTGAAACAATACTTGGTGTTGCTTTAAGGGTTAAACCAATAAATGCAACTGGAATTCCACCATAAGTTTTGACTTTATAGGCAGGAAAGATCGTTTTGCTTGCATCATTTTTCATTGCTACGTTAGCTGCAAGGAAATCAAATTTTGCACCGCTAAAGTTTTTATTAATTTGGCAAGGTGCAGTACTTGTATATTGCTGACATCCACCGTTCTTTAAACGGCGTAATTCATCTGTACCACGGTCAAATTCATGGTTACCTACAGCATTAAAGTCAATTTGAATATCATTCATCACTTCAATGGTCGGCTCATCTAAAAATAAAGAAGAAGTGAGCGGAGAGGCGCTAATTAAGTCGCCTGCCGAAACCACAGCATTATTTGGATTTTCTGCTTTAAGTTTTTTAATCGCATCGGCAAAGTAACTCACTCCACCCACAGGAATACGAACAGATTGAGCAGCATCATTTGGATTTGGTGCCTCAATATAACGCTTAGGCGGCTCAAGATTTCCGTGAAAGTCATTAAAAGCTAAAATATTTACGGTTTGATTGCTTCTTTGAGCAGGTGGTGCGGTGTCATTATCATCATCGTCATTACATCCCGCCAATAACGCTACTGCCAGAGAAAGTGTTGTTACTTTAAAAAGTATTGTTAAATTTTTCATTTTTTTATCATTTGATCAATTAAGACGGATAAAAAATACGCTTTTAGTATGAATGTTTGATGAAACCTCCCATAAGCAAATATGTTCGAAATATTAAAATTTGGACAAAAAACACAATTATCGAACAATATCTTGGCTAGGGGTGGTCTACAAACCCGAATTTTTTATTTAGAATAAATTTTTAATGACCTTATAAGATTTAATCAAGTGATTCATTTCACGAGATTAATATGAACCGGAGATAATTTATGCAATGGACTAAACCAGCTTTTACTGATTTACGCATTGGTTTTGAAGTTACGATGTACTTCGAAGCGCGTTAATCAGTTTCATCCAAATATGTCATAAGCCCTAGTCTTGTTCTAGGGCTTATCTCTTTCTAATAAGATATTAATTTTATGTATATTTATGTTTTAGGTTCAGCTGCCGGAGGCGGGTTCCCGCAGTGGAATTGTAATTGCCCGAATTGTCATGGTGTACGCACAGGTACAATCCAAGCCAAAGCTCGTACTCAATCATCAATTGCTGTTTCTGAAAATGGGACAGACTGGGTTTTATTAAACGCATCACCTGATATCCGTCAGCAACTATTCGAATTTAAAGCAGCTCAACCAGCGCGTAAATTGCGTGATACAGGAATAACGAGCGTTATTTTAATGGACAGTCAATTAGACCATACGACGGGACTTTTAACCTTACGTGAAGGTTGTCCAATGAATGTATGGTGTACAGAAATGGTCCACCAAGATTTAACGAGCGGCTTTCCAGTTTTTAATATGCTCAAACACTGGAATGGCGGTCTTCAATACAATGAAATCAATCCTAAACAAGCTTTTAAAATTGATGGTTTCGAAAATTTAGAATTTTTGCCTTTAATTATTAAAAGTGCTGCGCCACCATATTCACCGCATCGAAACGACCCATATGACGGTGACAATATTGCTTTAATTATCAAAGATCATAAAACACAAAAACAGTTGTTCTATGCACCGGGTCTTGGAAAAATTGACGATCAAATCATGCAGATCATGCAGAGTTCAGATTGCGTTATGATTGATGGTACGCTTTGGACAGACGATGAAATGCAGCAAACAGGGGTTGGAACTAAAACTGGCCGAGAAATGGGGCATTTATATATTAGTGGTGAAGGTGGTTCACTGTCTTATTTAAATCAGCTGAGTACACCTAAAAAAGTGCTGATTCATATTAACAATACCAATCCAATTTTAAATGAAAACTCTAGCCAGTTTGCTGAGCTTAAAGCAAATGGTGTAGAAGTTGCCTATGACGGCATGCAGATTGAACTCTAAGGTGAAACATGACTCAAACACCTGAAGCTTTAACGACCGAACAATTCCAACAAGCCATTATCGATAAAGGCCAGTATTATCATATCTATCATCCATTCCATGTGATGATGTATGAAGGTAAAGCCACCCAGCAACAAATTCAGGCTTGGGTTGCAAACCGATATTACTATCAAATTAATATTCCGCTTAAAGATGCGGCAATTATGGCAAATTGCCCCGACCAGCGAGTCCGTCAAGAATGGATTCAACGCATGATCGATCAAGATGGTGAATATCCAGA
Source organism: Acinetobacter sp. AYS6 (assembly GCF_025630795.1). Taxonomy (NCBI): domain Bacteria; kingdom Pseudomonadati; phylum Pseudomonadota; class Gammaproteobacteria; order Moraxellales; family Moraxellaceae; genus Acinetobacter; species Acinetobacter sp. AYS6. Next base: position 381,087 of record NZ_JAOTNV010000006.1, read on the forward strand.
TGGCGGTGGTCGAGAAGCATGGTTACGCTTAGCCGAAGCTGTGGGCTTGAGTCGTGAACAAGTTATTTCTGAAGAACTGGTATTACCGGGTGTTCGCTTTGCAGTAGATGCATATGTGAACTTTGCACGCCGTGCTTCATGGCGTGAAGCAGCAAGCAGTTCTTTAACTGAACTTTTTGCTCCACAAATTCATCAGTCACGACTTGATTCATGGCCACAACACTATCCATGGATTGATGATAAAGGTTATGAGTATTTCCGTTCTCGTTTAAGTCAGGCACGCCGTGACGTTGAACATGGTTTAACAATTACGCTTGATTCATTTACAACTTTTGAGCAACAAGAACGAATGCTTGAAATATTGCAGTTTAAGCTGGATATTTTATGGAGCATTTTAGATGCTTTAACTTTGGCATATGTTCACAACGAAGCACCATATCACACTGTGACGAGCAAACGAGTTTGGCACAAAGGACTATTTAAATGAATAAAGAGCAGTTTGATTTAAACCTTGTGCCAACATGGCGACAGGGTTACCGTTTTCAGTTCGAGCCAGCTCAAAATGGTTTTGTGATTTTATATCCTGAAGGCATGATCAAGTTAAATGAAAGTGCAGGGGCAATCGGACAATATATTGATGGGCAGCAAAATGTTTCTGCAATTATTGCTCAGTTAAAGCAAAAATTTGGTGAAATTGCTGAGATTGATCAAGATGTAGTGGATTACATGCTCGTTGCCAAGCAGCAACACTGGATTGATTTAGTATGACAGAAGGTGTTGGCCTGCCTTTATGGTTATTAGCGGAGTTAACTTATCGTTGTCCGCTACAATGCCCATATTGCTCAAACCCATTAGATTATGCTCAGCATAAAAATGAGCTAACCACCCAAGAGTGGTTTGATGTTTTTGATCAGGCACGTCAGATGGGTGCTGTTCAACTGGGGTTTTCTGGCGGTGAACCATTGGTACGTCAGGATTTAGAACAGCTTGTTGCACATGCCCATCAACAAGGGTTTTATACCAACCTCATTACCTCAGGTATGGGCCTTACCGAACAACGTATTGCTGATTTAAAGCAAGCGGGGCTAGATCACATTCAAGTGAGCTTCCAAGCCAGTGACCCTGTTGTAAATGATGCCTTAGCAGGTTCAAAGCATGCTTTTGAACAAAAGTATGAAATGTGTCGACTGGTTAAGAAATATGATTATCCAATGGTACTTAACTTTGTTATTCATCGACATAACATTGACCAGATTGAACAAATCATTGAGCTTTGCCTAGAGCTGAATGCAGACACAGTCGAGTTGGCAATTTGTCAGTTTTACGGCTGGGCTTTTCTAAACCGCCAAGGTTTATTACCAACACAAGAGCAACTGACCCGTGCAGAACGGATTACCAATGAATATCGAGAAAAATTAAAAGCGCAAAATCATCCTTGCAAACTCATTTTTGTAGTGCCTGATTATTATGAAGAACGTCCAAAAGCCTGTATGAATGGCTGGGGTAAAATCTTCTTTACGGTCGCTCCAGACGGTATGGCACTGCCTTGCCATGCAGCACGACAGTTGCCAATTTCGTTTCCAAACATCCGTGAACACAAATTGTCTGATATCTGGTACAAATCAACTGGATTTAACCATTTCCGTGGTGATGCATGGATGCCAGAAGGATGTCGTAGCTGCCCAGATAAAGATCGAGACTTTGGCGGATGTCGCTGTCAGGCCTATATGTTGACTGGAGATGCGGCTAATGCCGATCCTGTATGTGGGAAATCGCCGTATCATCAAATGATTGAAGAAGCACGTTCAGAAAGCCATTTGGCTGCACCTCTGCAACAACTCGTGTTCCGTAATAGTCGAAACTCTAGATCTTTAAGCGCTACACAAAATATTCCGGTCCACACGATTACCGATATATAGCAATCAATAGGGATACTCATGAAGCCTAGCCATATTCCAGTTTTTGATGGGCATAATGATGCTTTAACGCGTCTATGGCTAAGTGATCATCCAGATCCTGTACATGCTTTTATTCATGACCGTTTAGCGGGCCATCTCGATTTAAAACGCTGTCAAGCAGCTGGTTTTGTCGGGGGAATGTTTGCTATTTTTTTACCGCCATATAGCTATGTTCAACAGCATCATCCTAATAAACTCTTTGATCCAAATGCTGCTGATTTTACCCAACAGCAAATTGAACAAATTTGCTTGGAACAACTCGATTTAGCTCACCAACTCGCTGAGCGCTCTAAAAATATTGAAATTTGCACATCCGTTCAGGATATTCAGAGTTGTGTAGATACGCAGAAATTAGGCATTGTATTGCATATGGAAGGTGCTGAAGCTTTACAGCAAAATCCGGATTTACTCGATGTGTTTTATGGTAGGGGTTTGCGTAGTATTGGCCCACTCTGGAATAGACCTAGCCGCTTTGGGCATGGTTTAAATGCTAAGTTTCCTCATTCACCCGACACAGGAGCAGGTCTCACGAGTGATGGCAAAGATTTTATAAGACGCTGTGCCGATAAAAAGATGGTGATTGATGTTTCACATATGAATGAGAAAGCTTTTTGGAATACGGTTGATATATTGCAGCAGCCAATTGTAGCAACACACTCCAATGTGCATGCGTTATGTCCCCAAGCACGCAATTTAACTGACCACCAGTTTAAAGCAATTCGAGAAAGCAAAGGTATGGTCGGGGTGAATTTCGACGTTGCTTTTTTACGTTCGGATGGACAACGAAATGCGGATACATCTATAGATGTAATTTTAGATCATTTAGAGTATTTGATAGATCATTTGGGCGAAGAATACGTAGGTTTTGGTTCTGACTTTGACGGCGCACTGATTGGTACAGAGCTTGATGATGTTATGGGGCTACATAAACTTATTAATCGCATGCAACAGAGAGCTTACTCAAGCAAACTTATTGAAAATCTATGTTTTACGAACTGGCTAAACGTGCTTTCTAAAATTCTTGAAAAATAAGTCCAAAGACTTAAATATACTGAAATTAATCATTTCATGGTATTTTTTTATTGACCGAAATGACTAAAGAAAATGCAAATAGATTAATTGTTAACCACCTAATGCATTCATTACACTCTACCTTACTGAATGTAAGAACATTTAGTATTTCAGGTCTTTTGTGGTTTTCACATTACCCATTTCTTTATGAGAAGTAGAAATGGGTTTTTTCTTATCCCACCTAATACAAACGTGATACTCATCACAATAATCACTAATTATTGGTAAACCCCCTCAATCCTATCTTGACTAAAAGTTCAGCATTAAATACATTTGTAGTGTATTTAAAGATAATAAGATTGCTTAAAGCAATTCATAATACTGCTTAATCCTGAAATACAGTAAAAAGCCTATTCAAAAACAGAATAGGCTTTTTGCTTTGTATCAAAATTTATTTTTTTAACTATTACGCTCTTCAATTAACATAAAAATTAAATACCTTACAAAAGCGGAGCAAATGAACGCCGTTAAATAACAAATTATGTGCTATTAATTTAAGCTGATTTCTCAAAAGTTACTCCGTCAATCGAAGAGGTGCAAAATGTTAAAGTCAATTTTAGTGATAGGAACAGGTATTGCGATTGGGATGTGTATGTACAAGAAAAAGCAGAAAAACAGTAAGAGTTTTAACACAGATAGCGATACTGACTCAGTGATTAGTAAAGACAGTGCTAAAAATCAAGATGACGGTTCAGTGGATAATGCTGTACAAGTTTAAGATTAAATAAAAAGGGTTCAGTTAATGAGCCCTTTAATATTTATTAAGACATATAATTATTTTGTATAGATTAACTTAAAGATAAGATTTAAATTAAATTATTACTCAACTATTCATTTAATTATTACAAAAATGTGATTAAAACAAAAAAAACACTTTCATTATTAAAATTTACATATTGTATCAGTGGAGTCCTTATTATTATCGATGCGGATAATAAAAAAATGGAGACTAGAATGTCAAAGCGCCATATTTTAAAAGAAGTAAGTGCCAAAAGTATGTGTGGTATGGAAATCGTTGTTGAACAAATTTATGAAAATATTTATGAAAAAAACTTTGTCGAAGCTGGAATAGAGCAAAATTGGTTGCCACTTTCTAAAATTGTGATTTCGGATAAAGTCATTAATTTAGATCCGGATAACAGTTTTGCTCATCCAAGAACAGGTAAGGTTTTTAAAGTCTTGAACTCTTAATAAGTTTGAGTTCACCAGCTCACTTACACGTTATAAATTATTGAGGTGATTCCTACAGAGGTATCACCTCAATGTTTTTCAGTAAGAGTTAATTCTTCCCATTAACGCTTTAATTAAGAGAAATTGCATTTCATGACTCGTGATTAACTCAAAAATAGGTTAATTTAATTATAAATTTTTTAAGTAACTACTGATTTTTTATGATAATCGAGATAGAAACACATCCACTTGAACCATTTTTGCCAGAGAATGCCCGTTTATTAATGTTAGGTAGCTTTCCACCACCACGTAATAAATGGAAGATGGATTTTTACTATCCGAATTTCCAAAATGATATGTGGCGAATTTTTGGTTTGATCTTTTTTCAAGACAAAACTTACTTTTTAAGTGAAAACCAAAAAAACTTTAATGAAGAACGTATCCGAAACTTCTTAATTGAAACTGGTATTGCGATTTTTGACACGGCTTACCAAATTAAGCGATTAAAGGGGAATGCCGCCGATAAATTTCTTGAAATCGTAACGCCAACAGATCTTGCTGTACTGCTTCAGCAGATCCCGCTCTGTCAGACCATTATGACTACAGGCGATAAAGCCACTGACACTTTAATTTCTGTTTTACCAGAAAACACTGAAAAACCGCTTATAGGGACATCTACGTCGACTTACTTTGCAGGGCGGGATATTAATTTATATCGCTTACCATCTTCTTCTAGAGCTTATCCATTGGCACTAGAGAAAAAAGCAGAGGCTTATCAAAAATTCTTTAAAGAGATTGGAATTTTATAAGCAGAGCTAGAGCGCTCCTACATCATCCATTCAACGGGTAAATATGAAACCGCTCTAATCATTGTGCGTTGGAACAGGCTCGTATCCGGGTCTTTTTCATATTCAACAATTTTCCCATCCGACTGATAATCTAACCAAATGATTTTTCCTTCACTATTTAACTTAAGTTGATAAGCAACTTGTGGTAGGTGCTGATCGAGCATAACCGAAACTTGAGCCTGTAATTGACTCGATTCAATCACAAGGCCAACCTCAGTATTTAAAAAAGTCGAACGTGGGTCAAAATTAAATGAACCAATAAATACTTTACCGTCTACATCAAAAAATTTGGCATGTAAACTTGATTTATTTTTACCTTTTGCGGGAATAACGCTTCCGGTCACTACCTCATACCATGTTCTACGTCTACGTTCCAAAAATGGCTTAAACTCAAATAGTTCTACACCGCTTTTTAGCATTTCAACTCGATATTGACTATAGAAAGCATGCACAATTGCCACGTCATTTGCAGCAAAAGAATTGGTTAAAACCCTGACTTTAACTCCTTGTACCTTTAGCTGGTTTAAATAGTAAGCTCCTTGCTGTGTAGGAACGAAATAAGCTGAAGCTAATTCGATATGCTGCTTTGGTTCCCCCATAATGGCCATGACTTGCCCATACAGCATCTCTTCTTTAGAGGCTTGCCCTAAGATTTTTTTAGGCGAATCTGCAACAAAATATGCTTTTGACCATTGAATTGGATAGTGTTCTAAAAGTTCTTTTAAATAACTTTGCGCATTGTAAAGTTTATCTTCGGTTTGAGTATGATGTTCATTTTCATGAAGCAGGTCATGATAATGCTCTCGTAAAGATTGCAGGTGGTGGACAGCACAAGTTCCGATCAGCTCAGTTGCGTTTTGGCTTAGCTCACTTTGCCAAAAATCATTAAAAACCGCTTGAGCGTGCTGTACCGTATGCCCATAAAATAAAATATCTAAATCTGTAAACTGAAACTTACTGCTTGCGTCAAAATACTCACTACTGATATTTCGGCCGCCTGTTACTGCAATCACGCCATCAGCAATAATTAATTTATTATGCATACGATGGTTTACTTTTTTGAACCGAAAAATATAGTCTAAAATTCTTAAGTATCTAAATTTGTATGGGTTAAATAAACGAATTTCGAAATTAGGGTGGTGGAGAAGGCTTCTTAGAACACCATCAAGCTTTATTCCATTTTGATCATCAATGAGCAACCGAACTTTTACACCACGATCTGCCGCCGTTAACAACTCGTGCAGCATTAAGTTTCCAACAAAATCATTTGTCCAAATATAATATTGTAAATCGATTTTTTCTTTTGCATTTCTAATCAAGTACATACGAGAAGCGATACTGATAAAGGCATCATCTAATGCCACAAAAGCAGTTAATCCTTGTTTAGTTTTTTCTGTAGCTTGCTCATCATTCAACCAATTAAATCTTTTCGTCACTATTTCATTCTCATCAGGGTCGTATGTACCGTTATACGAAGGTGTATGTGTAAAGCCCCAAGCATTTAATGCCATACTACTGTACTGCTGATAGAGTTGATTAATCATGTAAGCTTTTAAGTCGCATCCAAGATAAATACATCACAGCATTTTTATATTCAATTTATATGTCAAAATTCATATTAAACAGTATAAGTGCATTCTGCCAACCCTCAACTCTAGCAATTCCTTATTTTTATAGACCTTCTTAAAGAAAAGATATCTATTTAAAATTTGAAAGTTAAATTTAACACTATTAAGCCAAATGCTATATTCGATATTATTTTTCACAGGATGCTCGAGATGAGTCATGTGGGTTCTTGTCTATGCAATGAAGTCAAATTTTCTATAAACAATGAAATAAACACGGTCTATCATTGCCACTGTAGTCTATGCCGTAAACAAACTGGAACAGGAGCAAATGCAGCCACTTTAGTGAGTAAGGATAAATTTGAATGGCTATCAGGTTTTGAGTTGATTCGGACTTATAAAAAAGAAACAGGCTTCACATCATCATTTTGTAGTAAATGCGGATCGTCAGTACCCAACTTAGTGGGAACTACTCATTTTATGTGGATTCCATTGGGTTTATTAGATGAAGATATTACTGTGCTAAAAAAGCTCAATTTTTGTATGATTTCAAAGACAAACTGGGCAAATACAATAGATGCAGATCAATCTTATTCCCAGCTTCCAACTTTAGATGAGCTAAAATTATTTTTTGATTAAAATAAATTTTCAAAAAAATGTGACTCTGTTTGCATTAATTTTATTTTTTTCGGATGGTTATGCTTGCAGGTTTCACAAAAACACATTACTTACAATTGGCAGCACAACAATTACATTAGAAAACATGATATCTATCATACTTCCTTAAAAGGCTGAGTGAGTAGCTTGACAATAAAAGGGAGAAAATAGAAATGCCACAATATTTAATCATCGCTGAGAACGTGTACAAAAAGATTGAGGACAAAAAATTATTTTCTGAAAGCTCAGCAGAGAACTTAAATCATTTAGTGAGTACTATTCGTAATGAAATTAAAGGTACCAAATTTAAACTTAAATATAATTTTATAGATTTTGAGGAGTGCTTAACTAAGCCGCTAGAGGAATGTGCGATTAAGTTGGACATGAGCCTCATGCCTAAATATAAAAATAAAGATGAGTATATACTCTGGCTCGCAGGCTTTATTGAAAGAATTACGACAGGAGGAGAGGCTAAACTTCCACCCATCTCAAAATTTATTCCGCCAGACTTTAAATTTAACTATGACGAAACTCCTAAAGTGTCACCCGCCACAGGTGATGATGGTGAGATGATTATTAATTATTTCAAATCAGATGCTTTTACTAAAATTATAAAAGAAGAAAAATAAGTTTATAAAAAATATAGAAGTGATCGTCCACTACACTTCTATATGTCGCTGTAAATTCAGCAACCGCCTTCTGGGGCGGTTTTTTAATTCACCCCGCCTTATTTTTATAAAATATATTGTTATAACCTGTCACAAAAGTTTGCATAACGCACAGAATCAGTCTGAATGGCCTAAAAACAGATACATCTTTCAATGTTAATTTTAAATTTACCTAACTAACTTTTGGAGATACCGATGTTCAAAGCTATATTTTTCTTTAGTGCTGGTGCTGTTTTCGGTTATTGCTGTAAACACAAGGATGAGAAAGCTAAAGAGGAAAATTCATCAAAATAAGCGAAGTACATTCCTAAAGAACTTGCTAATGAGTTGGTTTTTTATAAGGAGGTGTCTATGCTCAGCAATCTTAGACAAATTTTCTGTATTCACATCTGGGAATATGATTTTGATATTGCCCATGACGAAATTAAAGAATGTAGAAAATGCGGAAAGATTCATAAAATGAAAAGTTTCCAAAAGCTTACTTAAGATTTAGCCTACTTTCCATCTTAAGTAATATTAAAAATTAAATAGGCTTAATAATTTAAGTATATTGAGCCTATTTAATACAAATTAAATCTGAGTGCGGCAGTTGGTATTAAAAAACCTACTGTTTTAATCAGAAAAATAATCAAACTAAATCACATTTTAAAAGAATAAATAGTTAGATTCGGCAGAATTTACCAATAAAAATTAAAAAAATAGAAACAATTTAATTAAAATTAAATACTTATTTTTATAACTTTAAACTTATACTTAAATTCTATTAATAATTAATTTAATAAGGAGATAGAAATGCCAAAATACTTATTATTAGCAGAAAAAATTAATAAAAATATTAAAAGTAAGTCTTCAAACAATCACTTTAAAAACTTAAATAATCTCATTATAGAAATTAAAAAAGCCATTACTGGTACAGAATTAAAATTTTTATATAACTTTGTAAATTTTGAAGGTACAGTTGTGAGTGTAAAAAATGAGTTACCCATTAAATTAGATATGAGCTTGATTCCAAAACATAAAAGTGAAGATGACTTTATTTTATGGTTAGCAGACTTTATTGATCGAATCACCATAGATACAAGTAAAGAATCTATTAAGTAAAAGGTGCCTCCAAGGCAAGAACATTTGAAAACTGCCATCTTTAAAATATTTTTTAACTTTCATACCAAGATAGATAAAGTATTTAAGGTTCTTGCCTAGGCGCTGAATTCATATCATGTCGAACTCTACTTATGTTTTCATAAATGATTTTACGCATTCTATTTACTGCACCCAAGGGTTTATGCTCAGGAAGGGCATGCCACGGCGTAAAAGACAGATTTTCACAGAATTTATTTTGCTCAGGCGTATCAAAGTCCTGCTTTGGTATATGAATAGTGGCTACTTGATAAAAAGGAGCTGCATTCTCATCCCATTCTGTCATTGAATCTTCTACTAACAATTTATTTGAGGTTCGTGGCTGAATAAGGAATTCCATACATGCATCTGTTTGTTGCAAAGTAGTCTTTAAAGCCTCTCTTAAAAAATCATGACTAGGGTTTTTAGGTAGATTATTTGGTGTCACTGAACAAGCACGAACTGAATATTTAACTGCTTGTCGATCACTACCAAGTCCTAATTGATAAGGAACCATAGACCAATAACGCGCATAGAGTGGATTTGCAATTTGTGAGTTACGTGCTCCGAGTGCATTCATTGTTCCTTTAAAACCTAAGGCAAACGGAATATGAAGTTTTCGGATCATATTGTGGCTATTCACATCATCCATAAATGAAAGATATCGTTTAGCATCGTTGGCAAAAAAGACCGGATGATTAATCATAATAAAGTCTTGGGTAGTTGCTTGCTTTTCACTTTCTAAAATTTTCTGCCCAGATACACCTAAAAGTTTTATCGCTATGCCACGTGCATCTTTGTCAATGTCGGCACTAGAGGCATCCTTAGAAGCATTGGAAAAGCGAATCCATGCTTGATAACTTTGATCTGGAATAAAAACTCCTTTAGCAAGCTGAGCAGGTATATTTTTTGAGACATGAAACTCGGCTCGAACACACCCATGTGCTTTAGGATGTGCATCACGTAAAGCATTTCCCGCCGTATATTGTTCACGAATTGACTTTTCAATGACTTGAGCTATGTTCTGGGCTAAGGCTTCTTCATGAGGCTGTAACTTTTCTCCTAAAAAAGTATCAACGTCTGGATAAGCGATATTTTCTGAAGATAGCTTTATTGGTGTCACTCTTTGGGAATGTAAAGCTTCACTGCAACCTGTTAGTGCAATCACAAGAGGAGTAAATACAAACAACGCCCTAAAGTATATAGGCTGCATAAAACTTGACATTTATTATCTCCATAGTGCAAAAATATTTCAGGATAATATTAGGTTTTCTTCTTTAATATTATTTTGATCTTTATAAAAAATATTAACTGTAAATAATTTAAACGTCCTTGTTACTTATCCGAACAATAAAAGAAGAAGAATTATTTAATATGAAACCTCTTAATACATTAAGAGAATGACGACATGATAATTAATCGACAAAATGTGCAAAATAATTCTAATTCATCACCCCATCCAATCACTCAAAATACACTTATTGATCGATTTAGTCCTATTTATTGGAGAATAGACGGTCCACAAACAATGTCTTTCGCCATTACCAATTATGGCAATGGTTTTGAAGCATCTTTTAGATCGCGTATGACAAATGATCTAGTAGGAATTACTTGGGATTCTTATGACACTAAAGATCATAAATTTTTAGCTTATGAAACTAAATACAGCTATGCAGGGGTAATTTGGGATTTTGATATTGAATTATCGGCTTCTATGCCTGTTCTTAACAACAGCAGTTTAACGCCGACTTTAACAGTGTACTATCAAGACAATGGCGTAGATAAAGTTGCTTATGTTGTCTTATTTAATTATGCAAATAATCCTTCATCTCGCACGGCGCATATTCATATTAATTGGGATTCAGTAAAAGCTGGTTTTTCTGCTACAGATAGCTTTCCGGTAACCAATATTCAGCGAATTTCATTTTCAGGATTTACCAGTGACTACAATAGCCAATCCGCCACGCCTTTAAGCCAACCAAAAGATGGTTACATTCGTCTGACCAACTCAGTCGTGACTGGAACAAATGCAAAGTTAAATTTGAGCCGCGTTGTTGTACCTCCGCATAATTATGGTATCTGTACAAGCTATGACGACCATTACGATTTAAATCCGCAGCGCCTCGTCAATAATATGGCTGCTTTGGGATATCAAGGTTTGGTGAATCACTATTGTGGTATGTCGCATTATCCGGAAATGACATGGAAAAGCGATATTAATAAATGGCAAATACCAGATACATTGGTAACAGGTGAGACAGTTGTTAACTCATGTACCCGTAAATGGCATGAGAAATATGCTCAGGCATTACATAGCGCAAGTATGCAACCCATCTTTGGGGTAAGCTTTGAAATGTATTCCTTGGGGGCCAATGAATATTGGGCACAGCGTGACTGGAATAATAACTTAGGTCGTACAGGTTACGAGCCTCCCAGTTATTTCTTTAGTTTAAGTGACAAAAATGCATTGGCATATCTACATAAAGTCTTTATTGAGTTTGCAGATGCAATGGTTGCAGGGGGATGTGATGTAAACATGCAGATTGGTGAGCCTTGGTGGTGGTATAACACTGGCACAAATCTACCTTGTGTATATGACTATCCAACTAAACTGGCATTTAATGCTGATACAGGTTTATATGCGCCCGATCTAGGCACAATTTATGAAGCAATGAATAAAACAGGCACGCCTTATGATGAGTTTAAAACGTGGCTTAGAAATAAATTAGGACAAACCTGTCAAGACATTCGTACCGTTATCAAAGCAAAATACTCCACTGCCAAAGTTAGTCCCCTTATTTTCTTTCCTTCTATTCAATCTCCGATTCAGACTTTAGCCACTTATATTAACTATCCAAGTGAGCATTATTCATATCCAAATTTTGATTATATGATGACAGAAGCCTATGACTGGCTATTAGAAGCTCGCTTAGACTTGGCACATCAGGCTGTTTCCCAAATCCCTATACAAGGTCTAGGTTATCCCGCAAATAAAGTGGTTTATCTATCAGGATTCGTTCCTGATGCATCGATTGCTTATATTTATGGATTTGATAAAACCAAGCCATATCGAACACCCATCTGGCAAAGAATTTTTGGTGACATGAAAAACAATGTTTCTTTAGGTTTAATGAAGCAATTTATCTGGGCCTATCCACAAGTCATGTTTGATTCGATTACCATTGATACTAATCAAGCTCCAAATGGCTTCTTTGTTGAAAATACGTTGTATTCGTCAATTAGTGATAACACGCCATATCCACCAGATATTTACCTCTAAGTAAACATAAGCTGCTTATAAGATAAGTGATTTGATAAGAAACCTCTTCAAGTAAGAGGTTTTCTTCTTTTTTAAATGTAGGCTTGCTTAGACGTACTTGACTGGCTATGCTGTGATGGATTGTCATGAAAGCCAATTTTAATTTAAGCAAAATTAAGCTCTTGTATTACTGTTACATAATCTATTTTGCTCGACTATAAATACCGAATGATTTAAAGGAAACCCAAAGATGAAATCTCGTGCAGCTGTCGCCTTTGCCCCAGGAAAACCTTTAGAAATTGTTGAAGTTGATGTTGCACCGCCTCAAGCGGGTGAAGTTTTAATAAAAATTACCCATACGGGCGTTTGTCATACCGATGCTTTTACATTATCTGGCGATGATCCAGAAGGTGTTTTTCCTGCTATCTTAGGTCATGAAGGCGCAGGTGTTGTGGTTGAAGTGGGTGAGGGCGTAACAAGCGTTAAACCTGGTGACCATGTGATTCCACTTTATACAGCTGAATGTAAAGAATGCTTATTCTGTAAATCTGGAAAAACCAACTTGTGTGTTGCAGTACGTGCAACCCAAGGAAAAGGTGTAATGCCAGATGGAACCACACGTTTTTCTTACAATGGTGAACCGATTTACCACTACATGGGTTGTTCAACCTTTAGTGAATATACAGTAGTTGCGGAAGTCTCTTTAGCTAAAATCAATCCTGAAGCGAATCACGAACAAGTTTGTTTACTTGGATGTGGCGTGACGACTGGTATTGGCGCCGTGCATAACACAGCAAAAGTACAAGAAGGTGATTCTGTTGCCGTATTTGGTCTAGGCGGTATTGGTTTAGCTGTTGTACAAGGTGCACGTCAAGCGAAAGCAGGGCAAATTATTGTGGTAGACACCAACCCAGATAAATTTGAACTCGCTAAGCAGTTTGGTGCTACAGATTTCTTAAACCCTAAAGATTACGATAAGCCAATTCAACAAGTCATTGTAGAAATGACAGGTTGGGGTGTAGATCATTCGTTTGAATGTATTGGTAACGTCAATGTTATGCGTTCGGCTCTAGAGTGTGCACATCGTGGTTGGGGACAATCCGTTATTATTGGTGTTGCGGGTGCAGGTCAAGAGATTTCAACTCGTCCATTCCAGCTAGTTACAGGCCGTAAATGGCTGGGTACTGCTTTTGGTGGTGTAAAAGGCCGTTCACAACTTCCTAAAATGGTCGAAGATGCAATGAAAGGTGAAATTCAACTTGAGCCTTTTGTAACGCATACTATGCCTCTACAAGACATTAATACCGCTTTTGATTTAATGCACGAAGGCAAATCAATCCGTACAGTTATTCATTTCTAAATGAAATAAAAAAAGGGCTGTGATTCAGCCCTTTTTTACGACTTATAGTTTTATATCTTAAATGGCATTACCACACATGTCTGTTGTACCCTGAGGGTAGCTAAACTGTAGCGCATTACGGTCAGTAATGAGTTCGTTCGACAACTCTTGTCCAAATAATTGATTAGAATATATTCCTATACTACTTGAGACAGAAAAACGTATATTCTCTAGTGGAGCAGGTAAAGTAGATTGATACCCGTGATCAACACCATTTACAATAAAGCCAACCTGCTTAGTGTTCTGATTAATATACATCCCTAATCTTTGGTATTCATTTGAATTATTTGTCATATTTTGACCTTTATAATATGGATTGTTAGGCCCACTATTATCACTAAGTCGATAAGCTACATAATATTTTAATCTAGCAGGATTCTCACCAAAATCTGGATCATACCCACCCATATCAAACCAATAGCCAGATCTAACTGTATAACCATTATTTGTTACCCCACTAAATCCAATGCTAGCGGAGTAATAAGTAGAATTTCCAAGTGATGAACTTCCAAGAGTTGATGTTGGAATTTTAAGTTCCATTTCAAATGCAATAATACCTGTATGAGGTATCGTTAAATCACCAATTTCATTAACCGAATTCAGACTATCTACTTTACTTGTAGCTACATAATCTACGTAGCCATACTGACTTTCTGGCGTAGGTTCTACTTTAAAACCAAATTTTTGACCAGTTATCAATGGGAATATTTTCATAGGAAAATCAGGGTATTCTTTATTCCATAGATCGAGATCTTCCTGAGTCACATCAAAATTGTATTTACAGACTGGGGCAGAAGAATTAAGGGAGGTAGTTTGAGCCAAAAGCATTTGAGGTGCTAATTTTTCATCCTTTGCAGTTGATGAAAATTTTTTAGATGCTACTTTTTGGCTAGATTCGCTATGCGTTATTGTATTGGTATTATCAGAAGATACCTCATACATAGCCCAACATAATGTCACTGCACTAACAGCAACTATACCTATTTTTTTCATAAATATTCCTATTAAGTTAAGTATTAAGTTTTTAGAAAGTAGTGATAAAGTAAAATTTATTATTAATATTTAAATATTTGAAATTATTAAGTTTACAGACTATTGAATATGATTAATCATATTCAATAGTTACAGTAGCCATTGCACGCACTTTACCAGGTGTAACATTGGCTGCAGTTTGATAGTAACGCGCTGTTAAAGGAACATCATATTGAATGGTTTGATTTGATTTCACAGTTCCCAGTTCTAGTTTATTACCTAGACCAATAACTTGATTCTTATTTTGATAATTCCATACAAGTTGAACCCCAACACCATTTGCTTTAGTTGCATTTGGTTCAAGGTTTTTTAAAACTTGGGTGTTAGTGCCATCTTGTTGATAATCAAAACTTAAGCTAATGAGGTTTTTCTCTTCATAACCTGTTGGGTTGATACCACCATTACAGAGAATATTTAGTTCGAAGGATTGATCTCCTTGAGTTGAGCCAACACCTTTAAACCCAGCTTTTGTAACTGTTGGCAGCTGTACCTGCTTATTAATAGCCCCACGCCATTCACAAGAAGAAGATGCAATAGTAATTGCATTAGCATTAACTGTACTGGTTAAAAAAGGGCGATCACGTCGGTTTCCAGCATAATAACTACTATAAACACCAGGGACTAAAGTTCCTGATCCAGTATTTTCAGCTGTTTTTACAATTTCTACAACAAAATAACCTTCCGCAAGACGAAAGTTGGTTGATGGGACACGACGAGTATAAGGATAATAACCAGAGAAATTTCCGGCATTAAACGCTTCTCGATAGAGACGGATGCCTATCCCTGGAATATTAGTTGAATAGATGCTATCACCAAGTACACTCAGTGGGTAACTTTGTAATAACTGAGCCGTCAACATGTCGGAAAGACTACAGGTATAGGTGGTATAAGGATCTGGTCTGATCTCAAAAAGTGATTTAACCAAAACTTTACCTACAGGATCACTTGGGCGAACTACAACTCGTCCAACTTGCATCGCAACATCAATTGTCCTGAAACCGAGACTAGTCGTACATGCCGCTTGAACCTCTGTATTAA
Source organism: Acinetobacter sp. AYS6 (assembly GCF_025630795.1). NCBI lineage: Bacteria > Pseudomonadati > Pseudomonadota > Gammaproteobacteria > Moraxellales > Moraxellaceae > Acinetobacter > Acinetobacter sp. AYS6. Next base: position 396,868 of record NZ_JAOTNV010000006.1, read on the forward strand.
TACAAAAACCTAATACAACTAAAGCACCACTATTTAAGAGTAATTTTTTCATTTGCAGATAGCCTCAGTCATTACCATGCTTTGTTGCTTATTTTGCAACTGATTACTGATGTTGTACTCAACCGAACAACGCTCATTGCTTTCATCGCCCCATTTCACATAGAGACGATCTTGAGCGAGTGGAGTACGTAAGTAAATCATACTACCTTGTGCAACAATACCTACAGCTTCATCTTTTTGGTTAAAGACTTGAGCTGCAAACGGTAAACTTTTGCCATCAGCAGTTTTACTATTAATGTAAACTGCATAACCTGTCTTGGTTGTAAAATCTACTTTAGCAATTGCGCCAGCAAAAGGTGCAATACGTTGACTTGTTTCTTCAAGCTCTACTTGGCTCGACATCTCTTGTGGGTCAAGCGTAATATCGTTTAGACGATAAGGTGTTACATACGGAATAACCGCATAACCAGCCTTATTTACGCTTAAGCCAACGGTATTATTCACTTTTGCTCCAGCTGCATCAGGTGCATGCACTAATACCATTGTTTGGCCTTGCTCAGGTCCAAATAAAATACCGTCTGAATGTGCAACCACACTACCACTTAAGCTAACCATTGCTTGTTGGTAAGAGTCAGCAATACTATAAGAGCCGCCAACAGTTGCATAGTTAGTACGGTAACGTCCATTTGCGTTAAATGATGGATTTGCATAGTCCTGATGTGACACAGAGGCACCATAACTAAAGCGATCACCAACCATTCCGCTTGCGCCAACAGTACGGCTGTCTTCAGAAGCAGTAACGTTGACGTTAACTGAGTTCTTCTTAAAGTTAATTGGGAATGAAAGCGTCATTAAATATTCAGTATCATGAGACGTATCATTTGAACCGTACTCAACTTTACGGTTAATTGCAGACAAACCATAAGTTAAGCCATGATAGTTATTGCTATAACCAATTTGGTACTGTTTAGTACTTTCACTACGGTTCCAATAGTCAACCCACGAACCCACTACATAGAAGTTACCCCAACCTTCAGGAAGACCTTGGTTTAAAGTAATTTGGAATTCACTACGCTGATGACCCGCAGCAGCATAGGTATTTACGCCTTTTTCTTCTAAATCGCGAATAAGCAGAGCATCACGTAATTTATAGAAGTTTTCTGTTGAGTAGCGATACGCAGCAAGGGTTAAGTTTGTGTTGGTCGGAGAAATTAACTTACTATAACTTAAACGGAAACTTTGCCCAGATTGTGATGACTGCTTTTCAAAGTCAGCTTCTGAGTGGGTAACATCTAACGCGACGGCACCAATTGGTGTAGCAAAAGCAGCACCTAATAAGACAGCAGCATAGTTTTCCGTTGCTTGGATACCTGTGTAACCTGTTAGGTAGTTGTTAATCCCTTGTTGATATTTCCCTTGAACAACCCAAGGATTAATATCAATATCTTGATCTCGGAACTGACCTACAGTTAAAGAGTAACGGTTTACACCTGGGCGCAACATTTGTACAACTGAAGCATAGGGAACCGAGAATTTTTGTATTTGGCCATTTGCTTCAATAATAGAAACTTCAATTTCCCCACCAAAACCAGTAGGGTAAAGGTCATTAATCTCAAAGTTACCTGGTGCAACCGTTGTTTGATAAATAAGTTGGCCTTGTTGACGAACTTCAACCTTTGCATTAGTTTTTGCATTACCACGAATACGAGGGGCGTAGCCCAACATACTATTTGGTAGCATGCGATCATCGCTTGAGAAATCAATACCGCGATAACCAATAGAGTCAAATACTTCGCCGTTGGTAAAACTATCACCTAGCGTTAAAACACCACGGTATTTAGGGAAAGCTCTTTGTAAGTATGTACTTGTTTCTTGATAATTCGATTTTGATTGATTTTCAGCAGGGGTATCTTGCCATTGCCATTGACCATTATGACGTAATTGCCAACCAGCAACATTTAAACCAGCTGTAACGCCCATAAATGCGTTTGTAGTTTCGCTTCGGTCACCAGACTGATTAAATGTTTTGTAGGCACTACCACTATAAGATAGAAAACCAGCATTAATGCCTCGATCCCATACGCTTGGGTCGACATAGCCTTGCGCATTTTTTTGCAATGCAACTTGTGGAATAGAAATATCTACACGTAAACGAGAAGTATCAAATTCATAAAATGCATTTTCAACCCACTCTTCAATTTTATAACAACTATTATTTTCTTTTTGAAGGGTCGTGTGCTTAGACAAAACGTCTTGTTTAACGCCGTACTCGAGGAGGTTCATTCCTGTAAAGCAAGTTACTGCATTTTTATTTGGGTCTAAGGCTTTAAAGACCATGCGGCGTTTACCGAACCATTGACCGTTTACATATAGATCAACGTTGTATTCGCCCGGTAAAACAGGGTTACCATATTTAAAACGAGAAATGTCAACTTTTTGAGCATCTCCAATTAAAAAAGCAGAATCAAATTCAGCCTCTACTGGAGCACTCGTAGTTGTTTCTTCAGCATGCACGAATACAGGCATTGTCATTGTGACAACACCAGAAGCCAAGTAGTAACAAATATGGCGTTTTAATAATTTATAAGATTCTTGCCTTTTTTTTGGCATAGCTAAGTCCGCCTACACATATAGGTGCTTAAATTTATTAAAAAGATAAATCTGATTACTGAAGTTTTATTGGGTGTTCGACTCGACCACCGTAGTCATTGACATTAATAAAACTCATATCTTGAAGATTGCCATTCTTAAGTTGAACTGACGCTTCAGAAAAAGGCTTAATCATTAGCCCTTGAGGTAATAAATCAACTTTTTTATCACCAGCCTTTTGGTAAACAGAAGTCAGCGTGATATGAAAAGGGGTAGGATTTTTTACCGTTAAACTTTGACCAGATTTAATCCATTGAAGCTTATCTGATGCTAAATTCGCGTCTTCTTTAATCGATGATGGACGATAGAAGAATTTAATCCGTGAACGAATTGCAAGTTGCAGGAAATTATCAGGAGTCGTATCTTCACTTTTTGAAGTTGGTCTAGGCGGAATATCTAAAATATTCAACCACAAAACCGTTTCTTGCTTCTGATTTAGTTGAGAAGCATTTGGCAAAGCAGTAATACGAAGGGTCTGACTTTTCGTTGCTTCAACACGAGAAATTGGTGGAGCAATCATAAAAGGAACTTTTGATTGGTCCGGTGTACTTTTTGGGTCACCTTCGTCAATCCAAGCTTGGACAAGTGCTGGCTTTGAACCGTTATTGCTAACTTGTAGCGTAACTTCTCTAGCATCCGACGGATAAATTACACGAGTGCCATGAATTACAATTTCTGCTTGAGTAGCAGGTGCGACAACTGCTGAAGCAAATGCCAAACCTAACAAAAAATTATAACTGTTCAATTTCATTTTTCGAGTTCTCAACCAAGAAAGATTCGGGAAAGCGGTACACAAAAAAACAGGGTTTCCATGCGGACATAGAAACCCCGCTATCAATTAATTATTGATAGATAATTGTGTATTGAACAGAAGTAGTTACTTTACCAGCAGTAGAAGCGCCAGTTGCATAGTATTCAGCATAGTAGTTAAGGTCAGCACTTGCGCCTTCAGCTACGTCAACCCATTGAGAGTTAGCTTGAGCACCGTTTGCACCCGCAGCAAGTACTGGGATGAAGTTATTGTTGCTACCTAAAAGTTGAACGTTAACGTTTTTAGCACCAGTAGCGTCTTGGTTAAGTAAACGACCAGTATTGAAGTCAACAGTTGCACCTGGTTCGAAGTAAGTAGCTACTTTACCTTGTGAACAGTTAGCTAAGTTGATTTGGAAAGGAGTACGACCAGCAACATCCCCAGCAACAGCTAAAGTTTGTTTAGAAACAGTTGGAAGAGTAACTGTGAAGTCTTTACCAGCAGGGGTAACGATGTCACAAGTTTTGTCTGTAACTAAACCATTAATTGTAATTGTACCATCAGCAGCTTGAGCATTCGCAATCCCTACAACCGAAAGAGCAGCGATCAAAGCAAGTTTTTTCATAGTGTTTTCTCAAAAGTCTGGATAAAAGTTTTAATTCCTTACTTTTCCAGTGTTTGACATCTTGAAAAGTAATGCGGCGATATTAACACTTCTTAAACAAAATGCAAACTAGATCACATTATTTTTTCATAATTTTAATTGAGCCACATTTTTTTATTTAGAATGCAGAGTGGGTAAATACAGCTTATATAGCTGTTTATGAAAGTTTTTTGTTTTATGAAAAAGAAAAGCTATGAAGATAAGCAAGTTACATAAGAACACTATGTAAATAGAAAAGAATTGAACAAATTATGTGAAAAATAAGCTTAAATTCTTAGAATACAATTATATAGAATAAATTATGCATATGTATACAGAAGAAATAAACAAATAGTCATTTTTTATAGAAAAAGAGCGATTCATCTATTTCATCAAGATATGCGATGAGTTCGACAAATCACTCTTTAATTTTGAGCTTATTGCAGGAATAGCCTCAATGATATGGGTAATAAGTTAATGATAGTTGATAAGTACGACTTTGTGATTTGAACCTATGCTTTCAATGCTAGTATCCATTTTCTCAGTATGTTGAGCCAACTTAAAAAGACTATCTCTATTTAAATATTCACTATCAAGTTTAATATTTAAATTGTTTACCTCAACACATTCTATTTCGCTATGTTGTGTTGAACATGTATCTTCAACAATATTTCCTCTTATCATTATTGTGTTATTTGCATAACAAAATAGTGGGGAAGTGGAAACAACCATCAGAATAAGAAGTTTAAAAATATTATTTTTCATTTTATATGCCTATTTATAAAATAGTTTATATATTTGATACAATATTTTTAATTTAAAAACAATAATTAAGTTTAATTCAATAAAAAATTATTAATTTTCGCGTGATATAAATCACATTAATTGTTTTAAATAATGTAATGGTTAAAATTTATTAAACCATATTAATAAATATAATAATCATAATGACGTAAAATTAATCATACCAACTTAAGTTATTGATATTTAATCAAATATAAAAACAATAGTTCAATATAACAACAGAATAGAATTAAAGGACTAAATGATATATAATTTAATATTTAAATAATATGTAAATTATATATTGAGATTTTAGGTGTTGTATTACAAGGCTATTACAGAGATATAAGATACTTATTTAATTTAAAATGTGATTAATTATACTTTTTATTTAAATTTATTAGTTAAATTCACCTTATTAGTTAAATATGTGGAAGTTATATCTTATAAATTGAAATTCATCACATACTTTCAGTATTTAAATATACGGGGACACTAAAAGAAAGATAATTTTAGCTTCTAAGATTTCTTTAAATTTTTATGCAGTCAAACATGCACGATATTTTCAACATCAAACTATATCAAGTTGAAATATGAGCTAGAGAAAAAGCATAGTAAGATTCAAATCAGATGAAGATCACCATTTACTTAAATTTTATTTGGATGATGAAGTCTTTATTCTTGATAAAAATTATCTTAGGAAAATAAACATCCTTTAAAGCTGTCATCGACGTACAGCATTGCTTAAGCGCTAGCACGAGAAAAAATAACTATTAGAGTTTAAATAAAGCGTAGTACTAAGGGCTTATTACCGAATTATATAGCTGTTCGTATAATGTATATTATGTTAAATAGAATATTTGGAAACCTACCATATATAAGGCTCTGGCTACTCTGCATTGTTACTACGCCATCTATCTATGCTTCATTACACTGAATTGTTAAAAGCTTTCCCAACTGTATTTGTTGCTCAAGCAACTTACTAAACCTTGGTACTCTTAACGGCTTAAATTGATTTAACTCTATTTCTAATCTTCGCCAGAATAATTCTCTAGATAACTTCCGATAAGTTGTAATTGCATTTTTATATTTACCCTAGTGAACTGCACATCACCTTTACGAGCTATATTTTGTGACTACTACTGGCTGCCAGTATTTCAAATACTCACACTAAGGCATTAAAAAATATTCCAGAAATCTTCCCTTTATCTGGCTTGTTTAAGTCTAAAAACTGAAATCAGCCAGTTTCGATAATCAATTACAACCTAATACGCTTCGGGATGTGTTTCCGCAATTCCTCTCACTTTCCAACTAGCTCAGGTTATAATAATGGACTCCCAAAATATTGTTGATTTATTATGAACGCCGCCAATGACCCTTTACACGGCAAAAAACTTGCTGACATTTTGGATGAATTATTGGATTACTACGGTGGATTTGAAGGCTTAAGTCGTAAAATTGAAATTAGATGTTTTTGTATAGATCCAAGTGTTAAATCATCATTACGATTCTTACGTACCACACCATGGGCACGTGAAAAAGTAGAAAACTTATATTTGTATGTCTTACGCCAAAAAAACAAACAAAAATCGTAGCTATCAGAATCCTAGCCTTAGCATTTTAATAAGTGGTGGACTACCACCACTCTCCTAGAAAAATTTAGTCTACTCTTAAGACCTTTTTAGTAAAAAATATCTATTCAATAATTCTCTAGACAGCGTACTAACAACTAAGCCCTATAAGTTAAATATTTAAACTATTTATTTAAGAAACATATACATCCTTTTCATAAATTTTATTTTACCTTTACCATAAATCCCTAAATTCAAGTGATTACACATGACTAAAAGAACAATAAATATTTACGGAGCCAGACAAAATAATCTTAAAAATATTTCATTAAAGATTCCTAAACATGAAATCGTTGTGTTTACTGGAGTCTCTGGTTCAGGTAAATCTTCTTTAGTTTTCGAAACTATTGGCGCAGAAGCTCAAAGACAAATCAATGAAACACAAGATAGTTTTGTGCGCAATCGTTTACAACATTTTGGGGTTGCTGACGTTGATAAAATTGAGAATTTAAATGTACCTGTCATTATTAATCAAAAGCCTTTAACGGGTAACATTCGCTCAACCGTTGCAACAATTACAGATATTTATGCCAATCTTCGCTTGTTATTTTCACGTATGGGAGAACCGTTTGTAGGATATTCGAATGTTTTTTCTTTTAATCACCCAAATGGCATGTGCCCACAATGCGAAGGTATTGGTTTAGAGCAAACAATTGATATTCATAAAATATTAGATTTAGATAAATCCTTAAATGAAGAAGGTGCTATCAATTTTCCTACCTATCAACCCACTGCATGGCGTTGGACCCGATATGCAGATTCAGGTTACTTTGATTTAGATAAAAAGTTAAAAGATTATAGTGAAAAAGAATGGGAATTATTGTTGTATGCTCCTCAGCACAAGCCTTTAAATCCAACAAGTAAATGGAGAAAAACGGCACTTTATGAAGGTCTAGTGACCAGATTTGAACGGAACTTTTTAAAAGGTGAAGCGCAGGAAAGAAATCGTTATCGGAATAAACTTGAGGATATTATTACCACCAAAGAATGCTCTTTATGTAAGGGACAACGGCTTAATCAGAAATCTTTATCTTGTAAGATTAACGGTAAAAATATTGCTGAATGTACAGCTCTATCTGTCTCAACGCTTTTAGAGTTTATAGAATCGATAAAAAGTGAAAAATTTGAAACTGTTCTGCATGAAATTATCAATAAGCTGAATAACTTAAATTTGGTTGGTCTCAGTTATTTAAGTCTTAATCGTGTGAGCAATACATTATCTGGTGGTGAATCACAACGAATCAAGATGGTTAAGCATTTGGGTAATAGTTTAGTTGATCTACTCTATATTTTTGACGAGCCAAGTATTGGTCTTCATCCAAAAGATTTAGATAATATTATTAAAATTATTCAAAAGATTAGAGATAAAGGAAATAGTGTTTTACTCGTTGAACATGACCCCGATCTGATTAGAACAGCTGATCATGTCATTGATATGGGCCCTCTTTCTGGTATCAACGGCGGTCAAATTATTTACCAAGGGACTTTCGAAGAGTTAAAGCACTCATCAGGTTTAACAGGCCAGTTTTTTAGAAGGCCAAATATCTATAAGAAAGAACCACGTATGGGTAATGAATGGATTTCAATTAAAAATGCGCATTTATTTAATCTGAAAAATATTGATGTCGATATTCCCAAGAACTGCCTAACCGTTATTACAGGCGTTGCAGGTTCTGGAAAAAGTACATTAATCAGTAAAGTTTTACCGCAACAATACCCCGAAACAAAAGTCATTAATCAATCTGCAATTACTGCAAGTATTCGATCAAACTTACTGACCTATCTAGATCTTCTTGATCCGATTCGTCAACTCTTTGCGAAAGCCAATAAAGTAAGTACTAAGCTCTTTAGTTTTAACAGCGAAGGTGCCTGTCCTCAGTGCAAAGGATCAGGTATGGAGAAAATTGAACTCGCATTTTTAGATGATGTTGAAATGACTTGCGACCTTTGTCATGGCTCAGGATATTCCCCTGAGGTGTTAAAGTATCATTATAAAGGTAAAAACATTGCTGAAATCTTGAAAATGACTGTTACAGAAGCAAGTCAATTTTTTGAAGATCGTAATTTACAGCAGCAATTTAATTCATTGGTAAGCTTAGGGTTAGACTATATTGCAATTGGCCAACGCTTAAATACGTTCTCTGGTGGTGAGCGCCAAAGATTAAAACTCTCAAAAGAACTTAATGAAACGGATAATATTTTTGTATTAGATGAACCGAGTACAGGCTTACATCCTTCAGATACTGAAAAATTGATTAGTTTGTTAAATAATTTAGTTGAAAAAGGCAATACGATCATCGTTATCGAACATAATTTAGACATTATTAGTCAAGCAGATTGGATTATTGACATTGGTCCCTTGGCTGGTGACAAAGGTGGTGAATTGGTGTTTTCTGGAACAGTCGGCTCCCTACTCTCTGCAGAAAAATCTTTAACAGGTCAATATTTGAAAAAATATCTAGAACTGTGAAGATTTGATTGACTAGCTTGGCACAACAGTGAATCAGATTTTGCTTGAAGCAGAGCGGCATGTATCAAGGAATAAATAAATGGAGCAGTTAAATTCAACTACTCCATTTAAATTTAAAACCGATATCCAAATTTTAAACCATAAGCAATTGCATGATTGTCTTTAAAATCTGCCTGTTCTGCGAATGGTTTAATTCCTTCTATTGGCAAGTAATAAGTTCCATCTTCGGTTTTTGTATCACCTAACCAATAATATTTTATTCCGCCGGCTATAAAGTAGTTTTTAGCAGGGTTAAATTGGACACCTAAACCAAGCGACCATGAACCTTTTATGGGTCCCATTGTTGACGCAGGGTCACCTGTACCAGAGTCCCAACTTACATCTGATGAAGCACCCCATTTTTCTGTAAATTGATGTGCGAGACCGACAGTCGCACTATATTGATCTTTTTGATAAGAATCGAGCTTAAAACCTTGGGTATAAGTTCCACCAGTTACCTCTTTCATAATAATTTCAGATAGAGCGCCATATTGCGGAGGACGTGTTTCAAACTCTTTCCAATTCACCCATCTTAAATTCATATAAACAAGTGATTGTTCAGAAATACCTGTTTGAAAATCAATATTTAATGATGCTGGAGTCTCTAGTTTGGTTTTCTCATTTTCAACAAGTTGTAATGGTTGACCATAAATATCTTCATCTACTTGAAATTTATATTTAATTTTGGACCGATAGGTTACCGCTGCTTTTAATGCAAGATCGGGTAATTGATAACTTCCTCCTAACAACCAACCGACTTCGCCTTCTTGTTTAAATTTAGCATTATAGCCATTAAAAGCCTGAGTATAGGCATTGCCTCTAAGACCTAGGTTAGCCTTTACTGTTTGATAAACTGGCCCACCGTAAATCTGAAAATGTTCAACTGGTGAGTAACCCACAATCATACTTAAATTTTGAGTATCGGCTTTTACGAATGTACCTTGATGACTAACATCATTATCAAAATAACTATTATTAGAACGTGCCGGATATTTAATGTCAGCACTAAAAGGCTGATCGTATAACACACCAAAACTTAAACGATCTGTGAGTTGTAACTTTAGTGCAGCTGTATAGAACTGCGTACTTTCTGCAATATCGCCTGTATCACGACTTTGATGATCTCGTACCAGATCTGCTCTATCGTTGATTATGCCAGAAACAGATGAATCGACTGCAAATAAATTTGCTTCTGCATAATTACCGTTTTCTAGAAATGGCAAGATAGATTGGCCTGATTGTTCCAAGGCTGAAGCGTGACCAATGTTACTCACAAATACGCCAAGCATTCCTATTAAAATCGGATTTGTCCTATTAGTTGGCATTCCATTCATACCTATATCCTTTTTCGTTGTTATTTCCCTAAATCCTTAGGATAGTTTTTTATTTTTAGAGCCATATTTCACAACATGGCTCTAAAATTCTTTACATCTATTTTCTTAATAAACCCAAACCAAAAAGACTTAGCCACAGGACCTGTACTGGCAATAAGAACAGTTCAAGGAGTAAGGCCGCTTTAGGAAAGCCTGAGAAAAGAAGCGCAGCAAATCCAAAATATCCCAACCCAACCAAAACCAATGGGAAACCTAATGCGGATTTGTTTTTTCTCAGAAGTAGTCCGTTAACTATTGCCCAGAAACCGATTGTCGGTCCTTCCATTGGCCATAAGCCATTTTGAGAGCCTTGCGAAATGGTTGCCCACACAGTGCCCGCCGCCTGTTTAGCCATTTCATTCCCAGACATATATGTTTCAGCAAGTGGCCCTAATACAGAGGCCTGTAAAACAGCTCCTGCTATACCTAACATGGTTGAAATGACAAGGAATAAAATAGCGATATCGGACAACAACCCTCCTGAAGAGCGCAACTTTCGCCACAGATATACGCCCACAGCCAGAAAAGGAAGATAAAACCCAAAACAATCAGAAATCATTGAGGTTCTGAAAAGGGCTTGGTCCTTTGCCGACAAAGTTAATGCAAATTCAGGTTTAAATATTTGATGTAAATCAAACCCTGTAACTGCAAGAAAACAAAGTAAGCAAGTGGCAGCCATTACCGTACCGATTAATGCAACCCACGCTGTAAATACGTGTCCATCATCATATTGTTTAATCGAGTCCAAGGCGTCTTCTCCTAGAAAGTGCAGATACTCGTTCGTATTCGAAATAAGTACGTAGCGCAGCGATGAGACCCGGAATTAATGGGAAACGTTTAAATTTAGCGTGTCCTTTTTCTCCATTGGCAACAAACCAATGCTCGGTAAGATCCGTTTTACGTTGCAATGCAAGATCAGCTAAAATTCGACCATAATTTTGTGACATCATTACGCCCGCACCACTGTATCCATAGGCATAAGAAATACGACCATTATGGAGTGTGCCCACTTGAGACCTTACGTCAAAAGGAATAGAACAAGCGCCACTCCAACGTTGAGCAATTTTTAATTTCTGAAATGCAGGAAATACCTTTTTATACATTCGCTCAGCGGCATCATAAAATTGCACTTTCTGAGCTTCGTCCATAGAGCGCCCTTCACCCACGTAAATATCACATAGGTTAAATTGCAATCTTCCATCTACAGTCGTTCTACAGGTTGGAGGACAATAAGTTGTTTTGTCATAAAACTGACCACGATGTTTCCAACCAAGTGCTTTCCAATCTTCATCAGTTAAAGGTTCAGTAATTAACTGATATACAAACATTGGAAGTTGTGCGCGTTTAAGCCCCAATTCTGGTTGCAATAAATGGGTAAAACCATTTGTTCCCAATACAATATGTTTCGCTCTAACCTCACCTTCTGGGGTTTTGAGAATAAAGAACTTTTCCTTATCTTCGATATCCAGTACTGGCGTTTGCTCAAAAATTTGTGCGCCCGCCGCTTCAGCTATTCGCTTGAGCTCTCGAGAGTGCTTTACAGGATTGACTTGCCCAGAATGTGGCATTCGGCATCCACCAGAAAATGCATCGCTATTTAGCGCTTCACTTACCGTAGCTCGATCCATATAGACACTGTCTTTTGAGCGAGGTTGATCGTGCCAATATTGAGTAAATTGCTCTAATCGTTTTTCATGGCCGCGAAGTGTCGTAAATGTCACACCTGGCATTTCAAAATCGCTATCCATATTTTCGCGTTTGATGAGGTCCTGTACATAGTCCAGACCATTCCATGCGAAATTTTGAAGCTCAGTTAATCTTTCTTTGCCATAAAGTACTTTTGCAGTAGTGGGATCAAGTACTGGAACTGGAACAACCCAACCAGATGTACGGCCTGAGGCACCAAATGCCACACATTCGCCTTCAAGAACAGCCACTGATGCAGCAGAGTCGGCTTTTTTTATGTGATAGGCGGTAGATAATCCAGTAAACCCTCCTCCAATAATCACCACATCTACATCGATGCTACCTTTAAGAGGTGGTGAAGGAATGTATTCGCCTGAGTGGGCTAACCAGAATGACTTATTTGCATGTGGAATATTATTCATCTAATGCTCCTTCCTTTGATATTCGATTTTTCTTAGCTCCCATACGCAACACTTCAATTTTCCATCTTTTGAAAAGATAGAGATTCATTGCAAACCCATCACATAATCTCTTCCCTGAGAAAATGTAATTTGTTCTTTAGCATTACGTAAAAACACTAGAGCTGAATATATATTGTGCTATTAATTACATAGTGTCAATGACATGGTGTAATTAATAGCACAAATTATGCTTAGCTTTGATTATTTTCAAAAAAAGAGATTAGAAAAATTGATAGTGAAAAAATATTATATTTTTAATATCAAATATATAAGTCGTTATATGAATTAAATAATGAATGAAAAATCCCTTTAAACATTCAAAATTTATCGTATATTTTAATTTTAATAAGTTCCATAAAGTGTAGAAAGCCAAATGTTATGCAACACCTGAACAACAACTTTTGGATCTGATTGGGTTGAGCGACCAAATGCTTCGGATAAATACCGTTCTTCTAACCATACAAGTGCCCGTGCGGTTTCTTCAACATTCATATCTCTAGTGATACGGCCAACCTCCTGTTCTTCATATATGTGTCGAGCTGTGGCAGTTATAAAATCCTGTATCAAAGTTCGATAAATTTGCTCAACTCTCGCATCCGCTACCGCAGCATCTGATAAAGCTCTTAAAACAGCCCCATGTTTCTGATAAACATTGACTATCCCTTCTAATGCTTGAAGAGAATCTTCAGGAAAATTATTTCCCTTTAACCAATGATTGGCTAATGTAAATAACTCCTGACTAATATCCTCTACAACACGTAAAGCTAAATCGTATTTATCACGAAAATGAACATAAAAAGCTGGACGCTTAAGCCCAGTAAGTTTCATAACCTCATCAACATTTAATTCACGAAAAGGATGCTCACTTAAAAATTTTTCAGCAGCATTTAAAATTTCTCGCTCCGACTCTTTCGGATCGTGTTTGGGGCGTCTTCGTTGTGTAGTCATAAATATCTTTATCTTCGTTGACACAACGTAAGTGTAGAACAATCAATCTTGAGCAAACAAGTTAATTCATTGAAATCATCATATTTATTGAATTTCGCCCTTAGTAAATATTTATATTTAGTGCTTAAAAACAATTTCAAAAATAAATCATAACCATCTGATTTATCTAAATTATTAACATAAAAATTATTCTTAATTTAATTGCACTCGTTAAGCAAAGAAGTACTAACAATATTTTTTTCTTTAAAACAATAATTACACAACGTCATTGACAGAGTGTAATTATTGTTTTAAAAATAATTCACAGCGTCTCTCTTCGATCTAATTTTGATCTAAGTGAAGCGTCATGAACGATCGTTCCAGGGAATTTTGGAACTATGGAAATAAATAAAGTTGTAATCGGCATGGGTTGCCGATTCTAAGGAGAATTCAAATGAGTCGTCGTATTGTATTTATTGGTGCAGCGGGTGAAATGTGTCGATTAGCGATCGAACGTTTTGCTAAGGCAGAAGGTGATTGGGAACTTGTACTATGTGACATTCGTCCTGAATTGCTTTCAAATCTTATTGAAAAACTTCCTAAAGGTCTGGCAACTACACAACATTTAGATTTGTATGACAAGGAAAAGCTACAAGCTGTCGTTAATGGTGCGGCTTTAGTCGTACTCGGAGCTGGTCCATATATTCGAACCTCAGCGCCTGTTATTGAAGCATGTCTAGAAGCAAAAGTTCCCTATTTAGATTTTGATGATGACGTTGAAAGTACTGAACATGCACTTACTCTTCATGAAAAAGCGAAAGCAGCTGGTATTCCAATATATGTAGGTTGTGGTGCTTCACCAGGCATGGCAAATGTATTAGTTGTTGATGCAGCAAATCAGTTAGATACCGTTGAAAATATTGATTGTTGCTGGCTTGTAGGTGATGAACGTCCTGGGATTGGTCGTGCCGTACTTGAACATTTTCTTCATATTACCGCAGGAGATTGTTTGACTTGGGAAGGTGGAAAACGTGTAAATCATGAAACCTTCGTCGAAGTTGGATACGCACCACTTGGCGGTAATAGTGATACCCTTTTATATGAAACTGCTCATCCAGAGCCAGTCACTTTACCGCGTAAATATCCAAATGCTCAACGTATCCGCTGTTTGGGCGGTCTTGATCCAGCGCCATTTAATGGATTAGGTCGAGGTGTTGGCTTAGCTGTTCACAGTGGTGAAATGACCGTTAAAGAAGGCGTCGACTTTCTAGAAGATTTACTTAACAACAGACTTGGATCGGTTAAAGGATGGAAAGCTGCTATCAGTGGCATGATGGGCCAAGTTAAACGTAAAGAATCTACATTCGCTGCAATGGTTGAGTTTCTTACAAAATCTGCTGTTGGGCAAACTTATCAATATAAAGGCGGGTTATTAGCAAGAGTATCTGGAACAAAAAATGGTAGACCTGCTGTCGCAATTCGACGTACGGGCACAGCAAAACAAGATTCATATTTATTTAAAGATATGGCATCGATTACAGGTACAGCTTGTGCAGCATTTATGGTGTTAGCTCTTGATGAAACTGGTAAGCGTAGCGGGACTTTTGCCCCAGAAGATTGGGCTGAACCAGAATCTTTCTATACTGCACTTGAACGCGTAGGTACGCCACGTGCTGAAATCGTGGAGAGTGTACTATGAACAAATATGATTACGATATAGCCGTGATTGGGGCTGGGTGTGCAGGTGTCGTTGCAGCGCGCGATTTAAGTAATGCTGGACATACGGTTGTATTATTAGAAGCGCGTGACCGTATTGGTGGGCGAACTTTTACGGGTGAAGCATTTGGTCGACAAGTTGAATTTGGTGGCGGTTACGCACACTGGACTCAACCTTATATTTGGAGAGAACTACAACGCTACGGCATTGGCTTAAATCCTCCTACAGAAGTTGATAAAACGGTTTGGTTTGCTGACGGAAAATTACATACGGGTACTCAAGCTGAATATGCAGCTGTTGCTGAACCATTACTGACACTTTTCTTTAATGATGCTCGTCAGTGGTTCCCTCTTCCATATGATGTAAATGCTATTGATACCAGTGAGATTGAAAAACAAACGTTAAGAGATCGTCTTGATGCCTTAAATTTATCAACTTATGAACGTGACGTTTTAGATGGATTGTTATCGACTCTCGTTTATTCTTGGGATGAACAAGGTGTCGCTCAAATCTTATTCTGGGCAGCTACATATTTTGGAAATTGGGGAGCCTTCTTTGAAGTTGCAGGGTCTTGGCCAATTGCAGGCGGCACACAAAAACTGGTAAGAGCGATTTACAATGATTCAGGTGCTGAATTGCGACTTACTACGCCAGTTGCAGCGATAGATGATCAAGGTAATCAAGTTGTAATTACTACGCAATCTGGTGAAAAGATTGTGACAAAAAAAGCTCTGATTGCTGTTCCATTAAATGTTTTATCTGATATCAAAATTACACCTGAGGTTAATAAACCTGTTCAGGACATGATTGATGCAAAACATCCAATGCGTACCGCTAAATTATGGGCACGTGTACGTGGAAAAATCGAGCCTTTTGTTGCATTCGCTCCTGTTGGGCAAAACCCAATTAATACCGTTCGTGTTGAATATGAACATGGAGATGATTCACTTTTAGTATGTTTCATTTCTGATGAATCAACTATTGATGTGAATGATGTTGAAGCTGTTCAAAAAGCTTTACAGATGTTTAGTCCAGAGATTGAAGTACTTGAAGTTGCGTCACACAACTGGGCCACAGATCCTTTCGCACAAGGAACTTGGGTACATCATCGCCCTGGTAATTTAACAGGTGCTGCTCCCCTCATACGTAAACCTCATGGAAATATTCATTTTGCTGGTGGTGATATCGCAACGATGACCATGGGTGGGATTGAAGGTGCTGTAGAGTCTGGCATTGAAGCTGCTGCAAACATAACGCATGCAATGGCTCAAAAATTAGCAGGGTGAATATCATGAACAAGAACACTGGTTTTACTCAACCTTTAGATGCAGAAGTTCTCATTATTGGTGCAGGAATTGCTGGTATAAGTGCAGCGTACCATTTAAAGAAATATCGTCCTAATTCGACTTTCCTAATTCTTGAAGGTCGAGAAAAAATCGGTGGTACTTGGAGCCTGTTCCGCTACCCTGGCATCCGCTCCGATTCAGATATGCAGTCTTTTGCTTTTGGCTTTAAACCATGGACCGAAAAAAGGACTTTCGGTAGCGCGCAAATGATTTGTGATTATTTGCAAGAAACTGTGACTGAAAATGGTATTGACCAACATATTCAATTTAACAGCTATGTCACGAGTGCAGAATTCTCATCAAGTGAAGGCATTTGGACTGTTAAAGTCAAACTAAAAGACCAAAAAAATTTAGTCACCTTACGTTCGCGCTTCCTACTAATGGGCACAGGTTACTACGATTATAATAATGGTTATTCGCCTGAGTTTCAGGGAAGTAAGGATTTCAAAGGTCAAATCGTTCATCCTCAACACTGGCCAGAAAATCTCGACTATTCAGGTAAAAAAGTTGTCGTAATTGGTAGTGGTGCTACAGCGGTAACTTTAATTCCAGCTATGGCAAAAGACGTTGAGCATATTACTATGCTTCAAAGATCACCTGGCTATGTGGTTGCTATGCCAGGAGTCGACCCTATTGCACTGGCTTTAAATAAAGTTCTCTCGCCTCAACGCGCCTATGAAATTATTCGCAAGAAAAATATTGCAATCAGTCGCGGAATTTACAAACTAAGTCATCGTTTTCCAAAGGTCATGCGTCGCCTACTCATTGCAGATGTAAAACGCAGACTGCCTAAAGGTTTTGATGTCGCAACTCATTTCTCACCAAAATACAATCCATGGGATGAACGCTTATGTGTTGTACCAGATGGAGACATGTTTAAAGCAATTTCTTCCGGTAAAGCTTCTGTTGTAACCGATCATATTGACCGATTCACTAAAGATGGAATCTTACTGAAGTCAGGTAAAACACTTGAAGCAGATATTATTATTACTGCAACAGGTTTAAACATGCTGGCATTCAGTAAGATTCAACTCACTGTTGATGGTAAGAAAATCGATTATCCAGATACCACCATTTATAAATCTATGATGCTGTCTGATATCCCAAATTTTGCCTTTGCATTTGGTTATACCAACATTGCATGGACCTTAAAAGTAGATCTAGTTTGGCAATACTTCTGCCGTCTACTTGACTATATGGATGAGAATAAATACGGAACATTTACGCCAGTGATTGTTAATAAAGACATGAAGCGAGTTCCCTTTATTGATTTGAGTCCAGGATATGTTCAACGTGGTTTAGCACAGTTCCCAATGGCTGGAACCGAAGGATCATGGCAATTTAAACATGATTATGAGTTTGATTTAGAAAGACTCAATAAAGGTCCTGTGGTTGATAAAGCATTACAGTTCACTGCTCTGTTGCCTAAGAAAAAATTGGCAGTTGTTCCAGAGTCAAACTCAGATGAATTGAAGATCAAAGCTTAATACTACCCTCAAAATTAAGGTCTCTTATTTAAGTAAAAACTAAATAAGAGACTCAATATATTAGGTAAACATTATGGAAAATATTAAATTTACCAGTAAAGGAATTACATGTTCGGCTTGGTATATCCCGACCACATCCGATAAGTATAAAAGCTCTCGAGGGCGCCCCTGCATTATCATGGGAAATGGCTTCGGAGGTACAAAAGATACAGGGTTATTACATTTTGCAGAGCCATTTAGCAAAGCAGGCTTTGATACATTTATATTTGATTATCGTAGTTTTGGAGAATCTGATGGTTTTCCAAGACAGAATGTTTCCTATAAAAATCAACGTGAAGACTATCATGCAGCAATCGCAGCTGTACGAGGCCTACCCAATGTAGATAAACACCGTATAGCACTTTGGGGCACGTCTTATTCTGGTGGACATGTGATGGTCGTTGCAGCTCAAGATCCAAAAATCTCAGCTGTAATATCTATGAATCCAGCTACAGATGGCCTAGCTGCCCTTACCCAGATCTTACGTTACGGTGGGTTTAAGCAATTAACAGTTGCTGTAGCTCACGGTTTAAAAGACGTAGCCCGCTCACTGTTAGGTCAAGAAGCACATGTTATTCCAATTGTGGGGCAACCTGGCACAACGGCAATCATTAGCACACCTGGCTCAGAGGTCTCATATAAAGCAATGGCTGGGCCAACGTGGCGGAATGAAGTATGTGCGCGAACTGCTTTAGAAGTTGCAAGAAATCGACCGATTAATTTCGCCCATAAAATAAATTGCCCTTTATTGGTACAAGTAGGTTCAAATGATCAAGTCACTCCACCTGAAGCTGCTCGCAAGTCAGCAAACTTAGCAAATGGAGAGGCTAAATTGCTTGAATACCCAATTGATCATTTTGATTTTTACAGCGGAACATGGCAAACAAAAATTTTAGAGGACCAAATTAATTTTTTATCCAAAGTTTTAAGCCATCCAAAGGCGAAATAAAATTTTATAGTCCTGCATAAACATATGAAAATAAGCTGATTAGGAATATATCTAATCAGCTTATTTGCAGCCATTATCTCTATAATTTTTATTTATATAGATAACCTTATGACCGATACTTGGCCTGAATCACCAGCATGATAATAACGAACAACGAAGGTATTGCAGCAATCACAAATAAATGGGTAATGACCAAAAATTGAGAAAGATAACCACCAAATAACGGACCAATGACCGAACCTAAACGGGCAATGCCAATACTCCAGCCCACACCAGTGGTACGAAGTGAAACTGGGTAATAACTCGCAGATAGCGCATTAATGGCAGGTTGCCCGCCCACAATCGCAAAGCCAGCAATAAAAATGATGACAAATAATAAAACGATATGGCTAACAGCATAGCCAATTACAGCAACACTAATCACTGCAACCAAAAAAATAGGAATTAATACTTTATAGAATCCAGTCTTATCGATTTTAAGGCCCATCACAACACTACCAATCGTACCGCCTAATTGTAGAGTAGAGCCGATCATGAGTGCCTGATTTAATGACAGCCCAGACTCTTTAGACAAAGTAGGTAGCCAGTTCGCCAGAAAATAGAGACTGATCATGTTTAAAATACTGATAATCCAGATGGAATAGGTAAAAAACGCACGCTTATTTTTAAATAACTCAAGCGGTGACTTCTTAACCTGAACTTCAGTCGTATTGATGATTTTCATCTCTGAATTGAAGGTTAATGCAGGATAAAATTTCTTTAACCAAAACAAAATTTTGGGCGTATTTTTACTATTTTCACTTAAGAAATATAAAGACTCTGGCAGCTTAAAGAATGTAATAAAGAAAATAATTAAAGGAACAATACCGCCAAAATAGAAAATCGCCTGCCATCCTCCCCAAGGAACTAATAAGGCGGATATGCCTCCTCCCAACATTGCCCCGACCGTATAGCCGCAAGAAATAACCATCATGGTAAAAATACGAGATTTATATGGAACAATTTCGGAGCTATAAGCCATAACGTTTGGCATGATACCTCCTAAAAAAATTCCTGTAATAAAGCGGATTGCAGTCAATTGCTCAATGTTGCCGACATGTGGTGTTACCAGCATCAATATGGAGAACATAAAGGTTGAGATCAGTAATATTGGACGGCGGCCAAAACGATCGGAAAGTGAACTTAATAAAAATGATCCGACAAATAAACCAAATAAACTGGCGCTAAACACAACACCTAGCATGGTTTTATGAACACCCCATTCTTCAATAATCATTGGGGCTGCGTAAGCCATAGACTGAATGTCATACCCATCCATAATCATCAGCAATAAACATGTGAACAAAATAAATTTTTGATAACGTCCAACTTTTTGCTGATTGATCAAATCACTTAATGCAACTTCTTTCATGGTCATCCCTTCTCCATGTTGCGCTTTAAATTATTCTCATTTTAATTACGTTATTCATAATTAATTTACGAATAACGTAAAACAAAATAACAATATTATCCCCACAAAGTCAAAAGATTATTTTTTGATTTATCGCACGGCGCTTATTGTCTACTCATCACACCATATTTTTAAATTATTCTTTTATATTCAGGTATTTGTTTTAAAAAACTGCTCTAACATCACATCCCTTTCTTCTAAACTGTTCGAGCTTAGAAACTGCATCATCAAGCCATCAATTAGGTTTAACACCATGTTGGCATCGGGTTTTATTGCAGAAGTTTCTAGACTAAAAACCAGATCAAAAATCTCATGAAGTAACCATTTTCGATATTCAACCGCCATGCGGTAACCTTGCGAATAAACGAGTTTAATTTCAAATATGGCTTTGAGTAATAAGTGATAGAGGCTATTAGAACAGACATGTAAACGAACAATTTCTTTGAGTTTATCGTTTGAGGTGCGGTAGCGGTTTGAGTAAATAATTGACAGTACTTCTTCTTTAAGCAGTCTCTTTTGAAAGGCGATACACATTTCAATCAGGCGCTCTTTTGAGTGAAAGTAGTTGTACAAGGTGCCTTTTGGTATTTTGGATTCTTTGGCAATCAGGTCTATTCCCGCCGTGTGAAAACCATGGGTGGTAAATAAGTGTATCGCCGTACGAATAACCTGTAATTTTTTGGAAGAGATTTCTAAATTTGACATAGTTTTACCGTTATAAATTCTTGTTGTTTCTAAAAGAGATACTTTTCTGGGAGAAAAAAAGGCATAGCAAAGCCGTAAGACTGTGCTTGGCACATCTCAAGTTTTATTGTTAATGCAAGTTTTTTGAGCCGTAATAACTTAAAGCCCGAAAAGCTTAAAGCTCGTCAGACTGTTTAAAGATGATTTAAGTTGTATCGTTATAGCTTTTGGCATCGAGAGCCAAGAAATAATGGATGTGCAAAGCCAACTCCTTTTTATTGGGAGTTCTGCCAGACATTAATAGGAATTATGGTGGCAGAACGAGAAAGGGTTCGCGGACTGGTTTCGACTCCAGCACACCCGAAGGTGTCCCTCTCCCGTCCTACCGCAACGGGAGGGAACGAGGAGATGCTCACACAAAACTATTCCTCAGAAGAAATAATCCTGATGTGGTCGAAAAAATCGGTCCGCGACGACCGACTGGCAATGTGGCCAGCAGGCAAATGGTAATCTTCAATAATTAAGGTGTCAATGTGAAATTGGCTAGAAATTATTTAATTAATTATTGTTTTTCATTTAATTACATAATTAAGGAAAGTCTTAAGTAAATGTGAATAATCATTTTGTTTTTTTAAGTTTTCTAGTTGAAGACACTCTTTTTTCATTTGCGCTGATTTAAGAGATTGGAACAAGCTTCAACTAGAAATATGAATTAAAAATATTATGATTCTTTAGATAATCCCCCTCCTAAAACTTTATAAATTTCAATCTGATTATTTAATTTGACTTGTTCAAGTGCAAGTAACCCTTGCTGTGCTGCATACGCAGAACGTTGTGCATCCAAAACCGTAAAATAACTATCAACCCCAGCTTTATAACGTGCCATTGAGAGTTTATATGTTGCAGCTGTAGCAGAGACTAAACGGCGCTGCGCATCTAGGCGTTCTTCAATATGTGCATGTGTAGCAAGAGCATCATTCACTTCTTTAAAGGCTGTTTGAATAGTTTTTTCATATTCTGATAAAGCAATTTTTTGGTCTATTTCAGCAATTTTGATACCCGCCTTTCTTGTTCCCCAATCAAAAATTGGTAGATCAACGCTTGGTCCAACTGACCATGCAAAATTACCCGACTTAAATAAATCTTTAAGTTCAGTAGAGGCATAACCCGTAGAACCAGTAAGGCTTATGGTTGGGAACATTCGCGCCTTCGCAGCACCAATATTTGCCCCTGCCGCTCGTAAGCTATATTCAGCCGCTTTAAGATCAGGACGATGATTTAACAAATCACTTGGTAAACCCGCTGCAAAATTCTTCTCAAGGGTAATATTTTTAATTGAATCATTTGGAAGTAAGTTTTGAGGAACAGGAGAACCAGCTAACAAATCCAGTAGATTTTTTGCCTGTAGAATTTGGGTCTTATAAGTTGCGACATCGTTTCTAGCAGTCTCTACCGAAATTTGTGCTTGTTTTAATGGAACTTCACTGTCGATACCGACATCAAAGCGCTTCTTGTTTAGGTTATAAGCTTCGACTTGTGCTTTTAAGGTCTGTTCAGCAAGGTTTAAATTGGCTTGTGCAAAAGCATAATTTAACCAGACCTGCGTGATGTTACTGATTAAACCAATTTGCACAGCTTCTTTCGCGCTTTGAGTTGCAAGATAGTTATTTAATGCAGCATCTTTTAAATTTTGAACACGTCCCCAAAAGTCTAGCTCATAGGCAGTCATTCCTAAACCCACTTGAAATGTAGAAACTGGGTTATTGGGGTTAATCGATGGGCTAACCTGCCGTACTGCATTTCCCGTTACGCCAATGGTCGGGAGCTGGCTATTTTTTGTGATTTGGTATTGTTGCTGTACGCGCTCAATATTCAGCGTAGCAGTCCGTAAATCCCGATTATTGTTTAGGCCGATTTCAATGACCTGTAATAATTTAGGGTCAGAAATAAACTCTTTATAACTTTTCTCAGCAATGGTGGTTCCTAAAGAATTCTGAGCAAAATTTTGAGGAATATGAGAAATCGCTGTCGGCTGTGGTGCTTGCATATTTACACATGCGACGAGTGCAACAGAAAGTGCAGAAACAACGAGTCCACGAGATACGATTGCCGCTTTCGACATAGTATTCTCCAAATAATAAAATGAGTTGAGCATAGGACGCATCAGAGGAAATTGAGTATTTCCCCTGACGCATTTAACTTAAGATGAGATTTTTTTCTTAGAAGTTAGCTTTTCCACGACGCCCAAAATGAAGATAAAGAACACGGGAACAAAGAAAATAGCCAGAATCGTTGCCGAGATCATGCCCCCAAATACACCAGTACCTAAAGCATGTTGAGTCTCAGAACTTGCACCAGTTGCAATTACGAGAGGAATCACACCACATGTAAAAGCAAGAGAAGTCATCAAGATTGGTCGTAAGCGAAGTTTGGCTGCTGCAACTGTAGCTTCAATCAAACTCATTCCTTCCTCTTTGAGCATCTTTGCAAACTCAACAATCAAGATGGCATTCTTTGCGGATAGACCAATAATCGTAATGAGTCCAATTTTGAAGAACACATCATTCATTAGACCTCTCGACATAATGGCAATGATTGCACCGAAAATACCAAGTGGAACAACCAACATCACAGATAGTGGAATCGCCCAGCTTTCATAGAGTGCAGCCAATACAAGAAACACCACTAACATTGATAAACCAAGTAAAAAGGCCATTTGAGATTCAGACTGCTTTTCTTGTAGAGAAATACCAGTCCATTCATAGCCAATACCTTTAGGCAACTGAGCAATCAACTGTTCCATTTCACGCATTGCCTCACCCGAAGATGTGTCGAAGTTAGGAATGCCGGCAATACTTAAAGACGGTCGTCCGTTGTAACGATTATATTGTTGCGGTGCTTTGTTCCATTGAGGCGTTACTACTTCAGACAAAGAAACCAATTGACCACTCGAACCCATCACTTTCAAGTTCAAGATATCTTTGAGTTGCATACGTGATTTAGCTTCAACTTGCACAATCACTTGTTGCATACGACCCTGATTCGGGAAGTCATTGATATACATTGAACCCATTGAGGTTGAAATGATGTCTGAAACGTCTGAGAATTTAACACCAAGGGTATTAAGCTTTTCACGGTCAATTTTTAAAGAAATATTGTCGCCTTGTGGTAAACCTTCATTCCACACCATATAGAACTTTTTGTTCTTGGCAGCCATCTGCATAAGTTGGTCTTGGGCAGCCAATAATGCAGGCATACCTAAGTTCGCACGATCTTGTAAACGTAAACTAAAGCCAGAGAATGTACCCAGTTCATCAATAGCAGGTGGAAGTACCGCCATTGTTTCACCTTCCGAACTATTCGCCATTGATGCATTGACTGCATTTGTCATTTCAGTTGCCGAAGAAGTACGCTCGTTGAAATCTTTTAAGGTCGTGAATGCAACACCTACGTTTTGTCCTGCACCGCTAAAACCCCATCCCATAATCGTCGTATTACTTTTGACATCGGGTTTGTCTTTAAGCGAATTTTCAAATTGATTCACTACATTTCGAGTACGTTCTGCCGTTGCATCTGATGGTAATTGGAAAGACGTCATAAACCAGCCTTGATCTTCCTCTGGCATAAATGCTGTTGGCCAGTACTTCATTCCTGCAAAGGTAATGCCTGTAATCACCACAAAGATCATCATGACTGGAACTGTATGTTTGATGATTTTAAGGAGTATCAGTTCATACTTTTTCGTCACTTTATCAAAGCTACGGTCAAACCATGCAAAGAAACCTTTCTTCTGATGATGACCATCAATTGGTTTTAAAATAGTGGCACAAAGTGCAGGTGTTAAAATGAGCGCCAATAAAGCCGAGAATAAAATAGACACGGACATGGTCAGCGTAAATTGTTTATAAATGATCCCGACCGAACCACTTGCAAAAGCCATTGGTAAAAACACAGCAGACAACACTAAGGTAATACCAATAATAGGACTGGTAATCTCTTTCATTGCTTTAGATGTCGCTTCTTTCGGATTTAATCCTTCAGTCGCCATAATCCTTTCGACGTTTTCAACGACAACAATCGCATCGTCGACAATAATCCCGATGGCGAGCACCATACCGAACATGGTGAGTACGTTAATTGAGAAGCCGGCAAGCAGCATCACGGTAAAAGTACCGAGTAAAGCAATCGGTGCAACAATCGCTGGAATAAGCGTATAGCGTACATTGTGCAAAAATAAATACATCACAATGAAAACCAGAACCATCGCTTCAAGTAATGTATGAATTACCTTTTCAATTGAAATTTTAACAAACGGCGCGGTGTCGTAAGGAATACTAAACTGCATGCCCTCTGGTAAGTTCAACTTTAATTCTTCAATTTTTGCTCTAACACCTTCTGCTGTTTTTACGGCGTTCGCACCCGGGCTTAACTGGATTGCGGCAGCTGTAGCGGGTTTACCATTCTCTAAAATAGCGAAGTTGTAGGCTTGTGATCCGATTTCAACATTTGCAACATCGGACAGACGAATTACACTTCCGTTCGTTTTGCTTTTTAAGCTGATATTCCTAAATTGCTCAACACTTGATAGCTGACCTTGCGCTGACAATGGAATCGTAATCAGTTGACCTTTATTGGCAGGTAAATCGCCTAGGCGCCCCGGTGCAATTTCAACATTATTTTCACGAATTGCATTGTTTACATCACTAATTGATAAACCATAAGAAACCAATTTATTTGGATCGACCCAAATGCGTAGGGCTTTCTCTGCACCGAAAGATTGGACTTTACCAACGCCTTCAACACGTTTTAGCTCTTCTACGACATTTCGAACCAGATAATCACTTAAGTCTACTTCTGAATATTGGCCATTCGGAGAGTTAATACCGACCAGCATCAAGAAGCCTGAAGATGATGCCTCAACCTGTAAACCTTGCTGCCGCACAATCTGTGGTAAGCGTGCTTCAACAGCCTTGATTTTATTCTGAACATCAACCTGAGCCATTTCGACATCTGTACCGGGTTTAAAGGTTGCAGAAATTTCTGCTGTGCCCGAAGTATCGGTTGTCGCACTATAGTAAAGTAAGTTTTTTACACCCGATAACTCTCGCTCAATTAAGGTAACAACACTATCGTTAATAGTCTTTGCTGTTGCTCCCGGATACGTCGCACCAATGTTCACTTGAGGAGGCGCTACGCTAGGGAAACGAGCAATCGGCAATTTTGGAATACTAAGTAACCCAAACAATATAATGAAAATTGCGATCACCCATGCAAAAACAGGACGTCGAATAAAAAATTGAGACATCATGGTTGAGCTCCTTGATTTGTAGACGGTTTTGTTTCTACATTTGAAGCACTATTTTCTGATGCAGGCTTTTTCCACGTCGTCATTGCCAGTTTTTGATTTGGCTGGATACGCTCCATACCTTCAACAACGACTTTGTCACCGACTTTCAAACCTTTGTTGGCGATATAGTACTGTTCATATTGCTGTCCAATTTCGATAGGACGAATCTCAGCCGAGCCTTTGGCATTAATCACATAGACCTGTGGCTCACCATTGATATTGCGCTGAATCGCTTGAGCTGGAACTAACAAGGCTTGTGGAATAGAAGCTCGGTCAATATTGACTCGCACATACATACCAGGAAGTAGTTTTCTCTCGGTATTATTTACTTCAATACGGAAGGTCACATCACCTGTTTCAGGGTCAACGTTAATATCTTCAAACAACATTTTTGCTGTGACGTTATATTCTTGTCCGTGGCTATTAGAAATACGAACCGTTTTCTCACTGTTTGCAGATAACTCACCACTTTTTAAGGCAGCTTGTAGACGCTCATATTCACTAATCGATTGTTTTACATCGACATAGACTTTATCAATCTGTTGAATGGTTGCCATGGTATTTGTATCGCCTTGACCAACCAATGCCCCTTCAGTGACAAAAGATTGTCCAATACGACCTGAGATCGGCGCTCGTACAGTGGCATATTGCAGATTCAACTTTTGTCTAGTAAGTAACGCTTTCATTTGCGCGACATCAGCGAGCGCCTGACGATATTGAGCTTGAGCATTACTCACTTCTTGCTTACTAATTGCATTACTTGGTAAGAGTTGTTCGTAACGGTCTAACTGAACTTTCAGTCTCGCAACCTCTGCCTCAGCTTTATTAAGTGAAGCTCTATTACTATTTACGTCGGCTTCAAAAGTCTCTGAATTAATTTTATATAAAGCTTGCCCTGCTCTAACTTCACTACCTTGTTTAAATAAAACTCTTTCAATAATTCCTCCGACTTGCGGACGTATTTCAGCAGTACGAAATGCCTGTACACGTGCAGGGAGATTTTCACTAAAATTAACCGATTGTGGTTGGATGTTTAATACACTAACTTTAGCTGGCGGTGGCTCAGCTTGAGCCGTTTCTTGTGAACCACACCCCTGTAATACCAGCCCAATAGATAAAAATAAAGGAAGTAAAAGATGCTTTTGCATACTGTCCAGACCAAGTGAGTTTTTGATGCTGACATTATTTTTGATGAGTGTGTAGCGATCGTCACTAAAGTGTGGAGTAACTGTGGAGAAATAGAGATAATTTAGCGTATGATGAGTTGAAGCATTTTATATAGCCAAATTTCTATGTTTGATCATTCTTTTTCTTTTGATTGTCGCGATAAAGTTATTCTTGTTGTAGAGGATGATTATGATATTGGTGACATTATTGAAAATTATTTGAAACGTGAAGGAATGAGTGTTTTGCGTGCCATGAATGGAAAGCAAGCTATTGAATTGCACGCTAGTCAACCCATTGATTTAATTTTACTCGATATTAAATTACCCGAATTAAACGGATGGGAAGTACTGAATAAAATACGCCAGAAAGCTCAAACACCTGTCATTATGCTCACTGCACTAGATCAAGATATTGATAAGGTCATGGCATTACGAGTTGGTGCAGATGACTTTGTTGTTAAACCATTTAACCCAAATGAAGTGATCGCTAGAGTTCAGGCAGTCTTAAGACGTACTCAGTTAACAAACAAGCCATTTAACAAAAATAAGGTCTACAAAGATATTGAAATTGATACCGATACTCATGGTGTTTATATTCACGCTCAAAATAAGAAAATATTGCTTAATTTGACGCTGACTGAATATAAAATTATTTCATTCATGATTGACCAGCCCCATAAAGTTTTTACACGCGGTGAGCTCATGAATCATTGCATGAACGATAGCGATGCCCTAGAACGAACCGTAGACAGCCATGTAAGTAAGCTTAGAAAAAAATTGGAGGAACAAGGAATACTCCACATGTTAATTAATGTGCGTGGTGTAGGATATCGACTCGATAATCCACTAGCTGTAAAAGATGATATCTAAATAATATTAAAAATATGGCTAGGAAATATTTTATGAAAAATAAGTTAGGAATCAGCAAGCAGCTTTTTATTGCTTTCAGTATTGTTAATTTAAGCGTTACTCTGTTTTCTATGTTGCTAGGCTACCTAATTTATAACTATGCCATTGAAAAAGGTTGGCTCACTTTAGATTCCCTACAAGAGGATTGGACAAATTTTCATTTCATAGATTGGATTTGGTTGTCTACCGTCATCTTGTGTGGTTGTATGATTTCACTCGTGATCGGCATGCACCTCGCAAAACGTTTTATTCTACCCATTAATTTCTTAGCCGAAGCAGCAAACAAAATTAGTCAGGGTGATCTCTCTGCCAGAGCTTACGACAACAGAATTCATTCAGCTGAAATGTCCGAACTTTTACATAATTTTAATGATATGGCGCAAAAGCTAGAAGTATCAGTTAAAAATGCGCAAGTTTGGAATGCTGCCATCGCTCATGAATTAAGAACTCCAATCACAATTTTACAAGGCCGCCTGCAAGGCATCATCGACGGCGTTTTTAAGCCTGATGAAATTCTATTTAAAAGTCTTTTAAATCAAGTTGAAGGTTTATCTCATTTAGTTGAAGACTTACGAACGATAAGTTTAGTTGAGAATCAACAGTTAAGATTAAATTATGAGTTATTAGACTTTAAATCTGTGATTGAAAAAGTTCTCAAGGCCTTTGAAGACCGCTTAGAACAAGCGAACTTAGTGCCAGAACTTGATTTAACAGAGCTGCCGGTATTTTGTGACCGCCGCCGTATTGAGCAAGTCTTAATTGCGTTAATTGATAACTCAATTCGTTATTCAAATGCAGGAAAACTTAAAATCTCTTCAGAAGTGGTTACAGACAACTGGATCTTAAAAATTGAAGATGAAGGCCCCGGTATTGCAACTGAGTTCCAAGACGATCTGTTTAAACCCTTTTTTCGATTAGAAGAGTCAAGAAATAAAGAGTTTGGTGGCACAGGTTTGGGATTAGCTGTTGTACATGCGATCGTGGTTGCGCTTAAAGGTTCTATTCACTATAGCAATCATGGCTCAAAAAGCACTTTCACCATAAAAATTTTGATGGATAAGTAAAACGCTGAGTTATAAATTTATTCTTCACTCTCTTTTACTCTTCTACGAATTTCTTCACGCCATTTTGTGGCATTTTCTTGTTGCTTATTCAATAAAACACCCAGCATAAAGGCTGTCGCGGCTGCGCCAATTAAGGCAATGCCCGTTTCATAAATAATATCTATAACAAACTCTAATACGCCTTCAGATAGGAAATCTAAGGTGCCAGAAAATTTAAGAAATTTAGCTATAGCCACCACGATAACGCCCAATAAAGCACCAGCCCACAAGAATATTTTATGAATGTTTAGAGGAGCTGTGACTTGATCGATCTGATCGGGATATTTTCGGTAGTACTCAATTTCATCCTCCGTCACTTCAGAGGTGGACTTAAATAACAATTTAATAAAGAGCCTATCTTGGTCAAGCTTTGAGTTTTTCTTCATAGATGTTATGTGTGATAAATCTTCTAAGGTTTCATGTTACTCATTTTTTCTTTACTGAGTAAAAATTTTTAAGAGGTCGAATAGTTTTAAGCAAATTATTGATTTTTAATAGCAGGAAATATAAATACAGCTGTATAAAACGGGCCAGCAAGTGAGCTGATTTTTCTTCAGCTCACCTCAAACTCTAAATAACGAGTTTATTGTTGATAAACTTTCTTTCCATTAAAAATGGTCCATACCACTTTTGTTTCAGCCAACTGTTCAGGTGAAACTTTAAAAATGTCTCTATCTACTAAAATCATATCGGCTTTTTTGCCCGGTTCGAGCGTGCCGATGCTTTTATCTAAATAAAGCGCTTTTGCCGAATTAATCGTATAAGCCTTAAATACTGTATCTCGATCAATGGCTTCTGCTGGGTTTAAAACATCTCCTTCATTACCTTTTCTGGTAATTGCTGTCGCCATAGCAACAAAAGGATTGGCTGTTGAAACTGGTGCATCACTTGCACCCGCAATGGTTGCGCCGTTAACTAACAACGAATGTGCAGGATACATACCCTTATAAGAAGTTGCATCGATATAAGGTTTTACCAGTTCTCTGTTAAAACTGTCTTCATAGGCCCATGCCAATTGCATAGAAGCAATCACATTGTTTTGTTTAAAGCGCTTATAGTCTTTAGGGTCTACGAGCTGAAGGTGAGTAATGCTATGAGGGACATTGCTTTGACGCTTTGAACGAGCGTACTCAAAGGCATTTAAAGACTCCTGTACAGCTCTATCCCCAACAGCATGAATATGAACAATCATATTTCGCTTATCCGCTTCATCAACAACTAACTTAAAAGTATTTGGGTCAAATAATAAAGTGCCTTGCTTGTTACTATTAGAGTACCGACCAAGTAATGCAGCTGATTGGGCTGGAATCTCTAATACACCATCAGCAAATACTTTCACACCGACTAAATTAAAGTTATCTATGTTTTTGTATTTACTATTGATTGACTCAATAATGTTAAAAACTTGCGGCGTACTTTTTGAATTAATGACATGTAACCCAGAAACTCGTGCTGTTAACTCTCCTTTTTGAGATAATTCTTTATACATTGGAATCATCCCTATGGTTTCCTCTGTATTTTTAATATTGGTAATTCCCTTATTCGGACTGGCGTTTGCAGCGATGTCCATCCACGCAGTGAGCCCCAAACTGTTATAGTATTTGACTGCTTCTTTAGAGCCTTTATAAAGCAGATCATGTGATACAGATGGAATTTTATCACTCACCATATCCCAGCCAGAATCAATCACAAATCCAGTTGGTTCAAAGTTTTCATTATGTGCAACATTTTGCTGGTCATCTGGGCTTAATTGCTGAATGAAGTTTGCATCTATACCAGCTTTCTTTAGAAGTGCTTGGTTTACCCATGCCGTATGGTGGTCACTACCAATTAATGCAATGGGACGATCTTTCCATTCATTATTATTAAATACATTTGAGAGTTGGTCGGCCAATTCCCAATATTCTGATGACAAACCATTTAAAAATAGAACATCTCCAGCAACTCCCGTACCATCGAGACTGGCTTGTTTAAGTTTTGCTTCAACTTTAGCAATATCTATGGTGGTATCGCCGCTATCCATAGTGGCTAATATCGCCTCTACACCAGAAGCTAAAGCATGAATATGACTATCGATTAAACCTGGCATTAGAACTTTATTTTCTAGATCGACAACTTGTGTATTGTTGTCTGCAATTTTTTTAATTTCTTCATTACTACCTACTTTTAGGATGGTTCCGTCATGGGCAATTGCGATAGCTTGTTGAAGGGAATCTTTATCTTTGGCAGTATAAATTTTTCCATTAATATAAATACTTGCGGCAGCATTATTGTCATCACTATCATTGTTTGCACATCCTAAGTTTATAAAGAGTAAACCTAGGCTAAGTGCTAAAAATCCTTTTCTAAATCTCATTATTAACTCCAAAAATCATTTAAATTCTAATAATCGTTTTCTAATCTTCTTGTTGATCTGTTTGCATCAAGTCTTTGAGTACTGAGGTCTATCCATTGACTACAGTTTTGTTACTCTTGATACACTTAGATAGGCCTATACGATGCCTTGCACTACTCGCAAAAATCTCTATTTCACTGTTAGGGAAGTTCGTTAGCCCTGAGTCCATAATTACAATTTTTGTTTTTAAGATTTCCATAAATTAATCTCCATTGTGGAATGGATAAACTAATTTTTAAGTTTATTTAAGGATATAAAAAGAATAGAGAAAATACCGATTTATGAGTTTTTTTTCCGCAAATCGGACAATAAACATTCTAATAAATCATTAAATGACTTCCTGAACCAAGGCTGTCTTTTGACCTTTTCTCTTTAAATTCTTATTTAAATGTCATATCTCATCTAACCTAGATTTATAAAATAATTTTTATAATTTAAAAAATGGATAATTAAATATGGATCGTTTTAAAACTATTTTACTTATTGCAAGCACATGTTTAACAACAACTCTTTATGCCAAGCAACAAGTCGTGTGTGTGTTTGACCCAATTGGTAAATCGGGAGACGCTTTCGCTTTAGCCAAAGACTATGCACTTGAAGCCAAAAATTGGGGAGCAGATCTATCTTTAAAAGCGTATGTTGATGAACGCGTTGCGGCTGAAGATTTAAAAGTTGGCAAATGTGATGGCGCTATTATTAGTGGTTTACGTGGCCGCCAGTTTAATAAATATACAGGATCTTTAGATGCAGTTGGCGCATTAACAAATATGAAAACGGCGATTAATGCTTATAAGCTGTTGTCTTCACCTATGGCCGCAAAAAATATGGTGGTAGGCCCTTACGAAATTGCAGGTTTAGGCACAATTGGCCCTGCATATTTATTTGTAAATGATCGAAGCATCAATACACTCGCAAAGGCTGCTGGTAAAAAAATTGGGGTATTTAAATATGATGAAGCCCAACCCAAGCTTGTGCAACATGTTGGAGGTCAGGCTGTATCTGTAGATGTGACCAATGCCGGTGCGAAGTTTAATAACCATGAAATTGATATTGTGCCCGCTCCTATTGTTGCATTTAAACCTTTTGAACTCTACAAAGGTTTAGGTGAGAAAGGGGCAATTGTTCGTTTTCCTTTGACTCAAATTTCAGCAAACTTCATTATTCGTAAAGACCAGTTTCCAGCAGGTTTTGGACAAAAGTCGCGCACTTGGGTAGCAAGCCAATTAAATAGAACGTTTGGCATTATTGCTAAATATGAAAGTGATATTCCTTCAAAATATTGGATGGATATTCCTAAAAATGAACAATTAAATTATATGAAAATGATGCGTGAGGCACGTATACAGCTAACCAAGGCGGGTATCTATGACCCTAAAATGATGAATTTTTTGAAAAAAGTAAGATGTAAAGAAAACCCAAGTAATTTTGAATGTGTATTAAACGATGAATGAACACTCAAAACATATGCACATCTTATTTTAAGAGGTTCTACCCTCAGTTATTCATTTCCTCGCGGGCTTGTTGTGGTGTTTTACCCGACCACTCTTTATAAGCCCGTGTAAATGGGCTGTGCTCGGCATAACCTAACAGCAATGCTATTTCCACAATTTGTAGTCTTGGATCTTTTAAATACGATTTTGCTAATTCGTAACGGACAGTATTTAATTCTTTTCGAAAATTCGTCCCTGCTTCGGTTAAACGGCGTTGTAAGGTTCTACGTGAATAATTTAAGCGCTCTGCAAGCTGTTCAATAGTTGGCTCACCTTGATGAAGTAAGTAAGCAATCTGTTTACGAACTTGATCTGTAATTTCATCAATATGTGGCAGGCTTGCCAGTAATTTGTCGGCATGTTTTTCTAGTATGGCGACTAAGGCGGCGTCGGAGTTTTTAAGCGGTAGACTTAAGATTTCCTTATCAAAACGCATAAGTGCCACGGGTTGCTCAAAAAGCACAGGACAACCAAAATACTCCTCATAAGGCTGAACATTTTCAGGCTGTTCATGAATAAAATGTATTTCTTTGAGTCTTTCTTTTCCTCTAATGAGACTACGGCAAAACTGAACTATAACGGTACGGCCAGTTTCATCCGATAAAGGGCCGACTTGCTCACCTTTTGTATCCCATGAAAGCTCTACATATTCAGTATGAATGTGAACAGTGGCTGGATAAACATCATAGACAAGCCGCTGATATCGTTCAAACCTTTCTAAAACCGCTCCCAGATTTTCACAGGCAAGAAATACTGACCCTAAAACACCTAGATGCTGAGCTGTAATGGTTTGACCCACATGTAAACCAATGAAAGGGTCATTTAAATAATCTTTAGCAATAATGAGAAGATTTTCCCAATGGTCAATATCTACGCCTTCTAAATGATTTGAATCTGCTTTAGGCCAAGGCTCACCCAGCACCTTTTCTGGGTCATGTCCTAGTTTTTCCAGATATTCAAATAATAAATGAACATAGATTTCAGAAATCCTTCTTCTATACAACGGCTTATTCAATCCATTCATTCCGTATAGTTCTAATTTGGCGCCAAATATCAATTAGTGTACTTAAAGCTTTTAAACAAAAGCAAATAACTAAAAACACCTGCTCAATCCAAATTTTGGCGCAAAGTGTCAAGCAATATGGCAGCTTTCATCAAGCCCAATCTCGTTATTTTTCAGAAGATAGCGTTATAGCAAATATTGAGAAAAATACGATGGGTAAAAGTCTAAATAATGTGCCCCAAGCACCACTTGATGTTCAGTTTGATTCAAATGGCATGGAATGCAGTGCCTATTTATATCGTCCAGCGACCGAGGCCACTACACCAATTATTGTGATGGCGCACGGTCTGGGTGGTACTCGTAGAATGCGTTTAACCGCTTTTGCAGAGCGCTTTGTGGCAGAGGGTTATGCTTGTTTAGTGTTTGATTATCGCTATTTTGGTGATAGCGAAGGACAACCTCGACAATTACTAGATATAAAAAGTCAGCTTGAAGACTGGAAAGCCGCCATTGCCTATGCACGTAGCCTAGACAAAATTGATCCAAACCGCGTAGTTATATGGGGAACTTCTTTCGGTGGAGGTCATGTGCTGGCAACAGCTGCTGACGATAATCGACTTGCTGCTGTTATATCACAATGCCCCTTCACTGATGGTTTCTCATCCAGCATGGCCATGAATCCGATAACTACCCTCAAGCTCACGGGACTTGCTTTAAAAGACAAGATTGGATCAATGCTCGGCGCAAAGCCAGTCATGGTGCCTCTTGCAGCTCCATCAGGACATACAGCATTAATGAATGCACCTGACGCTTATTCAGGCTATCTCGCACTCATGCCTTCAGGATCAAATATTCCAAACTATGTCGCTGCACGTTTTGTACTCGACATCATACGCTATTACCCGGGCCGTAAGACATCACGTATTCAAGCGCCCGTGTTGTTTTGTGTCTGTGATACCGACTCGGTGGCGCCCTCAAAAACAACATTGCGTCATGCGAGCCATACACCCAATCATGAAGTTAAACACTACGCCGATGGTCATTTTGAAATTTACGTTGGTGAAGCTTTTGAGCGTGTTGTGAGTGATCAGATCGACTTTCTTAAACGCATCGTTCCAGTCAAGTAACAGTAAATTTAAAACATTTGGAGAAAGACCATGAAATATGACCTGAACAAAAAAGTTGTTTTAATTACAGGAGCCGCTGGAGGGATTGGTGCAGCAACAGCCCGTGAATTTTATGCATTAGGTGCAAACTTGGTACTCACCGATATGCAACAGGAAACTGTAGATAAACTTGCATCTGAATTTGAGGCATCTCGTGTATTACCATTAGCGCTAGACGTTACTGATGCAGTAGCCACAAAAGATGTAGTCCAGAAAACAATAAAACACTTTGGACACCTTGATATAGCTTTTGCCAATGCAGGTATCTCATGGCGTGATGGTGCTTCGACAATTGCTAGCTGTGATGAAGCTGAGTTCGATAAGATTGTTGAAGTTGATTTACTTGGTGTCTGGCGCACAGTCCGTGCTGCCTTACCAGAGGTGACCCGTAATAAAGGACAAATCCTCATAACCTCTTCTGTTTATTGCTTCGTCAATGGAATGGCAAACGCTCCATATGCGGCTTCAAAAGCGGCAGTAGAAATGCTCGGACGCTGTCTCCGTACAGAGATTGCATATACCGGCGCAACAGCCAGTGTTGTCTATCCAGGCTGGACAGCAACACCGATCGCTAAAGTTGCCTTTGGAGGAAACGCAACTGTAACGAAGATGATTGAAGCAGGATTTCCGGCATGGTTACGCAAGCCTATTTCTCCGGAATATATGGCGCAAGCAATTGTAAAAGGTGTACAGCGCCGACAGCCACGTATTTTTGCTCCAGTGCGTTGGGTTCCGTTTTCGTTATTACGCGGAATCTTTAGTGCAGCTAGTGATGCACTGGTAGTACGCCACAAGAAATTGCAGGGTTTACTTCAACAACTCGAAACTGAATCTGAACACGCCCAGAAATAATCCATTAGCTTAAAGCTCAATTATTAAAATGTCTGGAAATCTTATATGTCTAAATACAAATTAAAAGATAAAGTTGTCGTAATTACAGGTTCAACAGGTGGACTAGGACTTGCGATTGCCCAAGCATTACAAGCGAAAGGCGCAAAACTAGCACTCCTAGATTTAGACCTTAACAAAGTTGAAAGTCAGGCAAAACAGCTAGGTGGGCAAAGCATTGCCGCAGGCTGGGCTGCCGATGTCCGTTCTTTGGAAAGCCTAGAAATGGCGATGTCAAATGCAGCTCAACACTTCGGTAAAATTGATGTGGTGATTGCAAATGCAGGCATAGCTACAACAGAAGCACTAGAACATATGGCTCCTGAAACTTTTGAGCGAACCATCGATATTAACCTTACAGGGGTATTTCGTACTTTCCGTGCAGCTATACCGTATGTAAAACAAACTCAAGGATATTTACTGGCGGTGTCTTCAATGGCCGCTTTCGTCCACTCCCCGTTAAACACGCACTACACTTCGAGTAAAGCTGGTGTTTGGGCTTTATGCGATAGCCTTCGTCTGGAATTAAAATATTTAAATATAGGCGTTGGCAGCCTTCACCCAACTTTCTTTAAAACACCATTAATGGACAATATTCAAAATGACCCAGCAGGTAAAGCTGTGTGGAAAGGTAACTCGGGTATTTGGAAATATATATCTATTGAAGAGGTTATTTCGGGTGTAGTTGAAAGCATAGAACGGCGTAAAGATATGACCGTTGTACCTAAAATCAATACTCCGATTGCTAAAGCACCAGCACTTTTTAGAAATGTGATTGAGTTTTTAGGTTTTAATCGTAAACAGCTTAAACAGACCATGTGCTTGGCCGAAAAGCGCCTAAATTGATGTTCGAATCACCTTTCGTATAGTGATATCTTTGACTTAGAGCTATTATTATGATGAAAAGTGTTGTGCTTTTAATACTCAATTTCTAATAGAGAAAGCGTTTTATGAATGTTTCACCAATCATTGTACTTGACTTCGAGACTACAGGAGTCAGCCCTGAGGCTGGCGATCGTATTACAGAAGTCGCGGCTTTACGTATTGTAGAAGGTGAAATCACAGAACGTTTTGTTTCATTAATAAACTGTGGTGTAAATGTTCCATACTACATCACAAAGTTGACTGGTATTACTCAAGATATGGTTAACCATGCTCCTTCTGTGGAAGAAGTCATTCCTTCTCTATTGGACTTTATTGGAACAGATCCTTTACTTGCTCACAATGCAGGATTTGATGAGAAATTCCTAAAAGCAGAAAGTATTCGACAGGAGTTAAGTCCATCACACACTGGACTCATTTGTTCTTTGAAACTTGCTCGCCGTATTTTACCTCATCAACCCAGTTATCGACTTGGGGCAATGGCAGACTTTTTCAATATTAAGTTTAATGGCACAGCTCATCGTGCAGAAGCAGATGCTGAAGTTACGGCTCAATTATTCAACTATCTTTGTACGAATATTTGTCACACATATGGCTTCAATAGCATTGATCAAGATTTATTGTTAGCCATTAATAAACTTACTATATCTAGAGTACCCAAATACCTAAAAAATATAGCTGCCCAATCTTTACTTCTTAAATAGCAATCCATAGGCGACTATTACCTTGCTCTAATTTATTGTTGACCTCATGCCAATAATTTAAGGCTTCGTTCTTTTCTATAGGAGCTAGAAAACCTATTGAAGCTCAGTTATTTACAGAATCTTCTAACAGTAGTGATAAGCTTTCTTCATAATCACCAATTTCATTGATCTCTAAAACTTCAATGTCTTTCATATTTTTTCTCAATTAGTTCAACTCAATCTTTTGCCAAATGCAGATGCGGGGCAAAAATAAAATGTCGAGGTTCTTGATATTGCATAATTAATGAACGCAATTCGGTAATAAATGCCTCCGCTTCTTCTTTGTTAAGATTAATACCAAATGAACAACCATCATTATATCCAATTAAGTGAATAGTACCTTGATGGAACTCTGGCAAAAAAGGTGGATACGCTCCACCACTCCAAGGTCTGTAGACAATCTCTATAATCTTCTGAGTATTAATATCCTTTGTTAACAAATTTTTCCCAAGGCAGTCTTTGGAAATGCGAAGATTATTTTTGGAAATAAAAAATGTTTCCTCGGCATTCTTAGCCCATCGTTTATTTTTTCTATATTCATAGTGCTTATAGAAAAGAAATAATAAAAATAATAGTAGTACAATAAATGTTTGAATCCCTTCATTTTCTATATATGCTTCAAAAGCGATACATACAAAGAAAATGTCATATGTAGTTACTATTACACGGTCCCAAATCATTAAATTTTCTAAATTCTCACCATTCATTTTTAAATTAATCGTAGTTCCCGCATCTGAAGTATGTGTTTCAAATTGATTTGGCATCCAGTACTCAATTTTCTATGTTTATTGTCTATAAAAACCGCTGTACCTATTGAATCTTACTTATTAGTACGCTGCTTAAACTTTCGTTATTGCTGTGTATTATAAAATCACCAAGCAGAATTTTATAGCGGTTTAAGACAGCATGTGTCTCTGTTGTTAAAAGCAAATGAGAACTTATTCAAGATGCGAAACATCCTATGGTTGCTAATTTATGGAAAATATTTATATAGAAATTAAGGGAGAGTTAGGCTACATTTTTTGTAGTTCATTTTAGAGATAAATTGAAAAGTATCAATATTTTCTATCGTTATAACTTTATTGACTCAAAAATTTAGCCAGCAGAGACAATTTCTATCGTCTAACTACTGGCTATTTTTTTACAAACTAATTGAAATTTAGTAAATATCTATCTAATTTTTATCATATTTTTTAAATGAATATTGAAAAGAATATGATAAAAAATGGCGCTAGTACTGTTAAGATAAAACCACTAAAAATAGCAATTTGAACATCTAATTGTGAGCAATTATTTTTTACAAATGGAAGGGTTGAATCCATAGCGGTAGCACCACACACCCCAATCACAGGATTCGGATAATTTCTTCCAAGAAGATATAACAACCCTATGGCATAGAACTCTCTGATTAAATCAGTAAGTAAAGCAAAAGTACCCTGCTCTGGTCCTAAGATTTTTCCTACTAATGGTCCCGATAGAGAGAACCATCCAAAGCCACTTCCTAAAACGACAAGTTCAAAAAAAGATTTTCCTAAAATAAATGTTGTTAAATAAGCCGCAATAAATAGTGAAAATATTGTAACGAGTGGAACCTTAAAGTGGTTAATCGTTAAAGATTGTATTTTAATAGTTGATAAATCTATACCCACTAAAAAAATTAAAATATATAAAAGAATACTACTTATAGTTTCACTGCTCCAACCTTTGGGCAATAAAAGATATAAGAACATTCCAATAACAACCATAGTGATTGCTATTAAACACTCTTTAATAGGTTTAAAAATCTCAGATAAAGATTTTTTATGGATATTTATATTCTTAACTCTTTTAAATAAGAAGATAAAAGTAACTAAAGTAATTATTGTAGAATAAACAAAAGATTCTAAAATTACTTTAGTTCCTAACTGCTTATCAAAAAGAATACTACCAAATTGAAATCCTATAGATATTAAAAGCAACCAAACTAAGAAAGATATATAGCTGACTAACTTATCTCTAGTATTACTATTTGCGGCTTGTCCCACTCCCCATCCTGAGACTAGCGCTAACAAGATAGGGAGTAATGAAAATATAAGGCTATTTATCATATTTTTTGTTTCGTTAAAGAATAATCAATTAAAATTATCCATCTTTCACCAATTAAATCATCTTGATGGGTTTCAATTTTTTTAATTGGAGATACATAGTGGCATACAGAAGAATCATGGACCGCAAAACTATCAGAAATATTTTTTAATGTAAAACTACTATAAATATTTTCTGCATTAACATCTTTCAAACTTTTATTTCTTTCACTAGGATGAGCAATATAATTATCCCCACCAATAATATTATTACTGCGATAAATTAAGTGAGCAAAAGTAAAAGGTTCGCCATCTTGATGAAAACAATCAGGTGAACTAATTCCTAAGATATTACTTGAACTAGATGTTAGTTTGACAAAATGCACGCCCACATATAATGGAAGATAATGATTACTCAACCCAAATGTTAAATTATAATCATCTATAACCAATTGGTTTAAATATTTAGTATTTTTTACATCTTCACTTAAAGCATTAAAGTATCTTATAGCGCTATGTTCAGGGTTGTTATCGCCTTGGTCGTATCCTGATAAATATTCACCTTTATCATTGACTACAGGAGGTAACCAAATTGGTTTTAGCTCTTTTTCCCATGGCAATATTAAAGCATTTCCATATCGGCGAAAACGTTGGGTGTCTGAGGGCGCAAATTGATCTTTTTCTAACATTTGAAACTCATCAAAGATTACTCTTTTTGAATCGGAATCAATCTCTGCTGCCTGATAATGTAAGAAACCATTTTTTTCGAATGTACTTTTTAAATCTAAAAAAGAATTTTTATAGTTAATTCCTAGAAATTCTTCTGAAGCTGCTGTTTTTGAATATAAAAATTGATTAATATTATCCATATTCTACTCCTTAAAATATTATTAATATATATTGTGTTGGCAAAGTATACAGAACCTTCTGTATATTTCAATATAAAAAATAAAGAATTCAAAGGTGCTCTTGTTTAGCTATTTCAGGAATAAAGGTGTTTCCTAACCCCAATAAAAAATACTCAAGCAATCTTTTCCGTTCATCTGGTTTGTTTGGGTCTAAAAGTTGAACCATTGCCCCATCAATCACAAACAAAAACATGTGCGCATCTTGTTTTGAGGCATTTTCATTGCTTTTTAAAAGCAAATTATAGATTTCATTAATGAGCCAGTTTCGATAGTCAATTACGGCTCCATAAGCTTTTGGGTTTGTTTTAGCAATTTCAAAAATCGCTTTAAACGGCAAATGGTAAAGTCCATCTAAGTCGGTGTGTAAGTAATAAATTTTGCGGAGCTTTTCAATTACGCTTAATTCTTTTTGAACATAGATAATTGAAATGACCTCTTGTTTAAGGCCATCTTTTTGAAAGGTAAGACTCATTTCAATAAGACGTTCTTTTGAGTGAAAGTAGTTATAAAACGTGGCTTTCGGGATTTTTGCTGTCTCTATAATTCGGTCAATTCCAACGTTGTGAAAACCGTATTTGTTAAATAAGTATCTTGCCGTATGAAGCACACCTAAAGCACGAAATGGAAGATCTGAATGTGGCATATTTTTACCGTTATAAAAAATTATTGTTGTATATAAAAGAGATACTTTTTTTTGGGAAAAAAGGCATAGCAAAGCCGTAAAGACTGTGCACAGCACATCTCAAGTTTTAATTGTTGCTAAGTTTTTAGTCGAAATGACTTAAAGCTTGAAAACCTTTGGA
Organism: Acinetobacter sp. AYS6; assembly: GCF_025630795.1. Classification (NCBI taxonomy): domain Bacteria; kingdom Pseudomonadati; phylum Pseudomonadota; class Gammaproteobacteria; order Moraxellales; family Moraxellaceae; genus Acinetobacter; species Acinetobacter sp. AYS6. The sequence continues at coordinate 438,819 of NZ_JAOTNV010000006.1, forward strand.
TGATCAAGCTGCGTTAAATGTTTTAAGCTGTGTTGTTATAGCTTTTGGCAAGGACTGCCAAGAAATAATGGATGTGCAAAGCCAACTCCTTATATATGGAGTTCTGCCAAAACATTAAAATTATGGTGGCAGAACGAAAGAGGGTTCGCAGACTGGTCACACAACCAGCACACCCGAGGGTGTCCCTCTCCCGTCCTACCGCTACGGGAGGGAACGAGAAGGCCGCACAAAATTATTCCTCAGAGAAATAATCCTGATACGGGTGTGAATCGGTCTGCGACAACCGACTGGCAATGTAGGCCAGCCCGCAAATGGTAATCTCCAATATTTGAAGTGTCAATGTAAAATTGGCTAGAATTTATTTAAATAATTATTGTTTTTCATTTAATTACATAATTAAGGATATTCTTAAGTAATATTTTTAGTCTACCCTTATATCATTAAGTTAAAGTTTAAAATTTCAAAACCTAAGGACTTAATTGTTCTTGTAAAAAGTTATTATAAATACCTAATAAGAAATATTTATTAGAAAAATAATATTCTCCTTATAAAAATACGCCCTTAAGGGCGTATTTTTAGGACTGATTCACACACTTTAACTTATCTTGCAAATTGAGTATTTGCTGTTGATATTCTTTAGCTATTACTTCGTTATCTGCTCTGATTTCTTGATCTGTCTTATTATCAAAAACTGACCTTGAATGGCCATTTCTAGCATTTTGTTTCTTTAATTCAAGATTACTAATTTTTTGGAGAATATCAGCATTTTCCTGATAGTTTTTAAGATGTACCAGCAACTTTCGGTTATCAGCATAGGCTTGGTCTAATTTTAAGTTCAAAGTATCTTTTTCATTATTCAATTCTTGAATTTTATTGTTTAAATTCTGCACATTGTAATGATTTACTGTTAGCTCACTATTACTCTTATTTAAGTTAGTAGTTAGAATATCTTTTGTCTCATCTAAGCTTTTGGATTCACTTTTTTTATCTTCATAGTCTTTTTGCAATAGATTATAGGATGTTTGCAAACTTGCATTAGCCAATTTTAACGATTCAACTTGAGGAGCACTCACATATTGATTTACAAGGAATAAGCAAGCTGGGAAAGAGACAGCAAATGAAGCAATAAAGGCCGATAAGTTTTTTTTGACAAGTTCAAAAATTTCCATAAGTTTTCCAGAATATTTCTAAATTATAGTGTTAACAAATTGTTTTAAAGTTCTAAATGTTGATGAACTAGTACGTTATTTTATCATTAGCTATATCTATTTTGTCTTATAAAAAGGCCTTTACAGGAATTTTTTTTATTTGACTTTAGAAAACTTTATTCTATTTATAAATCCCATTTATTGTTAATTTTTTTCATTAATTAAAATAAGTAAATTTCTTCTAAAAAGACTTTTTGCGCATTAATCACTTACAGCGAACCTATCTCAGGCTTAAATACGACCAAAATCTAGCTACTGAATCAGGATTTTATCAAAATTTGGTCATGGGTAATCTTAAAACGAGTATGCCTAATTTAAGTATTCAGTATAAACTTGTTATTTAAGCGATCCATTTCACAAATTAGGCCATGTCATATACTTAAAGTGATAAGAGCAAAAAATGACTCAAAATAAAGTTGAATTAGCAGAGAGATTGTCAAAAGAATCGCATCAAAGCCAAAAGTATGGTTCTCATGATTACTTTGATTACCATATTAAAGGTGTGGTCAACTCATTAATTGAGCATCGATTTTCAGAAGTTTATATTATTACCGCCCTTCTACACGATAGCGTTGAAGACACACCTCTTACGCTAGCCAAAATCGAAAGTTTATTTGGAAAACAAGTCCGTGATGCCGTTGATGCATTAACTAAACGAGAAAGTGAAACACGCGAAGAATATTTAATTCGTTGTAGTTCGAATCCGATCGCTCGAGTCGTAAAACTTCATGACGCAGCCTTTAATGCGCATAACTCACATAAAGAAAATAATCAATCACGTGTAGATTATTATCTTCAAACCATGTTAATTGTTTCAACGGCGCAAGATAGGTTGGGATGAAAAGACAACGAAATGAATCCGTTGTCTTTTGTGTTTAAGATTGTGCAAATGCCCAAATGTCTTTTGATGCAACCATGTCAGATACAAGTCTAAAACTCATAGGCTCTAAGTCTTCATCTACCACAACATAACCTTTCGAGTTATTTTTTAGCGCATCACATTTATTATCGGTCAGTTGATAATTTGCTGTATTCGCTAAGGCATTTTCAGTAATAACACCTGTAAACACACAATTTGGATCTTTCGAGATAATTTTGCCTTGTGCATTCACCTCGGCATTTACCGTTGTTCCATCTGGGAAAGATAAATCGTAATTGCCGACCAATTGATTAAGCAAAAGTTTTTGATCATCAATTTTTTCATAATGTGCCAATTCAACTGTCAGGGCTTGATTAGACTGATTGCTTCGCCAAGCTTTTGTTTTTGCGTCGTAGCTCATCACAATTTTGGCACGGTTTTCATCATCATCTAAAACCAATAATTTAGTCCCATCTGCGCCAGAATAGTATTTACCCGCCATAGGTAATTCTTGATCAGTTTCGGTACTAATAATATAAGTGCCGACATCTAAGCTCGGAGCCAGTGCAGGTTTTTCAGTCGAGACTTGGTCATCATGATCATTGTCATTACAAGCCGCCAAGCCAAGCCCAAGAAGTAAAACCAACAAACAACGTTTCATGGTCTTTCCCCTTACTTGTTAAATAGGCTTTTTAAACGAATTTTGAGCCATTCTTGAGCTGCTGGTCGCTGATCGTAAGCCACTTGCATGGCAGTCACAGCAATTTTGCTTTGCATTACGGCGCTTTCATCCGACATTTGAGCGGCTGTTGGAGCCGAAGGTGCCGCATCAATTCCTAGGCCAAATTGGTTATTGCCTTTATTGTCTTTCGTCACTTGGAATTTCAACTTATATAAGTCATACGTCCCAATTTTTGAAAATGCAAAAGGTGTGCTGGTAGTTAAATTTTTAGGGAAATTAACATTAAGCGTGATGCCTTTTGGCAACAATTGGCCCTTACCAGCCTTAGCTTGTAATTCTTTTAATAACACTACGGTTTGCTTTGCCACAATCGCAGAGTTAGGGTTGTTTAAAGTCTTATCATCTACCGTGTTGGTATCGGCGCTTAAGGCAATAGATGGAATCCCGCGTCCTGCTGAAAACTGGACATTGCCAATCGTGCCAGAGTGCACAACGACTTTTCCGACATTTTGTCCTTCATTCGGGCCAGATAAAACTAAGTCTGGCGCTTTACCCCAGCGTTTTGGTGCAACCACATCTAGTCCATAAATTGTTGCCATGACTGGTGTGCCATGCGTGTAGTTCCAGTCACCATTGGTATACCCCGCTTTGGTAAACGTCCCCGCAGCAGGTGCACCAATTGGTGCAGCGCCGTTGTGACAACCGTTTTCAGCCGCAATTTGCTTATCGTTATCCGCGGTAATCGTCGTTGAGCTGTACATCACGATTGCGCCACCACGACCACTTTGTGGTGAACACGGTACAGACACAAGCACGTTATGACCATTTGCTTTTAATTCATCATAGAGTGCTTTGACATTGCTGGTTAGACCGTCATCGTTAACCAATAAAATATTTAGTGCAAAAGCTGGAGTTGTACATAAAGACAGAATAAGGCCGCCCAATAAACTTTTTTTCATCACTTAACTACCATGTTAATAAATTTCGATTTGTATAGTAGTTGCGCTATATGTACGTTTAGTGACTACGCATCAATAAAAATTAAAATACTTTTCCATTAAAAATTAAATAATTATATTATAAATTATTGCTAAGTTTTCTTTTATAAACTGACCTTCAACTTTGGTACTCATATTCAAAATGACAAAACCCACTTCCGTGGGCTTCATTCAAAGTATCACTTCAAGCGTTAAATTAAATACGTCCAACCTCTAAATATGGAATCAAGTTTTTATCAAAATGTGGTCGTGGGTCGCCTTCATAACTAATAAAACCATGCATTCCTGTTAAGCGTTCGCCTTTATAAAACTGGTTTAACTGATAGCGCGGGTCTTTATGGGAAAGCGTAAAGCTCACCACACCAACGCCCTGCTGTTTTGATTTGTTATAGGCATCTTCGAGCATTTTATGATGCAAAGCTAAATCTTGTGGATGGCACATCAGCGTATGCAGCACATGGTATTTAATAGAGTCGCCCAGTTTAGGCAAACGCATGCCTTTAGTTAGCGGAGTCAACAAGTTATAAATAGGTCTAAGCACGCTAATGGCTGAACTGTAATGCAAAATTTTGGTTTGCTTAATACTGTGCTGATCCCATAAACCAAACATGCCCACCAGTTTTTCACCCTTAAAGTAAAGTGAAAAGTCTGAAAGTTTTATTCCTGAAAAATACCGATGACCTTGAGCCAGTTCTTCAAAGTTATAGGCAGGAATAAAGTTATAAAACTCTGCCATGTCGGCAATAAACTGGTTCATGGCTTCCACATGCTGAGCTTCAGCAATACATGTACGGATTTCTTGAATGTCACTCTGCTGAGAACTCTGCTTTAAAAAAGCGGTGATTTTTCGTTTTGTGCCTGTACTCGTCAGGCTTAATGTCTCGATAAGCCCTTCATCATAATAATCAGGCATTCCCGTTTTGCCTGTTTGGATGGCAGCGCGCGCGGCATGGTTATCATCAAAAATAATCATTTGACTATAGTTCGGTTCATGCATGCTCTGTTTTACATGCTTCGCCAAAACCTTCACCAGTGATTTACCCCGATAGTTGTGATCTACCCGTAAATCACCCGCATACCGTAAGTTTTGAACGTTCCGATCGACATAACATGGGCGGTAACCATTACTATAACAAGCGACATTTTTTTGACTCTCGGTGTCTTCAATCAACACATGTAATTTATGTCGATAGACAATGTCGGACGCTCTAAAATAACTCGGTTCGCGCTGAAAGCTAATTTGTATGCCTTTGGTGGTCATCGGTACAGCGATTAAATCTCTTAAAGCCTGATCATCTGCCAAAGTTGCTTCACGGGTAATCAGCGTATTGTCAGCAAGTGGTGGATTTGTTTTATTCATTATTCACCTGTTGTGCGGTCTGTACGGGAACTAAGTTATTTAAACGCCCCATTTGGTCGAGTAGCTGATAGACAAACACGACTTCGTCTTGGTCATTCACGGTTTTTTGGGTTTCTGCATCGAGTAACTTTTGTTCAGTATTGAGCAAATCAAACGTGGTTTTGGTGCCAACATCGAACTCTTTACGCGTGTAGACAAAGGCAATAGACGCTGCTTCTATGGCATTTGCCAGTGCTTCTTTATTTTGTCGAATGGTTTGAAGCTGTGCATAGGTCGTGCGTGTACGCTTATTTAAATCCAGTTCAAGACTTCGCGTTTTTTGGTTAGCCAAATCTATATCGGCCTGTGCTTTTTTAACATTGGCCCGATTTAAGCCGTCGTCATAGAGCGGTACATTGAGTTGTACCCCAACCATATAGTTATTACTTTCGGAACCGATATAGCTCGCTTCATCTTGTTTTCCGGCACGGCTGGTGAGCATCACCGTTGGCCACAGTTCCCGCTTAGTTAAAGCATATTGTTTCTCTGCGGCCTGCTTTTCGTATTTACTGCGCATTAAAGCGGGATGGTTTCTGGTTTGCGCCAAAATTTCATCTAAGCTCGTGGGAATAGCAGGTAGTTGTTTAATGGCAGCAAGGTTTTCAGGCGTTACACCTGTCACTAGGTAAAACTGTGCTTCGCTTACGGTCAGGTTAGATTGAGCTTGTGTAATATCGGCTTGGCCTTGCGCGACTTGTGCCAAAACCTGAGCCAAATCCGCACGGGTAATCATTCCTACGTCGAAACGGCGCTTTGACTCATATAAAGACCGTTGCAGATTTGACATGGTCTTTTGTCTGAGTTCTAAAATCGCTTTCTTTTTTAATACGTCGGTATAGACCATCACAGTGTTTAAAATAGTTTCCGATCTTTGATCTGACAAACCTTGGTTTTGTGCAGAAAGCTGGTTTTCGGCAACATCAATTCCTAAACGGTGTCTGCCAGACGTATAGATCGGATAATCTGCCTGCAATTGTAAACTTCGACCTTTACGGTTTCCTTCGGTTGGAAACAGGACGTGTGAAGGCGTATCTATTCTTTCATAGTCCAGTTGGCCGACTAAATTGACTTTAAGTCCATCGCGCTGTTTTGCCTGTTCAAGCATTGCAGTGGACTGGTTCACGCTTAAACGGCTCACTTCAAGCTGACTTTCATGCCTTAAACTGGCAGACAAAGCCTCGTCTAAAGTCATGGCATGCGTATTCGACACCAACAACACACCTAGATATAAGACGTGTCGAAGTGTTAAAAACCGAGTATTAAATGGCTTCATCCCTTTCATAGTTGTTCCAAACTATTGAGGGTGACTTTTTTGAGTGGCTCAGGCTTGATATTACCTTCGATAATGCCATCAAACATGACCAGTTTTTTATAGGCATTCCAACCATTATTGGCTTGGCGAATTTGAGGTTGATCAAGCTGCCCTAAGTTACGAGCAAGTTCATAATGGAAGTTTTGACGCAAGATACTGTCGATATATTCATCGTTAATGCTGTGATGAATTTCACCTTCAAATAGCACGCAATAAAATGGTTTAACTTGTTGTTGGGTATCAATCGCCAGTAAGGAAATCGCTTTCGATTCAGTTTCATTTAACTGCGACAATAATTGCTGAGCAGTTTCAGGTGCAAGTTTTTCACCGACCAGATCGACACCAAAACGGCGGCCTTGAAACTCAAAACACGGGATTTGCTCTATAAAGCCAGTCACTCTTAAGCAGTCATCCAGACAATAACGAAGTAAGCCATTACCAGAAGTAATCAGCGGGCTGACCACATCACCTTGTTTAAGCTGCCACGAGGGAATGATTTGCCCTTGCTTCTCGCCTTCTAAATATTCAAATTCGTAGAAGTGACTTTGATACGCCAGTGGGTATTGGTCGTTATAGGGAATAGTCACTACACCTTCCGTCGCCCATAGCCCTTTGCCTTCAAACTGAACACTGGGTAACTTCTCTTGTAATTTTTCGGCCCAAGCTTTTGAACCTGCGGTATCCCAACTCGAAACCAGACTTAACTTTGGCCAGAGCTTTTTAAAGTCGATCTGTTCGCCGTTTGAAGCATCACTTAAGGCTTGAGCACTTTCAGGGCTATGCGGTGCAGTGACTTCTTTTAATGAAGCCTGACGATGTCCCCATAAACCACTTTGTAAAACCTCAATCACATCTTGTTGTAGTGACTCCAAACGTTCCAGCAATTGCAACGCAAACGTTGGACTCCACACCGAAATCATGGCTAAGTTACGGTTCGCGACCAAATAGCAAAGAGTGGCAAACAGTGCGTCATCAGCATTGGCAGCAAAGGCAACATTACTTGGAACCGCTTGGGTAAACTTAGACAAAATTCGCTTACCTACACCGAGTAGCGCACTATCATCATTTAGGTTTTTGTCTTTTAAAACTTCACGCTGGCTTTCAGGTAACCATGACACCGACCAGTAATGTGTGCCCGAACTCAACTGTGGGCATTTACGGTATAAACTCGCCATCCACGGCGCAATCGCATGGTCAAGCTCATCTAAAAAAAGCTTGGTATATGGAATAAACTTGATTTGTTCACTCGAACCACTGGTCGGCTGAAAACGAACCAGTTTACTGCTAGACAATGACAGCTTTTGATCACGGTAACGTTGTATGTCTTCTCGCCATGCGCCATAACGTGTCGCAGGGAATGATTTTACAAACTGCTCATAGTTTTGAACTTTTTTATCTTTCGCAAACGTAGAGGTCTGTAAAATCGAATGCAAAATTTGACGTTGTGTCGCTTCTAAGGCGTTAAACTGTTTTTGAAAATTACGGTCAGATGCATCACACCATTTTTTTAAAATCAGATGCGAACCCAAAGTTAGCCATTCATTAGATTTCATTGGATGGCCTCTCTACGTTTTGTTTTAGACGTTACACAGGCTTCAAATTTCCCCTTACTTGTAGGTTTAGTAATGAGCTTCACTGGGAAACGGGCAATATCTTTCCAGCCTAATCGACCAATACATGGCAGTTCTGTACCTGCTTTCCATGTCGGATTCAACTGCTCAAAGAAATGAATATTCGGGTTCTTTTCTCTCATTTCGGCAGTAATTGGTGCGACTTCGCCTTTTAATGGTTGATAGTCATCACCAAAGTTGAGTAAGCCAGCTTCACGGTCATAGTACTCCCCAAAGAATTTCTCACAGTAGTGTTCGACGACCTCTGAAAGATGTTGGTTTTCATCTTTAATATTTGGGTAATACACATAGTAATTATTGGCAAGAAGCAGGTAGGTCTTATAGCCTTTAGAAATTAAGAGCCAATAGAGTTCATTAAATGGATATTTCACTCTTAACTTGATCATGAGTTTGAGCATGGTACTTTGTAGACTACGCGTACCCCAAAACTTCTTCAAAATGACCGTATCACCGCTAAATAATACGGTGTAGTCCTTCCCGTTTAAGTAAAAATGCTGCACCACAACGGTAGAGAAGCCCACAATCTCATTTGTTTGTGAATCAAAAATTAAGATTGCACCGCTTTTATTTTGGAAATCATCTACGAAAATAGAAAATCTCGTATTTTCATAATACTGTTCGTAAATGGAATACATCACTTTTAATCGCTCAGTATCGATTTGCTCTTTTTCAAAATATTGACCATAAGTCGTGTTTTTCAGGTTCAATTTTGAAATCAATTTATACGTTGTATTAATCATAATCCTTTAACCTTCCACCTCTAATTTGCGAGTTCCCCGATCTCATCAACCGATTTTAGAAAACTCATCTCAATGTTCTTTTTCTATGAAGGGATATGTTTTGATATGCCCTATTGTTTTTCATTCTTTGAAAGTTGCTCTTTATTTCTAAATCGCTACATATTCATTTTCTTCCCCCGATCCATAAAGATGGTTAAAAAGGCGGTCACAAACATAATGATTGCGAGCATGCGTAATAAATCATTAAAACTCGATGTCAGTGCCTGAAAATGAATGTCGCGATAAATCACACTGAGTGCGATTTGCTGGGCATTTGCACCGACTTCTTGATATTGCGCCGTGAGCTGATCGAGTCGTTCTGTAAAAATCCAATTCTGCGGCGTCATCGACTGATTAATCTGAGTGACATGTAGCGCAGTGAGCCAATCTAATGATGAGTTAATCAGCGCCAATCCAACCGCGCCGCCGATATTACGCATCAGGTTATAAATACCGCTGGCATCAGCCACTTTGCTGAGTGGCAAAGTACTCATGGCTAAATGCGACACCACAATCAGGCAGATCATGAGACCAATACCACGGTAAATTTGCGGCCAAAACATAAAGTCATAATCGCTGTGAATGCTGAGGTGCGAATTGAGCCATACACCAAAACCAGCCAGAATCATTCCGACAAATACAGTTTTTCGGGTATCAAAATTGGGAATCAGCCACGCAAGAAACGGCGCAAAGCAGAACATGACAATGCCTGTCACCATCATGACGTGACCAATTTGGCTACTGTTCATTTCGCGGACTTGCCCAAGAAACACGGGAATCATGTAGCCCAAGCCATAGAGCGCCATGCCGATCACAAAAGTCGTGATGGCACTTAAGGTAAAGTTTTTATTCTTAAATACGGATAAATCGAGCAAAGGCTTAGGCTGGGTGAAACTTCTTGAGAAGAAAATCATGCCGCCCACAACACAGATCATAAATGCAACTCGAACGCCTGCGTCGGCAAGCCAGTCATGCCGCGCACCTTCATCAAGGAAATATTCAAGCCCACCCAAAAACATCGCCATACCAATCAGGCTAAACCAGTCCATACTTTTGATGAGTGAATGGTTCGCACGGTCAATATTTGGACCCGAATAGATCACCGTAGCAATGATAATGCCCGGAATAATATTAATCAGGAACATCCAGTGCCAAGAGAAATTATTGGTGAGCCAGCCGCCAATGGTTGGGCCGATGGCCGGCCCCAAAGTACTAATCATCCCAAACATCACCAAAGGCAATGAACGTTTTTCTTCAGGAAACAGTAAGTACAACGCCGTCATGGAGGTCGGAATCATTCCGCCGCCCATAAAACCTTGAATACCACGAAAAACCAATAAACTTTCTAAGTTCCATGCCAATGCGCAAAGTAATGAACTGACCGTGAAGCCAATTGCACACATGGTGTAATACACCCGTGTCGATAGCACCCGCGAGACAATACTCGACATTGGAATTGCAATAATTTCGGCAATTAAATAAACCGTTTGCACCCAAGTCACTTCATAGCGACTTGCACTCATGCCGGCTTGAACTTCGTTTAACGAACTCGCCACAATCTGAATATCAAGAATCGCCATAAAGTTGCCAAAAATCATGGCAGCAAAAATTGCCCACGCCGTTTTTGCGGGAAACTTCCACTCGGCTTCAAGGTGCTTATACATTTGTTATTACCTAAAATTTTATTATTAAGTTCTTAAATCAACGGTAGCGCTGACTGACATTCCAGGTTTTATCAAATCGATATGCGGGCTTGAATCTATGGCAATACGTACAGGAATACGTTGTACAACCTTGTTAAAGTTTCCAGTGGCATTGTCTGGTGGCATGAGTGAGAAAGTCGCGCCTGAAGCTGGAGAAAAACTCTCAATTTTTCCGCTATAGGTTAGGCTTGGGTAGGCATCAAGTTTGAGTTCAACTTTCTGACCAATATGCATTTTTTCAATTTGAGTTTCTTTGAAGTTTGCTTGTACATACAAACTATTTTCAGGAATGATCGCCATTAAGCGAGTTTGCGGAGAAACACGTGAGCCTTTCTGAATTGCAAGACTACCGATTTTGCCGTCTACAGGACTGACTACTTTTGATGAAGCCAGATCGACCTGATACAGGTTCAGGTTTGCATGAGCACTTTGAATATCTGCTAAAAGCTGCGCTCGGTTGGCTTGTAAGCTCCCCAACTGAGCTTCTGCTGCATTTACGGCAGCTTGTGCTTTGCTGAGTTGCGCTTGAGCCGTTAAATACTGAGATTGAATGCCTTCAAAGTTTTGACGAGTAATCACGCCATCTTTTAGTAAATCTTGATAACGTTCAAAATCTTTTCTTAAACGAGTTAAATCAGCTTGTGCTGCCACTACCCCACTATTTGCTTCAGTAATGGAAGATTTTGCAGACTTTTCATTTTGTTGTTGTACACCAAGCGCCGCCTCTTTTAAGCTCACGACAGAACTCGCCTGATCATAACGGGCTTGGTAATCGCGGTGATCTAATACCGCTAAAGTTTCCCCTTTCTTTACAACCTGATTATCGTTAATTAATAACTCAATTACTTCACCTGAAATCTTTGGCATGACCCAAGTGACATCTGCTTGCACATAAGCATTATCAGTAGATTGATAAAATCGGTATACAAAAAAATAATATATAATGCCTGCGATTAAAAATAACAGCAGGACACTAAAAACACCCCAAGTTATTTTCTTTCGACTTTGGAAATTAGTGTCAGTTTCTAGCTGAGCGACGTTATCCATATTCATTCCGTGTATTTGTAATATTCGATTTTTTATTTACCCCAATAAAATATTGGCGTCTTTTTTACGTAACTTTTCACTTGGTTTATTTAATGAATCGTGACAGCGTAAAATTTGGTGCAAATTATGATTGTTAAGTCGATTAAATATCATTGACCGTTTTGACATATATTTTTTCTATTTACGCCAATACACTGCATGCTATAAAAAATATGTTTAAAAATTATGTAATTTTATATTTTTTAAAAAATGTAATTATAAAACCTTTTTTTAAAAATTAATCTAAACAAGTAAAATCAACAACTTACAATTAAAATTATTTATATAAAAATGATTAATTGATAGAAAAAATTATTGCATTAATATTAAAAATTGGCTTTTACTTTGTATAGCTTATGTTGATTTAATTAAAGTAATATGTAATTTAAAGAAATTCTTCGAGAATTTTTATAATATTTATAGAAGCATAAAATATAAATATGAAGATTTATCAACCATAGTAAAGCATAGCTTATTAAAGATGTATTTATGATTAACAATATTAAATAAAATAACATAAAAATTTTCCGAACCAATCCAACTTATTTTTAAGAAACCAAGCATCATTCAAAAATAAAACTAATCTAAAAAAGAGTTACTTTTAACTCTTTTTTATTTAGAAAATAGAGAATTATCAATTTGTTTTTTACTTATTTAAAACCTTAAATATTTTTTCTAAAGTCCCTCCAATCGCAAGTATTTCACCATCTTGATGAGGTAAACCATCAATTTCTAATCCAACTGGTAGTTTGGATTTCGCTCCCTTTCCAATCGGCAAACTCAGCCCTGGTAATCCGATATTACTGCCGGGATCTGTATTTCGAATGAGTGTCTGGAAATTTTCAATTGAATTGGATTGTTCATTTGCTAGCGGTGCAACAATCGGTGATGTTGGCAGTAATAAAGCATGTAAGTTATGCGCTTTAAATGTGTTTTGGTAGAGTTCAAGCAATTGAGGCCGAGCTTCACTGATGGCCTTTTCATAGAAAGGTAAAACAGAAACAGGTTGCCCCGTCTGATCTTGAATTAATTGGGGAAGAATATTCTGTTTAAAAATTGCCTGAACATCTGGGCTTGAGATCTGATCAACTACAGTTTCAATAGTTAAATTTATATGATGATCTTTCAAATATTGAATAAGGTCATATTTGCCTTCATAGACGACCACTGGAAATGAAATAGCATGATTGAGCTGTTCTAAATTCGGCATATCGACATTAATAATTTCGACTCCTGCCTCTTTTAAAAGTCCAAGTGCAATATGTGCCTGTTCATGAACATCTTCATCTAAATGATTCCAAAAATATGGATTGATGCCGAGCCTAATTTGATGAGGCTGTAATGGTTCTTTCTCTGGCTCTTGAGTAATAAGCTGATCAATTAAGATAATGTCAGATACTGTGTGTGCAATCGGGCCAGCGGTATCGCGAGTATGTGAAATTGGAGTAATACTGTCTTGTGAGTATCTTCCTACCGTTGGACGAAAGCCGACACAACCATTTAAGGCACTTGGCAAACGAATCGAAGCACCTGTATCTGTACCAATCGCAATTGGAACCATACCAGCGGCAACAGCCACAGCACTACCAGAAGAAGATCCACCAGCAATGTGTAATGGGTTTACGGCATTTCGTGTACCCACGACACCTTCAATGTGCATAGCAGTATTATAACCTGTTACCCCAAAGGCCAATTCGTGCATATTGGTTTTACCAACAATGATTGCGCCGTGGTCAATGAGCTTTTGAATAATCGGTGCGGAACTTTGAGGCTTAAAATCAGCTAAAGCTGGTGTGCCTGCACTATTTGAGAAACCAGCAACATGAATATTATCTTTAACCGCAATTAAAATACCCATTAAAGCTGGACATGGTTTTCCACTCAGTAGATATTTATCCCAATATTGAGCTTGTTGAATTGCTGAAGCTTTATCTGTGCTAATAAAAGTATTTAAAGACTGTTGTTTTTCAATAGTGTCGAAGTAATGATGCACAAGTTCTTCACAAGATACTTTTCTTTCATGAATCAGTTTAGTGATGGCATCTACTGAAGCATTTGCTAAACCCTGTGACTCAATCCAATTATTTTTTTCAACTGCATTTGACATGGTGACTTAAAATCCATTTAAGTTGTGATCTTAAGAACTTAGTACAAATTGCTCGATAATTCGTATCCTCAAAATTGAGGATTGCTTTGCTTTAATGTTGAATGAGTAAAGCCATTTCAGTACGATTATTGCAGCCTATTTTTCTCATAGAATTATTCAGATGGGTTCTTAATGTGGTAAAACCAATACCAAGTAAACTTGCCACCTCTTTATCACTTAAACCTTTAGAGACTAAATGAACCACTTCTTGTTCACGTGGAGTCAGACCATATTGTGTTGATAAATCTAGTGGTAAGGCTTGGGTAAAATAAGGTTCAAGCAGATTTAATATTCTTTTTTCACGCTCACCAAATATGTCAGCGTCTTGCGCACGCCAAATTCGCAAATCACCAATATCCATACCATTTCGGACAAAATAAATATTTATACCGTGATACAAACCATAGGTTTTTAAAAACTCATTGTAATAGCCTGTTTTTTCAGGTCTGCGAGAGGCATGACTTCGTTTACAAATGTCGGTTTCTGGAGCTTATGAAGCTGTGCAGTAATGGGGTCATTAAATTGCCAAATACACTCATAATCCTCCATCGCTTTTGGATCGATTTTCCATATCACACCTTCTTTCGATAAATTATGTGTTGAATCCCAAATATAAGACGCGGCAAAATCAGCCCGCAACAAGATGGCAATATCTGCAATGATATTTTCACGTAAATTATATTGCCCTTTTCCTGAGCCAAGTTTCCATAATATTTCAGAAAACAATGTAAACTCAGATGGGCTGAAATCCTTTTCTAAAAGTGCGATCATCGTCTACCTATTTAACGAAATCCATCAAATTTTAAAAAGATCGGTTAAGTGCTTCCTTTGAGCTTAATACCCATCCCATCCTTTCTATAACATATCTATTTTTTGATTTGGTAGGCAATAGCTATATTTTTCCGTAAAAATATTAATTTTCTAGTTTTCCTATTGCGCTTTTAACTATTGAAATTCCTCTTCTGAAATTACTTATCTAATAGGTACCAAAGGCTTCGATCAACTTTTCTCTCTTTTCTTTTTTGCTCCATTAGCTGTTCATATTCTTCTTCTGAAATTACTTTTCTATTAGGTGTAGATTCAATGTATGGAGAATAACCTCTATAATTAGCAAACTTATTTTCTCTGTAATATTGTGATTTATCATAATCAGTCATATTTGACGTTTGGAATAGAACATCTTTATCTCGCTCAGCCCTTCTAAAAAGTTGATTTGTACGATCTATTTTTTGTTGCATTACTGACTCAAAAAAAACAACACTCTCACCACTTTTAGTATTTTGAGCCTCTTCATCTTTAGCAATTAAAATAGAAGGTTTTTTTTCGAAAAAATCATCAGCACTGTACACTGGACTAATAATCAATAAACTTATAAAAGATAATAATATTCTATTCATAAAATTAATGCGCTCATTACAAAATAGTGGAATACGTAAATTTTATATAATTTTAATAAAAAAACTATTACTCCGTATCTTATTCTTTTCATGTTTAATCTACTACTAAATAAACTTGTTTAGCTTTTGGTAACAGCGTATCTTTTCAACTGAGATGTTAGAAACCGACTTTACAGGTCATAAAGATGCCTATTAAAGAGTCCTAAGCTAATCAAATAAAAATCGAATTAAAGGTGATCTTTCAGGCACTCTAAAATGGATAAAATACAAATCGTTGATAAGTCGCAAATCTGATAGGCTTACCTTTTATAGTCCATACTTTTGATTTTGCAGTATTTACTACTTGTTCTATTGTTGCATTGTCTATTTCAGTAAATCCAGAACTTTTAACGATTTCTACCTTCTCAACTTTACCTTCTGTATCTATTAAAATAAGTGCTATCAAGCTTGAACTTTTATTTCCTAAAAGAGTATGGTTATATTTAATAGTCGGTAATTGCAGCCAAGGGTTGAAGGAAATTCCCCCTTTATCAATGTAATTATACTCTTTCCCATTATACAGAATAGACTTAGTCTTTAATCCTAAAATACGATCTAGAAAAATTTCATTTTTAGTTGTGGCGCAACTAATTAAAGAAAAAAATAAAGTAAAAATAATTAAACTTTTAAGCATGATTTAAACCTAAAATGATTTCTTTATCATATCAAAAACAAACTTAATCTTTTAGAATATCTAATATTTTTTTAAAGACTATGTCCGAAAATAAGCTCTATTTAGCGAGGCTTTCCAAAGTTTACTCTATTTATCGTGGAAGGTATCTTTTAGAACCGGTGCTATTAAGGCAATAATGTCCACCTCTAGGCCCAACACAATATGTACCCGAAGTACAATAACAAGAACTATTGGTCGTTTGACTATAGCTTCTTGAAGTACGAGTGTTAGTAGATGTGCTTCTAATCTTGGTATTGCTATATCTTTTAGGTTCATGTTGTTGAACTGAGTAAATAGGTTGCCTGTTATCCAGCCCCCTTTTAGTGTTTCTATAAACAATGGGTGGAGTATAACAACCAGAAAAACTACATAAATACTTAGTATCAATCCACTGTTGTCTATTAGAATTTGGATTTATTAATGCCCATTCATCTTGATATCTGAACACATAAACTTCGCTCCCCCCTTTCAAATTAAAGATTTCATTACCATTAGGTATATCTTTAACTGAAGCAGAATCTACACTAATCCAATTCTTAACTGGATTAAACCGTTCAACTTTTTGCTGTGAATAATCGATGTTTGGTAATGCCACACATGCAGTTAAACCTAAAGCAGTAACTAACCCTATTAAATAATTTTTCATTTTATTAACTTCTAAGAAGGAATATTTTTCTAATGAAGTAAACAATAAGTTAACTTATAAATACAATATATACTTTTAGCTAATTCATATAAATAAACACGGAATTAAAAAAAAACCGCCTCTAAAAGCTGCCTCCGCAATGAGCTTTTGAACCCAACTTGCTTGGATACTGTTCCCGCTATTTAACCTGAGCTGGATCGCTAAGTTTTACAGCTATACATGCTGCGAGTTGATCGTAACTTTCCGCTTCGGCTGCAAACTGGCTTGCGAACTCAGGATGTTGTGAGAGTTTTTGTGTGAAGATATGAATCTGTTTGGGACACAAATGGCGCAGTGCGCTTTTTAAAAACTAAAACCCACTCATTGAGTGGGTTTTTTATTGCTAACCGTTTTGCCTGAGGTGGTCTTGAAACTCTTGGTCGTGTATTTTGTCGTAATTAACAGGGTCGTAAACGCATCCAGTTAAAACAACAATTACAGTAAGTACAGCAACCAACTTTTTCATCGAGACAGCCTTTCTTTTAACGCAAAAGATTTGCTTTAAGTATACTCCTCGATAATCATCTTGATTGAACATAATTAAGACAAACGATTGTTATTTTTAAATTATCGCCGTGCTTTAGCATATGTATTGATTTTTTAACAAAATCAAATCAAGGAAGTTTTAAAACTTAAGCCTCAGTCGCTAAATACCAATTTTTCCAAGAACTGGTTCCCCTAGTTTCAATAGGCACAGTTGGAATCAGTTTTTCTTTTAATATTTCGGTTTGTTCAACAGCTTTGGCAAGTCTTGCTTTAACGGAATGAATACATTCACGGTCACCAAATTCACAGCGGTCTAAAGTTGTACCGCCACATGGACCGTTGGCCAAGCCCTTTGGACAAGTTTCAGGGCAAATATATAAAGTATCACCTAAGCGGCACTGACCACAGCTTTCACATCCCACTAGGCTATGTTTACTCAATACTTCTGTTTTAAGTAAGACTTTGGCGACCAAAGCATTTTCCCAAAAAGACGCTTTAAAAATAAACCGTCCAACGCCTTTCGCAATTTTTGATCCAAACATTGCTTCATGCATAACATGTAGCTGGCGATATTTAATTAATTGTTTAGACGTTGGCTGACGTGAAAAACGAGTAATTTCAGGTGAAAACTCTTTGCCAGTCGTGACTTGCCAAAGTGAATTCCAAAGCTCTTCTAAAGCTTTAAGCTCCAGATGTCTGTATTGCTCAATGTAGCTTTCAAGCAGCATTTGCTCTTCTGGCTTATGACAGGCAGATAAGTGAATTCCTGCAAACCCTAAATGTTTACATATTAAAATTTGTAAAGCGCAGCGTAAATAAACACGGTCTGTATGTCCTGCCTGTTTTTCTTCTGCCAAGACTTTTAGCATGTGTGGGGTAATCACAATACCTGCGACTTTATGCTTTACCATAAAATTGGCACGGCCTAAAGTCAGAGGCATGACACAAGCCAGTATTTGCTGTGAATAATTGTTCTTGGTTAAAAATGATTTGGCTTGTTTTAAGGCTTCAATGTCATAGCCCAATTGGGTAATGATAAAGTCAGCACCTGCTTTAATTTTCTTATGTAGTTTTAAGTACTGTGCATCACGCTCAGCTTCGACATATTTAAATGGGTTAAAAGCAACCCCAATACGGAAACCACCATGCTGCTTGGCAGCCATTACGGCGTTTACTGACTCTAAGTAACGACTACGAGGCTGTCCATCTCGACCATTATGGTGTTCTTTGAGTTTATCGCCTGTAAGCAATAACAAGTTTTGAATATTGGCTGCTTGAGCTTGTTCTAAAAATTGCTCAAAGTCTTGTATGTCTCGCGCCTTACCTGAAAAGTGTAAGACTTTATCGATTGAGTCTGGGTAACTTTTGCTGGCTTCAAGTGGCGCGATATCATGATCTGAATGTACGCGATCTGCCAATGTCATTGCAGCTGGATATCCTGCAAACTCATGTTTCACAGGATAAATTTCATGCAGTGAAGTAAGATATTCCACCAACACAAAAAACCGATTTTGTTGGAAGCAGGGAGAAACGTGTGACATAGGCAAAGTGCTGATCAAAACATGACATCAATCATAAGCGCGGCATTATAAATCAAAAGTGCCTCAATATGCGCTAGTCAGAAAGCTCATTGTTTTGCTTATCTTCACCCTCTTTATTTCTGGGTAATTCGAGTGAGCGAGGAAAGATAAAATCAAAAGAATCGAGTGCATAACGGTAAAGCTGAGCTGGTCGTTTGCCCACAATTTTACTGTGATTGGTTTCTTCAACTGCACCTGCTTCTATCATACGGCGTCTAAACGCTTTTTTATCTAAAGATTGCCCAAGAATAATTTCATAAATGGTTTGTAGCTCAGTCAGCGTAAATAATTCAGGCATCAGGCTCGCTGGCAATGCGGTATAGCGGGTTTTATTGGTTAAACGCTCTAATGCCAAATTGAGTAATTCGTTATGATCAAAAGCTAATGCTAAATCTTGTGCTTTTGCAACAGATACCCATTCACTGTATTCAGCCAACGCTTGATGTTGGTAGGCATTAAAATCGATTAAAGCAAAATACAAAATGGTCACGGCCCAACCACGCGGATCACGTTTCGCGTTACCGACAGAAGCAACTTGTTCCAAGTATGGTGAAGCAATTCCTGTTTTTTCGACCAGCTTGCGATATGCCGTTGCCATCAAGTCTTGGTCATGGGTTAAATCAGCAAAACCACCTGGTAAAGCCCATTGATCTTTGGCTGGAAAGTTAGGGCGCTTAATGAGTAATACCTGCAACTGACCATTCAACACCGAGAAAATAGCCATATCGACCGTGAGTAAAGGTGCGTCATAATCTCGGCGATCATAACTGGCAAGAAATTCTTGTTCAGTTTGAATAGTCACGTTCAGCCTCTCAATAAAAATGATGAGCCGATACCCATGTAACGACTCATCTAAACTCAGTTATGCGATGGATAAACGCTCACGAATTTGATCCAAAGTCCACTCATATTGAAGTTTACCATTTTCAAAGACGGTTTTTAGCGCCCCGCCTTGCTCTTGTTCCGCTGTTTGTTCATCAAACAAGGTAAAGCCATTTTCACTTTCTTCGATGCGCAAAAGACCTTTCGCAGATTTTTTTACACCTGAGTCAGTAATTGGGTCTTTAAACAGCTCTCGGCCTACTCCATTTACCTGACCCCAAGTCGCTTTTACAGCAAACCCAAAGGTATCGCGAGTTAAGTAGTTATAGGTAAAGCTGCCGATCCCAAATACTAAGTTGTTTGATGCAAAACCTTTGGCTTCCAACCCTTCCAAAATACGCTGTGCACGGTCTAGAGTAATCGAGTCGCCGTAAATTAAACCGACACGGTCATTGAGTACTTTATAGCCTTGGTCTGTGGTTATTCCACCAAACACGTCCCATAAGCATTCAACCGCACCTTTGTAGGCGGGACTGCCGACTTCGGCGTCTGGGTCACCGCAAATAATTTTAACAGGGTCACCAGAGTCTGGACGGAAAACCAATTTAGCCAAGCCTAAAGCATTGGGTTGTCTCGCCAAAATTTCAGATTTTAACGCCACCGTAAACTCGGTAATCACTCGCCAAAAATCCCAAGTGTCAGATACAACACTGACAACACCAGACGGATAAAGCTCACAGATTAAACGCTTAAATGTGTCTAGCTCACTGTTTTCTGTGCCCATACACATCACACTGTGTTCGGTCGCTGGTACAGAAACCCCAATCACGCCAGTTGCGTTGTAATATTCTTCGGCATAATCAATTGAAGCAACTGAGTCTGTACCAATGAAGCTGGTTAAGTGACCTACACCAGATTGCGCAGCATCATAAATTCCGCTCATGCCACGGCTACTAAAATCGTGTCCTTGCACAGGTACAAAATCAAGTGGTGCGCCAGTTTTTACGGCATATTGGGTTAATAAACGTTTGTACTCATAAGCAATGGTGGCTGTAGTACAACTTTTCCAAAGCTCAGCACTTAACACAGTTTCAATATAGTTGGTCAGCCAAAAGAAACGTGGATCGGTATTAATGACGGTAAGCACGGGTACACGCATATTGACACGGCTACCTTCTGGCAATGCTTTAATGCGTAATGGTAAATAACCCAAGTCATGTAACGCTTCAATGTGATCAACCGGTACTGCGCCTTCACCTAATGAACTATCCATACGGCGTTTATATGCAGCTACTACTTTGTCTTTAGGTTGTTTGAAAAAGCCTTCATTCCACGTATCGATTAAAAAGTGTTTGATAAAACCCTGAAGCCCAAAGAACACAACTTTATCGTCGAAGTCCGGCAACATTTTTGCGAGTCGAGATGAACGCGGCGTAAAGTTTGCATACACGTACTCTGTACCTGCCGGATACTGACGTCTGTGATCAGCTTTATAAAAATCGATAGCGTTTAATGGATTAAGTTTAATCGTCATCTTTATTCTCTTTATTTTGCTGCAAAAGCAATTACTGAAATTTTGTCTGTTGGTTGTTGTGGAAAGCTGTCCGAGGTAAATAGCTGGTCAAGCAGTCCATCAAAAACTTCAATTCCTTTACTAAAAATACCGTGGGTCACGTATAGAACGACCTTATGGCAATTGAGACGACGGAGTTCTTTGGCAATACCAATAAAGGTTGCACCACCGTCACAAATGTCATCGGTAATGACCGCAGTTAGACCCGATAAATCAGTCGCATGTAAATGTGTACCTAAAATTTTGCCAGTCACTGGGTCACGTTTTTTATCACACTGAACAATAGTGATGGGTTGTTTGCGCTCGCGGTTAAAAGCGTCTGCAACCATTTGTGTACGTGCTTTTGCGCCTTTGTCTGGGCAAATCAGCACTGTTTTTTCATCTTTTAAAAGTGCACTCAGCGCTTCACTCTTTTTGATGATCTCGACTGAACTCACATTTACAACTTCGCTAAAAGACGTATTGGCAGCAAGTAATGCTGTAGTGACTTCACTATGGCAGTCCCAAACAGTGATCTGGCCTTGTTTGCCCGCTTTTTTGTCTGCGTTGATGTTGAGTAATTTGGTCATCACATCAAGTGAGAACGCTTGACCCACTGCACAAATACGGTCCTGACGTGCATATGGAAAATATGGAACTTCTAGGTCAACGGTTAAACCCTGAGTCAGCAATATATTTTCAAGCAGTAAATAGTCCATCACATCGTGACTTGAGGCCATGTGTGCACGAACCAATACCTTGCCAGATAGTGAACCTAAGGTTGTCTCATCAATTTGAACATGACGCTCGCCACCAGAAAACTGCGTAAATTTCACTGGAATTTCGTTTCTTGCCGCATCTAAAAGCTGGATAGCCATATCATCCTCTTTTTGTCTGATGACCTTCGATGAATATATAGTGGCACAAAGCCACTATATATTGCAAGTCTAATTTTTAAACTTTTTTCAAAGCCATTTAAGACATAAAATTTGGAGTATGGAGATGTAAATATATTAGAGTTTTAAGAAAACTTAATAATAGAATTAGGCTCAAGAATTGGTAGATAAGATCTTAAATACTAAGCAAAAAAAGCGCCAAATTTACCAAACAATAAAAACTGTCCAATTATTAAGCTAAACACTCTGCCTAAGCGCTGTTCAAATAATTTAATAGCGCTTACAAGTCAATCAACATCAAAAGAAATAAGTCGTTATAATCCAGCCCAAAATCTGCTAGACATTATCTTCTGATGCTTAACCACTCATCCTTCTGGCGTAGTCTTTACCGTTTAATTCATATTTACGCTGGTATTTTTATTGCACCATTTATATTGGTCGCAGCAATTACTGGTCTACTCTATGCAATTACACCTCAACTTGAACAAGCCATTTATAAAGATGTTTTGTATGTTGAGCCACAAGACCAAACGCCATATAAGCTGAGTCAGCAAATTGAAGCGGCAAAGCAAGTAATGCCTAAGTCTGCACAGGTCATTGAAGTTAGACCTGCCCCAAGCTCTGACCAAACCACACGTGTAATTTTCTCAGATCCTATACACAATTTTACCAGCGAAGCCGTTTTTATTGACCCTTTTACGCTTCAAGCCAAAGGCCATCTCGCTGTTTATGGTACTAGTGGGGTTTTACCATTTCGAACTATGCTCGATCAGTTACATAGCAATTTATTACTCGGGAAATGGGGTCGTTTTTATAGTGAATTGGCAGCAAGTTGGTTAGGCATTTTGACTTTAACTGGGCTATATAATTGGTGGAAACGTCGTCAAAATCTTAAAATCAGACAAACACAAAAAAATAAATTACTAAGATGGCATAGCACGCTTGGTTTAGTTTTATTTCCACTTTTATTAATCATCGCCATTACGGGTCTTACATGGTCCGAGTGGGCTGGAGATAATATTCGAGTTGCTCGTCAGTGGCTCAATTGGCAAACCCCAACATTAGCAACTTCTCTTCAAACAGATAATTTACCGACAGTGATGCACCATGAACATCACGAAATGCCACACAGTGAAAACCTTAATTTAAATATTGTCTCAAGTGAATTTGATAGCGTTCTTTCAATAGCCAGAGCACATGGTATTGACGCGGCACAAATACAAATCAAACCACCCACCAGCGGAAATCAAGCTTGGGAAGTAGCCGAGATTCAGCGTAAATGGCCAACTCAAGCAGATAGCATCGCAATTGATATGGAACAACACAAAGTTATCGATCAACTTGCCTTTAAAGATTATTCATTAGTTGCGAAACTCACCCGTTGGGGAGTCGATGCTCATATTGGTATTTTATTTGGCTGGATAAACCAATTGGTACTGGCACTTTATGCGCTTGCACTTTGTATTATGATTATTTACGGATATAAGGCTGCATTTAAAAACTCAAATTTAAAACTCATGACCACCCACTTTGTTGGTCAAAGCTTATTCATTTGGAACCGTGCAACTCGCTCACAAAAATTAGGATTAATATTGGCGAGTCTAGTGTTAGGGCTAAGCTTACCTGTTTTTGGTTTTAGTATTTTGTTTACGGTTTTCATTCTTGCCATGCGTAAATATCTACCTTCTAAATCATAAATCTTGCTCAAAAAGGAGCTAGGCGCAAACTTTGCCTAACTCCTTTTTAATCAAAAATCCCAAGAGAAAAATTATCCCGTCTGCGCCAGAAAATAATCGAGTAACCTTTCTCTGTCATCTACACTATTTGAATCTAAAAGCTGAACCATTGCGCCATCAATCACAAATAAAAACATGTGCGCATCTTGTTTTGAAGCATTCGTGTTGGTTGTTAAAAGCAGTTTATAAATTTCATTGATTAACCAATTTCGATAATCAATGACGATCTGATAAGCCTCAGAATGTGTTTTCGCAATTTCAAATATGGCTTTAAAAAGCAAATGGTAAAGCCCATTTAAGTCTGCATGTAGAAAGTAAACCTTACGAAGCTTTTCAGTTACGCTTAAGTCCTTTTGGGCATAGATAATTGAAATGACTTCTTGTTTCAGACCATCTTTTTGAAAAGTTAGACTCATTTTAATAAGACGTTCTTTTGAGTGAAAGTAGTTATAAAAAGTCGCTTTTGGGATTTTTGCCGAGTCAATAATTCGGTCTATACCGACATTATGAAAGCCAAAGTTATTAAAAAGATAGCGTGAGGTATGTAATACACTTAAAGCACGTTGTGGAAGATCTGAATATGGCATCGTTTTACCGTTATAAAATAAATTATTGTTGTATATAAATGAGATATAAAAACTGTTGCCTTTTTAGGGAGAAACAAAAGGCATAGCAAAGCCGTAAAGACTGTGCCCAGCACATCTCAAGTTTTATTGTTGATAAGTTTTTAGTCGAAATGAATGAAAGCCTGAAAAGCCTAACGGCGATCAAACTGCTTTAAAAGTTTAAGTGGTGTCGATATAGACTTTGGCAAAGGCTGCCAAGAAATAATGAATATGCAAAGCCAACTCCTTTTTATTGGGAGTTCTGCCAGAGCATGAGATTATGGTGGCAGAACGGAAGAGGGTTCGCAGACTAGTATTATCTCAAACTAGCACACCCGAAGGTGTCCCTCTCCCGTCCTACCGCTACGGGAGGGAACGAGTAGTTCACCACACAAGACTATTCCTCAGAAGGAATGACTCTGATGTAGGAGATAATATCCGGTCTGCGACGACCGACTGGCAATGTGGCCAGCACGCAAATGTTAATCTTGAATATTTAAGGTGTCAATGTGATATTGGCTAGAAAATATTTAAATAATTATTGTTTTTCATTTAATTACATAATTAAGGAAATTCTTAAATAACAGCTTAATAATATTGTCTTGTTTAGAGAGTTTTTTGAGCTGTGCACCCTCATCGCAGAATGCACAGCAAAGATCAAACCAGATTAATGATCAGATAAAGTCTTCATATCAATCACAAAACGATACTTTACGTCGCTCTTTAGCATACGCTCAAAAGCTTCATTAATGTTTTGCATATCAATCATTTCAACTTCAGAGACGATATTATGCTCACCACAGAAATCAAGTAACTCTTGTGTTTCCTTAATTCCACCAATCACCGAGCCTGCAATTGATTTTCTACCCAAAATCATAGGTACTGAATTTGCGCTAATTTCACCTAAATATCCAACTAACACAATGGTTCCATTTAAGGCTAACGTTGGAATATAAGGCTTCAAATCATGGTTATAAGGCACAGTATCTATAATTAAATCAAACTGATTTAACACTGATTTCATTTGGGCTTCGTCTGTTGATAACACAACATGATGCGCACCGAGTTGCTTTGCATCTTGTTCTTTGTTTGCTGAACGAGTAAATAGTGTCACTTCAGCGCCTAGAGCATTGGCAAGTTTAATCGCCATGTGTCCTAAACCACCTAAACCGACTACCGCGACTTTACTGCCCTTTCCAACATTCCAGTGACGAAGTGGTGACCAAGTGGTAATGCCTGCACAAAGTAATGGTGGTACAGCTTGAGCATCCAGATTTTCAGGTACTTTTAATACAAAATCTTGGCTGCAAGTAATACTTTGAGAATATCCACCATACGTTGGGCGTTGGTCATGGCGATCTACACCGCCATAAGTCTGGATGTTACCTTCTTCACAATATTGCTCGAGTCCTGAATGGCAGGCAGAACATGTACGACATGAATCGACCATACAGCCAATGCCGACTAAATCACCAACTTTATATTTTGTGACCTTGGGGCCAATCGATGTTACACGACCTACAATTTCATGACCCGGTACGATCGGATAAGCACTAAATCCCCAGTCGTTTTTGGCTTGATGTAGATCGGAATGGCAAACACCACAATATTCAATTTGAATGACAACATCATCTTCACGTGGGGTTCTACGTTCAAATTTAAACGGAACTAACGGAGTTTCTGATGACAGCGCGGCATAACCTAAAACTTCAATTGTCATATTTTTTCTCTCATGTTTAATGTTTAAATAAAGACGACTTCTTGGCTGGACATTCATTGTGGGCTATTGATTTCGAAAACCCATGAATACGTTAGGGAACGATGACCCAGCAGAGTTTAATCAATCGACTTTTTTGCCATGTTCATCAGTATAAAAATGAAAGTTGATAGGCGTTGTTCTATTCCTCTCACAGATTTGCCTAATCCTCCGAATTGTTGCAATTCTCTCTATTTTTCTTATTTGAAATGCCTACAATAAAAACACAGATGGCAATAGGTGAAATCTGAATGGCGAATATGTCTCTAGACAATAACGAAACACTGGCTCAACTTGTCGATCAATGGACCCGAGCAAAAGGTACATTCGAAACACCTATTACGGGACTGACTTTATTTCGTGCGGAAACCTTGACCCAACCCAATAGCAGCATGATGGATGCGAGTCTATGTATGATTGCTCAAGGAAAAAAACAGGTTATTCTGAGTGAAGAAACCTATACCTATGACTCTAATCATTTCCTTTTTACTGCAATTGATCTGCCTGTCATTGCTCAAGTTCTGGAAGCTTCGGTTGAACAACCTTATCTTTCAATCGTGCTACGACTAGACCCCTACGTACTTGCCCAAATCATGCTTGAAGCCCATATTCCTTTTAAAGACACCAATGTTGAAAAAAAAGGAATGGCTGTTGGGGTCGTAAATTCGGAACTGAATGATGCTTTTATACGGCTATTAAAACTACTGGATACGCCACAAGACATTCCAATTTTATCTCCGCTTATTATTAAGGAAATTTTTTATCGTTTATTGATGAGTCCACAAGGTGATCGACTTAAACGTATTGTAGCGGCAGGAACCACAGGTCACCGAATTGTGAAAGCCATTGAATGGTTGAAAACAAATTTTGCAAAATCATTTAGTGTTGAAGAACTGGCAAGCACAATGGGTATGAGTGCTTCGAGTTTTCATCAACATTTTCGTGATATTACGTCAATGAGTCCCTTACAATATCAAAAAAGAATGAGGCTGACTGAAGCGCGCCGTTTATTAATGACTGAAGAATATGATATTTCAACGACCAGTATTCAGGTCGGTTACGAAAGTTTGTCGCAATTTTCCAGAGAATATAAACGTTTTTTCGGAGCGCCACCCTCGGTAGATATAAAAAGTATATAAATAAAAAAAGCCCTGAATATTCAGGGCTTTTCTATTTGTCGCTTATTACTGAGGAATAATATTCACAGCACTTGGACCTTTTTGTCCTTGAGCGATATTAAATGTTACTCGCTGACCTTCATGTAGAGTTTTGAAGCCAGAAGATGCAATTTCTTTAAAATGAGCAAAGACATCTGGACCAGATTCTTGTTGAATAAAACCGAAACCTTTAGTTTCGTTAAACCACTTTACTGTACCGCTACTTGTATTAGACATAATATATCCTTAGATTTTAATAATTTGAGTCATTTGAAATGACAAATATAACTTTGAAAAAATAATAACGAATTGAGCTTAATATCTGAAAAAACGAAGGATTATGACTAAAACTGCGATACTTAAAGAAGATTTACTACAAGTCTTTTTTCTAGTTAATTTAAGCATACAGAGAAATTATAAATATTCAAGCTATTTATATGTAATATTTAATTTATTATATTTAATGAAAATAGTCACCTACTTGGTGAAGGTAAATGACTATTTTCGTTAGACATTTACCTTTCTAATTTATGAAACTCTTCAACGATATTTATTATAATTCTATGTAAGAAAATTACATCGGGCTCGCTCCAACAGGCTGAGCATTCGGATGTAAGACATGAAATTTATAGGCTTCCACAACGTTTTTTATTTGGTTCTTTATAGCTGCATTTTTATCTTTATAAAAATGATTATTACGATTGTCACGAGGTTCTATATTGCTAAACGTAAGCTTAGCTTGGTGATCTTTAACTTCTATTTTCAACATATAATTAAATGAATCATCCGCTACCTTAATCATATTTCTGCTTAGACAGTCCATACAATTATCAAACTTTAGCCCTGCATGTCCTTTAATTAAGAGTACTTTATTCTCTTCATCTGCTTGGATAATCTTTCGACTTGAAACATAGTCCACCACATTATTTCGCCAGTTTTTAGAAGCATCATAAATTTGCGTTTGGCTCAAACCTTTGAACTTAACAATTTCTGAAAAATATTCATTTTTCTTTTCAGCAGGTTTTTCATCAACTTTATTAGGCAAAGAAAGACAACCTTGCATCCCTAGTACGGCAAAACTTAATGTAGCACCTAAAATTACTCTTCTCACGTCAGGCTCACTTTAAAAAAGACTTGAAGTTACAGCCTCTAAATTTACACCACCCCATCTAAAAATTTGGTTTATATAAAGTTAAATTCTTATTGACTGCCAGACAATGAAATTGGCTATTTCAATAGTTAAAAACCCGTCTATTTGAGCAATACACGAGTTTTTAACTGTTGAAAATTATTGGGGAGTCGATTAATTGTTACTCATCGCCTTCTCGCACTGAAGATGGATGGCGATTTAAAGCAATCACTTCAATTTTCATATAAGGATACAGGGGTAGCCCTTGCAGTAAATTATGTAGCTCTTCGTTGCTTTCAACATCAAAAATACTGATATTTGCATATTGCCCTGTTATTCTCCATAAGTGACGGCATTTCCCTTGCCTTTGAATTTCTTGAGAATAAGCGCGCTCTCTCGCTTTAATATCTTCAATTTCCTGCTCAGTTAAATGGCTAGGTAAATTCACATCTTTTCGTACGTAAAATAGCATTTTTTCTTTCCTTTTAAATAACACGTTCAATAATCAAAGCAATTCCTTGTCCCACACCAATACACATTGAACATAAGGCATAACGGCCACCTGTTTGTTCAAGCTGGTTTAAGGCTGTAGTGACTAAGCGTGCACCTGATGCACCAAGCGGATGACCCAATGCAATGGCACCCCCGTTTGGATTTACCTTGTTGCTATCGTCTGGTAAGCCTAAATCACGCGTCACTGCCAAAGCTTGTGCAGCAAAGGCTTCATTGAGTTCAATTACATCCATCTGATCTAACGTCAGGTTGGCTTGTTTTAGTAGTTTTTTAATGGCTGGTGCTGGAGCGAAACCCATAATACGTGGTTCTACACCCACAGCTGTTGAGGCAATGATCTTGGCACGGGGTTTGAGGTTATAAGCTTGAACTGCCTCATCAGAAGCAATCAGTAAAGCTGCTGCACCATCGTTAATGCCTGAAGCATTCCCCGCAGTCACAGAACCATCTGCTTTTACAACCGGTTTAAGTTTGCTTAACCCTTCAAGCGTGGTCGATGCACGCGGATGCTCATCGGTATCAATCACAACAGCCTCACCCTTACGCTGAGGGATTTCAACTGCCACGATTTCTTTAGAAAAAAAGCCTTTGGCTTGCGCGCTTGCGGTGCGTTGTTGGCTCACCAAGGCAAACTGGTCCTGATCTGCACGATTGACGTTGAACTGTTCAGCGACGTTTTCGGCAGTCTGGGGCATGGTGTCTACACCATACAATTCTTTAAGTTTCGGGTTAATGAAACGCCAGCCCATAGTGGTGTCTTCAATCTTCTGGCTACGGCCAAAAGCACTGTCTGACTTACCCATCACATAAGGTGCACGGCTCATGCTTTCTACACCACCTGCAATCACCAAATTTGCTTCACCTGCTTTAATGGCACGGGCAGCAATGGCAATCGCATCGAGAGATGAACCACACAAACGGTTAATGGTGGTTGCTGGAACTTGATACGGCAAACCTGCAAGTAAAGCTGACATACGGCCAACATTACGGTTATCTTCACCGGCTTGGTTAGCACAGCCATAGATCACATCATCGACCTGTTCCCAATCTACATTTGGGTTACGCTGGATGAGAGCCTTAATCGGCACAGCGCCAAGGTCATCGGCACGGACAGGTGCAAGGCCACCGGCATAACGGCCGAATGGAGTACGGATGGCATCGATGATATAAGCATTTTTTAATGTCATTTCCCTACTTCCTTACCCTTGAGTTGCATCAATCAAAGTTGCACCCGTTAAAGCCTGTAACTCATCAAAGCTAAGACCTTCCACTTTCTCAATCACCTTCAAACCATCTTTAGTCACATCAATTACACAAAGATCGGTGTAAATACGGTCAACACAGCGTTTACCCGTCACCGGATAGCTCAGCTCAGCCACAA
>NZ_JAOTNV010000007.1:0-74762 GCF_025630795.1 Acinetobacter sp. AYS6
CGCCGATGGATGTGCATTATAGACCATCCCAATCCCTTTGCAACCCCTTTTTTAATATTACTGCAACAACAGTTCGTTTTTTAATCAAAAATGATAAAAATAGTCATTTTTTATATAAACATGGCTGTAAAAGCATCAATTTATCTAAAATTTTCTCGTCTTGATTCTTTTCCTGCCATCTAAGTGGGCGACAATCAATATATTCACAATATCCACCCTCACCTTGCAGACATTGTTCATTCCAACTTAATTGGTATTGGAAGCTTCCTACATATCCAGCAGCCAAACCAAACTTGTAGTCGCCACGGCTTTGTGCATAAAGTTCAAAAATAATTTTTCCATTTTTCTTACACTGCCAAGAAAATTCTCTAGGCAAATACATCTCTTTACCATTTGGTGTTCTAACTTTTGGATAAACGCGATGGATATGTAAATTTACATCTTCAGTAAAGCTTTCAACTGGCTTACCAAATTCTTGAATATCTAATCTTGAACATAAGATGATATTCCACTGATTTCTTATTTGTGAAAATGTAAGCTGAGTTGTTTCATTTAAATTAATAATTTGGCATGTATAGAAACATAAAGATAAAAACGGTAAATGTAGAGCTCTTGCATGTTTAAACCGTCCTAATCCTTCGACTTGATATTTTTGTCCTTTATAAAAAACTTCGCCTTCACAAAAACATAGCGTTGACCAATAGTCAGAGACGCCCCATTGCAATGCAGAGGTATTAGAAATATTTTCGGGAATCTGAATAGTAAGATTACAACCCATTTCTAAATCTAATCGCTGAAGGCGGATCTTTGGAATTTGCCACTCAATCAGATCTGTTTTATCAAATTGATATTGTTTTGAGTCGAACTGGCACTGTCGCCGAATAGAATAAGTTTTTAAATGGCCTACACTATGTTGGCTATTACTTACAAGTACAGTTGCAGTATCGATTGCTGAAGTCGTAATTGTGTGAGCGTTATAGCAAAGAGGAATACGCGGCTGTCCCACCAAACTAATGTAATTAAAATAGCGAAGTGGAGCCGGTAGATTTGGAAGGATTAAGCCTTGATAAACAATTTTAAAAAAGCCACGAGAAGGTTGATATACAACCCCCTCTTTAGCATTCAGGCCCAGCTGCTGTAATTGATTAATTTGACTCATCAACATAGGCATACTGAACCTCTTTCTATTTTATGTTTTTATTGTTTCGTTACTCTTGCGTGCAAATAATGTCGTAACAAAACCAGAGAGAGCATAAAGAATTGAAACAGTCAAAATGCCCATTGGAATATTATAAGTGATTGCTGCAAAAATCAGTACTACCGGCAACATAACTACAAAGGGAACGCGTTTACGGTCCATCTGTTTGAAAGAGTAATATTTAATATTGGAGATCATGAGTAATCCCACAACAACCATTAGTACAGCATTAATGGTTTTAATCGCAATATCACGTAAATCAAAAATGAAAGGATAATCGCGAGCAACCCACACGAGTGAAATAATGATAATGGCAGCGAGTGGACTTGCAATGCCGATAAAATAGCGCTTATCAACGACACCAATTTGAACATTAAAACGCGCTAAACGGAAAGCTGCACATGCTGTATAAACAAAACAACATGCTAAACCAATACGACCCAAATCATGCAGACTCCAGCTATACATTAACATGGCCGGAGCTACGCCAAAGGCTAATAAGTCAGAGAGAGAATCATATTGCTCACCAAAAGCACTTTGTGCGCCAATCGCTCGAGCAACCCGACCATCTAGACCATCAAGCAGCGCTGCAATAAAAATGGCATAAATAGCTTGGGTAAAATCCCCATTCATACTAGCAATGATGGAATAGAAACCAGACAACAAAGCGGCTGTCGTAATTAAGTTAGGCCAAAGATAAATTCCTCGGCGCTTTACTTTTTGTCCTTCCGGATTATCCTCTTCTTCAACCACTTCGAATGTAATCCCATCAAATGAATGTTCATTATGAGTTAAATCTTGCTCTGGTTTAGGCGCATTTGTCATTATTTTCTATTCCAAACATGTGCATTGATTTAAGTTAACTGTTACTCACCTACTAACCAGCGAACAGCAGCGTGACCACCAGTTTCTTGCATGCGTAGATGAGGGAATAACCACTGTAGAGCTTGGTCGGCTTGTTCAGAGAACTGCCATGGTGGGTTAATCACTAATAGACCACAACCATTCAAGCCTATAGGTGTATCGTCTGGCCATACACAAATTTCACAGACTAACTGACGACGAATTCCCGTTTTAAACATTTTCTTTTCAAAACGCTCAATCATCGCTCGGTCTTTAATTGGATACCAAACTGCAAAAACACCTGTTGGCCATTTCTTATGAGCTTGTTGTAACAGTTCAACTAATTGCGGAAAATCTTTACGTTCTAATTCGTAAGGTGGGTCAATCATGACCAAACCACGTTTTTCTTTTGGCGGGATAACACCAAGCAAGCCTTCGTAGGCATCACGTTCATGTAAACCTGCACGTTTATCATAAATATTGTGTCGCAATTGTTGAAAGACATCGCGTTGCATTTCAAAAATTGTTGCTTTATCAATTTCGCGCATGCCTTGCAAAGCAAACCATGGTGAACCTGGATAACTTCCTTTGCCTTCTTCAGAACGCAGTTGTTCTACCAACTTCAAATATTGCTGGATTGCTTCAGGTGCCTGACGCTTTTCCATTTCAGATATTTGAACTAGACGATGAATGCCTGTAAGAAACTCTCCAGACTTTTGTGCAGGCGCCAGAGATAAATCATATTTTCCTGCACCTCCATGCGTATCGATATAACGATAAGGTTTATCTTTAGCATTTAAACGATTCAGAAGCTGTAGCAAAAGCACATGCTTCATAACATCTGCAAAGTTGCCCGCATGGAAATGGTGACGGTAATTCATGTTGACTTTAATTCCTCAATTCAACAAATAGTTTAACATGAAAAAAATATTCTTTCGTAAGGTTGTGATCATCTAAAATAGGGCCGCTTGATATTTTTACGATCTACTCGAGGTTATATGCTCTCTCACCCGCTTCCAGACTCATGGGATCTGGATCAAATTCTAGATGATTTAAATACGCATGGCTTTGCGATTATTACTCACGCCTATTCAGATCAATATCGCGCTCAAGTCGCCAAAGAGTGCAGCCATCATATTGATGAATTTAGAGAAGCTGGTATTCAAAACGGCGTGGTGAGCAATATTCGAAGTGACCATATTCTCTGGATTAATGATCAACTTCCTATTGCTCAACAGCATATTGAAACATTAACTTCTTTTTCACAAAATCTAAATCAAGCATTCTATTTAGGAATTAAAGAGGTAGAGGCTCATTTTGCCCGTTATAACTTGGGTGAATTTTATGCTTTACACCGAGACAATCCTCAACAAAAAAATGATCGTATTATCTCAACCGTTTATTATTTACATCCAGAATGGCAAGAAGATTGGGGTGGTCAATTACGACTGCAAGATAAAAATGAGAAGTGGCATATCGTTAATCCAGAGCCAAATCGACTTGTAATATTTCAAAGCAATTTATTACATGAAGTATTAACTTCAAAACAACAAAGACTCTCTATCACAGCTTGGCTTCGTAGCGGAAATTCGATTTGGGTTTAATGTTTACTCTTTAAATTTGGTAAATGAACCCGATATAAAAGCTATTGATTAAAGAAGGTAATGGCGTATGTCTATTGAAAGTAAAACAATTGTGAGCCGAATTGGTGAAACAGACCAACTTTATTTGACTGAAAATACGCCTGAACTTGCTTTGGAGCGTGCTGAGTTACGCATGCAACTGGTCGTATTAAGTCGTGTTCGCCAAGAACAACTTCATTTTTTACAAGAAGCTATTGTTTTGCTTGAACAAGCTCGTATGGAATATGAAGAAATGCCATTGAGCTTATACCTTAATTTATCTTTACATTTGGCTAAAGCGTATATGCTTTATTTTGA
Source organism: Acinetobacter sp. AYS6 (assembly GCF_025630795.1). NCBI lineage: Bacteria > Pseudomonadati > Pseudomonadota > Gammaproteobacteria > Moraxellales > Moraxellaceae > Acinetobacter > Acinetobacter sp. AYS6. Next base: position 3,982 of record NZ_JAOTNV010000007.1, read on the forward strand.
ATTAAATAAAGAAAAACGTTTTGCTTTAATTACACAACAAATTTTAAAGCCATTAGCACACCATGAACATGCAGATATATATTTCTTCTTAGCTTATGCGTCAGCCGCTCGAGCAGAGTCAGCATTAACACGACATTGGTTAACTAAATATTTATCAACAAGCACATGTGATCTTGAGTTACTTCATGCTCAACCTGTATTTGACCTTGTCCGTCATGAGCCTTGGTATAAAGATCAATTAAAAACAAAGACACATTAACTCTTAATGTAATAAGGCCTGTTTTATACATTGGATGTAAAACAGGCCTTAGATTTATTTCTTTACACTGTCTTCATGTAGTTGTTCATTCAGCTCATCAATAACTACAATCCATTCATCATCTTTTTCCCAATGACTTTTTAAAAAATCACTTTGTCCCTTTGACCAAAAAGAAGCTTCATGTAATTTTTGTTCGGCTGGCAATTGATGTGTCTTGATAAAGTTTTCAATACTTGCTTCATCAGAATCTAAACCCAGCTGATCAAATAAAAGCTCTAATGTAGGTTGCTGCTCAAACATTGTTATTCTCCTATAACTTCTTTTAAATCATCTATTAACTAATCTAACAATAAAATGTTTTTACTTGCATGATAGTGTCTATATTTTCTTGTTGCTTTTTGTGTTCCCTTTTTAAGGATTCAATAAAAAAGCACCCTAAAAGAGTGCTTTTTTTAACTTATCAGAAAGATAAATTATTTCAACATGTCAGCAATTGCTGCACGTTCTTCTTCAAGCTCATTTAACGTAAAGTTAATACGTTCACGGCTGAATTCATCAATTTCTAAACCTTGAACGATTTTGTATTCACCATTCTCAGTTGTTACAGGGAAACCGAACATAACGCCTTCTGGAATACCATAAGAACCATCAGATGGAATACCCATAGTTACCCATTTGCCGTTTGTGCCAAGTGCCCAATCGCGCATATGGTCAATTGCAGCGTTAGCAGCAGAAGCAGCAGAAGACAAACCACGTGCTTCGATAATCGCAGCACCACGTTTACCAACAGTTGGAAGGAACACATCTTTGTTCCATGCTGCATCATTGATTTTGTCTTTTAAGCTTTCGCCATTTGCAGTTGCAAAACGGTAGTCAGCATACATTGTTGGAGAGTGGTTACCCCACACTGTTAAGTGTTCGATATCAGCAACTGCAACACCAGCTTTTTGAGCAACTTGAGTCAACGCACGGTTGTGATCAAGACGCAACATAGCTGTGAAGTTTTTCGCAGGAAGATCTGGAGCAGAGTTCATAGCGATGTAAGCATTTGTATTTGCAGGGTTACCTACAACTAATACTTTAACATCACGACTAGCAACTTCGTTTAATGCTTGGCCTTGACCGATGAAAATTTCACCGTTAACTTTTAACAAGTCAGCACGTTCCATACCAGGACCACGTGGACGAGAACCTACCAATAAAGCGTAGTCAGCATCTTTAAATGCAACTTTCGGATCATCAGTCCCGATCATGCCAGCCAATAAAGGGAAAGCACAGTCATCAAGTTCCATCATTACGCCTTTAAGCGCTTGTTGAGCTTTTTCAACTGGAACTTCAAGCAATTGTAAAATAACAGGTTGATCTTTACCTAACATTTCACCGCTTGCGATACGGAATAATAAGCTGTAACCAATTTGACCTGCAGCGCCAGTCACGGCAACACGAACGGGTTGCTTCATGTAATTGTCTCCAATGAGTGTCCTTAATTGGGCTAAATAGGAATTCCATCTAACCAAATCATCATAAACGGCAAAGATTGTACTCTAAAGATGTAGCAGATGCATGTAAAAGCGACTCATCTTCACCAAAAGTCTGATAGAAAATACAAATTAATATTTACAAAAAGATTCAATGCATGATCAACATTTTTTTAAGAAATGATCGTCATCTTTAGTAACTACCTTTAATCGTGATCTCACCTGGGCAATTCGATACCACATGATTTGCACATTGTTTATATTGGCCTTTTACCGTGTAACACACCTTCACTTCTGTTAAGACCACATCTGAACGCGATAACTGACAAGTCAAACGAATACCATTTTGAGGCAAGCTCGGATTAAGACGAGTAAATTGCTGTTTTAAGGCTGACTGTTGAATTTCAACATTCGTCGAACTTGTAAGGCTAGCAGGAATTTTTAAACGTTCAGCAAAGTTAATGACAGTCCGGAAATATTGACTTGCATTCATAGGAACGCACCCCCCTACACTTTTCCAAAGCTGTACACGCGCGTTATTGTCAGGCATGACCCGAGCTACGACTTTAGATTGCAATGGAGACAGAGAGGCTGAACTTTCTGTTGAACAATCAGTTTGATTTGTTTCTGGCATAAGGCCGGTAATTGTCAATGAATATCCTTCAAGACATTTACGCTGTTTTTGTTTAGAGGGATCTAGTGCACATGCGGCCGGTGTCATTTGTACATGCATAACATACCCCTGTAAATTAACAGGTTCGGCATGTAAAACGGAACTCATCAACCCTACTCCTGCACAGATGAGCCACCATGCAAGTTGCAAAATTGAACGAAGTTCCAAATATCTATATTTCATTTAATTAAAACTTGAATATGCCAATTAAAAGAAGATCCATCATCAACTACCCTAAACTTAAGGCGATGTACGCATTGGAATGACTTTCATACGTTGTGATAATGATTGAGCCCCTTGGCCCAATATCACCCCATAATGTGTTGCATTAGTCATAACATGCTTGACATAGTCTCTAGTTTCTAACAATGGAATTGTTTCTGTATATTGGTCAGCCGAAATTGATTGATAGTCCGGTTGCCAACGTCTTGCCCGATTAGGCCCAGCATTATAACCTGCCGTTGCCAAAACTGGATTATTGCTTAATTGTCCCTGAATCATCGACAAATAAAATGTTCCATATCGAATATTGGTATTCATTTCATTTAATGCCGCTGGATTATAGGTTTCACCCATTTGACGCGCAATCAACTTCGCTGTATCAGGCATAATTTGCATAAGACCGCCTGCTCCAACATGAGACCGCGCGGAGGTAACAAACCGGCTTTCTTGTCGCATTAAACCATAAGCCCACGCTGGATCAATTCCAGCATTGTAACTATGACTTACGACATTAGTCTTATGTGGCGTTACATAGCGATACGTATCATTATGTTTATTTGTTGTTCGATCTGCTGCATAAATTGCTCGATCATACCACCCCATATCATGCGCCCGCTTTGCCGCGGCCAAAAGTAAACCGTCATCATGCTGAAGATAAGCTTGGCGGACTGCCCAATTCCACTCACGGTTGGTGTAAGTCGGATTTGCATTAATACGTCTTAAAGTAAAAGCACGATTAAAGTGAATATTCTGGTCTAGACGTCTTAAATCACTTGCTGTTGGCTGGTCATCATAAGGTTGGTGGTTATAACGTTCACCCAAACGATCTTTTGCTAAAAGGTTATGGTAGTCATCACCAGCCTGAGCCAGTTTTCTATAAATTTGTTGTGCTGTTGCTTTAGAGGCACTATCACCACGCTGCTCTGATGCACGAGCAAGCCAATATTGCCAGCGGTCTTCTTGTTTTTGTGTCACGGTCATACTATTAATAGCACGAATTAAACTTTCCCATGCACCAAATCGAATTGCCTGACGCGCATAAATTTCAGCCTCTTCTGGACTTAGAGGATAACCGTAACTTGCATCAAAATATTGTAGAACTTCACGATTGAAATTATTTTTCATGACCGTGGTGCCACCAATATAAGCCACCGTTCGATATAAATACTTTTGTATATTCTCTGGTGTACCTTGAGCAACACGTTGTACATTCGAAAAAGCATTACTTAAATCATTATTAGCCAAACGGCCTAATGCAAAAATCAAATAAGCATAGTCTGTATCATTCGTTTTAGGCGCGCTCCACAAATAATTAAGAGGATTCGCCTGAATCTGGTTAAGCTGAGCCAAAGATAAATTCATACCCAAAGTCTGTGCTGTTGCCAGAGCTTGCCCTGTTAAACCAGAACGTAATTGCACCCAAAGACGCTGTTGTTTATCCTGTGCGCTCATTAATGGGCTAGATAACATTAAGCGTCCTAAGCCAATACAAGATTCTGGTTGCGATTCGGTTGCTAACCATACATCTTTATATTCAGCAAAAACTAATGCATCACCGGTTTTCGCTCTCACCTGTGCCAATGCACAATTTTCGGCCTGATCCGGATTAGTTACATAAGATAGTAAAGGTTGTGCAGATGCGAAGTCAGCTTGTTTAACTTTTTCTTCAACATAGTCGGCTGCTAATTTCTCAGCCATTGCTGATTGAGGATAACGTTGAGCAAAACTTACAATCGAAGCTGAAGGTTGAAAGCCAAGATTCGTATTAAGTTTCCAATATTCCGGATAGTACCCCAATACATCATTTTGCATGGCAAGCTGATATTGGTCTAATAATGCTGTATTACCACTATTTGCAGCGTTTAATGCATCATTAAACTGCTCTTCGGCAGCATAGGTAAATGAACAACCAAGTAAACACATAGCTCCTAACCAGCTACGATGCATATATTTATTTTTCATTACACGACTATCGATTGATGAGCTCTTTCTACTTGGTCTCATAAATGTGTTAAACCCTGACTATTCACCTTCAAAGCATAGTTTAATTAGTCTTCATGCTTTCTTTTGTTGTGTTATGTAACTCTCTGATTCAACATCATTAAAATTCACATAATTTACTTCCAAAAAACCATCTCATGTTCTGAAGGTTTACTGTTATGGGTTCGGTCCAAATACTGCTATAATGAATGGTTTGACCCATTTTGGGCAAATTTATTCTTTTTTAGATCGATCTGTTAGGAGCCTGCATGACGGTTCAAACCTTCATTCCCAATGGTGCCAAAGCTGCCTCAGAAAACACTGTTACCCAGCCAACGCACACCACTGATGTTTCAATAAAAAAACTTTATATTGAAACTCAAGGGTGTCAGATGAATGAGTATGACAGTCACCGTATGGCAGACCTTTTAGGGGACTCTCACGGTTACATTTTAACAAGCAACCCTAATGAAGCAGATATCCTGCTCATGAATACGTGTTCTATTCGTGAAAAAGCACAGGAAAAAGTATTTAGTGAATTAGGACGCTGGCGTAAATTAAAAGACAAAAATCCAGATCTTGTGATTGGTGTGGGTGGTTGTGTTGCCTCTCAAGAAGGTGACAATATTCAAAAACGTGCGCCTTACGTGGACATGATTTTTGGCCCTCAAACATTACACCGCTTACCTCAAATGCTTGATCAACATAATGCTCAAGTAGAAAAACCCAAAAAAGATAAAATTAAACTGGTTGATATTTCTTTCCCAGATATTGAAAAGTTCGACTTTTTGCCAGAACCACGTGTAGAAGGCTTTAAAGCATTTGTTTCTATTATGGAAGGCTGTTCTAAATACTGTTCTTTCTGTGTAGTTCCATATACACGCGGTGAAGAAGTTTCTCGACCTTTAGATGATGTACTTGCAGAAATTGCAGGTCTTGCTGAAAAAGGTGTCCGTGAAATTTCACTTCTTGGTCAGAATGTAAATGGTTACCGTGGTGAAACCTTCGAAGGTGGCATCTGTACTTTCCCTGAATTGTTACGACTCGTTGCAGAAATTCCGGGTATTGGACGTTTACGTTATACGACTTCGCACCCACTTGAGTTCTCTGATGAGCTTATTCAGTGTTATGAAGATTTACCTCAAATGGTTTCACATCTACACTTGCCAGTTCAAAGTGGCTCGAATGATGTTTTAAAAGCCATGAAGCGAAATCACACGATTGATGTTTATATCGATAAAATTGCGAAGCTACGCAAAATTCGTCCAGATATGCATTTATCAAGTGACTTTATTATTGGCTTCCCTGGTGAAACTGATGAAAACTTCGCAGAAACATTGCAATTTATCAAAGATTTAGACTTCGACCACTCATATAGTTTTGTTTATTCAAAACGTCCCGGCACACCTGCATCAGACTTGCCAGACACCACACCTGAACAAGTTAAAAAAGAACGTTTAGCTCAAGTTCAAAAAGTAATTAAGCAGTCTAGTATTGAAAAAACTGATGCCATGTTAGGTAAAATTGAACGCGTACTTATTGAAAAAGTATCTGATCAAGACCCTAATATTTTAATTGGTACTGCTGACAATACACGTCTGGTCACTTTCGTTGGTGATGCGAGTTGGGTTGGCCGTTTTGCAGAAATCGAGATTACTGAAATTAAAACTTTAAATTTTGTTTACGGTGAGCTCTTGAATCTTGAACCTGACGTGGCGTAATGTAGAGGTATTCTAAAGTCTACTGAAAGGTTTTCTCTTGACTGCAGCGATTCGACGTACCGTAACATTTCCTGAAATTTCAATGGAACGTTTAAAGAGCATTCTAGGTGCCTATAATGGGCACCTGAAGCAAATTGAACAGCGTTTAGATGTCAAAATTACTCATCGTGGAGATGTTTTTCACATAGATGGTGAAATAGATGCTGTTGGGAGAGCCGAAGCATTATTGCAACGACTCTACGAAGAGTCCGAGGTATCCCAGCAAATCAGTGCTGATCTATTACACCTTCTCATTCAATCTTCACAAACTGAACGCAATTTCGAGTTGGTTGGTGAAGAAATGGATGAGCATGATGCGCCCTTAGATGTCTATTTCCAGACCCGAAAAGGCCGCATTAATCCTCGTGGTGCCAATCAAAAACGTTATGTACAACGTATTTTACAAAGCGATATTTCTTTTGGTGTAGGCCCTGCTGGTACAGGTAAAACCTATTTAGCAGTTGCTGCCGCCGTAGACATGCTAGAACGTAACGAAATCCAGCGGATTTTACTTGTACGTCCTGCTGTAGAAGCTGGAGAAAAGCTGGGCTTCTTACCTGGGGATTTAACCCAGAAAATTGACCCATATTTACGACCTCTTTACGATGCCCTTTACGAAATGCTTGGCTTTGAAAAAGTCGCCAAGTTAATCGAGCGTCAAGTGATTGAGGTTGCGCCTCTTGCATATATGCGTGGTCGTACACTTAACCATTCATTTGTCATTTTGGATGAAGCTCAAAACACCACACCAGAACAAATGAAAATGTTCCTGACCCGTTTAGGTTTTGGCTCTCGTGCAGTAATTACAGGTGACATTACTCAAGTAGATTTACCTCGAGGTCAACAATCTGGTTTGGCACACGCACTCCGCGTACTCGAAAATATTACAGAAATTCATATTACCCGTTTCCATTCCCGCGATGTTGTACGTCATCAATTGGTTCAAAAAATCGTTGAAGCGTATGAAGGTTGGGATGGTGAACAACAGCGTCTTAATGCTGAAGCACGTGCTGAACGCAAAGCACGTCAAGAAGCATTAATCGCTGAGAACGATACAGCAGCAGACTTGCAACATCAGGATGCTTAAGGATTCATTTTGAAAATCAGTTTAAGTTTACAACAAGACTTTCAATCATCTGAGTTAGAGCTCAAACGAGCTCAACTCAAAAAAATTATTGAGACAACTTTACGACACGTTGGTTATAAAGAAGATTGCGAAATTGGGGTTGCTTGTGTCGATTTAGCAGAAAGCCAACAACTTAATCTGCAATATCGAGAGAAAGATAAACCAACCAATGTTTTATCCTTTCCGAGTGATATCCCTGAAGAAGTTTTACCAATGCTAGATGCCTTACCTCTAGGTGATTTAGTTATTTGTATTCCAGTGGTATTACAAGAAGCATTAGAACAGAAAAAAACTGCCCAAAATCATTTTGCACATCTATTAGTACATGGTGTTTTACATTTGCTGGGTTATGACCATGAAACCAGTGATGAAGATGCAGAAGAAATGGAAGGGATTGAAGTCGAAATTCTAACAAAGCTGAATATCGACAATCCTTACCAAGAACAGATTTAATCATTATTGATTAGAAGAAAAACATAATCTGTCTTTAGATAGGATTTTTTCTAATTAATTATAATCAATGTGGATAAGCTCAAACTTATCCACATTTTTTTATTAATGTACTTCAAATTCGGCTTGAGCAGGATCGAAACGCCACGTACGTACAATGCGTAATTCAGAAATATCTTTCATATTGGCATCGAAATGCCCAAACGGTGCGCCGCGACGTACTGAAGACTTAGCTGCTTCATCTAATATTGAATGCCCTGAGCTTTCAAGTAATCGAATTGCACGAATTCCGCCTTGAGCATTCAAAATCACCATTAAACGGACTTCACCTCTTAGCTGTTGTTGTTTGGCCTCTTCCGGATAATAGCGATTACCATACAACTCTACTTTTTCACGGAACTTATCTAAATAAGCAGCCGAAGCATCTTTCTTCGCTTGAATTCCATCTACTGTTTTTATTTTTTGTTGCCGACTGAAATCTTGTCTACGTTGTAAATATTGTGCTTCAAGGCTCGCAACCATCGCAGCTTTAGCCTGAAATTGACTTTGTAATTGTTCTAGTTCTTTTTTCCTTTGACTCGCATCAGCTTGTTTTTGCCAACTCAAAACAGTCATTAAGACTTTTTCTTCAAATTTAAGCTCTCTTTGCTGCTGAACCTTTTGCAAACTTTCTAACTCTGCATTTCCAGTTGAAGCATCATTAAGCATCGGATTTGGAGTATCACTAGAGGTACGGTGAGCTTCACGAAATGCGCCCGAACCTTGCTGGTCTGCTTGTGCCAAAAAGTCTGCCTGCTGAACTGGCTCATTACTTGATCGAATTGAAATTGCAATTTCTTTAGTCGACTGCTCTGATGGGCTAGGCATCGCAAAATGAATGAGCAACACAAAAACATGCAGTAAGATTGCCAATACTGTTGCAGCAATAAAGACTCGGTCTTGCCACCAATGGTAAAAAGGCACTATGGATAGACTTCTATTGTTCAACATAATTTTAAAAGCATATAAATGCCTTTTCCCCACGGTTTAATACCGAATAAAATATAAACTGATATTCAAATCTGGATAAAAGTGTGATTCACTTCAAATATAGAGTTTTATCCATTTTCATTTCGTCAAAATGTATCAATTAAATTTGTTACACTGCAATATCAAAACTCGTTTTTTATCATAATAAAGATTGTGTTGGTTCTTAAGTAAATTATCTTCTGGAAGTTCTTTTATGCAAACGCTATTTTCCTCATTAGTCAGACGCCTTAAAAAGGTCTACCAAAAAGCAGAAGCATTCATTGAAGAAGAAAGAGATTTTACGTTATCCCAAACCTTTCTGAATGCGACTTTACAACGTTATGTCACCAATAATGTTGAATTTCTAGATGACCTGCATGCCGATCTTTATCATGATTGGTTAAGGTTATATGCAACCATGCATGTAAAAGGCCTAGAGACGACACTATCTGTTGATTTAAAACTGATTCAGATGGAATTTAATCAAGAACAACAGCTTTTAGTTTTTGAACAAATTAGTAATACACAAATTATAGAAGCGAAATATAAAAACTTTTGGCAAAAGATTGCCGTAAAAGCCGCAGTTTTTTATTACCATAAAATTTTGAAAAAAGATCCTTTGGGAATGATTCTGGAACGTTTTAATGTAGCAGAAGAACGGGATGAACTCATATTTCTTGACCTCAACCGCTGGTTTGGTAAAAAGGCCAGTATCATCGAGACATTAGGTAAGGTGCATGTAAATTACGCACGAGTTCGTGAGGCTGAGTTAGTCGTATTTGGAAATGTGAATTTAGCAGCGCTACTTTACCGTGATCAGGACGATGATTTTGAAGATGAATTAGAAGATTCTGAAATCACGCCAATCCAGCAAAAAGATGTATAGAGCTGTGATGAATAAAAATGAATTAACTTCCAAAAAACACAAATAGATTACACATTTAGCATAAATCCTGATTTTTTCTCCATGATCAACAGGCATAATATGTTTAAGTTATAGATGCATCAGCACTGACTTTTCAGTCTGTACAAGGATATTTACTTATGGCAACAAAATTTCTGAAATCGTTTGGCATCGCAACAGGTATTTCAACAACTTTGCTTTTTGCAGGTTTCTCAAGCCATGCACTTGCCATGAGCCCATTTCAGGCAAATTATCAGTTCACTTATAATAATAAAGGTATGGGTTCGGCTACACGTACCTTAAGCCAGCAAGGTAATAATTGGACTTATAATTTCACCGCAAAAGCAGGTGGAATTGCTTCAGCAAGTGAAACAAGTAAATTTAGTTTTGCTAACGGTAAAATTGGATCTCAAAGTTTTAGCCGTACCAGCAAAATTTTGATTCATAACAACACCATGAATATTAACTTTAATCCAAACAGCAAAACTATTTCTACCAAGAAAGACGATAAAGCTCGTTCATTTGCTTGGCAGGCTGGCGTACTTGATGAGTTAAATGCAGAATTACAAGTTCGTGAAGATTTAAAAAATGGTTCACTTAAAACTTCCTACCCTCTTGCCGATGCAAAAGAAGTTGAAAATCGTCGTTTTGTAAAACAAGGCAATGAGAAAATTAAAACTTCTTATGGCACATTTGATACCGTAAAAGTTGTTTTAGAACATGGCAAACCAGACCGTAATACTATTTTCTGGTTAGCACCTAAATTGGACTACTTACCAGTTAAAGTCAGCCATGTTGATGGTAAAACTTCTTATGGCCTGTTATTAACAAGTTATACAGGTAAAACGAATTAAAGCTTGCATTTTTTCGGATGCTTTTTAAAATACGCATTTGCTTTAAAAGCATCCGTCTAGAGGATTCTCCCGTGCACGCACTAGAACAGAAAATCTTAACAGAAGGTATCGTTCTATCTGATCAAGTCTTGAAAGTCGACGCTTTCTTAAACCACCAAATTGATCCTGTATTAATGCAGCAGATTGGTAAAGAATTTGCCGCTCGCTTTAAAGATGCAGGGATTACCAAGATTATTACCATTGAAGCATCAGGTATTGCACCTGCAATCATGGCAGGTTTAGAACTTGGTGTACCTGTAATTTTCGCTCGTAAATATCAGTCATTGACGTTAAAAGATGACTTATATCGCTCTAAAGTATTTAGTTTTACTAAACAAACTGAAAGCACGATTGCGATTTCAAACAAACACCTTCATTCAACTGATAAAGCATTAGTTATTGATGACTTCTTGGCAAATGGTCAAGCTGCATTAGGACTAATTGATTTAATTCACCAAGCAAATGCAGAAGTTGTGGGCGTCGGTATTGTGATTGAGAAATCATTCCAACCGGGCCGTGATTTATTGCTTGAAAAAGGCTACCGAGTTGAGTCATTAGCACGTGTTCACTCTCTTACAGATGGCAAAGTTACCTTTGTAAAAGAATAAGATGTGCAAATAAAAAAAGAGCGGATATCCGCTCTTTTTTTATTTATTTAAAGGAAAACCGCAAGCTTCTTAACAACCTCACCCAAACGTTTGCCTTGAGCTTCACACAAAATCTTTTCATCCTGGCTTAAGCTCTGGTCATGACGCGGCCCGCTTACGTGGCTTGCTCCATATGGAGTACCACCTGTTTTAGTGTTTGACAACGCTGGAATTGCATTTGGTAATCCTAAAATCATCATCCCGTGATGAAATAACGGCGGAAGCATCGTGAGTAAAGTACTCTCCTGCCCACCATGCATCGATCCAGAAGAAGTAAAAACACAAGCAGGTTTGTTATGTAATGCCCCATTGAGCCAAAGACTCGTCGTTTGGTCCCAAAAATATTTCATTTCACTTGCCATATTGCCGAAGCGAGTTGGGGAACCTAACGCTAGACCTGCACAATTCGCTAGATCATCTAACGTACAGTAGATATCACCTTCTGCAGGAATACTGGGTTCGGCTACCGTGACAACTGGAGCAATATTCGGTACGGTCCGAATTTTCACTGACATACCCGCAGACTCAACACCATTGGCAATTAAATGAGCCATTTCTTTAGTAGAACCATATTTGCTGTAATAGAGTACAAGAATGTAAGGTTGCATCGGTTTCATAAATTTTGTTAAAAAGAACACTATACGGTATTTTTTATTTTTTTGGCGAAACCAATCTTGTGAAATTCTAGAGGAGATTGATTGTGTAGCATGAAAGGTAACACGAGCAAATTTCTCAAATTCGTTGAATAAAAAGCTCCTCGACTTTTAATGAGCCTTTTACCCCGACAACAGAAAGCCAACTTTTTTGAAAAGACTAGGACTACAATTTTTTCTATTGCGCATAGTAAACTTACAGAATGACTTTAATTCTATAAGTTATTATTTTGCTTTAATCTACGATTTGAGTTCTTAAGCTCATACTTTGATAAGCTATTAATCGCCCAACATGATGATTAAAAAAATCGGGATAGACGACGCATGTTACAACGTTTTTTAAGTAAGCTTCCTTTTTATAATAAAACCTGGTTTCAGTTCGTTTTATATGTATTTAAACGTTTTGAAGCGGATCGGTGCCGTGAACAGGCGGGTTCTCTCACCTATACAACACTATTCGCAGTTGTACCGATGTTAACGGTTTTTTTAGTTATTATTTCTTCAATTAAAGCGTTAGAACCTGCAAGACAACAGCTCCAACATTTAATCTATAGTAATTTTTTGCCCAAGAGCACTATTGCATTTGATAAAGCTCTAAATGCTTTCACAGAAAAATCGAGCAACCTGACCGTTATTGGTGTGCTTTTTTTATTCGTCACTACAGTTTTAATGCTGACCTCAATTGAAACAGTCTTTAATCGTATTTGGCGCGTAAAAGAAACGCGTAGTGGCATTATGGGTTTTATGCGTTACTGGACGATTATCTCTTTAGGTCCGATTATTTTAGGAAGTGCATTTGTCATTTCCTCAACTGTTGCATCGATGAACTTATTAAGTAATAACTTCACAGGTTATCAACTTGATGGCGCATTTCTCCTCTGGCTCATTTCTTTTGCCCTCACTATTTTGGGGTTCTTCATTTTATATTGGACCATTCCCAACCGCACAGTCCCAATTTATGCAGCAGGAATTGCTGCTTGTTTAAGTGCAGTACTGTTTGAAATACTCAAAAATTTATTTAGCTTTGTGATGTCAAATTTCACCAGTTATGAAATTATTTATGGTGCATTTGCAGCAGTGCCAATTTTCCTGTTATGGATCTTCCTTTCATGGAACATTATTTTACTAGGCGTAGAAGTGAGTTTTGCTCTAACTGCTTTTCATTCGGGAAAAGAGCAGAAACGTCATCCTGTTTTAATGTTATTAGATATTCTTGAATTGTTCTATAAAAAACAGAAACTCGGTGAAAGTGTAAGTGATAAAGAAGCCTTAGAAATTTTAGGCCGTGGAGAAATTGGTCGCTGGCCTGCTTATGTGCTTTTACTAGAAGAACAAAATTTGGTTAAACGCACCGATAAAGATGAATATGTTCTCGCACGTAATTTATCCCAAGTTGACTTCTGGAGCTTTTTCACAGCTCTTCCATATCCGCTCCCTTTACGCCAAGATGTTCAAAATGTGCATGATGACGATGAATGGATGGAAAAAATTGGGCCAGCGCTCATTGAGTCTAATGATTATTTGGCTGCCAAGCTTTCCATTCCTCTCTCAACAATCTTTGAAGAGAAATAAAAAGTAGAGCAATTCAAATAATATAAAAAACCCTATTATTGAAAAATAATAGGGTTAAAAATAGGCAGCTCTAGAAAGGAATTATGCCTTTACAAAAGTTTCCCAGACAAAATCCTGTGTTGCACCTTTTAATGTCATTTTTAACTGATCACCTGAGTGTAATGGCCCAACACCAGCAGGTGAACCTGTCATAATCACATCACCTGGTTCTAGTGAAAAGACCTGATTAATATCAGTTAACAGATCGCCAATGGTAAACATTAACAGTGCAGTATTTCCATCTTGACGCAATTCATTATTAATATGGAAAGTAAATTTAGTTTCTTGCCAATCTGTAATTTCTTTTGTATCAACCCAGTCCGCCAAAACACAAGCACCATCAAAAGCTTTAGCACGCTCCCATGGATGACCTTTACTTTTCAAATCATTCTGTAAATCACGCATTGTTAAATCAAGACCTAAAGACACTGCCCCAATCGCTTTTAAAGCTTGTTTGGGATCTGTTTCACCTTTCAAAGGTTGGTCAATACGTAAAACTAATTCGCACTCAAAATGACAACTGCCCCAAGCTGGATTCCATGAAATACCGTCATTTAAACCTATCAAGCTACTCGGTGGTTTAATAAATAATATAGGCTTGTCAGGCATAGCATTATTTAATTCTTTGACATGATCAGCATAGCTTCTGCCTACGCAAACGATTTTTGAAGGACGTGTATTCATGAGGCTTCCTTTGTTGTTGCGGCTAATAATTCCAATAATTTATTTCTTAAATGTATTTTCAAATATCGTTTGATCTGAAACCTGTGCAAATGCTCGCTTTGGCACAATAATTACAGTTTTGTTTTTTAACTCAAGCATGTACGTCAGTTTACCTTTAGCAAAGGTTTGCACATCCGCATATTGCACTACTTGCTTACGTTCACTGGAATAAAGCTCAAAATAATCTTGGTAGAGGTCAATGCCCTGCTCGCTCTTTCCAAACTGGTAACGAACAAATTGACGCTTAAATAACATCGGTAAAAGCCAATAACGCATTAACCCTTGCATCACCAGAAAAAACAAACCTAATCCGACATAATATCGGCCAACCCCAGAGAAACCTAAATACAGTCCCCAAATAATAATTGCGATACTAATTGCTGGTGTTAGAAAACGGGTAAATTGTTTTTTCCCAAATGTCACTAATGAAAATCCGTCTTGTGATTCTTCTAAATTCAAATAGTAACGTAAAGATAAAGCTGTTTTTTTCTCGGTCATTGCATTGCATCAATACTCAATAAATCGGAACTATTAGAGCATATTCATTTCAGCTTTAAAATGAATCAAAGGCTATTTTTTGTTTTACTCAAAAGTATCCATAGCAGTTAGACTAAATGACATTGTTCGTTGCATTTATAGAACGTAGATTCGTATTTATCAAACTTGTTTCACTTTTTAAAATTCCTACAATAAGAGCATCATCTTCTTAGTGGAATGTCTCATGTCTTTTTTTGCAAAATTATTTGGTTTAAATCAAAAAGCAACAGTCTCAAAAGATGTGGTTACGCAAACCACTCAAGAGGCCAATCTTTCCAATCAAACAAACTTTTTAGAATTAATTAAAAACCGTCGTTCTATTTATTCAATAGGGAAAAACTTAAAAAACTCTCCTACTGAAATTGAAAAATTAATCCAAGAGGCGGTAAAACATAGCCCATCTGCTTTTAATTCACAATCTTCTCGCATTGTGATTTTATTTGATCAATCACACCAAAATTTTTGGAATATAGTCTTAGATGTATTAAAAACTATTGTACCCGCAGACGCCTTAACGGGAACGGAACAGAAAATCCAAAGTTTTGCAGCAGGTGCCGGTACAGTTCTGTTTTTTGAAGACCAAGAAGTGATTAAAGGTCTACAAGAGCAATTCGAACTATATGCCGATAACTTTCCAATCTGGTCTGAGCATTCAACAGCAATTGCACAATTTGCAGTATGGAACGTGCTCGCTGAACAAGGTATTGGTGCTTCCTTGCAGCACTATAATCCAATTATCGATGAGAAAATTAATGCTTCTTTTAATATTCCCGCTCATTGGAAATTAAGAGCTCAATTAGTATTTGGTTCAATCGAAGGCGAAGCAGGAGAAAAAGCTTTTATTGAAGATGAAAGCCGTTTTAAAACATTTGGCTAAATTTTTCATCTTTAATTCTTTTTAAAGCTGGTTGCCATGGCTACTAGCTTTAAATAGAGATAATAAAAAATAGGCACAAAAAAACCGCTATATATAGCGGTTAATTCTTCAAGTGGTGCGCTCAGAGAGATTCGAACTCCCGACCCCTTAGTTCGTAGCCAAGTGCTCTATCCAGCTGAGCTATGAGCGCGTACTTGATGTTGCGCATTATACGCATTTTTCAAAGCTTAGGAAGCCTTTTTTCATCTTTCTGTCATCAACCGTCTAGTTCTTAGCCAGCACTCTATTTTACATAAAACAGTCGCTAAAATTATTGATCTTTTTCTCACCTAAGATGTATTTGAAATATTTTTTTTCAAATAAGTTTTATAGGTTTTTTGAAGTATTTGGCCATATACCAACAAGTTAAAGGCGACTATTTTAGTCAACATTATAGAAATAAAATATTTCTATTTGAACTTTAACATTATAGAGGTAGGTAAAATTTATCTAATACAATGCTTCAAATAAGTGAAAATATAAGTAAAAATATAATCAATTAAAAAAATATTATATAAAAACTATTATTATTTTTATGTCTAAATTAAATAAATTATTATTTCTTTAAATATTATTTAATATCAAAAAATGTGACTAGAAATACACATTGACAGCTTTTGATATCTAACCAATACTAAATTCCAATTATTGAGATATACATCTCATTAATTATATAGCGCAATAAATAATACTTACTTAAAAATACATAATTATATAGGAAATAGACCAACATGTTTTTACTAAAAAATCTCGTATCTTCGATCTCAAAAGTTACTCAAGACTTGGGTAATGTTATATCGGTGAATACTAACGTAAGCGGTGGTTCTTCAGTTGATGGTCATATATCAACCTCTGGCCTACTTTCAGACACTCTATCTACAGCAACAAATACTCTTACAACAACTACAACTGGCCTTGTTTCTAATGCCGTTGGCACTGTTACGGGTAGTATCGGTTCTACAAGCCCTGTAGACACTGTTACCAATATTATTGGTGGTGTAACAGGTGGTATTAGTGGTGGCAATCCTCTTGAAACCGTAACCAATATTATCGGCGGTGTAACAGGTGGTGTGACCGGTGGAACTTCTCCAATTTCTCCAGTCATTGATGTAGTTCAAGGCGGTATCGATATTCTTCAAGGTGTCGAAAGCTTAAAAACAGACATTATCAACACTGGCATTGAAACTGTTGCTGGAACAATCATTGGAGTACTCCCACAAACCGAACATCCTGTTTCTGAAATTGCAGACCTTGGCACATTAACTTTCGAAACTTCCCGTGACACGGTAAATGGTGCACTTGAAGTTGTTTCTGATTTAGTGGGTGGAGATATCTCAGGCGCAACTGCTTCAGCAACTGGTATTGTTGAAACACTTATCAACAATGGTACAACTGCTACAGGCATTGTCACTGGCGTTGTAGGAAGTGTTACAGATGTGGTGGGTGGCGTAACTGGTGGTGTTGGTGGTAACCCTCTTGAAGTTGTGACTGACATTATTGGTGGTGTAACTGGCGGTGTTGGTGGCAATCCTCTTGAAGTCGTGACTGACATTATTGGCGGTGTAACTGGTGGTATCGGTGGTGGCACATCTCCAATTTCTCCAGTAGTTGATGTAGTTCAAGGCGGTATTGATATCCTTCAAGGTGTCGAAAGCCTAAAAACTGAAATTATTAATACAGGTATCGACACTGTTGCCGACACAATTATTAGCATCCTTCCACAAACTGAACATCCTGTTTCTGAAATTGCAGACCTCGGTACACTAACTTTCGAAACTTCCCGCGACACGGTAAACGGCGCACTTGAAGTTGTTTCTGATTTAGTGGGTGGAGACATCTCAGGCGCAACTGAATCAGCGACTGGCATTCTCGGTACACTTATTACAAATGGCTCTACTGCAACTGGTTTGGTAACAGAAATCCTTGGCGGTGTAACTGGCACTATTGGTGGCGTAACTGGTGGTGTTGGCGGCAATCCGCTTGAAGTCGTAACTGACATTATCGGCGGTGTAACTGGCGGTGTTGGTGGTAACCCGCTTGAAGTTGTGACTGACATCATCGGTGGTGTAACTGGCGGTGTGGGCGGCAACCCTCTTGAAGTCGTGACTGATATTATTGGCGGTGTAACTGGCGGTGTGGGCGGCAACCCACTTGAAGTCGTGACTGACATTATTGGAGGTGTAACTGGTGGTATTGGTGGCGGAACTTCTCCAATTTCTCCGGTAGTTGATGTAGTTCAAGGCGGTATTGACATTCTTCAGGGTGTAGAAAGCTTAAAAACTGACATTATCAATACAGGTATCGACACTGTTGCCGATACAATTATCGGTATTCTTCCACAAGCAGAGCATCCAGTTTCTGAAATTGCAGACCTTGGCACATTAACTTTCGAAACTTCTCGCGACACGGTAAATGGTGCACTTGAAGTTGTTTCTGATTTAGTAGGTGGAGACATCTCAGGCGCAACTGAATCAGCGTCTGGCATTCTCGGTACACTTATTTCAAATGGCTCTACTGCAACTGGTTTAGTAACAGAAATCCTTGGTGGTGTAACTGGCACTATTGGTGGAGTTACTGGTGGGGATAGTCCTCTTGGTGTAGTAACCGATCTTCTTGGCGGCTTAACTGGCAGTGTAGGTGGCGATAGCCCGCTCGGTGTAGTGACTGACCTTCTAGGTGGTTTAACTGGTGGTGTTACTGGCGGCACAGACAACCCTATCGGCATCGTAACAGATATCGTAGGTAGCTTAACTGGCGGTGTGACTGGTCAAGGTGGCTTAGATGTTATTTCTAATTTACTCGGTGGATTAACTGGTGGTAGCTTACTCGGCGGAGTAACTTCTACAGTATCTAGCGTAACAAATACAACGCATACTATCGTACCTCAGTCATTACTTACTGATAACTTCTTAGATAACTCTTTCCATACTGTTTAATATCATTAAAAGAAAGCCACTTTTATAAGTGGCTTTCTCACTTAATATCGTTTCAAATATTAATTAATACTAATCAATCTCTTTCCATCTATAATATTTTTTATGCGCTAGCTCTAACATTGCATAATCATTAGGCGTATCACCATAAGCATAAATTGTAGGATATCGGGTTAAATCATATTTATTTCTTATTCTATTTACTTTTTCTAAATAACCACAATCCCCATCAATAAAATGACCTGTTAAAATACCATTATGTATTTCAAGTTGATTGCATATAACCTCTAAACCTAAAGAATGACACCAGCTTTCTAAATAAACACCTAATGATGCTGATACAACAACAATCTGATCACCTTGTTCTTTATGCCAAAGAATACGCTTCAAGGCATTTTCACGAACACAGGTAGGAAGCACATCTTTAGCAAACTCTTGTCCCATATATTTTAGGGAATTCGCATCATAGCCAACATATCCTACTTGGCAGAGCTTAGTCCGAATGGTTTTATCCGTTACCCAACCCAGCTTATAGCCAGCTATATAGGGCGCAAGTCGAATACCACCGACGAGTTGTGTTTTTCTGTCTAAAGAATATTTAAGAAATAAGCTGAATGTGTCGGTATGAGTAATAGTGCCATCAAAATCAAATAAGGCTAGGTTCATTTATGATTATCTCTAATATAATTAAAAAGTTATAAATTTAGATTTTTTAAAAATTACTAAAAAACAAGCACAAAAAAACCGCTATAAAAGCGGTTAATTCTTCAAGTTGGTGCGCTCAGAGAGATTCGAACTCCCGACCCCTTAGTTCGTAGCCAAGTGCTCTATCCAGCTGAGCTATGAGCGCGTAACTTGTGTGCCTTTCAGCGATTCGTTCTATTTACTTGGTGCGCTCAGAGAGATTCGAACTCCCGACCCCTTAGTTCGTAGCCAAGTGCTCTATCCAGCTGAGCTATGAGCGCATTAAGTAATGGCGGTGAGAGAGGGATTCGAACCCTCGATACCAGTAATAGGTATGCTTCCTTAGCAGGGAAGTGATTTCAGCCACTCATCCACCTCACCGGAACGAGCCGCCATAATACAAACTAAAACCACATTGTTCAAGTCATCATACTGAAATTTTCTTGTTTTTTAGTTCAATGAATTATTTTTTAAGCGATTTACTCATTATTTTCGTCTTTTTCGATCAAACGCTTGTTAAGATAGATATTATTTCTTCATCAAAATACTGTAGTGCATAACACATTATTGCAAACCTAAACGTGCAGTTCGGGTCTGCATGGCTTATGCTAAACTTATCTGCCAAGCGTGAAACCAAACGACATGACAAAAAACTGGGCTGACCCTGAAGCGAAAGCTGAAGCTGAACGTTATGACAATCCTATTCCAAGCCGTACTCTTATTTTAGATACATTGGAGCAGGTGCAAACACCACAATCTCATGCAGAGCTTGTCGATCATTTTAATATTCATGACCAAAAAAGTATCGAAGCGTTAAGTCATCGTTTAAGCGCTATGGTTCGTGATGGTCAAATCATGAAAGACGGTTTTAAATTTCAGTTGGTGGCAGATCAACCAACCTATGAAGCAACTGTTTATATTAATAGTAAAGGTTTAGGTACAGCACATATTGATGGTCAAACTGACCTTTTACTTCCTGAACGTGAATTACGTTTAGTATTTAATGGTGACCGAGTTAGAGTGCGCCAGACTTCGGTAGACCGTAAAGGTAAACCGTGGGGTTTTATTACAGAGGTTCTGCAACATCGCGTCAAACAATTGATCGGTAAATTGTCAGTTCATGATGGCGAATATTTTATTCAACCCAACAATCCTAATCAGCATCAGCCTATTCCTTTGGAAAAAGAACTTGTAAAACATGCTGAAGCGAATGTTGGTGATATGCTACGTGTTGCAATTGATAGCTATCCGACCCGCGAAGAGTTTTCAACAGCGCATATTATTCAGTCTATGGCGGACAAAGCTGATACAGAAATTATCATTCCACAAACTATTCTTGAATTTGGTTTGCCATATGAATTTCCAGATCAGGTATTAAAAGAAGCTGAAAGTTTTAAAGAGCCATCTGCTCAAGACCGTGAAGGTCGCATTGATTTAAGAGATTTAGCATTAGTTACGATTGATGGTGAAGATGCTCGAGATTTTGACGATGCAGTTTATGCAGAAAAACGTCCAGGTGGCGGTTACCGTGTTGTAGTCGCGATTGCCGATGTAAGTCATTATGTACGTTTAGATTCAGCCCTTAATGAAGAAGCTGAGGAACGAGGTACTTCGGTATACTTCCCACACTTTGTATTACCAATGCTACCAGAGGCATTGTCAAATGGTTTGTGCTCTCTGAATCCGCATGTCGACCGCCTATGTATGGTCTGTGACCTAAAACTTTCTCGTACAGGCCGTGTAACTGGCTATGAGTTTTATCCTTCAGTCATGCATTCAAAAGCGCGTTTGACCTACACTCAAGTAGCACAATATTTTGAAGGCGCAACAGATGCGATTCCAAAAGATCGTGATGTTCATAAATCATTAAATACGCTTTTCCAACTTTATCAAATTTTGAAAAACTTGCGTGCTGACCGTCATGCAATGGAATTTGAAACCATTGAAACGTATATGACTTTTGACGAGCTGGGCGGGATTAAAGAAATTTTGCCACGTACGCGTAATGAAGCGCATAAACTCATTGAAGAGTGCATGCTGCTTGCCAACGTAGCGGCTGCTGAATATGCGTTAGAAAATGATATTCCAATGTTATATCGCGTGCATGAAGCTCCTGAGTTTTCACGTATTCAGAAAGTAAAAGACTTTGTGAAATTGTTGGGTCTACCCTTCCCTGACCAGCCAACTCAAGCAGACTATCAAAGAGTAATTGAAGCAACCAAAGATCGTATTGATGCACCAAGCATTCATGCCGTTTTATTACGCTCAATGATGCAAGCTTATTATGGCGCAAAAAATGCAGGCCACTATGGTTTGGCATATGAGGCATATACTCATTTCACTTCGCCAATCCGTCGTTATCCAGATTTACTCTTGCACCGGGCTATTAAAGCGCACTTAAAACAAAAACCTTATCCTCTTTCTGGTGCCGCACTAGATGATGCGGGTGAACATTTTTCCCAAACGGAACGCCGTGCCGATGAAGCTTCTCGTAGCGTAACGACTTGGTTGAAATGTCACTACATGCAACAGCATTTGGGTGATGAGTTTATTGGTATTGTAAGTGCAGTGACCGAATTCGGTTTATTCGTGACGCTTAAAGACTTATATGTCGATGGCATGATTCATATTAGTCAGCTTGGTGATGACTTCTTTATTTATGACCAAGCAAGTCAAACTCTTGTAGGTCAAAATAGAGGTCAAGTTTTTGGTTTAGGTGATGAAGTTAAAATTCAAGTTGCTGGGGTAAACCTTGAAGAACGTAAAATTGACTTCCAACTCCTTCAACAAGTTACCCATGCAGGACGAGTCGTTCGTAGCCGAGCTCCACGCACAACTAAGACTTCTTCACAGGCAACTGAAGAAGTCTTCAGTAAAACAACTGGTAGTGATGGTGAAAGACCTGTTCACAAAAAGAAAGAAAAAGCTAAGCCTAGCTCTTATACCAAAAAATCTGGTAAAAAAACCTCAGTAAAAACTGAAAGTAAACCAGAAAAGGTAAAGAAAAAGTCTAAGCCTAAAAAGAAAAAAGCGAATGCGAAGCCAAAGGCTGAATAATTAAATCCTAGATGTTGCCAATTCAGAAATAAGCCTCCAATGTGAGGCTTATTTCTTTTTAAAAAGGTTATTTTGCAAATTAAACTTGATTTCCTACCTGACAGGACCTACATCTAATACCATGTTTAAAAAATAATGTGGCTAACAGCAATGACTCTCCAACAAGCGACTTTACCAACTCCGCGCTTTGATCAAATTAAATTAGAAAATTTAAAACAAGATATCGAGCAAGCAATTCAAGCAGGTCAGGAATTTTTAAATACACTTACAGCTGTACCTACCGATACAGCTCAACAACTTGCCGTACTCGAACAAGTCGATACACTTGAAAACAACCTCAGTGAATCATGGGGCGTTTTATCACATTTGAATGCAGTGATGAACAATGCTGAGACCAGAGAAGTCTATCAATCATTATTACCAGCATTAAGCGAATATTATACTCAGCTTGGACAACACACGGCGCTCTATCAAACTTATCAGCATATCCATGATGGTCAAGGCTATACATCGCTTAGCCCAGCCCAACAAAGTGCTATTCGCCTCGCTTTACGTGACTTTAAACTTTCAGGTGTGGCTTTAGAAGGTGAAGAGAAAAAACGCTATGCAGACATTTCTGCGCGTCTTTCACAACTTTCTTCTGATTTTTCTAACCATGTACTTGATGCGACACAAGCTTACTTTAAACCCCTTACAGAAGCTGAGCTAAAAGGCCTGCCAGAAAGTAATGTTGAGTTATTAAAACAGTACGGCAAACAACGTGAACTCGACCAAGCTGTAGCAACGCTGGACTTTCCAGCTTATTTTGCAATCATGACCTATGCAGATGACCGTTCATTGCGTGAGGAGCTTTATAGAGCTTATGTCACTCGTGCATCTGATCAGTCTGAACAAACTGAGTTTGATAACAGCGAAATTATGGAAGAAATTTTAAGTCTTCGTCAGGAAATGGCGAAGTTACTTGGTTTCAATAACTATGCTGAATATTCTCTGGCAAGCAAAATGGCGCCAGATGTAAAAACAGTACATGAATTTTTGGTTGATTTAGCAAAACATGCGCGAGCTCCTGCTCTTCAAGAAGTAGCAGAACTTCAAGATATTGCCAAACAAGACGATGTTGATGAACTTAAACCTTGGGATAGCACTTACTATTCAGAGAAACTTAAACAGCAACAATTCAACTTATCTCAAGAAGCATTAAAACCTTATTTCCCTGCACCGAAAGTCATTCAGGGTTTATTCCAGATCGTGCAGCGCTTATATGGCATTAATATTATCGAACGACAAGCACCAGTCTGGCATCCAGATGCACGTTATTTTGAATTAGAAGACCAAGGCCAAGTTATTGGTGGCTTCTTCTTTGACATCTATGCACGTACGGGCAAACGTGGTGGTGCATGGATGAATGGTTTCCGTTCACGCATGCAAACTGTTCATGGTTTACAAAAGCCAATTTGCTATATGGTGTGTAACTTCACTCCGCCAGTAGGTGATCAGCCTGCTTTACTCACCCATGATGAAGTAATTACTTTATTTCATGAGTTTGGGCACGGTTTACATCACATGCTAACCGAAGTAGACAATATTTCGGTTGCGGGAACTCATGGTGTTGCTTGGGATGCGGTAGAACTACCAAGCCAGTTCATGGAGTTCTGGTCTTGGGATAAAGAAAGTCTAGACGTTTTAAGTGAGCATATTGAGAGTAAACAAACCTTACCACAAGAGTTACTTGATGCTTTATTAAATGCTCGTTTCTTCCAATCTGGTATGCAAACTTTACGTCAGCTTGAATTTGCATTGTTTGATTTGACTATTCACACTAAAACACCTGCACTAAACAGTGAGCAAATTCAGCAAACCTTAAATGATATTCGTAAACAATATGCAGTTGTTCCTACTGTTGACTACAACCGCTT
This sequence comes from Acinetobacter sp. AYS6, assembly GCF_025630795.1. Lineage (NCBI taxonomy): Bacteria > Pseudomonadati > Pseudomonadota > Gammaproteobacteria > Moraxellales > Moraxellaceae > Acinetobacter > Acinetobacter sp. AYS6. The sequence goes on from NZ_JAOTNV010000007.1 coordinate 28,412, forward strand.
CCAACATAGCTTCAGTCATATTTTTGCTGGTGGTTATGCAGCTGGCTATTACTCTTACAAATGGGCAGAAGTTTTAGCAAGTGATGCATTTGATCGTTTTGAACACGAAGGTATTTTCAACACCCAAACTGGTCAAGAATTCCGTCAGGCAATTTTAGCAGTGGGTGGTAAAGATACTGCACTTGAAGCATTTATTAATTTCCGTGGCCGCGAACCTAAAATTGACGCATTGTTACGTCATCAAGGTTGGACGAATGACAGCAAAACCGCTTAAACTATGGGCCTAAATTGATCGTGTGGTTAGGGTGATAAAGATGAAAAAACGTTTCATAGCTGGGGCTAAATGTCCAAAATGTGAAGCAACAGATCGGATTGTCATGCTAACCACCGCTGAAGACGAATGGATTGAATGTATCGAATGCGGTTATAGCGAAAATCGTCCGACTCATATTGATGAGCCTGAAGCACCTGCTGTACCTGATGAAGTTGGAGTAATACAGTTCAAGCCTCGTCGTCCTGACTAAAGGTCTTAGAGATGCCACTACAAAGAAAACAAAACTCAAAACTATTGTGGATTTTAATTGGGGGCTTAAGCATTCTTGTAGTGCTTTTTTTCGCAGCACAATGGTTTTTCAAAAAAACCGAGTCATCCTCACCAATGGTTGATCCTCAACCTGTTTCGACACCAGCTCCTGCCACATCTCCGGATCCATCATCAGGTTCTGAACCTGTCGCAGAGGATACGAGTTCACAACAACTTGTGAATGAAGAAGTGCTCAAACAGCCTGTACCTGCTCAAGAGTCATTAGCAAAAGAAGAAGTGTCTAAACTCGATGATATCCATCGCCAGCTAAAAGATCAGGAAGCGACCTTAAAAGCTCAGCATGCAGATGCAGATCAATTAACGAAACTCAAAGAAGAACAAGTTAAATTGCTTGAAGCCCAGCTCAAACAGCAATAGTTTTCAATGGGAAGTTAAAAAGCTAAAGTTATCTATCTTTAGCTTTTTTTATTTTAATTAAAATAATACCAGACCTATTTTTCCTCAAATTACGAAATTCCTTTACTAAAAAAGCCCTCCATTTAGGAAGGCTTTTTTGTATAACCGATACTTTAATTTAAGTTAATGATACCAACCGAATAACTTAAACACATACGGCACATACGTCACCAATACCAATGATGAGAACAATACAATAATTGGTAGTAGCCAGCGCTCATAACGGAAGTAGAAACTTGTATATTTCTCTTTCGCTTCCGCATCAGCAGCGTTCACCTCATCATCCCCGACGGATAACCGCGTGAGTAGATGGTTCAAGGCAACTGGTGGAGTTACATAACCAAATTCGAATGCAACCAACACAATCATCCAGAAGTGAATTGGATGAATACCATTTTCGTATGCTACAGGCGCAATGGTTGCAGCAACTAAAATTACAGCACCAAATGGATCTGTACACATACCAATAATAGCAAGTAGCAGTGCAATACATGCCAGTGATATATAGATACTGCCTAAATGAGTCGGCAATAATTCAACCACTTCGGAACGTTCAATTAAACCACCAACACTTGCAGATAATGCCATCAAGATGATTAGTGCGCCAATATGGCCTACAGTTTCTGAAGTTGCAAAACGAAGTGCTCCACCAAAACCAAGACGGAACTGAGAACTATGTGGATCATGCGCTCGAAGGAATGGTGATTTCTGTTCGTGTTCACGAACAATCGCCTCATGAATATTAATCGCAGGAGTTTCTTTTGTAGCGACCAATTTGTCATACAAGATCATTGCGATCAGGACTAATGGTAAAATTACTGGAGCAGTAAATTCATTCATTCCTGTGTCTAGCGCATATTTATAAATAGCAAGAACAACAGCAGTGATCAAAATATATGGAATTACAGGTACAAAGGCGCGCATCATGCCTGGAATCGCTACTTTTGGCGAATTCACACGGAATTTATCTTCAGCCAAGAGTAATGAAACACCCAAGAAAATAAATGCTGTTAACCAAAATACATAAACACCATGGCCAAACAGTTCATCGGACGTTACATGACGGCTGTCCAGCATTGCAATTAATACGACCAATAGACATGGGCGTACAACCACCCCTAAAGAACCTGACATTGCAGATACGGCCAATGCATATTGACGGCGAGCACCCGCATTCCAGACTTCTTTATAAATAATTGCACCTGCTGCAATAACGAAAATACCTGACGCACCGGTATAAGCCGTTGGTACTGCAGCTGCAATTAGAATTAACCATGTTAGGGTTTCTGGTGCCAAATTCCATGGACGAAGTACATTAAGGAACAAATCCATAACGCGTGTTTGAGTTAGAAGCATACCTGCCCAAATAAACAAGGCAAGATTTAAGAAGATACCTGAGAACTCAACCAATAAACCAAGGTAAATCCCTTGCCCCATTGGATAATCCATAAAGAATGTGAACACGATACCTGTAATCAGAGCCATATAAGCATATAAAGGCACGCATAGTAGCGCTAAGCCAATATTACCGCCTTCACGTTTTGCTGGAGGTGAAACAAAGAGTTGATAAAGACTAATTAAAGTCAGAACAACAAACAGAATCATCCATATCCAGTAAATAGTTACTGTTTCATAGGTAGGTGTCACACCAGAATTGATCACTGAACGATACTGGCTAATTACAGAGAAACTGAGTAGCGCATTAGCAACCACCATAAAGATGGAATAGACTTTGTAATCTATTTTGGTTGCTGGATTACGTAAGCCAATATGGTGAAATTTTAGCGATGCTGTAATCGCAGAAATTAGAACCATAAAAATCAGTAAAATTGCGCGATTTTCTGTACCAAACTTAAAAATGCCAAAGAAACCTGTCTCGATAGCACGGTAAGTACGCACTCCTGGGTTAGCTTCGATATATTTAATTGTCTTGTCATATGCCTGATATTTCTCGTCACATTGTTGCTGCGCAGCGAGTAGCGATGCACGGACATCACTTTCCGATGCTGCACCAAAGAAACTTGAAAAATCATCAGATGCATTGGCTTTCATTTGTTCTTTTACTTGAGCATCGATATTTGGATGTCGATCACAAGTCGGCTTTTCAGGTTCAGCACGCAAAAATGAATATTGCATGCCTATCGCAGGATCACCATAAAGACGCTCCCCGATACGTAATAATTGTCCGTGGATCATTTCCCCGGTACCAATGATTAGAGTCATTAATAGCAAAATGAGGATGACGAATGTTGAGATCCATTCGTTCCATATATAACCCAGCAGACCTAATCCAGATCTTTTTTCTTGATGTCCTTGCATAAATATTCCAATTTTGTTCTCTCAAAAACCTGAAAACAGGCGCTTGAGTCATGCAATTTTTTTGGTCAGGGGGTAAATCCATCCCCCTTCTACCAATCCCTTTATTCAACGATCAAATTTGCATCAAACTTTATCAATAAAGAATGACTAAAATCACTTTTTTAACAGTTTGTATTGTCAATATTTCTTTTTTAATCTTTGAAAGAGCCAATAACATCCCCCAAAGATTGCGCCACCAATTGCACCATATAAGTGAGCTTCAGTTAAAACCGGACTTCCTATTAATTGGGCCGTTCCTGTTTGTCCAAAGGTATTTTCCCATATCAGTTTTGCAATAATTAATCCTAAAACCAGAAAAGCAAAATTCCGTTCTTTACGATATTGCAAATAAACTAAAGCAACTGCTGTATATAACCCGTGTAAAACACCTGACAAACCAGCATATGCCTCGATATAAGGTAAATAAAAATAGAACACCAAACTAATGAACGGTGGCAACAGCAAAAGTAGACTTAAAAGATGCCACGCTTTGGTATGCGGGAAGATAAACGGTAAACAGGCGAATGCCATCATGTTTAAAAGAAAATGAATCCACCCAACGTGTACCCAATGTGCAGTCCATAAACGCCAGAATTCACCGAGTAAACTTTCACGCCAATAAATAAAAGTATCAGGAAACACCTGTAGACAGGTAGATACAGAAATGCACACTGCGACCAAAAGCACTTTATTATTCAGTACATGATCCTTCATAGCACACTCCTTGAAATTAAACTTCTTGCTACCATTGTAAAACTTAACAATAGTCTCGCAAGAAGTTAGTCTTTCAAATATGTTTACTGTGCTGCTGGTGACGCAGATGAATCTGCTGGAGCTTCAGATGCGGCCCCTCCATCAAACAATTCATCTAGCTCTGCTGCACCTTCATTTTTATCATCCCAGAAATGTGACATGCCATCATCTCCAGTACGCACACCGGTATGCTCAGTCCAATAACGGTCAGAAATACCACGTACAATCAGACCAGCCATACTATCGATTAACTTAAAGTTCGGATTAACAGGCTTATCATCAGCTTGAGATGCGGCATAGGATCTTAATGCATCACGGATTTTTGCGTCATCACCACTTGCTTGAGCAGCTACTGCATATAACGCATGAGATAAGCGAACACCCTTTTGCTCACCAATTTGCACGGATTGCTTTAACGTTTGATATGGATCAGGTTTCCCTTCATCGGCGCCTGGCAATAAAGTCCAGATAACAGCACGTGTTGCGTTAGGTGCACCCCAGAACTTTTCATTATCTAGACATACCATTCCACGCTCTACAATAGCAGCAATATCTTTTGGAACATTGACTGCGCCACCCGAGTTAATATCATTGGTTACAGCCTGAAGACCACTAATCATTCCAAGTAAATAAACTGTTTGATCAGTATCACTACGCATCGTTGGACAAGAATCACCTAAATGATATTTATATTTAGATTCCCAACGATCAGCAAACAACTTATAGCCTGTATATTGACGCTCAGCAGCAATTGCTGCCCAACGCTTCTGTGCAATACGTGCATCTTGAGCTTCAGTGACCTGCCCTGCTTTTGATGCGCGTAAATAACGTAACTCCTGTTCTAATGCTTGGTTTTCCGCACATACACCTGATGCGGCATACATTAAGACAGCAACACGAGTTGGATCTGCACCCATACCTTTAGTAGACATGATCGCAGGTGTTAGAGCACTACCAGTATTACAAACCATTTCAGCGTCTTGCATTGCCAAAATAGGCGGAACGACGTGCTTTTCCGTAAAACCTAAAGCAACATTTGCTCCGGTTTTCACGACGTATGAACAACCTGATAAAACTGAAGCTGCAAGAAAACTTACCGCCAAACCTTGGCTTATTTTTTGGACTTTAGACATCTTCCTGTCCTCTATGTAATTTGTTTTTTCCTTTTCAGATGTACATTAGCAGATGCATATCTTGAATAAAAGAGTAATTACTCTAATTGTAGCGCTTATACTTTGACACACTTCACAGCAGATAAAATTGACAGTTTTTCAGGGAAACAGAAATTTTAGGCAAAAAAAAGTAGCATTGCGACGGTTCAGCACATGCTACTTATTAACTGAGATAAGCTTTTAACGGCTTATATTATTTTTGTTCTATATAATCCTTAAGTAAAGTTCCTGCTCTTCCTACTACCACAGCCATAACTACTGCAATTAACAGAAACATCCACATTGAAATCTCCATGAGAGACCTCCTTACTACAATCGCACCCAGTTATAAACTGGACACTTGATGAAATTAATCGACTAACCAATTTAATAATTGACTGATCGACGACCTTGCATCCTCTGTCTCTTAACTTTGCTAAAATTAGCTTTGCTAAGATGTTCCCTGAGTAAAGTTCCTGCTCTTCCTATCACCACTGCCAAAATTATGGCAATGACCAAGAACGACCATGTTGGCATCTCCATTTTGAGACCTCCGACACACTTTACGTTGGTGTTTGTACTTTAACCGATCAAATAGATACCCATAGGTGAAATTGTCAGACAATTGTATTTCCTTAGGTTTTTTCTATATTTTAATTAGACAATCCTGAGCTCAAGTAAAAAAATAAAGATTAAATTATTGTTTTTTATGAAATTTAAATAAATATACAAATGTAAAATTGTCTAACAATTAATGAAGTTTTTGTAAGACTTTTAATTTTTTCCAATACTGTAAAGGAAGTTGATCAAACCAAATAATAGCTACTTTTATGGGTGCCTCTTCAAAATAAATAATTATAAATAACTGATAATCAATTATTTTAGAAATTTCCACACGAGAAATTATTTTTTGCGACGAGTATGCAACTGTCCAAGATTTTTGATCTAGATAGGCAATTTGAAAAATTCGTGATTGTTTTAAAAAAAAGTAAAAACTAATAGATAAAAGGATCAGGCTAACTAGCCACCACATAGGTGATAACAATTGATAAAGTAGGATTGCTAAACTCAAGCCAATAAAAAGCTGAAATATTATCGAGAAACGACTATATTTCAGCTCAAAATTCAATTCTTTTATCAAAACAGTTTAGCCATGTACGTACTGTTTTAATTTATAAATAAATTCACGTAACTCTGTACGTGGAGGTTCAGAAACTTCCATGAACCAATCTAGTAAATCTGGATCTTCTTGTTCAACTAATTCTGCAAATAAGGCCTTCTCTGCCGGATCCGCATTTAGATAATAGTTTTTTACATACGGGTCAAAATAGACGTCAATTTCTTTTAAGCCGCGGCGTGCTCGATAAATTACTTTACGTTCTTCCAAGGTCATTTCGTCAGACATTTATTTCCCCATCTGCGTTGATAGTGCGCATAGTTTACCTGATCACATTCCAAAGATCGCTAAAAATATCAAATTGACCAAATTTATCATCTTGTTCTCATAATTGAGCATTCATCACATTGTTAGGCATGAAATGCTTCCGTATGTTTAAGGAAATAACATCACACCTGAACCAAGGAAGAAATACAAATGCAATCTGGTGCTATCCGTCCTATTCCAAATATGTTACCGAGACAACTATTTAACGAAGAGCATGAAGCTTTCCGCGAAACAGTGCGTAAATTTTATGAAAAGGAAGTTGTTCCCAATATTGAAAAATATGAAAAACAACAACATGTTGATCGAGACCTTTGGAATAAGGCTGGAGAATTAGGCCTCTTGTGTACCACAATGCCAGAGCAATACGGTGGGTCTGGGGTAGACCGCTTATACAGCATGATCTTAATTGAAGAACAAGCTTATGCTATGGACTCTAGTACTGGCTTTTCTTTGCATTCAGATATTGTTGCTAATTATGTGAACAACTTTGGTAATGACCAACAAAAACAAAAGTGGTTACCAAAAATGGCAACTGGAGAAGTGGTCACGGCTATTGCCATGACTGAGCCTGGTACTGGTTCTGATTTACAAGCAGTGAGAACCACAGCTGTACTTGATGGTGATGATTACGTCATTAATGGTTCTAAAATTTTCATTACTAACGGCTATTTATGTGACATGGTCGTAGTGGTTTGTAAAACCGGCAATAACGACAAAGGTTCAGCAAATTTATCACTCATTATTGTTGAAGCAGACCGCGCTGGCTTTAGCAAAGGTAAGCCTCTTAATAAAATTGGAATGAAAGGCCAAGATACCTGCGAATTATTTTTTGATAATGTTCGGGTTCCTAAAGAAAATCTTTTAGGTATGGAAGGCATGGGCTTTATTATGCTCATGAAAGAATTAGCATGGGAACGAATGCTAGTTGCTATTATTTGTCAGGCAGGAGCTGAAGCAGCATTTGCACATACCGTTCAATACACGAAAGACCGTAAAGCATTTGGTAAACCTATTAGCGCATTCCAAAATACGCGTTTTAAACTTGCTGAGCTGAGAACAGAGATAGATTTCTGTCGTACCTATTTAGATCGCTGTATGGAATTACAACTTGAAGAAAAATTAAGTGTGGAAGCTGCCGCAGCTGCAAAATATAAAATTTCAGACATGTTCTCAAAAATTGTAGATGAATGTCTTCAACTGCATGGTGGTTATGGTTACATGCTTGAGTATCCAATTGCACGAGCCTACATCGATCATCGAGCAAATCGAATTTATGCAGGTACAAATGAAATTATGAAAGAATTAATCTCAAGAACACTTTAATACCTTCATAAGAAAAGGGGCATTACGCCCCTTTTCTTTATTCAATATAATTTAAGATACTAATTTTGGCTTACGCTCATTCGCTTCAGAACGTTTATGGAAATGAAGAATACCATCCTCAAATTTTGCATTTTTCAGGGACTTTCTATCTTCTAAATAATTATTGGTCACCTGCCATGGAGCACGTTTACCTTGTTTTGGAAGTTCATGTGCTGCACGGTTAATATAGCCTGAAGATAGTTTACCCATTACGGTATCTTCTTCCATCACAGTTTTATCACCCGATGGAATCACTTCATCATAACTATTTTTGTCCATATAATTTAATAAGCGACAAATATATTCAGCAGCAATATCAACTTTAAGCGTCCATGATGCATTTACATAGCCAATAATCATAGCCATATTGGGTACATCGCTTAGCATTATGCCGTTATAAAGCATATGTTCAGATGAGTTGATTGGTTTTCCATCAAGAGTAGCCTGAACACCACCCATAATCTGTACTTGTAAACCTGTTGCAGAAATCACGATATCCGCGTCAAGGTGTTTACCAGATTTAAGTAAAATACCTTTTTCAGTAAATTTCTCAACTTGATCTGTTTCTACACTTGCTTTCCCTTCACGCAAAATCTTAAATAAATCACCATCAGGTACTACACATAGACGTTGATCCCAAGGATTATATGAAGGTGTAAAGTGCTTCATATCAACTTTACCCTTTAATTGCACTTCAATTGCTTTTAAGAGTAAGCGACGTACAGTCTTTGGATGTTTCTGAGATAACGCATAAATAGCGCGTTGCATACCAATATTACGTGCACGAGTAAATTTATAAGCTGTCTCTTCAGACATAAATTTACGAGTTTTTTCATAGATGAAGTCGATAGACGGTACACTAGCAATATATGTTGGTGAACGCTGCAACATAGTGACGTGACCAGCTCCACCTTTAGCCATTGCCGGTACTAAAGTAATTGCTGTTGCGCCACTACCAATAATAACGACCTTTTTACCTGTATAATCTAAATTCTCAGGCCAATGCTGTGGGTGAATGAGTTGCCCTTTAAACGCTTCTTGATTTGGGAAAGAAGGAGCATATCCCTGATCATAATTATAATAACCAGTACACCCTACAACAAAATTAGCAATCCAAGTCTGTTGTTTCTTCTTACTATCCTCAATTACAACCTGCCATTTTTTTGATTCAGAATCATAATTAGCAGAAAGTACACGATGACCAAAGTGAATTTTTTCTTTTAATTTATATTCATCAATTACTTCGCCTAAATACCCTTTAATAGAAGCACCATCAGCTAATACATTCGCTTTACACCATGGTTTAAAATTAAAACCGAATGTAGACATATCTGAGTCTGAGCGAATGCCAGGATAACGGAAAAGATCCCATGTTCCACCAAAAGATTCACGACGCTCTAAAATTTCAAATTGGCGTTGTGGAGAATTTTTTGATAAATGAGCAGCGATTCCAATTCCTGAGATACCTGCGCCAATGATTAAAATATCAACTTGCTTTTCCATTTTATTTTTATACCCATTGTTGAGAATATAAGTTTATTAAAGCACAATTTTGACAATACACAATGTCAAGTTTGACCGTTTATCCGTTTTTTTATGTCACTTGGGGACATTTTTATAATTTTATTAATTATTAAAAATAAAAAAGACCGGTATAAAACCGGTCTTTTTTTGAATAAAATCAATTATTCAGCTGAAGTGTTCACTTCACGATCTACAAGCTCAACGTAAGCCATCGGTGCTGCATCACCAGCACGGAAGCCCGCTTTAAGAACACGTAGATAACCGCCGTTACGTTCTTTGTAACGAGGGCCGAGTACGGTAAATAATTTACCTACAGTTGCAGCATTACGAGTACGAGCAAATGCTAAACGACGATTTGCTACAGTATCGTTTTTTGCTAGAGTGATTAAAGGCTCAGCAACACGACGTAATTCTTTAGCTTTAGGCACAGTTGTTTTGATCAACTCGTGTTCAAATAAAGAATTAGCCAAGTTTTGGAACATCGCTTTACGATGGCTGCTTGTACGGCCTAATTTCACACCACTATTACGATGACGCATGGTGATAGTCCTACTTAATTAACGGCTACGATAGGCAAAACGGTCGTCCATACGAAGACTAGCTGGTGGCCAGTTTTCAAGACGCATACCGAGTTGTAAGCCTTTCGATGCCAAAACATCTTTGATCTCTGTTAACGATTTCTTACCAAGGTTAGGAGTTTTTAACAACTCAACCTCAGTACGTTGAACAAGATCACCAATGTAGTAAATATTTTCTGCTTTCAAACAGTTAGCAGAACGAACAGTAAGCTCTAGATCATCTACTGGGCGAAGCAAGATTGGGTCAACTTCTTCACGAGGCTCTTGAGCAACTGGAGTTTGGTCTTTCTGAAGATCAACAAAAATTGCAATTTGTTGTTGCAAGATTGTTGCCGCTTTACGGATTGCTTCTTCAGGATCAACCGTTCCATTTGTCTCGAGGTCGATTACCAGTTTATCTAAATCGGTACGTTGTTCTACACGCGCGTTTTCAACGGTGTAAGACACACGTTTAATCGGGCTATAAGAAGCATCTAATTGCAAACGACCAACAGGACGTGTTTCGCCTTCAGGGAAACGAGAATCAGATGTTTCATAACCACGACCTTGAGCAACTTTCAAGCGCATTTTTAATGAGCCTGAAGCACTCAAAGTACCAATCAAATGTTCTGGATTAACCACTTCAACATTATGAGGTAAACGAAGGTCAGCAGCAGTAATTTCGCCAGGACCTTGTTTCTCTAATGTTAAATATGCTTCATTTTGATCGAACAGCTTAATAGACAATCCTTTTAGGTTCAGCAAGAGCTCGACGATGTCCTGCTGCAAGCCTTCTAAAGTACTGTACTCGTGCTCGACACCTTCTATTTCTACTTCAACCACAGCAGCGCCAGGTAAAGAAGACAATAGAATGCGACGTAAAGCATTACCTAGAGTGTGGCCAAAACCACGCTCTAAAGGTTCTAGAATCACTTTTGCCGAGGTCCCGCTAACCGCTTCGACCTTGATCGCTTGCGGAGTTAGAAACTCGTTTGCAGTACGCGTCATTATTGCTACCTCAAGGATTATTTAGAATACAATTCTACAATCAAGCTTTCATTGATTTCAGCAGGTAAATCAGCACGATCTGGTGCAGCTTTAAACGTACCTTCAAGCTTAGAATGATCAACATCCATCCAAGCTGGAATACCACGTTGTGCAGCTAACTCAATCGCGTTTTTAATACGCAACTGTTGTTTAGCACCTTCGTGTACCGCAATTACATCACCAGCTTTAACTTGAATAGATGCGATGTTTACACGACGACCATTCAAAGTAATGCTACGGTGACTTACTAACTGACGAGCTTCTGCACGTGTAGAACCAAAACCCATGCGATAAACAACGTTATCAAGACGGCTTTCAAGCAATTTCAACAAGTTCTCACCTGTTGCGCCTTTAACACGAGCTGCTTCTTTATAGTAGTTACTAAATTGACGTTCTAACACACCGTAAATACGACGGACTTTTTGTTTTTCACGTAATTGTAGTGAATACTCAGATTGCTTACCACCGCGTGCCTGACCATGTTGACCAGGTGCTTTGTTAGCTTTTTTAGTTTTGACGTCAAATGGTTTAACGCCAGATTTAAGTTGCAGGTCTGTCCCTTCGCGGCGAGAGAGTTTGCATTTTGGACCAATATAACGAGCCATGAATGTTTCTCCTTACACGCGACGTTTTTTAGGTGGACGGCAACCGTTGTGAGGAATTGGCGTCACATCGGTAATGCTGTTAATTTTATAACCCACTGCGCCTAATGCACGAACCGCAGACTCACGACCTGGACCAGGACCTTTTACAAGGACATCCAGATTTTTCAAACCGTAATCTAAAGCTGCTTTACCAGCAACTTCAGCAGCTACCTGAGCAGCAAACGGAGTTGATTTACGTGAACCACGGAAGCCTTGTCCACCAGAGGTGGCCCAAGCCAATGCATTACCTTGACGATCAGTAATCGTAACAATGGTGTTATTAAAAGACGCGTGAATGTGTGCAACACCTTCAGAGACGGTACGAGTGACCTTCTTGCGTGTGCGAGTATCTTTAGCCATCTTTTAGCTTCCAGAAATCTTACTTTTTAATCGGTTTGCGCGGACCTTTACGGGTACGTGCGTTAGTTTTGGTGCGTTGACCACGGACAGGCAAGCTGCGACGATGGCGAAGGCCGCGATAGCAACCCAAATCCATTAAACGTTTAATGTTCATGGAAATTTCGCGACGTAAGTCACCTTCGGTAGGAACCTTAGCAACTTCTGCACGAATCGCATCAAGCTGAGCATCGTCCAACTCACGGATCTTAGTAGTTTCAGTAATACCAACTGTAGCTAAGATATTCTTAGCAGTATGGCGACCGACACCAAAGATGTAAGTGAGGGAGATAACAGCATGCTTGTTATCCGGAATGTTTACACCGGCAATACGAGCCATTCACTTTCTCCAAAAAGGCAGTAGAGATAATCAACCGCCCCACAAAATCTTGAGGGGCGGATATTAACCCAATTCGCCTACTGAAATCAACAGGTCTTGATTAGATTAACCTTGACGCTGCTTATGACGAGGTTCTGCGCTACAAATTACGCGAATAACCCCATTACGACGGATAACTTTACAGCTACCACAAATTTTCTTTACAGAAGCTTGTACTTTCATGATGAAACCTCTAAGTGCGCTTATCCCTTAGGATGAGCAGTCGTTTTTCTCATTAATGTTTGATTATCATATTGATGAGATGTTAAGTGCGCTTGTAGCTGAGCCATAAAGTCCATAACAACGACAACTACGATTAGTAATGATGTACCACCCAAAGAGAATGGGATCCCAAAAGAACTTTGTAGAATCATTGGCATTAAACAAATGACCGTAATATAAATCGCACCAATAAACGTCAAACGATTAAGAATATGATCTAAGTAACGAGCAGTTTGCTCACCTGGGCGAATACCAGGCACATAAGCTCCGCTGCGTTTTAGATTTTCTGATACTTCCTTAGGACTAAATACTAGAGCCGTATAAAAGTAACAGAAAAAGATAATTAACGCACCAAAGAGCACCAAATACAAAGGCTGTCCAGGCGACAATACTAAAGCTAAATCTTGTAAGCTACGCTTAATGAATCCAGCATTTGCATCTGCACTTCCCACCCATTGACCAAGACTCGCTGGGAACAATAGTAAAGAACTTGCAAAAATCGCAGGAATTACACCAGCCATATTAATTTTCAATGGCAAATGTGTCTGCTGTGCCGTAAATATACGACGACCTTGCTGCTTTTGTGCATAGTTTACTGGAATACGACGTTGTGCTTTTTCAATAAACACAATGGCAGCCAATACACCTACAGACAAAAGACCAAAGATCACCAGACCAATTAAGCTTGTCTGACCATTATCTACTGATGAAACTGATTGCATAATTAATTTAGGCAAACCAGAAACAATACCAGCAAAAATAATCATTGAGATACCGTTACCAATACCTCTTTCAGTGATTTGTTCACCTAGCCACATTAAGAACATAGTTCCAGCGACAAGTGATGTAACTGCTGGTATATAAAACTCAAGACCAACTGACAGAGTAATACCCTGACCAATCAAACCTGCGCACATACCAACTGCCTGAACCACTGCAAGCAATAATGTACCCTGACGCGTATATTGATTAATTTTACGCTTACCTTGCTCACCTTCCTTTTTCAAGGATTCTAGTGAAGGAATTACCGTTGACATTAACTGCACAATAATTGATGCAGAAATGTAAGGCATAATCCCTAAAGCAAGAATAGACATTCGCTCTAAAGCACCGCCAGAAAACATATTGAATAGCCCAAGAATAGTTCCTTGGTTCGCATGAAATAAATTTTCTAACGCAGCATTATTAATGCCTGGTACTGGAATATGCGCTCCTAGTCGAAAGACCAGCAATGCACCGATTAGAAAACTCATCCGGCGAATAATTTCACGATATTTCACATGAAATGGCTGACCTTTCATCATGTTGACATGACCTGAAGAACTAGGAGACATAGACACTCGAGATTACTCCTCGACTTTGCCGCCAGCTGCTTCAATCGCAGCTTTAGCGCCTTTAGTCAATGCAACACCTTGAACAGTGAATGCACGAGTGATTTCACCAGAAAGTACGATACGAGCACGAATTTGGTCACGACGAACAACATTCGCAGCTTTCAAAGTTTCTAGGCTAACGATGTCGCCTTCAACTTTGCTTAACTCAGATAAACGTACTTCAGCAGTTTTTAAAGCGATTTGGCTAGTGAAACCGAATTTAGGTAAACGACGATAAATCGCTGTTTGACCGCCTTCAAAGCCTGGACGAACGCCACCACTTTTACGTGATTTTTGACCTTTGACACCACGGCCACCGGTCTTACCAACGCCAGAACCGATACCACGGCCTAAACGACGGTTTTCACGTTTTGCACCTTCTGCAGGCGCAAGCTCATTTAAACGCAGAGTCATGGCTTATTCCTCTACACTAACCATATAGTAGACTTTGTTGACCATACCGCGGTTAGAAGGCGTATCTTGCACTTCTACAGTATGACCAATACGACGCAGACCTAAACCTTGTAAGCAAAGCTTGTGATTTTTCAAGCGATGTGAAGAAGATTTAGTCTGGGTAACTTTAATCGTTTTCATGATTGATTACCCTTGAATTTCTGCTACTGATTTACCACGTTTCGCAGCGACTTTCTCAGGAGAAGTCATATCACGCAAACCTTTGAAAGTTGCGTTTACTACGTTTGCAGCATTAGTAGAACCATAACATTTAGCAAGTACGTTATGCACGCCTGCAGCTTCTAGAACGGCACGCATTGCGCCACCAGCGATTACGCCAGTACCTTCAGAAGCAGGTTGCATGTATACACGGCTTGCACCATGACGAGCATTCACAGGGTGTTGTAAAGTAGTACCAGCAAGGTCTACAGTAATCATGTTGCGACGCGCAGCTTCAAGTGCTTTAGAAATAGCAGCTGGAACTTCACGTGCTTTACCACGACCAAAACCAACACGACCATTACCATCACCCACAACAGTTAATGCTGTGAAAGAGAAGATACGACCGCCCTTAACAACTTTGGCTACACGATCAACGGCAACCAGCTTTTCAACAAGACCTTCGTTTTGTTCAACTTTAGCCATGATTAGAACTCCAAGCCGTTTTCACGAGCAGCATCAGCCAAGGCTTTGATACGACCATGATATTTAAAACCAGAACGGTCAAATGCAACTTTAGTTACACCAGCTGCTTTCGCGCGCTCTGCGATTAAAGCACCTACTTTAGTAGCAGCGTCTACATTACCTGTAGTACCGCTACGTAAAGATGCATCCAAAGTTGAAGCTTGTGCTAAAACTTTGCCACCATCTGCTGAAATAACTTGAGCATAGATGTGACGCGGAGTGCGGTTTACACACAAACGAGTCGCACCCAATGCACGGATGTGCAAGCGTGTGCTTTTCGCACGACGCAAACGGGTTTGTTTCTTTTCGTTCATAAGAACCTCGCGCCTTATTTCTTCTTAGCTTCTTTACGAAGAATGACTTCATCCGAATAACGAACACCTTTACCTTTATATGGTTCAGGAGAACGATACGCACGGATTTCTGCCGCTACTTGACCTAACAACTGCTTGTTTGCTGATTTCAAAATGATCTCAGTTGCAGTTGGAGTTTCCGCTGTTACACTTTCAGGTAAAGCGTAGTCAATTGGGTGTGAGTAACCAAGGTTAAGGTTTACAACAGTACCCTTAACCGCAGCTTTATAACCAACACCAACTAGCTGCAACTTACGTTCGAAGCCTTCACTAACCCCTTTTACAAGGTTATTCAATACAGCGCGAGCAGTACCAGCTTGCATCCAAGCATCTTTCGATTCTTTAACTGGAGCAAGTTGAAGTTTACCTTCTTCCTGTTTTAGCTCGACCAGCGCATGCAGGTTGAAAGACAACGTACCTTTGCTGCCTTTCACTTCGACCTGCCGGCCGTTCTGAGTAACTGTTACACCATTCGGTACAGTTACTGGGGCTTTAGCCACACGAGACATGAGGAATCACCTATTAAGAAACAAAAGCAATAACTTCACCACCGACGCCCGCAGCACGTGCAGCGCGATCAGTCATGATGCCTTTGCTTGTAGAAACAATTGCAATACCTAAACCTTGCTTAACGCTTGGAAGTTTATCTTTACCACGGTATTGGCGAAGACCTGGACGGCTTACGCGCTTAACCATTTCGATAACTGGTTTGCCTTCGAAATATTTTAAAGTAATTGTCAAAGTAGATTTTGTCTCTTCTTGAGCAACTTCTACGTTTGAAACATAACCTTCTTGTTGAAGTACGTTTGCAATAGCAACTTTCAACTTAGAAGAAGGCATAGAAACAGTTTGTTTCTTAGCCATTTGTGCGTTACGAACACGTGTTAGCATGTCGGCAACGGTATCTTGCATACTCATTTAGTCGCTCCTTACCAGCTTGCCTTAACAACGCCTGGCACATCACCCTGCATTACTGTGTCACGTAATTTGTTACGGCTTAAACCGAACTTACGGAAGTAACCATGAGGACGACCAGTTAAACCACAACGGTTACGAAGACGTACCGGAGATGCATTACGTGGCAATGCTTGTAACTTTAACGTCGCTTCGAAACGCTCTTCTTCACTTGCGTTTACGTTTGCAATTGTAGCTTTTAATTCAGCACGTTTTGCAGCGTATTTAGCAACTGTTTTTTCGCGTTTCAATTCGCGATTAATCATACCTTTCTTAGCCATATCGACCTCTTATTTGAACGGGAAGCCGAATGCACGCATAAGCGCACGGCCTTCGTCATCGGTGCGAGCAGTCGTAGTAATAGTAATATCCATACCACGAATACGATCAATCTTATCGAAATCGATTTCAGGGAAAACGATTTGCTCTTTCAAACCCATCGAGTAGTTACCACGACCATCAAATGATTTCGAAGAGAAACCACGGAAGTCACGGATACGAGGGATTGCGATTGAGATCAAACGATCCAAGAATTCGTACATTTGGTCGCCACGTAAAGTAACTTTACAACCAATCGGCCAACCATCACGGATTTTAAAACCTGCGATAGATTTACGAGCAAGTGTAATTACTGGTTTTTGACCAGCAATTAATTGCATGTCGACTACAGCGCCATCTAATAATTTCTTATCAGTTGCAGCTGCGCCTACACCCATGTTTAGGGTAATTTTTGTGATGCGTGGAATTTCCATCACGTTCTTAATGCTAAGTTCTTCTTTTAACTTTGCTTTAAGTTCATCATTGTAACGTGCTTTAAGTCTGGCCATTGCCTTTTCAACCTATTACTTCGCTACCGCCACTGATTCACCATTTGATTTATAAACGCGAGTTTTCACGCCATCAATCACTTGGTAACCAACACGGTCAGCCTTCTGGGTTGTAGCATTTAAAATTGCCACGTTTGAAATATGAAGCGAAGCTTCTTGAGTAACGATACCGCCTTCAGCGCCAGTTACACGATTCGGCTTTTGATGCTTCTTCACTAAGTTAAGGCCTTCAACCTTAACGCGGTCTTCAGAAACAGACAATACAGTACCCTGTTTGCCTTTTTCTTTACCTGCGATCACAATAACTTGATCGCCTTTTTTAATCTTAGCCATGATTGCCTCTTATAGAACTTCAGGAGCCAATGAAATGATTTTCATGAACTGTTCAGTACGAAGTTCACGAGTCACTGGTCCGAAGATACGAGTAGCAATCGGAGCTTTGTTGTTGTTCAGGATAACTGCAGCATTATCATCAAAACGGATCACAGAACCATCTGGACGACGAATGCCGAATTTAGTACGAACTACAACCGCATTCATCACGTCACCTTTTTTAACACGTGCGCGTGGGATTGCTTCTTTTACAGTAACTTTAATAATGTCGCCAACAGAAGCATAACGACGATGTGAACCACCAAGTACTTTAATACATTGTACGCGGCGAGCACCACTGTTGTCTGCTACGTCGAGCATAGTTTCGGTTTGAATCATTGCCCTACTCCAAAACCGAGCATCACCGGTCACAATTTCGAAAGGCTCAAAGAGTACTCGAAATTGACCGATGATGCAACAAGAACGTCGAATTACTCAGCAGCTGCTTCAACTACTTCCACTAAAGTCCAAGCTTTAGTTTTAGAAATTGGGCGGCTTTCTTTGATTGTCACAACATCACCAATTTTAGCGACGTTATTCTCATCATGAGCGTGTAACTTAGTTGAACGGCGAATTGACTTGCCATACAACGGGTGTTGAACGCGGCGTTCAATAAGAACAACAATAGATTTATCCATTTTGTCACTTACGACTTTGCCGGTTAACGTGCGGACTGTTTTTTCACTCATTGTCCGTTCCCCTGTTTTTCGGTAAGGAGTGTCTTAATACGAGCAATTGTCTTACGAGCAACTTGCACTTCGTGCGATTTACCCAACTGACCAGTTGCTTTCGCCATACGAAGACGGAATTGGTTAAGCTGTTGCTCATCAAGCAAAGCTTTCAACTCTTCTACCGACTTTTCACGTAAATCTTTAGTTTTCATTACATTACCGTCCGAGTCACGATAGTGGTTTTAAACGGAAGTTTAGCAGCAGCTAAAGCAAATGCTTCACGCGCTAATTCTTCGTTCACACCTTCAATTTCGTACAGGATCTTACCTGGTTGGATCTGGCAAACCCAGTACTCCACGCTACCCTTACCTTTACCCATACGCACTTCAAGAGGCTTTTGAGTAATTGGTTTATCCGGGAATACGCGAATAAAGATTTTACCACCACGCTTAATACGGCGGCTAATAGTACGACGTGCAGCTTCAATCTGACGCGCAGTCATACGACCACGTTCAGTTGCTTTAATTGCAATCGAACCAAATGATACTGTACTACCACGATGCGCTAGACCAGTATT
Organism: Acinetobacter sp. AYS6; assembly: GCF_025630795.1. Classification (NCBI taxonomy): domain Bacteria; kingdom Pseudomonadati; phylum Pseudomonadota; class Gammaproteobacteria; order Moraxellales; family Moraxellaceae; genus Acinetobacter; species Acinetobacter sp. AYS6. The sequence continues at coordinate 47,513 of NZ_JAOTNV010000007.1, forward strand.
ACGGCCTTTGTGCACCTTACGGAATTTGGTACGTTTAGGTTGCAACATGGATTATTCTCCCTTGTCAGCAGCACGGTCACCGCGACGACCACGACGCTCTTGACCTTCACCACGACCACGACCACGTTTAGCTGGACGATCTTCAGCAGGAGCAGGGTTCATGACTTGTTTCATGCCACCTAAAATCTCACCACGGAAAATCCAAACTTTAACACCAATCGTACCGTAAGTTGTTTCTGCACGCACAGTCGCATAGTCAATGTCTGCACGTAATGTATGTAAAGGTACACGACCTTCACGATACCATTCTGTACGAGCAATCTCTGCACCACCTAAACGGCCAGACACTTCAACTTTGATACCTTTAGCACCAGCACGCATAGTGTTTTGAACCGCACGCTTCATAGCACGACGGAACATTACACGCTTTTCTAATTGAGAAGCGATTGCTTCAGCAACTAAACGCGCATCTAAGTCTGGGCGATCAATTTCATTGATACTTACTTGCGCAGGAACACCCATAATGCTGGTAAGTTCACGCTGTAATTTCTCAATATCTTCGCCTTTTTTACCGATTACGATACCAGGACGAGCTGTGCTAATTGTTACTTTAGCAGCGCCTGATGGACGTTCGATAAGAATGTTGCTGATCATCGCATTCTTAAGTTTTTTAGTTAAAAACTCACGAACTTGAAGATCTTTAAGCAAGTATTCAGCGTATTGTTTCGGACTCGCATACCAGTTAGCGTTATGACGTTTCACAACACCTAGGCGGATACCGATTGGATGAACCTTCTGACCCATATCAAACCCCTACCTTAACGGTGATGTGACAAGTACGCTTCGTAATACGATCTGCACGGCCTTTAGCACGTGGCATAATACGTTTAAGGCTAACACCTTCATCAACGTAAATCGTAGAAACTTTAAGATCGTCAACATCTAAACTGTTATTGTGTTCAGCGTTTGCAATCGCAGATTCCAATGCTTTTTTTACTAAAACAGCAGCTTTTTTATTGCTGAAGTTTAAAATATTTAAAGCATGCGCAACAGATTTGCCGCGAATAAGATCTGCAACCAAACGTGCCTTTTGTGCCGAGATAGCGGCACCGCGTAATTTAGCAGTTACTTCCATCATGACACCTATTAACGTTTAGACTTCTTGTCAACACCGTGACCACGATAGGTACGAGTTGGCGCGAATTCACCGAGTTTATGACCAACCATATGCTCAGTAACAATTACTGGAACGTGATTACGACCATTATGAACAGAAATTGTTAAACCAACAAAATCTGGAAGGATCATCGAACGACGAGACCAAGTTTTAATCGGCTTGCGAGAGTTACTAGCAACAGCCGCTTCAACCTTAGCGAACAAGTGCGCATCGACGAATGGGCCTTTTTTCAGAGAACGAGGCATTAGTCAGATTCCTTTACTTGACGCGACGGTCGCGAATAATCATCTTAGTCGTACGCTTATTGGTACGTGTCTTGTACCCTTTAGCTTTTTGACCCCATGGGCTTACAGGTTGAATACCTTTATTACGCCCTTCACCACCACCGTGCGGGTGATCAACTGGGTTCATCGCCATACCACGTACGGTAGGACGAACACCACGCCAGCGCGCAGCACCAGCTTTACCCAATGAACGAAGGTTGTTTTCTTGGTTAGAAACTTCACCAATTACAGCGCGGCATTCAACATGAATTTTACGCATTTCGCCTGAACGAAGACGAACAATCGCGTAAGAACCATCACGACCCAACAACTGAACAGAAGCACCAGCAGAACGCGCTAATTGCGCACCCTTACCAATTTTAAGTTCAACGTTATGAAGTGTAGAACCAATCGGCATGTTACGAAGTGGCAAGCAGTTACCTGGACGAATTGGAGCATCGTTACCAGATTGTACTTTATCGCCAGCACGTAAGCCTTTAGGTGCAATGATATAACGACGCTCACCATCAGCATATTTCAACAAAGCAATATGTGCTGTACGGTTAGGATCGTATTCAATGCGCTCTACAACAGCTGGAATGCTGTCTTTGTTACGCTTAAAGTCAACGATACGATAGTGTTGCTTATGACCACCACCAACGTGACGAGTTGTAATGTGACCGTTATTATTACGACCACCAGTACGTTTTTTTGCTTCAACCAACGGTGAGTAAGGCGCGCCTTTGTGAAGGTGATCATGAACCACTTTCTCTACAAAGCGACGTCCTGGAGACGTTGGCTTACATTTTTGAATCGGCATAATTTTCGTCCTTATTCCGCTGCGCTTTCAGCGGTATCGCCCAAGTCAGCCATTTCAACATCTTGGCCGGCTTTCAGGGTGACGTATGCTTTTTTAACATCAGAACGACGTCCTAATGTTTTACCAAAGCGCTTAGTTTTACCTTTAGTAATAGTAGTGTTAACTTTAACAACTTCTACACCAAAAAGTTTTTCAACTGCTTTTTTGACTTCAAGTTTAGTAGCATTGATATCTACTTTAAATACTTGAACGCCAACAGTATCACCTAAAACTTGTGCCTTTTCTGAGAAGACTGGTCCTTTAAGGACTTGATAGATACGTTCGTTGTTCATCCGAGTTCTACCTCAATTTTCTTAGCAGCAGCTACAGACATCACAACTTTATCAAACGCGATCAAGCTTACAGGATCGATTGCAGTTGCATCCACCACATCTACATGCGGAAGGTTGCGTGCTGCAAGATATAAGTTCTCATCTACAGCTTCAGTAACGATCAATGCACGAGCGGCATTTAAATCGCCAAGCTTAGCAAGCAATTCTTTAGTTTTTGGAGCTGCAATAGCAAACTCTTCAACTAATACAAGACGATCTTGGCGAACAAGTTCAGCTAAGATACATTGCATTGCACCGCGGTACATTTTGCGGTTTACTTTTTGAGACCAATCTTGTGGACGAGCAGCAAAAGTTTTACCGCCACCAACCCAGATAGGGCTACGAGTAGAACCCGCACGAGCACGACCAGTACCTTTTTGACGGAATGGTTTTTTACCACCGCCAGAAACGTCTGCACGTGACTTCTGAGCACGAGTACCTTGACGACCACCTGCTAAGTAAGCAGTAACAACTTGGTGTACAAGAGCTTCGTTAAATTCACGTCCGAAAGCAACTTCAGACAATTCAACAGCAGAGCCGGAAACAGTTTTCAAATTCACGGTATTTCCCCTCAGGCCTTGATGGTAGGACGTACAATCACGTCACCGCCAGTTGAACCAGGAATTGCACCTTTAACAACTAAAACAGAACGTTCAGCGTCAATAGATACGATTTCAAGACCTTGTACTGTTACGCGTTCATCACCTAAGTGACCAGCCATTTTTTTGCCTTTGAACACGCGACCAGGAGTTTGGTTTTGACCTGTAGAACCTAATACACGGTGAGAAACTGAGTTACCGTGAGTAGCGTCTTGGGTACGGAAGTTCCAACGTTTAACACCACCTTGGAAACCTTTACCTTTTGATTGACCAGTTACGTCAACTACTTGACCAACTGTGAACAAATCAACACCAATAGTACCGCCAACTTCACGACCTTCAAGCTCAGCTTCAGTAACACGGAACTCTTTAACTAAACGACCAGCAGCAACACCAGCTTTCGCAAAGTGGCCTTTCTGAGCGTTAGTTACGCGAGATTCGCGACGTTCACCAGTAGTTACTTGAACTGCTTGATAACCATCAGTTTCAAGTGTTTTGATTTGCGTAATGCGGTTTGGATCGACTTCGATGACTGTAACAGGTACAGAAACACCTGCATCTGTAAAGATGCGAGTCATACCACATTTGCGACCGACTAAACCAATAGCCATGTGCATAAACCTCTAAAAAAGCGGCCTAATTAACTTGAAAGTTAATCAACCGAAAGCCTTAACCCAAAGCGATCTGAACATCAACACCAGCCGCAAGATCTAATTTCATCAATGCATCAACAGTTTTATCTGTAGGTTGAACGATATCGATCAAACGTTTATAGGTGCGGATTTCGTACTGGTCACGCGCATCTTTGTTAACGTGCGGTGAAGTAAGAACGTTGAAGCGTTCGATGCGAGTAGGCATCGGAATTGGACCACAAACTTGTGCGCCAGTACGCTTAGCGGTTTCTACGATCTCTTGAGCTGATTGATCAATCAGACGATGATCAAAAGACTTCAAACGGATACGAATTCTCTGGTTAGACATACCAGTAAACTCCAAGCCAAACATATAAAGAATCACCCTTGACGCATCTCACCTATCGGTAAGTGTCAAAGGCAGTGAAAATCACTAAGGTCATGATCGATGCCACGACTGTAATGCACATTTACCACTTTCTTCGCAGCAAATGCCCCTCCTTTTGAGGGTCGCCCATTATAACGATTGTTTAAGTCTTATGCAATTCTCTTTTTCTATTTTCTCTATAAAACCTGCTTTAACCGAGCATTGAGAGTTCATCTAGGCATTTATTACAAATTCAATCGCTTTATTGAGGAGTTGATTACCTTGCTCAAATTTTTGTGCTTCTGAATACTGTAGTTCATTGGTAGATTGAACATATTCTCCTTCTCCATCAAAAACAGACAACTCTTCTTCATCTTCAAGGAGTAGTGCTAAAGTTGCTGGTGTCATCTCCGGATGGAACTGAAAACCCAACACATTTTTTCCAATCTGATACATTTGATTGCGACAAGCTTGACTTTCAGCTAAGTGTATAGCGCCTTTAGGTATTTCAAATGTCTCACTATGCCACTGCATAACCTTTATCTTTTCAGGTAACGGAAAACTTTCTTGAGGTAAATTTGCCACCCTCTGAACCGTTGACCATCCAAGTTCCTGATAGCGATTACGGCTCACCGCGGCCCCTAACGCATTAGCAATTAACTGCCCGCCCAAACAAAGACCAATAGCCGGCTTTCCTGCTGCTAAATAACGGCGTAACCACCTTTTCTCTATCTTTAGCCATGGAAAATTTGCCTCATCATTTACACTCATGGTTCCACCCATGACCAATAATAAATCAACCTCTTCGATTCTGGGCAAGGCTTCTATTTCAAGTGATCGATCAACTGGAAGTGCAAAAAACTCCGTAGAGCTAATGGTCGCGTGGTGGGCTTTTAAAAATGAGTAACAACTTCCAAATCCCTCACCCGCGATATGTTGAAAATAGTGAACACGTAAATGCGACTTCATGCGCTTAAACCTATTGTTGTTAGAATGTTGTAGTGGTCTTTGCAAAAATAAAGCCAAGTTTTTATTTTATGGGTCTACTGTAACGAAACGTCTTATAAAACTTCGTAAATCTAGCGAAGAATATAAATTTCTCTTAATCTAACTTTATTATCTAAAATGCAACGCACTATGAAAAAGCATAATGACTTCCAGACTCGCCTCATTCACGCACAAAGAAAGGCTCCGCAATTTATCGAAACAGTGCAACCACCCTTATTTCGTGCATCAACTATTATTTTTAAATCAACTTCGCACCTTTTTGATCGCCATTGGACTGACCCTTATGACTATAGCTATGGGACGCATGGCACCCCCACCACCTTCACCTTAGGCGACAATATTGCGCAAATTGAAGGTGGATTGCATTGTTTGCTTGCACCGAGTGGCTTATCAGCAATTAATGTTGTGAACTCAGCATTTTTAAGCACAAATGATGAAGTATGGGTACCAGACAACATTTATGGACCGAACCTAGAACATTTAAATCATCTACAAGATCAATATGGCGTTATTGTTAAAGTATATAACCCCATCGATGCTTCAAGTTTTCAACCGACCCAAAGAAGCAAACTGTTATGGTTAGAGGCTGCGGGTTCAGTTACTCTAGAATTCCCTGATCTTAAAAACCTAGTCAAAAAAGCTAAAAAACATGGTGTATTAACAGCCCTAGACAACACTTGGGGAGCTGGGCTAGCATTTAATGCTTTTGATTTTTCTGATGAACATTTATCAGTCGACTTAACCGTCCATGCACTCACCAAATATCCGAGCGGTGGCGGTGACATATTAATGGGCAGCATTGTAACTCGTGATGAGAAACTTCATCATCGCCTGTTCCGTACACATGCCATTTTAGGTATTGCAGTCTCTGGAGATGATGCAGCTCAGATTCAGCGCAGTCTGGCGCATATGTCTTTACGTTATAAACAACAGTCAACCAATGCCCAGACTTTACTTAAATGGCTAAAAGACCAACCTCAATTTTCACAAGTTCTACACCCAAGTGATGAGAGCGCCCCAGGCCACCAATATTGGCAAGAGATCTGCGCAAGCGGTCAAAGTGCTGGCTTAGTCAGTGTTATTTTTAAACCGGATTATGACATTACAGCAGTACGTCGTTTCTGCGATGCATTAGAGTTATTTAAACTTGGTTTTAGCTGGGGAGGACCAGTTAGTCTAATCATGCTATATGATTTAAAAATGATGCGAAAACTTGAGAATACACATTTACAACAAGGATTATTGGTTCGCTTCTGTATAGGACTAGAAGATCCGCAAGATTTAATTCAAGATATCGAAAATGCACTGAAACAGCTGTAAAACGACAACATTATAGTGGCTCGAACCAAAGGATAAAAATATATGGGTACACCGATTGTTATTGCTAAAAATATTAATGACACATCAAAAGAAATTGTTTTGCTTTCCCAGTTTGCCAATCGTCATGGACTAATTGCAGGTGCCACAGGTACAGGTAAAACAGTTACATTGAAAGTTTTAGCAGAAAGTTTTTCTCGAATTGGCGTTCCTGTATTTCTTGCCGATGCAAAAGGTGATGTTTCGAGCCTTGCAAAAGCAGGCGAAGCTTCTGATAAGTTTAATGAACGACTCAAGCTTTTGCAGATTGATAGCGTTCCTTTCGCAGCAAATCCTGTCGTTTTTTGGGATTTGTTCGGCCAACAAGGCCATCCTATTCGTACCACCATTTCTGAGATTGGGCCAATTTTATTGGCTCGTATGCTCAATTTAAATGATACACAAGAGGGTGTGCTCTCTGCTGTATTCCGTATTGCAGATGACCAAGGTTTACTTTTAGTCGACTTTAAAGATTTAAAAGCAATGATCACTTTTGTGAGTGAACATGCAGCCGAGTTCAAAGCCGAATATGGCAATTTATCTCCAGCAAGCCTAGGTGCTATTCAGCGCAATTTGCTGGCTCTTGCCGATCAAGGCGGAGAGCAGTTTTTTGGCGAACCTGCTTTAAATATTTTAGATTTTATTCAAACCGATGCAAATGGACATGGCTACATTAATATTCTTGCGGCTGACAAGCTCATGAATACACCTAAGCTATATGCCACTTTCCTTTTATGGATGCTTTCAGAACTATTTGAACAGCTTCCAGAAGTGGGTGATTTAGACAAACCCAAACTCGTGTTTTTCTTTGATGAAGCTCACTTATTATTTGACAATGCCAGCCAAGCACTTCAAGACAAAATTGAACAAGTTGTTCGTTTAATTCGTTCTAAAGGTGTTGGTATCTATTTTATTACTCAAAACCCACTTGATTTACCTGAAAGTGTTCTGGGTCAACTTGGTAATCGCGTTCAACATGCATTACGTGCATTTACCCCTAAAGATCAGAAAGCGGTAAAAACCGCAGCAGATACTTTCCGAGCCAATCCAAACTTTAAAGTTGATGAAGCGATTACTGAACTTGGTGTTGGTGAAGCACTCATTAGCTGCCTAGATGAGCAAGGTACTCCCCAAATTGTAGAACGTGGCTGGGTGATGCCGCCTTACTCTTCATTTACCCCAATTACACCAGAAGAGCGAAAGAACATTATTGCTCAAAGTATTGTTGCTGGCATTTACGAACAGGCTGTAGATCGTGATAGCGCCTATGAAATGCTACAAAATAAAGTCGCTGAACGAGAACAGCAACAACAAAGTGCTGAACTTGCTAAACAGCAGGAAAAAGAGCAAGAAACTTTAGCAAAACAGCAAGCAAAGGAACAAGAGCGCTTGGCACGCGAACAATTAAAAGAAGAAGAACGAGCTGCACGTGAACGAGCTAAGCTTACGCAAGATATTGTTGGTACTTTTGCAAAAAGTGCGGCACGAAGTTTGGGCGGGAGTACAGGTCAAAAATTAGTGAGAGGTCTGCTTGGTTCACTATTTGGCAAATAACTTTCTTAACTATATATCACTTTTAAATTAGGGAATTTTATATTCCCTAATTTTTTTATGGTTTTTCTCGAAAAGCTATTGCCATTACTTTTTTAAAGATGTATTTTAAATACATCTTATATAGCCAGATAAATAAGGTCTAGCCATGACTCCACAACAAATTGAACTTGTTAAATCTACTGTACCGGTTTTACGTGAACACGGTGTTACGCTGACTACATACTTTTATAAGCGTATGCTTAATAACAATCCCGAATTAAAAAATGTTTTTAACTTAGATGACCAAACGAGCTTACGTCAGCCGCGTGCGCTTGCAGCTGCAGTTCTTACGTATGCAGAAAATATTGAGAACCCTACTGTTCTAGCCAAAGCTGTTGAACGTATCACTACTAAACATGTGAGCTTGGATATTCAACCTGATCAATATGCAATTGTTGGTGACAACCTACTTCATTCAATTAGTGAAGTACTCAATGTTCCATTTGAATCAGAGCTTATCGAAGCATGGAAGCAAGCTTATCTACAATTAGCAGATATCTTGATTGGCGTTGAAAAACAAAAATATGAGCAACTTGAGAGCTTAAAAGGTGGATGGGCAGGCTGGCGCTCATTTGAAATTACACAAATCGACCCTCTTGAATCTGGTAAACGTTTCACCTTAAAAGCAACTGACCATGAAGAAGTACTAACCAGTCCTGCAAATGCTTTTATCTCTGTTAAAGTACAAGTTCCAAATGAGCAGCTTGAACAACCTAAAGCCTTTAAATTTACAGAAGCTCAAGAAAACAACTCATATCATTTTGAAGTTCAGCCTGAAGAAAACCATACTGAATTCTCAGTTTCGAACATCTTGCTTGAACATTATAGAGTGGGCGATCAAGTACAGGTTTCAGCTCCTTTAACGCTGTAATGTAAAAACCTCTTGCCTGAAAGTTTTCTTATTTAAACTTTCAGGCTAAGATGATCATCCTTTTTCTCTTCCATTTTTGGTGATCATGCAGCTTAATAAATTTACCGATTATGCATTACGAATATTAATGTATGTTGCTCGCCCAAGTGATGCACCCTACACGATTGCAGAAATCGCGAAAGATTTGCATGTTTCACAAAACCACCTGGTTAAAGTTGTTCACTTTATGGGCAAACAAGAATGGATTATTACCATTCGCGGAAAAGGCGGTGGAATTCGCTTAAACCCAGATGCACTTAATTTAAATTTAGGTTCAATTGTTCGAATATTACAAGGTGACAATCAAATCGTTGAATGCAATACACCACCTTGTGTATTACGCAGTCACTGTGGTTTAAAAGGTATTTTAGATCAAGCTCTAGAGAGCTTTTATCAAAGCCTAGACCAATACACACTCGGAGAGGTTTTGCAGCAATCTAAATCTGCTCCTGCTAACTCCCCTATTGCCTTTTTAGAAATCTAACTTCTATTGATTTTCATAAGTTGATTTATTGAAAATTAGCAAGAATACCCAAGCTCCTTTATACTAGGCGCGAGCCCTCTCATTTAAAAAGTTATTTTTTATGCGTCGTAGTGAAAAATCGAAAGACACCAAAGCCAGACTCGCACCCAAGCAAAAGATCAGCTATGAAAAAGCACCAGATCCGGCGATCACAGCCTATGCTGTGCAATCTCTAAACTGGTTACGCCAAGCTGAGTTTCTAATGAGTGCACCTAAATTGGCACTTTGTGTTGAAGATAGTGGCTACGAAATTGCTTTTGCAGGACGCTCAAATGCTGGTAAGTCTAGTGCGATTAATGCATTAACTAATCAGAAACAACTTGCCCGTGCTTCTAAAAAGCCTGGTCGTACCCAGATGATTAATTTCTTTAGTCTAGGTAATCCTGATCAGCGTTTAGTCGATCTTCCAGGTTACGGTTATGCAGCTGTACCTGAAGATATGAAAAAGGTGTGGCAAAAGGAATTAGAAAACTATCTAATTCACCGTAAAAGCTTACAAGGCTTAGTCTTACTTATGGATATTCGACACCCTCTACAGCATTTTGACATGATGATGCTAGAGTGGGCTTATTCACGTCATCTATTTGTTCATATTCTCTTAACAAAAGCAGACAAGCTCAATCGCGGTCCTGCAAATAAAGTATTGCTTGAAGTTAAACAGCAACTTAAAAAAATGAAGCTTGATTTTTCAATTCAGCTTTTCTCTTCACTTAACAAATTAGGTTTGGAAGAACTTGCAAGTGTCATGGGTGGACGTCTGCATTTTACGCTTGATCAACAGCCAGAATTTGATGTCGATTCAATTCCTGAAGCGACAGATGAGGATGCTGAAAGCTAAATTATCCTCACAGATACAATTTTTTCATTAAATTTATATTCAATTGTCCCCTATTGCTAAACACAAATGTAGGGGCTTTTTTTATACTCGTTATTAACTTCATCGAGTTAAAAATCAGGACTAAATGATGAAATTGTTATCTTTTTTGAAGAACAAGGCTTTAGGTTCTTCTATTGATTATAAAATTCTTCCACGTAAAGTGAAATTTGACTGGAAAGAAACCCCTGTCGACTGGATTCCTAATCAGCCTTTCGCAAGTTATTTTATTAATGAAATTAATAATATCTTACCTGCTGGAGAGTTCTGGTTTTGCCGTTTGTATAATAAGGTCTTACCGCAAATCACAGATGAAAAACTTAAACAGGATGTACAGGCATTTATCCGTCAGGAAGCTATGCATGCCAATGCACACACCTCTGCAAACAAAGAGTATTTAAGCGTCCGTAATATTGATATCCAGAGAAATCTGGACATTATGAACTATTTATTTACGACAGCTTTAGCAGATAAACCTTTTGATAAAGAAGTTCCAAATTTTTTACAAGGTCAGTGGGATTTATTCCGTTTAGGCGTTGTTGCCACTGTTGAACATATGACCTGCGTGTTAGGTAAATATGCGCTATATAACAAGCGTTGGGAAGAATTAGGTGCCGACCCTGAAATGGTCGATCTGGTTAAATGGCATGGTTCAGAAGAAATTGAACACCGTACTGTAGCATTTGATTTATATCGTCATCTTGGTGGTGGCTATATTCCACGCTACTATTTAAGCCTTGCCGTGATTGTGCTGGTACTTGGTTTATGGGTAGACGGCGCTGCACATATTATGAAACAAGATCCTCGCTTTTCAGATACCGCTAAATCTAGATTTTTCCCAGTGTGGGTTGCTTTAGAATGGTACAAAATTAGCCGAAAAGATAATCAGATTCTACCAAACCCAATTTGGCTAATTGCTCAACAAATTGATTACCTCATGCCTTGGTATGATCCGGTCAAAGAAGGTAGCACTGAAGATGCGGTTAGCTATTTATCGCAATCTCCAGCAGCAAAAAGAGCAGAACTTCAAGCAGCTTAAAAATAAAAAAAAGCAGGATTTTAAATCCTGCTTTTTTATTTCGAGATATTAGACACTGATATCTTTATCTTTCGTATAACGATCTACAACAACACTAATCATCATGTCACCTTGCACATTTACCACTGTTCTTACCGTATCTAGTAAGCGGTCAATCGGCAGTAGAATGGCAATTGCCTCGGCTGGTAAACCCACCGACTGTAAAACCATAATCATGGTCACCATACCCGCACTCGGAATTCCTGGAGCACCGAGTGATGCGATCATTGCCGTTAAACACACGATAATTTGCTGTGTCAGGTTTAAATCCAGTCCTACCAAATTTGCTACGAAAAGTGCAGCTGCCGCCTCATATAAAGCAGTACCATCCATATTAAGCTGAGTGCCAAGTGGGATAACAAATCCCGCTGTTTGAGGGCGAACGCCTAAGTTTTCTTGCGCACATTTCATACTTAGCGGCATAGTGGCAGAGCTAGAACTTGTTGCAAATGCTGTAATTAAAGCTGTACGCGTCCCTTTGAAAAAAGTCCAAGGGCTCATGCGGCCAAAAATCCAGAGCAAGAGTGGTAAAACAACAGCACCATGGAAAATGGTTGTGCCTGTTACCACAACGGCAAACTCAGCCAAACGACTTAATACTGAAATGTCTTCGGTTGCCATTAGCTTTGCTAATAAAGCAAAAATACCCAATGGCGCTAGCTTCATTACCCAGCCAACGAGCATCATCATCATTTCAAAAAACTGGTGACTCAATAGACGAATACTTTTGAAACGCTCTCCACCCTGCACTAAAGCCACGCCAACAAATAAGGCAAAGACCACAACGGCCAATACGTTACCATCACTAAACGCTTTAAATGGGTTGATTAAAGTATTTTGAATAAAATTAGTGAAAAAACTTGCAGGATTTAAGCTATCTGGTGCTTGATAGTTTTGCATGGATGTCTGGAAAATAGAAATATCTATGCCACGCCCAACCTCAAACAAATGAGCACAACTAATACCTAGAATTAGGGCTAAAGTTGTTGTGGTTAAACAGCATAAAAATGTGATTTTCCAGACTGGCCCTAACTGTCCGCCTGCTTGTAGATTTGATACCCCCACAACAATCGAACTAAAAATTAAAGGCACCAAAAGCATTTTTAGAAGCCCAATAAAAACACTACTTAATATTCCAAGCCCATATAAACTATGCTTTACAAAAGCTGTGTCTGGATACATGGTGAGTAGGAAACCAAAGGCTAAACCTAATATGGCGGCAATCAGAATTTGTGTATTTAAGTTCATATCAGCATTATTTTTTTCAGTTGGCATACCTGTTTACAATATGACATGAGGTTGCTTTTCATTCGAGCAATTTTTTGTCACATCGTTCCCATTAAAAATAAAAAAGCCATCTATTAGATGGCTCTGTTAAGAGGTCTATTGGGTTTCAATTTCCCGCAAACGAATTAAACCCTCTTGTACAGTACTGCATACAAGTTGGCCATTTTGCCACATGCGACCGAAATTTAGACCTCTTGAAGCTGCACTCACCGTGGCTTCCATGTCATAAAGCATCCATTCATCTGCACGCAGCGGACGGTGGAAATAAATTGCATGATCAATACTTGCACATTGCAAACTTGGAGAAATATAACTCAAGCCATGCGGTCTTAAAGCCGTTGTCATTAAGGTAAAGTCTGAATAAAAAGCAACAATCGCTTGATGTAAGGCAATATCATCTAATTGTTTTGGGATACGGTCATGCGTGCGAATATAATGCGCATTATAGGGAGCTTCTGGTTGCGGTTGAAATGGATTTACCGGATCAATTGGGCGAATTTCTACATGACGCTCACGCATGAAACTAGCACGAACATTTTCAGGAACAAAATTTAAAATACCCTGTTTTAGCTCATTTTCAGATTTAAGCGTTTCTGGTGCAGGATACTCAGGTTCTTGATGTTGGTAATTCAAACCTTCTTCTGGATTGGCAAAAGAAACCATCGCTGAAAAGATTATTCGACCATGCTGAATCGCACGAACTTGACGACTTACAAAACTCTTCCCATCCCGTAAACGATCTACTTCGTAGATGATTGGGGCATTAATATCGCCGCCATACAAAAAATATGCATGCAAAGAATGCGCTGGGCGATCGGTTGTATAAGATGCTGCGCGTAAAGCCTGACCCAAAACTTGTCCACCAAAGACACGTTTACCGACAAGATTACGGCTCATGCCACGGTAAATATTTTCTTCTAGCTTTTCTAAAGTGAGAAGCTCGACTAGTTCTTGGGTTAACGCATTCATGAGAGATACCTTCATATTTCAGGTAAAAAATCGTATTAAAGGACAGATGTGTAGAATCTATTGTGCCATAAAAAACTATTTGAACATGGAACAATCAGTCAACTTCTGACGAACATTGCTTATATAACAGCTAAAAATACGATTTTTAACGATAAAATATGCCAAAAGCATTATAATTTATAAGCTGTTAGCATATTGTTTTTTTCAATAAATGCCTCAAAATAATTACCCTCCGCATTTGGTGCTGGGATTTGTCTTTAAGAAGTAGGAGTTCTTATGTCCAAGAGTGGGTTTGGTCAAATGTATCGTCGGCTTTCGAGTAAGCTACTTGACCTCGTGGTAACACCACATGTTCTTGGGGAAGTTCCTACTGAACCAGTATCAGAAACAACAGAAGCAAAGACTGACCGCCAGAAAGTGGTGTGCTATGTCTTACAAAACCATTCTCGAAGTAATGCTTTGGTGGTTGATGGGGAAACGCGTCGTTTAAATTTAAAACCTGCATTAGACCCATTAGTTGTTGGCACTCATCAGGAAAAAGCATCAGTTTTATTTTTACAGCACAATGATGAAAATAATTTACTGAATCCTCCTCCTCATGCTTTTCCACCACGCTTATTAAAACTAATTGAAGTCTTACAAGAAAATCCTGAACTTGATATAGAGCTTGTTCCGGTTACCGTTTTATGGGGACGCTCACCAGATAAAGAAGATTCTTGGTTTAAGCTCTTATTTTCAGACACATGGGCTACACCGAGCACCGTTAAGCAATTGGTCAACATTGGCTTACATGGCCGTCAATCTTATTTAGAGTTTCATGAACCGCAATCGTTACGCGAACTAGTTGAATATGCTCAACAGCATTATCCAAATCTTTCGCCAGCCACTTATATTGTAAGTACGTTAAATGATTACTTAGATCGTCAGCGTGAAGTGGTCTTAGGCCCCGATTTATCGGATCGCCGTAATGTCATGCAGTCGGTTGTGAAATCTCGCGATGTTCAAGAAGCAATCCGCCGTGAAAGTATTCGCGGGAAAGTCAGTATGCTCGAAGCTGAACGTCGTGCGATTGGTTATGTAAATGAAATCGTATCGGATTATTCACACTCAGCAGTCCGCTTTGCCGATCTTGCTTTAACGCGCTTATGGACCCAGCTTTATGACGGCGTAGATGTGCATAACTTCAGTACCGTTCGTGAACTGGCAAAAGATTATGAAGTGGTTTACACGCCTTGCCACCGCAGCCATATTGACTACTTATTATTGTCTTATGTGATTTATCGACGTGGCCTTATGGTTCCGTATATTGCTGCGGGTGATAACCTAAACTTGCCTTTCGTTGGTCAGCTTTTACGTGGTGGTGGCGCCTTCTTTATTCGCCGCTCATTCCGCGGCAATGGCCTTTATACAACGGTATTTAAAGAATATTTATATAGTATTTTGTCACGTAACACGCCACTTGAGTACTTTATTGAAGGTGGACGTTCGCGTACAGGACGTCTATTACCGCCTAAGACGGGCATGCTTGCCATGACGGTTCATAGTCATTTACGTGGTCGTACAAAGCCAATTGTTTTTGTACCAACTTACATTGGCTATGAACGCCTGATGGAAGGCTCGACCTACGTAGGCGAAATGCAAGGTAAACCGAAAGAAGCTGAATCAATTTTTGGTATTGTGAAAACCTTACGAAAAATTGAACGTATTTTCGGTAAAGTCCACGTGAACTTTGGTGAACCTGTTTTCCTTGATGATTTGCTTAAACAACATAATGCAGAAAACGTTTTTATCGAGAAAAATGACGACCCAATTCCTCAAGCGGTTTCAGATGCAGTAAATAGCTCTGCACATGCAATTTTAGAAAACATTAACCGAGCTGTGGTGATTAACCCTGTCTCTTTACTTTCTATTATTTTGCTTGCAACTCCAAAGCATACGCTGGATGAAGAAATTTGTATTAAGCAGCTTGAAGCTTACCGCAATCTAGCGTCAAACTTCCCATATGACCAACGTATGGAAGTAACGCCACTTTCTGGTAAAGAAATTATTGCGTATGGTTTAAAGCTTAAACTCATTAAACGAGTTCAGCATGCACTAGGCGATATTATTGCGATTGAAGACAACCAAGCTGTTCTTCTAACCTATTTCCGTAATAACATTTTGCACGCCTTTGTTTTACCTTCATTGGTTGCATCACTTGTTGAACACAATGGAAAAATCAGCCGTTCAGATTTAACCAATGTTATCTATACTTTGTATCCATTCTTGAAAGCAGAGTTATTCCTTAAATGGAAGAGTAGCGAACTTAAAGAACAAATTGAGCAATATGCAAATGCATTGGTTCAATCGAATCTTATTCAGCAAGATGATGAAGGTAATTTAATTAGCTCTGCACCAAACACTGAAGAGCATAATCAGCTTGTTGTTTTAGCTACGCCTGTTAAGCAAAGTCTTGAGCGTTACTACATGACGCTTGCGCTCATTACTCAACGTGGTTCAGGCAATATTTCTGCTAAACAAGTTGAAGAGTTAAGTCATTTACTCGGACAACGCTTGTCAGTTCTATATGAATTTAATTCGCCAGAGTTCTTTGACAAAGCTTTATTCCAAAGCTTCTTAAAAGTTCTTACACAGCAAAATTACATTCGTACAAACGACCAAGGCCAAATCGAGTTTGATGATAATTTCCGTCAAATGGCTGCTGGCGCACAGTTGGTACTTGATGAAGTAACCTTACAAATGTTGCAACACATCACGACCTTTACCGACGAAGAGCTAAAAGATGCACTTGAAGCGATGGCATCTCAACAAGCAAAACGACGTTTAAAGCGTAAAAAATCCTAAGATGTTTACTCAAAATAAAAGGCAACTTCGGTTGCCTTTTATTTTATTAGCGCATTGGGCATTCAAAATAGCGTGGATCATCCATACAACGCAGACGCTTCATAAGTTGAACAAAATAAGCATCGTAATAACCTGAAAGCACGTACTGATTACGTATTTTGGCAACCATCACGTCATAACTTTGCTTCTCATAAAAAGAGACATCTACCCAATAATAAGCAGGTAAATGATTTTCCCACTGAGTTGCGCGGTTAGTCAGTAATTGGCTATTTTGAACAAACCATCCTCGTATTTTTCGACCAAAATTAGCAGGATAAGCTTGCGGCTTAATAATTAAATTGACGCCAAAATATGCCAAGGGAAAGTTAATGACTTGGACATCTGGTCCAAATTCTTTTTGTAAATTATATGGTAATAAACCATACACTGGGGCTGGGACAATATCGATTTTGTCTTGCTTAAACTGCACAATCGCATTAGATAAATCAACATAAACTGGCTGAGCACCTACACTTCGTACCAATGCCTGTTGTGGTGGGTTGTTTGGCAAAACGCCAATACGCTGATTTCTTAATTGAGCAACTCTAGAGATTTTTTTATTTTTTAGGACCATATAAGCAGTGCCAATTGGAATCATGCCTACAGCTTCATAGTCTTTAGAAATTAGTCTTTTCTCGACTGTTGGATGATTCAAAAGCTGCAATAGGTTTTTAGCAGTACGATTATTAGGAATGAGCCCGATACCAGCTGTGCTCCCCATAAACTGGTTATAACGATAAGTATTAAAATTAGATGCCGCTAAACCTGAACATTTACCTTCATCAAACGCTTGTATGGCCTGCTGTTCTTTTTGATAGGTCACTACTTTAAATTTGACTTGGTATTGCTGGGCATATAACCGAATGTCATTTAAACGACGTGTGATATCCCCTTGGGAACCAATCGGATCATATGCACACCACACCTGATCCTCGGCCCAACTCGCGACGGCTGTTAAGCTCAAAATAAGAGCTAAGCATATTTTTTTCACTTTCAACCTTTTTATCTTTATCGGCAATTTGGTTGCCTCATCAGGTATTTCTATTCTTATTTAAAGTTTAATCAAAATATTATTTTGTACCATGAACATTTAAACATAATAGATAGTCATTAAAGCAAATTGGATGTTCTAGTTGAAAACCTGTTGCAGGCAAATGTTTCGCATAAATTCTTTTACCTGAAGTTTGGTTCGATTCTAAAGTTAACTCTGGCAATCCCAGTTGTTTTTGAAACCACACGATAACTTCATGCAACGGCAATGGTTGATTATTAGTGACAATATAGCTCGCTTGATCAGTTTCATAGTCCACCATAAAAGCTAAAAATCTTGCTAAATCATCAATATGTATTCGATTACTATAATGAATATTTGGATAACTTTGACTATTTTCAGCCATTTTCTTCAAGCGGGCTATGGAAGTGCCATAAATGCCAGTTGGGCGAATAATTACACTTTGTTTTGGACAATATTTCTGCCAAAGCAACTCCATATTACGCAAGATATGGCCTTGTGCATCACTTGGTTGAATTTCACTAAAATCATCAATGATCTCCCCTGCATTTTCACCATATACCCGTGTAGACGACACTACGATTATTTTTTTTACTGGATGTATTTTTAATGCATCTCGAATCGGTTCAATACTATCTACATAAGTATGTTGGTAGCCCTCAACCGTACTCTCGTTTGGAGAAAGTAAAATATATACAACATCTACAGGTTCAATTTTACTTAAATCGAGTTTAAAGATATCTTGAACAAGATGGGTTGCGTAACTATCCGTTTTTACACTACGGCTGATTGTGGTAATTTGATGTTCTTTCTCAAATAGTTGTTTAGCAACACGCTGAGATGTTTTACCATAACCGATAAATAATATATGCATAGAAAACTCGTTGAGGGGACATGACTTCAGTCCATCAGTTACAAGGCGTTGGATCGGCTTCAGCAGCCCTGCTCGAAAAACTAAATATTTTTACCACAGATGATTTACTGTTTCATCTGCCACGTGATTATGAAGACCGCAGTACGATTATTCCAATGAATCAACTTGTGGTTGGACGTAGCTATTTACTCGAAGGCGAGGTCAGATCAATTGATTTCCCTCCGGGAAAACGAAAATCTATGGCAGCCTTGGTTCAGGATGAATTCGGTAAAGTCACCTTACGCTTTTATCATATTTATAAAAACCTGACTGACAAAATAAAACCCGGACATCGCTTACGTATTTTTGGTGAAGTTCGCGTGGGTGCTCGCGGCCTTGAGATGTATCATCCTGAAATTCAGCTCATTCATGAACATACACCTCTACCAAAAACTCAGCTTACAGCAATTTACCCAAGCACGGACGGACTAACTCAGCCCAAATTACGTGAATATGTAAAGCAAGCTTTAAAACATCATAGTGATGCTTTACCAGAGCTGCTCCCAAAAAAATATACCAATGGCTATGCGCTTAAAGAAGCTCTGTATTACATTCATGAGCCTCCTGTTGATGCCAATATGCTCCAATTGGCTCAAGGGTCGCACCCTGCACAGCAACGGCTTATTTTTGAAGAACTGGTTGCCCACCAGATTAGTTTACTTAATCGCCGTGCCTATATTCGTCAAATTGCATCTCCAGCTTTCTCAAGTAGTAAAATATTAGCTAAAAAACTATTAGAAGCTTTGCCATTTCAAATGACCAATGCACAAAAGCGTGTATCTAAAGAAATTTTGAATGACTTAAAACAGAACCAACCGATGCTTCGATTAGTGCAAGGTGACGTAGGTGCCGGAAAGACCTTGGTTGCCGCTGTAGCCGCTTGTCATGCTTTAGAGGCTGATTGGCAGGTTGCATTAATGGCTCCTACCGAGATTCTTGCAGAACAGCACTATTTGAATTTTAAGCGTTGGTTTGAACCTTTAGGCATTACTGTCGCATGGTTATCTGGAAAGCAAAAAGGTAAAGCGCGTGCTCAAGCAGAGCAGCAAATTAAAGAAGGCCATGCGGAGCTTATTGTTGGTACACATGCCCTATTTCAAGACAATGTTGGCTTCGCTAAATTAGGGCTAGTAATCATTGATGAACAACATCGTTTTGGTGTAGACCAACGTTTAGCTTTACGTAATAAAGGTGCTGAGCAATTCACCCCACATCAACTCGTGATGACAGCCACCCCGATTCCAAGAACACTAGCAATGAGCGCATATGGCGATTTAGACACATCAATTATTGATGAGTTGCCACCGGGCCGTACTCCAATTCAAACCGTTACGATTCCACTTGATCGTCGTGAGGAAGTACTGCAACGAATTGCTTCGAATTGTAGAGATGGGAAACAGGCCTATTGGGTGTGCACACTGGTTGAACAGTCTGAAACTTTAGATGCTCAAGCAGCAGAAGCCACCTATCAAGAAATGAAAGAGCGCTTTCCTGAACTTAACATTGGTTTAGTGCATGGCAAAATGAAAGCTGATGAAAAACAGTCGGTCATGCAAGCGTTCAAAAATAATGAGTTACAGCTTCTTATCGCAACAACAGTCATTGAAGTTGGAGTCGACGTTCCCAACTCTTCTATTATGGTCATTGAAAATGCTGAGCGTTTAGGACTTTCTCAGCTACACCAATTACGCGGTCGCGTAGGTCGAGGAGCTCAAGCCAGCTTTTGCGTACTTTTATACAAAACCCCTCTTTCACAAAATGGACAAGAGAGACTTTCTATTTTAAGAGAAAGTAATGATGGCTTTGTGATTGCAGAAAAAGATCTTGAGTTACGCGGACCAGGTGAATTACTGGGCACTAAACAAACTGGGGATATGGGGTTTAGAGTTGCTCGTTTAGAGCGTGATGATCACTTACTCAGTCAAGCTCATTATGTAGCTCAGCAAGTCTTAAAGGATTATCCAGAACAAGCAGATGCATTATTAAAACGTTGGCTTCCAGAAGCACCTCGCTACGCGTATGTTTAGTTTCTTAAACCCACAGCATCTTATTCAATTGCTCTCACCTTGTTTGTTATGTGAGTCAGGTGTACGAGAAAAACATTCGCTCTGTAAGGATTGTTGGAAGCATTTACCTTGGCTTAAACAAACAATTCAACGCAATGATCAATCGGTTCTTGTGGCTTGTGATTATGCTTATCCAGTTAGCCGAATCATTCAACAGTTTAAATATGAACAAAAATTACATTATGAAATTTTGTTAGGTGAAATTTTACAACAACTCAAATTTCCCAAGGTACAAGCTATTGTGCCTATGCCTATTTCGGATCAACGTTTAATTGAACGTGGTTTTAATCAGTCGTTATTACTCGCAAACATCTTAAGCAAACAATTAAAAATACCTGTTTGGCAGCCCGTACAACGTCTTGCTGAACATTCGCAAAAAGGGCTTTCTCGACTGGAACGCTTTGAGAACATTGAACAACAGTTTATTGCACTTACTCAAGAAAAACGGCGTTATCGCCGTGTTCTTATCATTGATGACGTGATAACCACGGGAAGCTCTATTCATGCACTCAGTCAAGCACTTAAACAATTAGGCTGCACATCTATTCATGCCGCTTGTTTAGCGGCAACTTTGACTAGTTAAAACGATTAAACTGTAGATAAATGCTGCTCACACCAAGGAATAACAATTTCACGGGTTAATGGTGCAAGGTGCGTTTCTGAATCATTTAAATCAACCCATTTCATTTCTGCAATTTCGGCTGCAATTTTAGGTGCCTGATCGAGCTGAACAAGATATAAATGACTGACCAGAATATGGTCTGGCTCATTGGCAGCCGCTGTTTCGAAACGACCAAGAAATTGCTCAATTACACAAGAACTTCCAACTTCTTCTAAAATTTCTCGTTGCATTGTAATCTCTGGCGCCTCATTGGGTTCCAGCTTACCACCGACTTGCATAAAAGCATGGGTATTACGCTTTCTCACAAGCAACAACTGATTTTGCTCGTTCAAGATCACTGCAGCAGCGACCGTAATTGTTTTCACTTATTTAACCTCGTTTATGGTTGAACATCTGCATTTGTCCATTTTGGAGCAGGAGCCTGATATTG
The DNA here is from genome assembly GCF_025630795.1 of Acinetobacter sp. AYS6. Classification (NCBI taxonomy): domain Bacteria; kingdom Pseudomonadati; phylum Pseudomonadota; class Gammaproteobacteria; order Moraxellales; family Moraxellaceae; genus Acinetobacter; species Acinetobacter sp. AYS6. Next base: position 69,266 of record NZ_JAOTNV010000007.1, read on the forward strand.
CTCAAATTGTTGAAGAATGTCTTCAATTTGGTCTGATGCGATCAATTTATCAACGAATCGTGCTTGGCTAAATCCATTATCCACCGTCCCTTGAATCATTTTAAGTAAATCTTCATAAAAGCCAGCTACATTTAAGAAAGCACATGGCTTTTGGTGTATACCTAATTGTGCCCACGTCCATTGTTCAAAGATTTCTTCCAATGTACCCGCACCACCAGGTAAAGCAATGAAACCATCGGAGAGGTCCGCCATTTTGGTTTTGCGCTCATGCATATTTTCGACCACATATAATTTAGTTAAGCCCGGATGAGCTAACTCACGATCGACCAAAGCACGAGGAATCACGCCAATGACTTGTCCACCTGCTTGCAAGGCACTATCAGCGACAACGCCCATTAAGCCTGAGCGACCGCCGCCATAAACCAAGGTCTTACCTTGTTTTGCAATAGCCTCACCAGTAATTTTGGCAATTTGTTGGAAAATTGGATTTGAACCAAGAGATGAACCACAGAAAATACAAATTGAATTCATAGTGTAAAAAACCGTTTTATTGAACTGTCATGCTGACAAACTAAACTATCGATAGAGTTTTTTTTTGCAAAATAGCGTATTGGCAAGTGTTTTTCGGCAAATCCTTGTCTAAAATACACCCATCCATTTCCATCAGACTGCGTGAGGAAAAAAGACACATGCTTGAAGCCTTTTATGCCACAGAACGCGGAAGTCTGGAAGATGCCACCATCAATGGTGGATTTGATCTACATCCCGAATTAGTCTGGCTTGATCTTATTGCACCCTCGCAAGAAGAGCAACAATGGGTACTAGATGCCTATGACCAAAATTTACCCACACTAAAATCGCTTGAAGACATTTCATCATCAGCACGATTCTACCGTGATGATGATGGTATTTTGCATATCAGTACTTATTTTTTAACGAAAAATAAAAACTATCAAGTGGATGGTGACGCAGAAGATTCATCACACATTTTAGCAATGGTGCAAACGGTCGCATTTATTTTACATAAAGACCGCCTCTTCACAATGCGAGGAGAGAAGTTAGTTGCTTTTCGCGCTTTCCGTGCACGCGCCCGCCGCAATGACTATGACATGGACTATAAAGATCCAACATGGATTTTATTAGGTCTTCTTGAAGCAAAACTCGATGAACTTGCGGATATCTTAGAAGATATCCACAAAGATTTAGAAAAATACTCGACAGAGGTTCTTAACAATCACCAACGTGAACAAATTCTAGATCTTGATGACATGATTACACGTCTAGCTCAACAAGAAGATATGCTAGGAAAAGCGCAGCTGTGTTTAATTGATTTACGACGTGTACTTACTTTTTTATCGCGTCCACGTGCGTTAGGCAGTCATATTTACGATGCCGATATTCGAGAACTGAGTGAAGATGTACGCTCACTTGTAGAACATGATGCTTTCTTATTCCAAAAAGTACGATTCTTGCTTGATACGACGTCTGGATTCATTAATACCGAGCAGAATGACACGATTCGTCGATTCTCGATTTTACCAAGTATGTTGGCCCCTCCCATGCTTATTGCCAGCATCTACGGGATGAATACAGATGTATTGCCTTTTGCACACGGTACGACCAGTTTCATCATCGTTTTACTGATTATTATCGGCTTCTTTATTGGCCCTATTATTTATTTCCGCTGGAAAAAATGGATTTAAGCGTTGTAATAAAATGCTAGTCCAAAGCATAAAAAAGCACCTAAATATAGGTGCTTTTTTACATCTTGAACATCAGATCAAATGTAGATCTTCCTGCAAATGGCAGGCTTGAATGATCTTCAGCATTTTTTCGGGTACATTTTTAAAATGCAAACCAGTTTTTTGTGGAGTCACTCGCAACCATTGAACTAAAACAGCCAATGCCAAGGTACTACCATGCTCAAGCTCTGTTAAATCTACCACCAGAGGGAAGCTTTGCTGCTTCTTAATGATAGCTAAACCTGCTTGATACTGTTGTTCCGCATTTTCAAAATCAATTTTTCCCGAAACAACCAATTGTTGGTTGAGATACTGAACCACTCTTCACCTACTATTTTTGTTTGTTCTGATTAACAGCAGCGTCCGCATCCGGTTGGAAGGTTGCAATTGCTTTATTTAAATCGCCACCATTACGTTTCACTGTTGCAGCAAACTGATTACGGAACTGTAAACCTAAATCAATACCAGAAACATTGATATTACGGATTTTCCATTGAGTACCTTTATCCGCTAACTGGAAAGATACCGGAATTTTGTCGCCGTTATGACTAAAGTCCAAGGTCACTACTGGGTTTTTACCCGCAGTTGCCTTGTAAGGGCGCATGGTATAGCTTTGGTTCGTATATTTAGCAAATGCACTACCGTAATTTTCAATTAATGTATTACGGAAGTTTGTTTCAAACTGAGCACGTTGCGCCGCTGTACTATACTGATTTGTCGCATAAGTACCCATTACAATGCGTGTAAAGGCTTGTGAATCAACATACGGGTCTAAATTCTGACGTACGATACTCTTCACTAATGCTGGATTACTTTGCAATTTTGCATGATCAGCTTTCAAACGAGCAATCAAACCATCAGCAACACGCTTGATAAAATCAGGTGGTGCTTCTGAAGGTGCAGCAAACGCTGTACCTGCAATCATGGTAGACAAAAGACTTGCTGTCAGGGTTTGTTTAAACAACGTATTCACTAGGAACCACTCCTTCAAATAATCTTTTACTCAACAAATGAGGCTTCAGCACTATCTTTATTAGTGCTTGCAGGAGCACTCGCTTCTGCTGAGCTTGAACCGGCAGCAACTTTACCAGCCCCACCACCAGTAATAAACTTACTAATTAAATCTTCTAAATCCATAGTTCCTTGAGTGTTTGAAATCGTGTCGCCTCGTTTCAGGTAGTTCACACCACCGCCAGGTACGACTTTCAAATATTTCTCACCCAACAAACCATTGGTTGCTACCATTATATAAGCATCTTCATCAATACTTGTGATGGAGGTCATGTTACTGGTCAGTTGCTGTTCCATTGCTTTTTGTTGCGCTGGAGAAGCCTGAGTATAATCTGAGCTATAACGTAACTCTTCCAGTGCATTCTTCTGAACTTCTTTTAATTGTTCAGGATTGAAACTTGTCAACTTTCCATCTAAACCAAATGTTACGGTAGCTAAACGCGTAACCGGATCAAGCGTAATTGAATCAACACGGCCAATTGTAACACCACTCATTGTTACTTTAGCACGTGGCTTTAGCCCATTGACGTTATCAAACTGAGCCTTCATGGTATAACTATCACTTAAGTTAGTACCAACAAGCCCACTCACTTTCATTGCTAAGAAAAACAATGCAATACCGAAGATAATAACAAAGATACCAACGGCCAGTTCACTACTACGTGATTTCATTAAATCCCTCCGAACATGACCGCAGTCAACACGAAATCAAAACCTAAAACACATAATGAAGAATACACAACCGTCCGGGTCATTGCCGTTGCAATGCCTTCTGGTGTCGGATCACAGGCATAGCCTTGATAAACAGCAACCCATGTACAAATCAAAGCAAAAACAATACTTTTAATAATTGTGCCATTGAAAATGTCATGTCCGAAACGCACTGTATTTTGCATACCACTCCAGAAGGAGCCTTCATCAGCACCTAAAAAGTCAACGCCGACCATCTTGCCGCCAATAATACCAATGGCTGCAAATATCACAGTTAACATTGGCAAACTGACAATACCTGCCCAAAGACGTGGTGATACGATTTGCTTTAAAGGGTCAACACCAATCATTTCCATACTGGCAAGCTGTTCGCTTTGCTTCATTGAACCAATTTCGGCAGTCAATGCAGAACCTGCTCGTCCTGCAAATAGCAATGCAGCAACCACAGAAGCAAGCTCACGGAGTAGTGTTAACGAAATCGCTGTACCCAACATCGACTCAGCACCGAAAGTGACCAAAATGCTATACATCTGCAAGCCAAGAACTGCACCAATAAACAAACCAGAAACGGTAATAATAAGTAAGGACATCACACCTACGCGGTGCATTTGGTAACCAAAACGACCAAAACCACCCTTGGTAGGAAATGAAAAAATAATCTGCAAGAGCATATGTGCCGCAGCACCAATGCCTCGAATCCGCTCAATAACGAGTCTACCTAACCAGGCAATCGTATTCATGGACGAACCTCGTTATTTAAATAAGCTTGAGGACTAAACTGGTATTCAACCGGTCCTTCTGCCGAACCTGTTAAGAATTGGTGTACAAATGGAGAAGCATGTTTTTGCAACTCTTCAGGTGTACCCTCTCCCTGAATTTTTCCTTCAGCTACCACATAGATGTAGTCAGCAATCGATAATGTTTCTGCAACGTCATGCGAAACAATAATTGTTGTTAAATCTAACGCTTCACGTAATGAACGAATTAAACGTGTCAAAACACCTTTTACAATGGGATCTTGACCCGCAAAAGGTTCATCGTACATGATTAAATCGGGATCAAGTGCAATCGCGCGAGCCAATGCTACACGACGATTCATACCACCTGAAAGTTCGGTCGGCATTAATTGTTCAGTACCACGTAGACCCACTGATTCGAGTTTTAATGCAACTAGTTCAGCAATGAGATTTTCAGGAAGCTTTGTATGCGCTCGAATTGGGAACGCTACATTTTCATAGACGGACATGTCCGTAAATAAAGCTCCACTCTGAAATAACATGCCCATACGTGCACGGGCGGAAAAAAGTTCCTGACGAGACATTTTGGCAATATCTTTAGCGTCGAGTAAAACTTCCCCCTGATCTGGAACTAGCTGTCCACCAATCAGACGTAATAAAGTTGTTTTACCTGTACCAGAAGGTCCCATAATGGCCGTAATCTGGCCTCGACGTATATTTAAACTAATATTGTCATAAATGACGCGTTCCCCTCGATTAAAACTCAAGTTTTTCACTTCAATAAGCGGTTGAGTCGAGAGAGGAGTTTTATTATTCATAATGGCAATCGTTCCTGCACTTTTATGCACGCATACTATAACACTGAAAATTAGCAAACTTGTTGTAATTTTAACAAAAGCAAATCTAACTTATTTTATAGAAATAGAAGAAGTATGTTCGTAAAAAGAGGTCAATTCAGAAGCTTGGAATTGCTCAACAGAACTACCATTTATAAAAGCGTAGGCGAAGTAAACACCATTACACAGAACAAGTGCAATAAAAAGATAAGGCAAACCGCTCTGAATCAAACGATTCTTCAATTGTGCCATTATTGTTTCTTTTCGCTTATTTTTACGCATTATTTAATAAAAAATTGAACCAATTCACATTTTGTTAGTTTATAACAAAACTGAAAAATAAAAAAGGCCAGTATTTTTACTGGCCTTTTTTTCAAACTAAATATTGATTAGCGATCAAATTTACGACGCGGTGGTTTGTCATCGAAGCTACGACGCGGACGATCTTCACCACCAAAAC
>NZ_JAOTNV010000007.1:74862-466239 GCF_025630795.1 Acinetobacter sp. AYS6
TACGTTTTGGACGATCATCACCACCGCCGAACGCTGGACGCTCACCACGTGGTTTATCATCGAAGCTACGACGCGGACGGTCTTCACCACCAAAGCTACGTTTTGGACGATCATCACCACCGCCGAACGCTGGACGCTCACCACGTGGTTTGTCATCAAAACTACGACGCGGACGATCTTCACCACCGAAGCTACGTTTTGGACGGTCACCAAAACCACTTTCGCGACGTGGTTTATAATCTACACGATTACCACGGTTGTCATCATTCGAGTCAAAACGCGGTTTATCATTGAAACCACCTTCACGACGTGGACGATCTGAACCGAACTCACGACGTGGACGATCTTCAAAACCACCTTCACGACGTGGACGGTCTGAATTGAACTCGCGACGCGGACGATCTTCACCGCCAAACGCTGGACGTTCACCACGTGGTTTATCATCGAAGCTACGACGTGGACGGTCATCACGACCACCTTCACGGCGTTTGAAGTTACTTTCGCCTTCAAAACGACGACCGCCACCGAAACCACCGCCACTACGACGACCATCACGGCTACCGCCATTACCACCACGACCACGACCACCGCCATCACGACCTGAACGAGCAGGAGGTGGAGATGGCTCTAAGCCTTCAATTTCAGAAACACTTAAACGCGCTTCTAAATATTCTTCAAGTGCACGAATCTTACCGCGTTCACGATAAGTCGCTAAAGTAATTGCTTGACCAGTACGACCAGCACGACCAGTACGACCAATACGGTGTACATAATCTTCATGCTTCATCGGAAGACCGAAGTTAATTACGTGAGAAATAGTCGGTACGTCAAGACCACGAGCAGCAACGTCAGTTGCAACTAAGATTTTTGCACGACCTTCACGAATACTACGTAAACGACGGTTACGAACCGTTTGTGGCATTGCACCATGAAGCGCAACTACAGAATGACCTGCTTCAGCAAGTTCTTCTGCCAACATATCTGTATCTTCTTGCGTGCTAGCAAAAACAACAGCTTGATCTAAGTTTTCATCACTTAACCAATGGGTAAGTAATTTTTTCTTATGTTCAAAGCCATCAGTCCAATGCAATGTTTGCGTAATATCTGTATTGGTTGAATGACCTGTTTCAATTGCGATACGCATAGGATCTTTCATCATGCATGATGCAAGACGAATGATACGATCAGCAAATGTTGCAGAGAACATTAATGTTTGTTTACGGTTAGCCGCTAATTCGCTAATTGCTTCTAAGTCTTCAGAGAAACCTAGGTCAAGCATACGGTCCGCTTCATCAACGATTAAAGCATCTACTTGATCTAATTTAATTTGACGACGATTCACCAAGTCAAGTAAACGACCAGGTGTCGCAACAACAACTTGCGCGCCTTTTAATTGTTGAATTTGTTTTGCAAATGGCATACCGCCCATAATGGCAGCAATACGAACACCTTTCATGTGACGTACAAGTGCAATTGCGTCTTGGCTTACTTGCTGTGCCAATTCACGAGTTGGTGAAATTACCAAGATATTCGGTTGAGTCACTGCTTTCATACGGTCTTTGAACGGTACGACAGTCTCTTGACCAGCTAAAGCATTTAATGTTGGGAGTAAGAATGCAGCAGTTTTACCAGAGCCAGTTTGGCTTGATACGAGAAGGTCTTTACCTTCTAAAGCAGCAGGAATTGCTTGTTCTTGCACAGGAGTCGGGGCAGTAAAACCTAAACCTTCAAGCGCTTGTTGTAAGGTTTCATGCAAAGAAAATTCGGCAAAAGTTTTGCTCATAGAGAGTTTCACCCTTGTGGGTGCTCCATTTTTAATAAATACAAAAAAATAGACATCGGCAAAAAGCGGCAAAGCAAAATTAGCTGAAACGTTTTTTCAGCAGCAATCCGAGTAACGACGATGTGGACTAAACGCACGCTTGATTACGGCCGAACCTGAAGAATCGCTGAGCGATTGGGGCGCAAGTAATGGTCCTCTCTATGGACAGCGTGCGCTTACAATGAATAGAACAGAATGTTCAGGTAATGAACGGAAATTTAAGTGCGTTGGCGGATTATAGCAGAAATAATTTAAAAGTCACCTATTTTAATCAACTTTGTTTATATTTCTTAAATTAATTTAATTTACTCTTTACTTAAAACACAAAACCCTCTGATTAAAGAGGGTTTTATTTATATATAATAAGCTAAATTATTTTGCAGCTTTGTCCCAAGCCGGAACAACAGTTTGCATTAATGGTTTTAGCAGTTTAAGTGAACATGCGAGTACTTGACCATTTTCAAGTGAGTTATTACCACCACGCGCATCAACCACTACACCGCCTGCTTCTTTAAGAATAAGTTCACCAGCAGCGATATCCCATGGTTTTAAACCAAGCTCAAAGAAACCATCAAAACGACCAGCAGCTACATATGCTAAATCTAGAGCAGCTGAACCGCCACGACGAATTTGTGCTCCAGCTTGAGTAACTGCTAATAATGATGCGAAGTGCTGCTCTGCATAAGATACGATTTCACCAGCACGTTTGGCACGGTAAGGATGGCCTACAGCCAAGAATGTATTCTCTAAAGTATCTTTTACATTAGCACGGATACGGCGTTGATTCATAACTGCACCGCGACCACGGCTAGCAGAGAATAACTCATCACGTACTGGATCGTAGATTACGCCGTGTTGAGTAACACCTTTGTGTTGAACTGCAATAGAAATACAGAAATGAGGAAAACCATTAATAAAGTTTTGTGTGCCATCAAGCGGGTCAATTACCCAGCACCACTCTGCATCATGGCCTTTGCCTTCTTGCAGACCAAATTCTTCACCTAAGAAGCTATGGTTCTTATAACTTTTACGTAACGTATCAATCGCTAATTGTTCTAAATAACGATCTACACGTGTTACCGGGCCATCAATGCCTTTCTCTTCAACTTGTAAATCGAGTTTATGACGATTTTGATGCGCTTTTAAAAGCTCTTGACCAACTGTTTGAGCCGCACGCGCAGCCATAACCACCATAGGTTCCATTGAACACCCACTAGACAAATTTGAAGATTTTGACAAAGAATAATGCATAAAAGCGCAGATATTTTAGCAAATATCTGCGCTTTTAGGGGGAAAATGTTTCAAAAATTTTATTGAGGCTTAAACGACCTGATTTAACTTGAGCCAAGCTCGCTCAATTGAGTTCAAAATACCTTTAGCATCTAACCCACAATCTTGTAGCATTTGTCCGTGTGAGGCCTGTTGTAAAAACAAATCTGGCAAGCCTAAGTTAATAATAGGCTTCACAATTTGTTCTTGTGCCATAAATTCATTAACAGCACTGCCTGCCCCGCCCATTACAGCATGTTCTTCAACAGTGACAAATAAATGAGTGTGCTCGGCCAGATCACGAATAATTTTTTCATCTAGCGGTTTCACAAAACGCATATTTACAACACGCACGCCCACATCATGTTTTTGTGCAAATTGTTCAGCAGCTTCTATGGCAACCATAACACGACTACCAAACGCTAAAATTGTAATCTGCTCTTCACAGCCCGTCTTTATTTCAGCAACGATTTCAGCTTTCCCTAATTCAATAGCAGTCAACTCTTGCTGAATTTCAACACCTACACCTGCACCACGTGGGTAACGTACCGCAGCTGGTCCATTATAGGCATAGGCTGTATGAAGCATCTGACGGCATTCATTTTCATCTTTTGGCGCCATAATGACGATGTTTGGAACTGTACGCATGTATGCATAATCATATGCACCTGCATGCGTTGGGCCATCTTCACCCACCAAACCTGCACGGTCAATCCCGAAAGTCACATCAAGGTTTTGTAATGCAACATCATGAATAAGCTGATCGTAGCCACGCTGCAAGAAGGTCGAATAAATTGCAACAACAGGTTTTAAACCTTCACAAGCCATTCCTGCTGCAAGTGTCACAGCATGCTGTTCAGCAATTGCAACATCGAAGAATCTGTGTGGAAATTCTTTAGCAAACTGAACCATGCCTGAACCTTCACACATCGCAGGTGTAATCGCGAGTAGACGCTCATCTTGGGTCGCCTCATCACATAACCACTGACCAAATACATCAGAGTATTTAGGTGGTGTTTTACCAGCTGAGGTTGCATTAATTTTGCTAATTGCATGATAGGTAATCGGATCTGCTTCTGCAGGAATAAAACCTTTACCTTTTTTAGTATAGACGTGTACTAAACGTGGACCTTTACGCTTTTTCAGAGCGTTAAATACTTGAGCCAATTGATTTACGTCATGTCCGTCGAAGGGACCAAAGTAATCAAAACCAATTGCTTTAAATAAGTTATCGGCTGCATCAGTTGCTGATTGATGCAAACGAGAGTTATACGTCCATTTTGGATGTGGCTGTATATACGCTTCGCCATCTTCATTAAGGTTAACTAAATGGCCTTTTTCCCAGATTGCAGCCAAATGCTTAGCAAAGCCACCTGTACTACAAGAAATCGACATGTCATTGTCATTGAGCACAACAATTAAGTCAGCATTATGTGCCACAGCATCGTTCATGGCTTCAAATGCCATACCCGCTGTCATTGCACCATCACCGACAATACAAACCACTTCACATGGATCGTTTTGATAACGACGTGCTAATGACATCCCTAAACCAGCCGAAATTGCTGTTGATGAATGCCCTACGCCGAATGTATCGAAAACTGATTCTTCTCTGGCTGGAAATGCTGCTAAACCATTTTTAGAACGAATCGTCGTCATTTGTTCGCGACGACCTGTCAGAACTTTATGCGGATACGCCTGATGGCCCACATCCCAAACTAATCGGTCATTTGGAGTATTAAAGCAATAATGCAGCGCAACCGTCAGCTCAACCACGCCGAGATTAGCACCGAAATGGCCACCACTCTGGCCTGCTGCATATAAAATATATTGACGCAACTCATCAGCCACTTGAACCAATTGGCTATGCTCGAGCTGACGTAATTGTTGAGGATGATCAATTGCATCTAACAATGGCGTAACAGGGCGTTGAGTTGGAATTTCGGTATACAACATATGTGGCAAAGCCTTTATAAGCCTGGCAAATCCTAAGCTGGGTCAAAATGGGTCGATCATACAATCGAATGAAGTCACCTTCAATCAGCCACATTTGCGAACGAGGTCATGCAAAGCAGTCTCTCATACAGTATGGGTATGGTTGGCAGATTATCCTGAATAATCTGACTATTTATCAACTATTATCGTCTTCTTTATACAAAAAAGAAAACCTTCATGCGCAAAATCATTATGACAATTCGACCAATCTCCCAGCATTACGCTATACTTTAAACCGTTTTCGGTTAAAAGATGAGTTAATCTGTGCCTATAGAGTTCATTGCAACATCAAAACTCCCGACCGCTTTTGGTGAATTCAATATTTCTGTGTTTCAAGATCCAGTATCAGGTGAAGAACATGTGGCACTTTCTAAGGGGTTAGAAAATCCACCCACAGGTCCTGTTTTGGTTCGTGTACATTCAGAATGCTTAACAGGTGATGCTTTTGCGTCATTAAAATGCGACTGTGGTCCTCAATTACAGGCAACTCAAAAGCTCATCAACGAGGCAGGACAAGGCGTTATTTTATATTTACGTCAAGAAGGCCGTGGCATTGGACTGACCAACAAAATTCGCGCCTATGCATTACAAGATCAGGGTCATGACACTGTAGATGCTAATTTACTTTTAAATTTACCTGCCGATGCACGTCGTTATGACATGTGTAGCATCATGCTAGATCACTTAGCAGTAAAAGAAGTTAAATTAATTACCAATAATCCTTTGAAAATTCAGGCACTCAAAGATCAGGGGATTAATGTGGTGGGCCGTGTTCCATTAACGGTTGGACGCAACCCTTTTAACGAACAATATTTAAAAACCAAACGTGAACGTATGGATCACCTTTATCAAAAAGATGATTTTTAAGCCAAAATTATAAATTTAAAATCATTGAAAGGGATTTTTGAGACATTTCTTAAAAATCCCTTACTTTTTTTATGGTTTTGTGTTTTGATGTATCTATCTCCTATCTCAATCATCTTTGAGGGTCACTATGCAACATCCGACTTCAACAGATATTCAACGTGTCCGCGAATTTCTCCTCGATTTACAAGCTCGTATATGTGCTGGTTTAGAACAACAAGAAAAAGCTGGCGGTGGTACGAGTGAATTTATTATTGATGATTGGGAACGTCCTGAAGGCGGTGGTGGTCGTTCGCGTGTTTTGCAAAATGGTACGGTAATTGAAAAAGGCGGTGTGATGTTTTCTCACATCAACATTAGTAAATTGCCCGCTTCTGCTACAGAAAGACACCCTCAAATTGCTGGTGCTAAAGCTCAAGCGCTTGGTGTCTCATTAGTCATTCATCCTAAAAACCCCAATATTCCAACTTCTCATGCCAATGTACGTTTATTCGTTGCAGAACGTGAAGGTCAAGATCCGATTTGGTGGTTTGGTGGTGGTTTTGACTTAACTCCATTTTATCCAGATGAACAAGATGTTATCGATTGGCATCAAGCGGCTTACGACCTATGTCAGCCTTTTGGTGACAATGTTTATGCTGAACATAAAAAATGGTGTGATGATTATTTCTATTTAAAACATCGTGATGAGCAACGCGGTGTTGGCGGTTTATTTTTTGATGACCTCAATGGCTGGGATTTCGAAACTTGCTTTAAATATATTCAAGCTGTAGGCAATGGTTATTTAAATGCCATCTTGCCAATTTTTGAAAAACACCGTGAACAGCCTTACACCGAAGCTCAACGCGAATTTCAGCTTTACCGCCGCGGCAGATATGTCGAATACAACTTAGTGTATGACCGCGGAACATTGTTTGGTTTACAAACAGGTGGACGTATTGAATCTATTTTAGTGAGTCTACCGAATCTTGCAGGTTGGTCGTATCGTCCAGAATGGGATGAAGACTCACCAGAGAAACGTTTAACCGACTATTACCTAAAACCTCGTGACTGGTTAAATCTAAAAGAAAAGGTCGCTTAATTTTTTGCTTTTCAGAGATTCTTTGGCTTCCACCCTAAAGAATCTCCTTTTTATTTTCATTTTTCTGTACCTCATTCAAATATTTTTTCTTATTCCAATTTGGCTTATAGTGAGGCCTGCTGAATATTCAGCACACGTTTTTAACTGCTTCATGCCATTTTAAAATTTTGGATATAAGAATGACCAAACAGTTTGCAGTAATTGGCAACCCGATCGAACAATCACGCTCTCCTGAATTGCATCATGCTTTCGCTCAAAAAACAGGTGTTGATCTCGACTATCAAAAACGTCTTGCCCCACTCGACGGTTTTGAGTCAAGCATGCGTAGTTTCTTTGCAAATGGCGGAAGTGGCATGAACGTTACCGTGCCGTTTAAAGAACAAGCTTTTGCTTTATGTGATGTGTTAACCGAACGTGCCCAGATTGCGAAAGCAGTGAATACGTTATGGATGGAAAATGGCAAATTGCACGGTGATAATACTGATGGCCAAGGCTTAGTAGCTGCAATTCAAGCTTTGGATTGGAAGCTAGAAAATACAAATATTTTAATTTTGGGGGCTGGTGGTGCGACTCGTGGTGTTATTTACCCGCTTGTACAGACTGGTGCAAAAAAAATTGTGATTGCAAACCGAACTCTCGCTCGTGCTGAACAACTTGTAGATGACTTAAAAGCAGCAGTTCCACAAGCTCAATTACAAGCAATTTCTCTAAATGCATTAGAAGGGAATTTTGACCTTGTCATTAATGCAACATCTGCAAGTCTTTCAGGAGATGCTCTACAACTCCCTGAAAAACTACAATTCAAACATGCTTATGAGATGGCTTATGGCAAGCCATCTAGCTTCCTTGATCAAGCTAAACAGCGCGATATCCCTTATGCGGAAGGTTTTGGCATGCTAGTTGGCCAAGCCATTGAAGCCTTCTATATCTGGAATGGCGTAAAGCCAGAATTAAAAGATTTTCTATAAGTCAAAAAAGAACCTACACGAAGTAGGTTCTTTTTTTATCTCATCTATTATTTTTTAGCTGTAACCATCTGCTTATAAACATCTCGGAAAATCTCATAATCAATAAATTCATTATGTTCAGGTTTTAAATTCTGAATTGTTTTTTCCGTAAGCTGCTGTTTACGTGCAGCAGCATAAGCCTTCCCTAAAATATCAGCTGTTTCTGACAACAATGGTTTTTCTTCAGCAGAAGCACCATTTTGTTGTTCAAATTTTAATTGATATTGTTTTGAGAAGAGTTGCTCAGGTTGCTTATATTGTTTCTGTAATTTTTGCCATTCTTCACGCCCTGCTTTACTTTGTATTGTTGTAATCACAATATGGTCCACAGCTCGGCCTAAATCATTATCAAATTGGTCTTCTTGTTCAAGATGATGCTTTTTCTGCAATGCCTCAATACGCTCTAAAGCCTTACCTTGAGGGTTATAGGTTTCTTCTTCAGAGAACCAATAAGCATAAACTTCAGCAATTTCTTGCAACTGTTGAACTGAATAATAATGAATATATGACGGTTTTTCGGCAGTCAATTTTGCAATAAACACAGCCTTATACGTTTTATCGTAGGCACTTGTTGCATCATAAGTTTTATCAGCCAATAACGCTAAATTCGAATCTAGATCTTGTATATCGCTATGTAAGCCAACTGGATGTTCAGAAATATCACTCTGCCCAAGTTTTTCACTAAAGCCTTTTACGAAGTTTTCAAATAGCGAACCCTTACTTGCCTCTGCAACTGATTTAGCTTGTTTAAGTTGCTGCTGGTCAATTGAAGTTGCTTTACCATAATTTAAAATTTGCATATCTGCTTTAATATTAAAGCGATGGTTAAATTCAGCTGGTGTATATGCAACATCGTAATCAGCATTGACTAGACGGCCTTTTTCATCAAGTCCCACATCAATCGTAATTGGATTTCTTTGTTTTGGTAAAGCTTGTTCAATCTCTGCTTTATGTTTTAACCATAAAGCTTTGAATGCATCCTCATTAATGAACTGATTCTGATCATAAGCTGCAAAAGTTTGTTTTAGTGCAGCTCGACGAGCTTTAATTTGAGTTTTTTCAGTATTTACAGCGCTCCGATCAAGCACATCAATACCGTAAATTTGACAGTAATTGATATCACCTAACGCGACTGGTTTCTTAAAAGACTGCAATTCAACACACTGATCTTCTGTAAGTGTGGCCACTTCTTCATCTTGTGTAGTTGGTTCAGCATCTGCTACAGCAACGTCTTCTGCTTGAGCTGAATCAGTAGCCTCATCTGCTGCTGTTTCTTGTTCTGCACTCGCTTGTTCTTCATCACCTTCCAAAGCAAATGTATTGCCAAAATGAGCATTAATGAGTGAATAAAGTTGCTGGCTGACTGCCGCTGCATCTTCAGAAGAAACCTTCTGTCCCTCAGTACCATTCGCCTTCTTCTTAGCTTCAGAAGCAGCAAGTTCAGTTGCTATAGTTTCGGCAATCTTTTGGTCATCAACCCCTAAAACATTTTTTTGCAAATATTTTTCATTGACTTGACCATAGAGTTCCGATTGCAGCAATAACCCTTCAACCGTATCTTTTAAACGAATTTTTTCTACAATTCCGGCTTTACGGTCAGCATCGGTAACTAGTAACCGCTGTAAATTTTGTGGTTCAGCTAAACGATAAGATACCGCACTAGAAGCCTTCGCATATTCAACAAACTTCTTCATATCGACGTTTGTAAACAGATTTTTATATTTTGAAAAATCGACATACGCCAAGTTATTTTGATTATCTTTATTCACCAAATAAGGCATTAATCCGAAATAGTTAACGTAAAATTTATAGTCTTTCAGATCAAGCACCATTGGCAATTTTGCCTGCACCAAAAGCGTTGGTTTCTCATATCTTGCAGTGAGGTTTAAAGACCCCATTTTTTGACGGTAATGAACTGAACCATCGTAACTAAATTGGAGATCATTTAATAAATTAATTAATACGGCATTTACTTTTTCTGAACGTGATTCGTCAGATACACCCGAAATAGATTGCTCATTTGCAATTGCGGCATAAAGCGCCTGCTTCTGTTTTTTATTCAAATTAGTTTTTTGTTCACGTAAATATTGATCTACTTTTTTTTGCACTTCAGCATCAAGCTGAACCGTTTTCTCTACAGCGCCTGTTTTCTTGGGCTGATTTGGATCAACATTAACTTTAAAATGCCCACGGTAGTCATAGCTTGGGTACTCATACATTGCATTCATACCCTGAATGACTTTTTGATCTAAGTTGGCAGATCCTACTGATGGACGTAGGTTATGCTGCGCACATGCGGTCAAACCCAAACTAAATAAACATAAACTGAGATATTTTAAATGCATAACCTTTTTTAAAACCTTATAGCTTTATCTTTTTAACAAAACTTGCTAAAAATAAGAAAATAGTTGTTTTTTCACATAAAAGTATAAGTCCTGAATGTAGCAGAAAATGTATTTTCAGGTGTATTTATTTTCGACAAAATTCGCTTTTCTGACATTTCTTTCGGATGTGATTATCATTGTATTTTTATCAAGTGAGTGAATAATCAAATCATCGATTCAGATAATCCCACAATGATTCAAAATTAGGATTAAAGCCATGCCAGCATATAAAGCTCCGCTACATGATATTCGTTTCTTAATGAATGAAGTATTAGATTACCCTGCTCACTATAAAACTTTATCAAATGGTGAAAATGCAGATCCAGATACAGTTGATATGATTCTTGAAGGTGCGGCAGATTATTGTGAAAACGTGTTGTCGCCACTTAACCAATCTGGTGATGAAGAAGGTTGCCATTTTGACAACGGTGAAGTAACCACACCTAAAGGCTTTAAAGAAGCTTATGACCAATTCGTAATGGGCGGTTGGCAAGGTCTTTCTTATCCAGAAGAATTTGGTGGTCAAGGCCTACCAATGTCATTAAACCTGATTAAATCGGAAATGATGGGTACTGCAAACTGGTCATTTACGATGTACCCAGGCTTAAGTTCGGGTTGTATGAATACCATTTTGCAATTCGGTACTGATGAGCAAAAACAAACGTATATGCCTAAGCTTGTGGAAGGAACTTGGAGCGGCACAATGTGCTTAACCGAACCTCAATGTGGTACAGACTTGGGACAAGTTAAAACTAAAGCTGAACCTCAAGCAGATGGCACTTATAAAATCACTGGTACAAAAATCTTCATTTCTGCTGGTGAACATGATTTAACTGAAAATATTATTCATATTGTTCTTGCTCGTCTTCCAGATGCACCTGCTGGTACTCGTGGTATTTCATTATTCATCGTACCTAAGTTCATGCCTACAGCCGAAGGTGGTGTCGGTGAACGTAATACAGTGACTTGTGGTTCAATCGAACACAAAATGGGAATCCGTGCTTCTGCAACTGCTGTCTTAAACTTTGATAATGCAACTGGTTATTTAATTGGTGAAGTTAACAAAGGTCTACATGCGATGTTTACCTTCATGAATACAGCACGTATTGGTACTGCTGTTCAAGGTATTGCACATGCCGAGTTATCTTTCCAAGGCGCATTACCTTATGCCAAAGATCGTATGTCAATGCGTGCACTTTCTGGTAAAAAAGATCCAGATAAAGTTGCTGATGCCATCATTCATCATGCAGACGTACGTCGTATGCTATTAACTCAAAAAGCAATCGCTGAAGGCGGTCGCTCAATGATTTACTACGCTGCTCAAATCGCTGACAAAATGACAGATGCATTAGCACGTGGTGACCAAGCTGCTTACGAAGACTATGATGATAAACTTGGTTTCTATACGCCAATTTTAAAAGGTTTCTTAACTGAACTTGGTTTAGAAGCTGCTAACCATGGTATGCAAGTTTACGGCGGCCATGGTTATATTAAAGAATGGGGCATGGAACAAATCGCACGTGATGCACGTATTGCGACTTTATACGAGGGAACAACTGGTGTTCAGGCACTCGACTTAATCGGCCGTAAAGTGTTGTTAAGCTCAAAAGGTAAAGTCGTTCGTGAATACACTGCTGAAATCTTAAAATTCTGCGCTACACATGCACGTAATAAATACTTACGCCGTTTCGCTTGGGACTTAACTAAGCTTTGCGCACAATGGAACACTTTAACAGTTCGTATTATGCTTGCTGCGCGTAAAGACCGTGACATCGTATCTTCTGCTTCTGTAGATTTCTTGATGTTCTCAGGCTACGTGATGATGGCTTATTTCTGGGCTCAACAAGCTGTGGTTGCTTCTGAGAAATTAGAAGCGGGTAATGGTCAAGAAACTGCTGAATTCTATAAAGCAAAAATCAAAGTTGCTGATTTCTACTTTGACCGTTTATTACCACGTGCCCAAGGCCATGCAGAATCAATGGTGACAACTTCACGCACATTAACTTCGTTACCGGTTGAACACTTTAGCTTCGATTACTAATAATTTTTAAATAGTAATGTGAAAAGAGCGCAATTTATATTGCGCTCTTTTTTATTCCAGTAAAATTTAATATTTATTCTTTAGTTAAAACATAAGGCTGGTTTGGAACAAAATAATTTTGCTCTAAAAATTCACGATTTTTACCATAGTCCCTATAAAAAAGTTTTTCCAGATTTACGACCAATCTTTTGTTTGAATCAAAATTAAAATAAAAATTAACGTTAGATAAAGGACATTGAATGGTTAACTCATGCTCTTTTTCATCTACCGTCCAATTTAAAGAAGGACACAATTCATTTACAGCGGCACTTTTTGCCCCATCTTTGCTTCCCACACGGCCAAAATGTACAACATTCCAATAAGCCGATCCATTAGGTAATAAATTTAAAATGTATTCCGCTTCTCCCGACTCACAATCAGCAAAAGCATCCTCACATGAAATTCGGGTGTGATACCGCCCTACATATTGCAATGAGGTTCCACTTAATTTTTTGGTTTGATCTACATTTTCTTCAGGTAAAAAAGTACGTCCTGCTACATAATCTAATGTTTTTGTAGATGTGCTAGTTTTTATTAAATTTTCTTCATGTGCGGAATTAGAACTTGCACTAGAGTGTTCTTTTGAGTTGGTATGGTTTATGTCGCAAGCACTCAGTGACAGGCACATAATAGCACCTACAACCAAATGCTTAACTAAAAACCCAGACCGTTTCAAAGACATATACATGATTCACAGATAACAGCAACAGCCACATTTATATTCATTTCAGGCACTGACCAATTACTGCCATAAACCTTTAAGCCCTGAAAAGGTGCATTTTAGTTGATGTTGGATTCGTTCATTCCAATCCTTTACATATTTTAACCATTTTACTTTTAAGAGGACTTTAAACCCTTTATTTCGTCTCCATATTTTTATTAAGCAAGAGAGCAATAGCTTCTTGTAACTTTTTATCTTTAAGGAGAATTAGATGGCCAGTTCTGGTTTATATCGCTCGAACCGACATAGCATGATCGCCGGTGTAATGGGTGGTATTGCTGAACGTTTTGGTTGGAACGTGACTTTATTACGCATCATTTTTGTTGTTATCTCCGTTATGAGTGCGGCCTTTCCAGGAATTTTAGTTTACTTAGTTTTATGGTTAGTCATTCCGAAAAAACAGCCAGAACATATTGAAGGCTATAGCTCCTCCGTTCGAACAGTAAATGAAGAACAAGTACGTTAATTAATAACTTTGGTCGCTACGGTTGCATCCCCCTAATCAACCGTAGCTTTTTTTTATTCTTAAAATTCTAACTTACGATTTAACTGTTGCTGTAACGCAGCAATCATATCTGCACGGCTAATCATTCCAATTAGCTTACGCTCTTCAACCACAGGAATATAGTTAAAAGACTTTTCAACAAAGTATGGCACCAGATCTTGAATAGGTTGGGTAGGCAGTACTGTAACCACTCGACGGCTCATAATTTGCTTTACATAGTGCTGCCAAGAGTTTCTTGGGTCAGCTGCACCTTTAAACCATTCAACAACCTCATATAAAGCTAAAGTGCCCACCAAATGATTTTCAGCATTGACCACAGGTAAGCTCATTAAGTTCACTTGTTTAAATTTATCTAATGCCTGATGAATATCATCATCTTCATGTAACTTGATTACATCACGGCTCATAATATCCTGACAGGTATATTGATTCACCATACGTTCATTGGCATGCTCTTGAGCTTCTAAAATGATTTTTTCTAAGTCGTATTGACTGATATCTAATAGTTCTGTGTGATGTCCTAATGCGTATTCAATATCTTTCGGCTGAATGGATACTTTTTGAGTTGGTGTAGGGTCTTTACTCCGCTCATTAAGATGTGCAGTAACTGGATAATGTCTACCAATTAATCTATTAAAAAAGACGGCGAAACCGAGTAAGAGTAAAGAGTTAAGTAAAACTGGATAAAAAATGAAATAAAAGCCTAATTTATGAATTGCTGCCCCACCCAAAACAGCCGTAATGGCTACAGCACCACTCGGTGGATGAAGGGAGTCTGTGGTCATCATCAAAAATATGGCAAAACCCACCGCAACACTAAAAGCCGTGGTTAAATCAGGAATCCACTGTGCGCAGGCAACCCCAATAATTCCGGCTAAAGTATTACCAACAATGACATTCCATGGTTGAGCCAAAGGACTGGTTGGCACAGCAAATAATAAAACAGATGAGGCACCCATGGGTGCAATGTACCAAGCATTAATTCCGCCTAGAACATACCAGCTAATTAAGGAAGAAATTGCTAAACCACACAGTGCTCCAATACCGCAAAGCAACCGCTCTTTTAAAGGTAAAACCTTAAAATTTGGTTTTAAAATCTGTAACCATTCTCGCTGTATAACACTCACAGTACACCTTTGGGGATATGCCGTCATTTATAACGGGCAAAAGTATACGCCCAAAGCCACATAAAGTGCATTTAAATTATATCTTTGAACAATAAGAAAACCTGCTGAACTATTTTTTATGAATTTAAAACTTTAATATTCCATCAATTTTTCATTTAAATAGCGCCAGTAACGTTTTGGTAAATATTGCACGTGAAGTTTTATATTTTGGCGTTCAGTAATATTTACGCTGTTAAAATAATCCTTCCAAAGTTGGTCATACAAAACTTCTTGCTCATCTAACTCAAGCTGAAAGCTTTGACTCATTCCATTTTTTAAATTACGGTCAACCTCGGAAGCTTCGAGTGAAACTTCATGTATTTCTTGCAAATCATAATACAGCCCGAACTTACGTTTCTCATCATAAATTAGCCAACGTTGATCTTGATACCGTCTTTTAAAATGGGGCTGAATAAGTGGTAAAACATTAAAATCGGGACGAACTAAACTTAAAAAAAGCTCATCTTTGGTTTTCTTAAAACGAATAAAAGCCTCCATCCGATGCTTCTCTCGCCCGACCTTTTTCGTCCACTGCGCAATCGCCAAAACACTAGGATTTGAATAATCTTTTTCTACGGAAAAATGGCTAGTAAACACATAAATACAGTAATTAAATAAATGCTGATAGGCATCTAAAGACTCAGATAAAGAGGCAAAATAAAATTGTCTTAACGAAGAAGATGACAGCTTTTTTTGTAGCGCAGACCAAACACGCTCGGCATGATGCTCGTTATTTGAAATCTCAATTTTATCGGCAAATAACCCATGTTGAGCTGCATCATATAAACAGAGTTTGACCTGTAATTCTTTAAATTGAAATGCGCGAAAAACACAGCTCAGCAGCCCAACCATTGAACCATCAAAATAGTAAGCCACCTCATCATTAAACATGACTAAAACCCAAGGCTTAATTGTGGCGAAAGCTGCTGCACATATTTCGATGAACCCTGCATTAAAATCTGCTGCCGAATAAAACTTGAAGATAATTCTTTTTGAAATTTTGGGCTGTCTTCACAGCGAATAAAGAACCTTGCACGCTGATAGGCCACGCCGAGTTTTTTAAGTAAATCGATATGGATTTTTCCAAAACGTCGAGCTTGCACAATTTTTTTAGCCGATTTCACTCCAATACCTGGTACACGCAAAATCATTTGATAATCGGCACGATTTAAATCTACCGGAAACTGCTCAGGATGCCTTAAAGCCCAGCTTAATTTGGGGTCTACATCAAGATCTAAGTTTGGGTGTTTTTCATTGACGATTTCATTGACCTGAAAGCCATAAAAACGCATCAACCAATCGCTTTGATAGAGACGATTTTCACGAAGTAATGGCGGTGCAGAACCTACTGCGGGTAAGTAATTATTTTCGGTATTAATTGGGATATAACCCGAAAAATAGACGCGTTTGAGCTTAAATTCTTTGTAGTGCTTGTCTGCCATAAACAAGACATCTTGGTCTGACTCTTGATGAGCACCTACCACCATTTGCGTAGTCTGCCCCGCTGGTACATATTTCGGCACATGCTTAATGATTTGTCGCTCATCTTTAAGCTGAATGAGCCTGTCGCGAACCAAACCTAAATCTTTTTGTACTTCCTGATGTGATTTTTCTGGTGCAAAAGTTTTTAGCCCAATCTCAGTTGGCATCTCTAAATTAATACTCATTCGGTCAGCATATAAACCTGCTTCATGAATCAGTTCAGGCGATGCTCCCGGAATGGTTTTTAAATGAATATAGCCATTAAAGTTTTCTTCAAGACGCAGCTTCTTCACAACTTGAAGCATACGTTCCATCGTGTGATCGGCCGATTTAAAAATGCCTGAGCTTAAAAATAAGCCTTCAATATAATTACGGCGGTAAAAATTAATGGTTAAGTCTACGACTTCTTGCACTGTAAATGCTGCACGCTGAACGTCATTAGAACGGCGTGAAACACAGTAAGCGCAGTCAAAAATACAAACATTACTAAATAGAATTTTTAAGAGAGATACACAGCGGCCATCTTCGGTATAGCTATGGCAAATTCCTGAATGACTGGCATCACCTAGACCTTTGTCTTTATTTTTACGGTCACTGCCACTTGATGAACAAGACACATCATATTTAGCAGCATCGGCAAGAATCTGTAGTTTTTCTCGAATGCGATCAGACATATCAAACGACTCATTTATGGCATCGTTTAAAAAATATCATTTTGCATGCTTAAATTTAATCTAGTGAAGTACGCTCGGCGTCATGAGGTGACGTTTAAAATAATCCGTCTTAATTAACGTATTCTTCTAGCTGCTTTACACGCGCTGCATACTCTTGCATTGGGCAATATGAATACATCGGTGAGCCAATATATGAGCCTGCATTATTACATTCCTGATCTACATAAGCTTTCCAAAGTCGCTGAGATTTTAAAATATCTTGATAACGTTCTGGTTGTTTGTATTCTTCGCTTTGTGTTCGAATTTGATCAATGAGAGCAACAATTTTTTCTTCATAAGTCTTTTTAGCTTGTTCAGAACAACTATGTACGACCATGTTATTAATGCTTTCAAGCTGCATTTCCTTAATGGTCTGATCTACACATTGATTATATTCATCTTGCTGATCAGCATCGGTCTGTGCATAAAGCCATGTACTACAAAAAAGGCTGGATAAAACAATGAGCTTGCAGCAAAATTTCAGCATAATTTATTCTCGATTCTATAATTTTTAATATGCCTCAATATAACAAAAAAACGATTATTCGCGCACTTGCGCTTGCTCCAATCCCTTTGCTGAGTTTATCTGCCTTAGGGGTAATGATATTAAATGCAGAATTTAGCCTTTATTCGATTGGAGTTATTTTTCTAGCCCACTTCTTATTTTATTTACTTTTTTATGGCCTTCTGGTTATTCCTTTTGTATATATCATTGCCTATTTTCTCGCCCGTAAAAATCGTTTAAATCTGATGAGTATTTTCATCAGCGCAACTGCGATCTGGATTTTGATAAGCCCTATTGCACGCTTATTTTTTGTCGGATCATTCCCTTCTCCTTGGTGGCATATTTATAAGATTTACAGTTTTTATCTGATGATTTTATTTACCAGCTTTTGCTATTGGCTAGGCTTGAAATGGCTGAGTCGAAAACAAATAGGCTAATCACACATTCCTATGATTAAGCCTTTGCCACTCCCCCACAAAATCCTTATACTTAGGGGCAATTTTTCTCATAAATTCGTGGATGCTACATGAGTCGCGCCATCTCGCACATTGATACATTTCAGGGCTTAATTCTTGCCCTACAAAACTATTGGGCCGAACAAGGCTGCGTCGTATTACAACCTTACGACATGGAAATGGGCGCTGGAACATTCCACACCGCAACATTCTTACGTGCTTTAGGGCCTGAGACTTGGAACGCGGCATACGTTCAACCTTCACGTCGTCCAAAAGATGGCCGCTATGGTGAAAACCCGAACCGTTTGCAACACTACTACCAGTTCCAAGTGGTACTTAAGCCAAACCCAGATAACATCCAACAGCTTTATCTTGATTCTTTAAAAGCAATCGGGATTGATACACTTACTCACGACATCCGTTTCGTAGAAGACAACTGGGAGTCTCCAACTCTCGGTGCTTGGGGCTTAGGTTGGGAAGTTTGGCTTAATGGTATGGAAGTGACTCAGTTCACTTACTTCCAACAAGTCGGTGGTGTTGAATGTTACCCAGTAACAGGTGAAATCACTTACGGTTTAGAACGTCTTGCAATGTACCTTCAAGGCGTTGACTCGGTTTATGACCTTGTTTGGACCAAAGGCCAATTCGGTACTGTAACTTATGGCGACGTATTCCATCAAAATGAAGTTGAGCAATCGACTTATAACTTTGAATACGCTCCAGTTGAAAAATTATTTGAACTCTTTGACTTCTATGAATCAGAAGCAAACCGTTTAATTGAAGCAAAACTTTCTCTTCCTGCTTATGAGCAAGTGGTTAAAGCGTCTCATACCTTTAACTTGCTTGATGCACGTGGCGCAATTTCTGTAACTGAGCGTCAACGCTACATTTTACGTGTACGTACTTTAGCGCGTGCTATTGCACAAAGTTATGTACAAGCACGTGCAGAGCTTGGCTTCCCAATGGCAGAACCACACTTACGTGATGAAGTATTGGCACAGCTAAAAGCACAAGCTGAAAGTGAAGCAGCAAAGGCGGAGAAAAACTAATGAGCAAACATACTGTTTTATTCGAACTTGGCTGTGAAGAGCTTCCACCAAAAAGCTTAAAAACGTTACGTGATGCTTTACAAGCAGAAACGGTAAAAGGCTTAAAAGATGCGGGCTTAAACTTCGCATCAATCGAAGCTTATGCTGCTCCACGTCGTTTAGCGCTTAAAATTGTAGATATCGATGCTGCGCAAGCTGATACACAAAAACGTTTTGACGGCCCTGCTGTTCAAGCGGCTTACGATGCAGAAGGCAAACCGACTAAAGCACTTGAAGGCTTTATGCGTGGTCAAGGCATTACAGTTGATCAGCTTTCTACTTTCCAAGCTGGTAAAGTTGAAAAAGTTTGCTATTTAAAAGATGTAAAAGGTCAAAGCCTTGACGCTTTACTTCCACAGATTTTACAAACTGCGTTAGACAACTTACCAATTGCTAAGCGTATGCGCTCTGCTGCAAGCCGTACCGAATTTGTACGTCCTGTGAAATGGGTTCTTTTACTCAAAGACGACCAAATTGTTGATGCGACTATTCAAGATCATAAAGCTGGTAATGTGACTTATGGTCACCGTTTCCATGCACCTGAAGCTGTGACTTTAGCCCATGCAAATGACTATTTAGCGGCTTTAGAAAAAGCTTACGTCGTTGCTAACTTTGAAAAACGTCAAGCAACCATTCAAGAACAAGTAAAGAAATTGGCTGATGAAGTTAACGCGACTGCCATCGTTCCAGCGGATTTACTTGATGAAGTAACAAGTCTGGTTGAATGGCCTGTGGCTTTACGTGCAAATTTTGAAGAGCGCTTCCTTGCCGTTCCTCAAGAAGCACTCATTACGACGATGCAAGACAACCAGAAGTATTTCTGCTTGATTAATAGCGAAGGTAAATTACAACCTTACTTTATTACTGTTTCAAATATTGAGTCTAAAGATCCGATTCAAATTATTGAAGGTAACGAAAAAGTTGTTCGTCCTCGTTTATCAGATGCCGAATTCTTCTTCTTACAAGATCAAAAGCAACCGCTTGCATCTCGTAAAGAAAAACTAGCAAACATGGTGTTCCAAGCACAACTTGGTACGCTTTGGGACAAATCAACGCGTATTGCAAAACTTGCTGTTGCATTATCTGCAATCACTGGTGCAAACCCAGCCGATGCTGAAAAAGCTGCATTACTTGCTAAATGCGACTTAACCTCAGAGCTTGTAGGTGAATTCCCAGAGCTCCAAGGTATTGCGGGTACTTACTATGCACGTATTGAAGGTGAAAACACTGAAGTTTCAGAAGCTTTAGGTGAGCAATATTTACCAAAATTTGCTGGTGATGTTTTACCAAAAACCAAAACAGGTACAACGATTGCCCTTGCTGACCGTTTAGATACGCTTGTTGGTATTTTCGGTATTGGACAAGCGCCTACAGGTTCTAAAGACCCGTTTGCTCTTCGTCGTTCAGCAATTGGTATCTTACGTTTAATCATTGAAAATGAATTAGATGTAACCATTGAAGAGTTAGTGAATCTTGCACTTCAAGGTTATGGCAACATCGTTAAAGACCATGACAAAACTCGCGCTGATGCTGTTGCATTCTTGGAAGGTCGTTACCGTGCTAAGTATGAAGACCAAGGTGTTGCTGTTGACGTACTTCAAGCTGTTCAAGCACTTGCACCGAAGTCTCCACTTGATTTTGACAAGCGCGTAAATGCAGTTAATCACTTCCGCACATTACCTGAAGCTGCTGCACTTGCTGCTGCAAACAAACGTGTTGCTAATATTCTTGCAAAAGAAGCGGCACCAGAAGGTTCTGTGGTTGAAGCAAACTTGGTTGAAGATGCTGAAAAAGCATTATTTACTGAGCTTCAAGCAGTTACACCTGTGGTTGAACCATTACTCGCAGCAAAAGACTACACTGCTGCCCTTTCTAAGCTTGCAGCACTTCGCGCGCCGATTGATGCATTCTTTGATGGTGTAATGGTTATGGCAGATGACGCTGACCTGAAAGCAAACCGTTTACGCTTATTGGCTCAGTTACGTAACTTGTTTACTGCTGTGGCTGATGTGAGTGTATTGCAGGGTTAAGCTCTGTAATTCATTGAAATAACTTAAAAACCCTGCTAATAATAGTGGGGTTTTCTTTTTAAACAGATCTACTCAAGTATGTCTAAGTTATCACAAACGCAAAAAGTCGCAGAATTCTTAAAAACGTATCCAAATAAAAAATTTAATGCCCGAGAGATTGCCGAATCCATCATTCAAAAATATCCAGAAGATTATGACCAAAAAAGGAAAAACAATCGTTTTGAATCAGAAGCAGACTTCTTACAACAAATTGTCCGTGAAATTAGTAGTGGAGCAAAAACCAATATTCTAAAAGTATCCCCTCATATTCACATACAAGATCAACCCCGTCCAAGACAATTCTGGTTTGATCCCCACACCATTTATGAAGCAAACCATAATATAAATTCAGATATTAACGAATCTCTTTTAGATAGTTTAGAACCTGAAATTAATTTGCCAATTATAAAGTCTGGGAATTTATCTGAGCATGATTTATACCCGATTCTTACCGAATTTCTAAAATCAGAACTCAATTTATATTGCCTCAGAATAGATGAAAAACGATCTAAAAATTCTCGAGGACAAAATGGTAATCAATGGTTGCATCCCGATATTGTTGCCATGCAACCTTTAGACAAACACTGGAATGAACTAGTTAAAAGTTGCGTTAAACACGGTTCTGGACAAAATGTTCGCTTATGGTCATTTGAAGTAAAAAAAGAACTCAATAGCACAAATATTCGTAGTAGCTTCTTTCAAGCTGTAAGTAACTCAAGCTGGGCAAATGAAGGATATTTAGTTGCAACCTCGATTTCTACAAGTGATGTTGAAGATGAACTCCGTATGTTATCTGCATTACACGGTATTGGTGTCATTTTATTAACACCAGAAAACCCAACTGAAAGTGAAATTTTATTGCCCGCACGCAGACGAACAGAAGTTGATTGGCAATCTATTAATCGTATTGTGAATGAAAATGCTGACTTCAAAAATTTTATTGAGCTTGTATCTATCTATTATCAAACTGGCCGTATTCGTACACAGGATTGGAACCATTAATAAGAAAGGAGAAGGGTTCCCATCACCCCCCTTTCTTTCGCCCCCAATTCATCCACACCAAACTCCCCACAATAATTACTCCACCCAGCAGCACAATTATTGTGGGTTTTTCATTTAAGAAAACAACAGCCAAACTCATTGCGACAATAGGTGAGCAATACAAAAAATTCGATGCTATCGTTAACGGCATATTTTTAAGTACATAACCCCACAGCACATAAGCCATCGCACTTGGGAAAATACCCAATAAGACAACTGACGTATTGGCTTGCCAAGTAGCATGTAAAATCTCATCAGGCAAATGAGCGTTATAAAAAAGTAAAGGAATTGTTCCGAACCAAATGATGTAGCACATCATGCTCAAAGCATCATAATTTAAAGCAAACTTTTTATATAAATTAAAATAAAGTCCCCATGCAATTGCGGCTAAAACAATCAACAGGCTATAGGGGCTCGGCACACCAAAACCATGGTCGCCACTAACCACCAATACGGCGCCACAAAGTCCCAGCAAAATACATAACCATTGTTTAAAACGGATTTGTTCCTTAAAAAGCAAAGCCGAAATAATAAAGGTAAATAGTGGAATGGATTGGCTCAAAATACTGGATGCAACCGCACTCACATATTGCTGTCCGGTATTTATAAGTAAGTGATGTAGCGTTACAGAGAAAAATCCTAATACAGCAAGCGCAGGAACATCTTTCCACTTTAAAGGCTGAATTCCTTTTTTCATAATCAGTAAAAATAAGAAAACAGATGCAATTAAAAAACGGAGCAAGGCAATATGCTGCGGCGTATATGAATGCAGAGCACTATGTACGCCAATAGGTGAATAGCCCCAACAAAAGACGGTCACGGCAATACATAAATAGAGCTTAAATGCCAGAGGCTGAGTTTCGGCAGCAAGAGAAATTGCCATGTTAAATCTACACTAATGAAATGGAACTCTTTCATCATATGCGCATAGATAGTTGAATAAAATTAACTTATATTGAGTCAAATATTCATTAAAAGTGAATGATAAAACATGGATATCGCACAGTTAAAAATGTTTCAGACAGTGGTTGAATGCGGAACAATGGCCAGGGCATCACTGCAACTACATTGCGTACCATCCAACGTTACGACACGTATTAAGCAACTTGAAGAAGAACTGGGTTCACCTTTGTTTTATCGTGAAGGGAAAATTTTAAAACTCACTTCATCCGGTGAGATCTTTCTTAATTATTGTCATAAAATTTTAGCGCTGTGTGATGAAGCAAAACGTAGTATTCACCCTGATGCTCCCCCCTCTGGTCCATTAAAAATTGGGGCTATTGAATCTTCTGCCACAACTCGTTTGCCTAATTTACTTGCGAAATATCATCAACGTTTTCCCGAGGTTTCCATTCAAATTATTACAGGCACATGGAAACAGCTATTAGTCGATATTTCTCAGCACAAACTTGATGGTGCAATTGTCGCGGGTAATATCGAGTTTCCTATGTTAAATAAACTGAGTATTTATCAAGAAGACATGGTCTTGATTGCATCTCATTCTTTGGGAGAAATTAATTGCCAAGAAGGCCTGATTGGTAAAGAAATTTTTATGTGGACTGAAGGTTGTCCTTACCGCGCAGCCCTCGAAGAATGGCTTAAGCTCAAAAATATCTCTCTTCCTATCACCAGCATTACTAGTTATGCAACCATTATTGGCTGTGTCAGTGCAGGTTCTGGTGTGGCTTTAGTACCTAAAAGTATTTATGAACAATATAAAAATTTAGCCCATATTCAGAGTTATAAATTTGAACACCTTGCCTTTATGCAAAATCATTTTTTCTGGCATAAAAATGTGAGTAACCATAAAGCTCGAGATATGTTTTTAGAATTGATGAAATCTGAATTTTGCTTATGAGTAATCGGGATAATTACTTTATTGCGATCAAGTGATGATTTATCGTAATCAAATCGTATGGGTTTTATCTCATTGCGGTACAAGCTTTATTTTTAACAGTAAGATCACCACTTCATCTTTTGATTCTGGTCGGGGAGATTTATCCAAAATGAAAACCATACACATTTTATGTATTGCGACCTCTATGTTGGCTTCATCAACCTTATTTGCAGAAACAACGCAACCACAACAAGTGGGTGAAACAACTTCTAAAGCACAACCTTATGGTGATAACCCAAGTTTAGGCCGTGTATTGTTATATAAAACAGGAAAAGGTATACAAAATTTAGGAGATTCTATTCAAGGAGCTTCTGAAAAAACATCAAATAAAATTAGTGAAAAATGGCAAAATACTAAAGAATTTACGGCTGAAAAAGCAGAAGTTGTTCAACAAAAAGCAGATACAGCCAAAGCTTTTACAGAAAATAAAATAGATCAGGCAAAGCAAAATATTACCAGTAGCCGAAATGGTGAAAACATTCCGATTGAGCAAGGTGAGTTAAGTAAATCAAGCACAACAACGAACTAATTTTTTGGATAGCGCGAGAACTTCGCGCTTTAATACAAACACTGATACTCATCTACAAATAATGTTCATTAACTATAAAGAGCTAGGAATCTGCCTTATGAATAGTCAAAAACTTCTCTTTTCAACACTATGCTGCTTGGCATTAACTGCATGTGCAACATCAGCACCTCTGTCTGCTTATTCTCAGGCACAAGTTCTAGAGCAAGATACGAATATTGAAGCTTATCCATCAACTACAGGTAATGTAGCCAAACTCATTAAACAAGATAAGCAAGCTTGTATGGTTGAATTTACAGGATATTTAGGCGGCGGACACGTTACTGAACATTGGGTATTTAATGATAAAGGTCTAATTTCAGCCACATCATTCACCCAACAATATCCTGATGAGTCTGGCATATTAAATCAGGCAACTAACTCTACAACCAAAAGCTCGACCACTTTTAATATTCAAGATCCAGAAATTCAAAATAATTTCAAAAAACTCCAAAGCAACTTTAATCCAGCTAATTTAGCAAAGTGTCATTAATACTTATCCATAAAAAAACCCGTTGCAGAAGCTATCTTTTGCAACGGGCTATAGCTATTTTAAAATTTCTTGGACCA
Source organism: Acinetobacter sp. AYS6 (assembly GCF_025630795.1). NCBI lineage: Bacteria > Pseudomonadati > Pseudomonadota > Gammaproteobacteria > Moraxellales > Moraxellaceae > Acinetobacter > Acinetobacter sp. AYS6. The sequence goes on from NZ_JAOTNV010000007.1 coordinate 100,142, forward strand.
AATTTAAAAAATTATAAATAAGCTATTTAGTTAGCGATCAAACCATTGGTTGCTGCCAGTAAATCAATACGCGGGAAAACCAAGCCCGTTCTTGAGTCCGTAATTGGTTTACCTGTCGTTTTTAAACGGCTAATGGTTTGATCTATACTTTCAGTCGGAGTCACACTATTCGCTCGTAATAAAGCAATCGCGCCAGCCACATGCGGTGTCGCTTGAGATGTACCTCCCATGGTGTAACCACCCGCAGTAATCATTGCTCCCGGTGCCAATAAAGTCACAAGGCTACCACCATTACTAAAGCAAGCTACCTTGTCTGCTGCGGTTGTCGGGTCAGAACATTTCACCGGATTACCCCATGACACGCCGCCAATATTACTGTCATAAACAGCGCCGACTCTTACAGCACCAGCAACACAGGCAGGTGATGAAATCCCATCTGAAAATGCATCATTACCTGAAGCGACTACTGGAACCACACCCGCAGCTCTGGCATTGGCAAAGGCGGTTGCATAACTGCTATTACTACACTCTGAAGTGTATTTAACACCTGGCACGCCAAGGCTTAAATTAACCGCTTTGATGTTATAAGTCTGAGCATTATTCACAGTCCAATTTAAAGCCGCCAGAATATCACTATCATAGGCAGTACTCCCCCACTGACCATTCACCCGAACACGTCGAAAGGTATCAATACCAATAATTTTAGTCTTAGATGCAACTTTAGACACAATGCCTGAAACATTACTACCATGCCCATCATCATCTAAAGTGCCATCATCTGGTGCACTATCAAATGAGTAAACCACCCGACATGTGTTTGAGGGTGTGTTTATTGCCGTACAACCAAAATCAGAGTGGAGGTAATTCACCCCTGTATCAATCACTGCCACACTAGAACCTTCACCCGTAAAACCATTGGTATTTGCTTGTGGTTGATTGATTAAAGGTAAACTTTCATTGGTCGTGGTTTGATTAATACGATTTGGATAAACCGCTTTAACATTCGGATCATTTAATAAAGAGACCAAAGCTTCGCGGTTACTAATCCGATAAAAAGCTAAAGGTAAATTATTGTAGTCTCGCAGTACTTGCACACCGCCTGCCCGATTAAACCTTGCCTGTATATTCTTTTTATTTGTTGCAATATAACTCCGCCGTTCTAAACCGGAAGGTGCACTCGCCGAAGGAATGTTGTATTCAACAATTAAATCATTCGAATCATTCGTTACCAAGGCATCTAGATTGATTTTACCTTGAAATACTTTTTGTTTTGCTGCCTGATTTAACCGCTGTTTAGCACCATTAGAATCTAAAGGAAGAGCTGATGCAGTGGTACTTAATATCGTACATAGACCTAATAGAAATAACGTTTTACTTTGCATTATTTTTCTCCGTAGTTTTTCAACTAACAATTTGCTTATTTCGCTTTTATTTCATTTGCTGGATCTTTTTCTGGATCAATCGGTTGAATAGAAAGATCACTTTTTGTGTCATAAAAAGGAACGGTATCAACTGATACCGATTGAAGATGAGTTGAATGCTGAGATAAATTTTTAGGTTGAGTAGGCTCCTTAAGTTTAGAAAGAAAAGACGATGTGTTTAGTTGCGGCGAATTCGACTCATGTAAAGCAGAATTGAACACATCAGATGCACCACTTGTGGGCTTAAAATAGATAACAACGGCGACTAAGCCGACCAGTACAAGAAAGGAAGCAATAATTTTCATCTTTAAAGATCTCTGTTTTTTTGTTTATAGATATCTATTTTTATTTTTGATTATTTGAAATAAAGCGGTATTTCTTAATATCCATTTCATGTGAAAAGTCTATTTAATGAAATACATAACCACTAAAAAAAAGTTAAAATAACTTTATCCCGAATAAGCAAAAATATTGTTCTGCCCTATACATTTATATTTCTGGCAGAAGATGGTTCAAAAAAGTGCTAGAAAAACACCCTATTCTCATAATAAGCAATTAGCATGCCGCTTCCTCTAATAAATAATGAGATTTACATCACATTTAAAGATATAGAGGAAAAAGTAGAGAAATTGAGATAGAAAAAATTAAAGGATGATTTTTAAGAAGTAAAAGATAAACGTGGGATATACTTAATTAGAATATCTAATAAATAAATGTTCTTTTTCACTTTATTATTAATTTTTATTAATCTCCACAATTTATCCCTAATGTGTTTACTCAACGTAACACTGTTGTAACATTTTGATGAAGTCAGTTCACAAGCCCATATCACCTTGGCTATGATTCGTTTGCGTTTATGAAATACCTCACTAAAAGGGTATATTCTTTGAAGGATATCGCAATGAAAATGATGAAAACAGCTATCGTTACTGCAAGTGTTCTTGCTTCTGCCTCTATTTTTGCACAAAGTGCGGGCGTTAATGCAGGTGCTTCTGCTCAAGTAAATGTACAACCGGGTGGTCTTGTGAGTGGCGTAGCCAATACAGTCAAAAATACTGCACACACTGTAGGGAACACAGCAAAACACGCAGGTCATGTAGCTGCTGACACTACGGTTAAAGCAACTAAAAAAACAACAGGAAAAGTGACTGAACTTTCTTCTAAAGCTGCAAATGGTACAAAACACTTAGCTACTGAAGCTGCGACCGGTACTAAAAACTTTGCGACCGAAGCTGCAACAGGTACTAAAAATGTAGCAACTAAAGCTGCAAATGGTACTAAGCATTTTGCTACCGAAGCAGTAACAGGTACTAAAGATGTAGCAACAAAAGCTGTAAACGGTACTAAAAATCTAGCAGTTGAAGCTAAAGCTGATACTAAAGCACGTGTTGATGCTGTAAAAACTAAAGTTGCTGAAAAACAAGCAGACCAAAAAGAATTTACTGCTGAAAAACAAGCTAATGCGCAAGCGCATGTAGATGCAGTAAAAACTCGTATAGCTCAAAACCAAGCTGAGCAAAAAGAATTTGTAGCTGACACTAAAGCTGATGCTCAAGCGCAGTTAAATACTGCTCAACCAGCACATGCAATTAATGCACAAACAGGCGTGAATGTTGGTGTTAACGTTGGTCCTGTTGGAGTTAACACAAACGCAAATGTAAATACTGGTGCTCAAACTTCTACACAAAAAGCTGAAAAGAAATCTTGGGTTAAAGGTCTTTTCGGTACTAACTAATACGTGATGCATAAAAAAGGGCGATTAATCGCCCTTTTTTATTTATTTGAAATCAGCTATTCAGCTCGTTTTAGTTAAAACTAAACCTGCACGTAAACCAATTTTTACATTAGGGTTCGGAAATAAAATCCAGACCTGACCTTGCCCTACAACATAATTACCAGAGGCTTGTGTCGCAATGATCTCATCTTTCGTAAAAGTCGAAAAATTCGGAGCTTCAGCAGATAAGTTCATCTGAAAATCTTCATCTTTTTTAATTAAAGAGTCCGATACTTTAAACACCTGAATTTTCGCTTTCTTGCGTGTTGGCAGTGCTTGCCCAGAAACCACATGACGAATGACTTCATCAATTGCTGCAAACTGGCTTAAGTCATTTTGTCCAAATGGCAAGGCTTTGCCTAATTCTAAGGTTGCACTCGCAGCTTTAAAATTTTCACTGGTAAAATGTGTAAAGGTTTTACCGACCGCATTGTGATAAACCAAAGCATCTAAATCAGCCGCTTCAAGGCTCGCTGTCAAATCAGCATCATAGGCATGCGTTTGGTAAGGAAACAAAGCAAAAGTTGGTAATAATGAAGCCCGAATTGCTGTGTGCAAATCATAGTGATAACGTTTTGCTTCGCTCGAACTTTCTCGAAAGAAAGTTGTGACAACCTGCTCTAAAACCTCAGCTCGCTTTGATTCCTCAGTTAGGGGTAGATTTTTATATCCACCACAAAACATTCGGTTTACATCATCATGCACATAGCGTTTGCCTTGACGCATTGCATATGGATTACCTAATACAAGCAACAACCTCACAGCAAGGTTTAAACGCCCCGCAAATAAGTCCGTGCAAAGATGAGACAACAATTCAATTGGTGCTGTTTCATTACCATGTACTCCAGCTGACAGTACGACGGCTTTGTCGTACTGTGCATTTGGCGTACATTCAAGAAGTCCTTCACCTAACCAACGCCAAGAAAAATTATCTTGTTTTCCTTCACGTGTTGCTGGCTGCTCACCTTGTAAGGTTAATGCTAGAAAATCTTGCATGTCACCTCCTCATTATTTTTGGAAAGGATAAACCGAACCTAAACCTAAAATTTTGGTCAGTTCATCGAGTGCCATACGGCTTTCCATCAATAAATGTGGATCAGCCAAATCTTCTTGTGCTAAACGATCACGATAGTGTTTATCTACCCATTGATTGAGTGTGCCAAACAATTGATCGTTCATGAGAACTTTTGGATTTACAGCATTTAACTCAGTTTCGTTTAAAGCTACGCGTAAACGTAAACACGCCGGACCACCACCATTACGCATACTTTCACGTAAGTCATATACCTGAATAGCATCAATTGGTGTACCCATCTGAACCATATCGTTCAAATAACCCCAAACTGCCTTATTCTGGCGAGACTCTTCTGGCACAACAATGGTCATTCCACCATCTGGACGAGTTAAAATCTGGCTATTAAATAAATAAGTTGCTACGGCATCATCAACAGTAACGCGGTTTTCAGGAACTTCAATCGAGATAAAGTCTTCACCGATGCTTGCCATTTTCTGACGAATTTCAGCAAAAGCTTGATCTTGATTTAAGAATGCATGTTGATGATGGAATAAAACCTGTTGGTTACTTACCGCGATAACATCATTATGAAATACACCCTGATCAATTACATCCGGATTTTGTTGAACAAAAACTGTATATGCGTCATCTAAACGGTGCAAACGTGCAATTGCTTCACTTGCCTCACGCGTTTGACGAGCCGGATAGCGTTTTGGTCCCGGTAAGCCATTATTTAAATGTTGTTGGCCATAAACAAAAACTTGAACACCGCGCTTAGCATAATCACCACCTAAACGATTGTGATTCGCTGCGCCTTCATCACCAAACAAAGCCACTTGTGGCAATGCTTCGTGGTGTACAAAATGACGTTCATTTTTAAAAATCGCTTGAAGGACCTGACTTGTAGTTTCAGCTTCAATTGAACGGTGAAACTTATTATTCAAGTTCGCTGCGGTAAAATGCACGCGTTCATCTTGGCTATCTGCCGAAGGTGAAACTGTTGCTGCATTTGCGGTCCACATTGGCGAAGCTGAACTTAGCGATGATAATAGTTCAGGTGAATGACGCATTGCTTGAGCAACTACGCTGATGTCATCTCCTGTAAAACCTAAACGGCGTAACATTGGAACATGTGGGCGCTCATGCGGAACAAGCACACCTTGTTTCATGCCCATGTCAGCCAAGGCTTTCATCTTTAGCAAACCCTGTTTGGCTGCTAATTTTGGATTCGAGGCGTTATTACGATTTTTTGTCGATGCTTCATTCCCAAACGACAAACCCGCATAGTGATGTGTTGGCCCCACTAAACCATCGAAATTTACTTCATATCCTTTCATTTTTCTTTCCCTAGTGTTTAAGGCAACACAATCCCTGGAGATAATTTTTCTGGTAAGGTTAAGCTGTCACTTTCAAGTGAAGCCATTGGCCAAGCACAATAATCAGCTGCATAAAAGGCACTTGCGCGGTGGTTACCAGATGCCCCTACACCACCAAATGGTGCAGCACTTGAAGCACCTGTTAATGGCTTATTCCAGTTCACAATACCAGCACGCGCTTCAATAAGTACTTGATCAAATAGTTCACGTTTTGGTGAAACTAGACCAACAGACAAGCCAAAGCGAGTTGCATTCGCAATTTTTAATGCTTCATCAAAGTTGTCATAACGTTGAATCGTCGTAAGCGGACCAAAATATTCTTCATCTGGAATATCTGTGACGCCTGTTACATCAACAATGCCTGGAGTAAGTAACGAACTATCTTCTTGCGGACGTGTCATTGGCAACAAGCTTTTTGCACCAAGCTCAAGTAATTTTTGCTGAGCAAGCATCATATTTGATGCAGCAACTGACGAGATAACGCCACCCATAAATGGTTGTTGTTCATCGTTCCAACGACCAACTTTTAGGTTTTTAGCAACTTCAACGAAACGTTGAATAAATGCATCACCTTCTGCACCATTTTTTACCAAGATACGGCGTGCACATGTACAACGCTGACCTGCCGAAACAAAAGCAGATTGAATAGTGAGATTAACCACAGCATCAATATCGATAATTTCATCAATAATCAATGCATTATTGCCGCCCATTTCAAGCGCAAGGATTTTCTCAGGCGCGCCCGCCATTTGCTTATGCAAGTGATAACCAGTGTTCGCACTTCCGGTAAACAATAAACCATCAATTTCATGTGAGGCAGCTAGCGCTTCACCAGTGGTACGACCACCTTGCACTAAATTCATCACACCATTTGGTAAACCAGCTTGCTGCCAAAGTTTTACAGTTTCTTCAGCAGTCCAAGGTGTTAATTCACTTGGTTTAAATACCACAGTATTGCCTGCTAATAATGCAGGAACAATATGTCCATTTGGTAAATGGCCCGGGAAGTTATATGGACCGAAAACTGCAAGCACACCATGCGGACGATGACGTAAAGATGCTACACCATCAGCCATTTCAGTTGAGCTTTCGCCTGTACGCTGGTGGTAAGCACGAATCGAAATCGCAACTTTGCCAATCATTGATTGAACTTCAGTTAATGTTTCCCAAAATGGCTTACTGGTTTCTTGGCTAATGACTTCTGCTAAATGCTTTTTATTTTCTTCAAGCAAAGCTGCAAATTTTTCAATAATCGCTACACGCTCTGCAAAAGGTAAACGTGCCCATGCTGGAAATGCAGTACGCGCAGCTTGGCAAGCTTGCTCTACATCAGCCGCAGTTGCCTCAGCACCGGACCATACAATTTGGTTATCGACCGGATTTGTTTTTTCAAATGTTGTGCCGCTGCCTTGTAACCAGACACCGTTTATAAATAAAGAGTTTGACATCAGGATACTTCCATTGGATTTAGTGATAACACACGAACAACGTGACCTTCTTGTACACCGAGTTTTTCAGCTTGTTCGTGGGTTAAATTTATAGTGTTATCAACAAGATCAAGCTTCATCAACATTGCCTTATAGTCATGATAGTTATCATTGGCAACGAGATACTGAGTCTTACCGACCACAGCTTCGCTTGTAATTTTGACGTTTAAAAACTGACTTTCTTTTACTGCGCGCAATTCATCAATATTGGCTTCAATCGTTGGACCCGCATCAAAAATATCGACATATCCTTGATAACGTAAGCCTTCCGACTCAAGCACATGATAAGCAGGCAACGTTTGTGGATGCATTTTTCCAATCACCTCTTGCGCATCTTTTGGCAAGAGATCTACATAGACTGGAAAACGAGGCATAAGCTCTGCAATAAATACTTTTTGCCCAATTCCACTCAAATAGTCTGCTGTTGAAAAATCCATATTAAAGAAATGGTGACCAATCGCATCCCAAAATGGAGAACATCCATTTTCGTCTGAGAAACCACGCATTTCAGCAATTAACTTTTTCTCGAAATATTGCTTAAAGGCAGCGATAAACATAAAACGGATTTTCGATAAGAACTTACCGTTTTGGTTTTCACGACGTTCTGGATCTAAAAATAATGTACAGAGTTCGCTACTCCCCGTTCTGTCATTACTTAAAAATAAGGTAGGTAGTGACTTATAAACGTTTAATGCTTTTGAAGCGTGTACTTGAGTACCAACGTGAAAGTTGTACCAAGGTTCAATGAGCCCTACAGCAACTTCAATTGCGCTTAAACCAATAACACGTTGAGCTTCTGTATCTTCGAGAACAAACAGATAGCCTTGTTCACTTTTATGGACATTGCCATTTAAAGTATTGCGAGTACGTGAAATTCGAGCCGAAAGTGTATCCATATTTTGTGGCAAGGAAGTCAGGCCTACACCCGACTTACCCGCTAATTTATAAATATCTTCAAGGTCTCGAAACTCGGCATGACGGACGATCATCATGGCTAGCTTTCCTTTTTTTTATTTAGCCAACTTTGCTAATGCTCTTTTTAAACGAGCAATCCCTTCATCAATATCTTGTTCAGGAATGATAAGCGACGGAGTAAAACGAACCACATTCGGACCTGCAATTAAAGCAAGTAAACCTTCTTCACCCGCCCAAGTCGTAATATCTTTAGCTTTCCCTGCATACTCAGCTTTTAATTCACAGCCAATCAATAAACCTTGACCACGAATTTCTTCAAAAATCTGATGTTCAGCGTTTAATGCATTTAGTGCATCGAGGAAATATTGATGACGATGCTTCACACCTTCGAGTACTTCAGGCGTATTAATAAACTCAAATACTGCACCAGCAACTGCACTTGCCAATGGATTACCACCATAAGTCGTACCATGTGTACCCACTGAAAAATGTGGAGCAAATTTATCAGTTGTTAACATTGCACCCACTGGGAAACCGCCGCCCAATGCTTTTGCAGTGGTTAATACGTCTGGAATCACACCAGAGTTCATGTAGGCATAAAGTGCACCTGTACGACCTACACCAGTTTGCACTTCATCAAAAATAAGTAAGGCGCCAAACTCATCACACAGTGCACGTAAACCTTTTAAAAATTCGAGATCAGCAGGAATAACGCCGCCTTCACCTTGGATCGGCTCAACAATAACGGCACATGTTTGCTCATTAATTACTGCTTTGGCAGCTTCTAAATCGTTAAAAGCAACGTGGTTAATGCCATTTGGAAGTGGCGCAAAGTCTTGTGAATATTTAGGTTGACCACCCGCTGAAACAGTAAATAAAGTACGGCCATGGAAAGCATTATTAAATGCCACAATGCCACTTTTGCCAGCAACGCCGCTGTCTAGACCAACTTTACGAGCCAGTTTTAAAGCAGCTTCGTTCGCTTCAGCACCTGAGTTACAGAAGAACACTTTATCTGCAAATGTATTTTCGGTGAGTTGTTTTGCAAGGCGTAGAACGGGTTCATTTGTATAACCGTTACCGACATGCCAAAGTTTTGTTGCTTGTTCTGTTAAAGCATTTACTGCCACTGGATGCGCATGACCTAATACATTTACTGCAATCCCGCCTGCAAAATCAATATATTCTTTATTTTCTTGATCCCAAATACGTGAACCTTCGCCACGTACCGGAATGAAATTTGCCGGTGCAAAAACTGGAACCATCCAGTCGTTAAAGTTGCTTCGAGTTACAGAAATTGGCTGTTCCATGCTTACCTCAGTATTTATTTAATATATTCGATAACACTTAAATTTGAATCATTCAGAAAAAGGGGCTGAACAAATAACCCTATAACATCCTTAATATTTGCTCAGACCACTTTTCCTAAAAGTAATTTCCGCAGATTAGCCTGGGAAAATACCACGCTCTTTACGAGCTTTTAAAATACGCTCACATGCCAAGATGTAAGCTGCTGTACGTAAAGTACAAGCGTTGCTATTCGCTGTGTTCCAAACGTCATCCATAGCTTGAACCATCAATTTGTCTAAACGCTCATTGATTTCTTCTTCAGTCCAGAAGTAGCTCGCCATGTCTTGAACCCATTCGAAGTAACTTACAGTTACACCGCCGGCGTTACATACCACGTCAGGTACTACAACAATGCCACGCTCAACGAGTACGTCTTCAGCTTTAGGATAAGTCGGGCCGTTTGCGCCTTCTAAAATCAACTTAGCTTTAAGTTTTTGAGCACGCTCAACAGTGATTTGACCTTCCAATGCAGCAGGAACAATAATGTCAACTTCTGCTGTCCAGAAATCTTCATCAGCAATTGATTGCGCGCCAGCGAAGCCGCCAATACCGCCTTGATTTGCATTTACGTGATCACGTAAAGCTTCAAGATCAATACCATCAGCATTGAAAATAGTGCCTGTATGGTCTTGAACGTGTGTAACTTTTGCTTTTGATTCAACAAACAAGAAAGCAGCTTCACTACCTACGTTACCAAAACCTTGAATCGCGATTTTCGCACCTTCAATTGGTAAGTTGATTTTTGCAGCTACTTCACGACCTGTAACGAATACACCACGACCAGTCGCTTTTACACGACCTAAAGAACCACCTAAGTGAACTGGTTTACCAGTTACAACACCAGTTACCGTGTAACCTTGGCTAGTAGAATAAGTATCCATCATCCAACCCATGATATTGGCATTTGTACCAACGTCTGGAGCAGGGATATCTTTTTGAGGCCCGATAATGTGACCGATTTCAGTCGTATAACGACGAGTCAAACGCTCTAATTCACGATTTGACAATTTACGCGGGTCAACACGAATACCACCTTTTGCACCGCCAAATGGCAAGTTCAAAACAGCAGTTTTAATTGTCATCCATGCAGACAACGCCATAACTTCGTTCAAATCAACATTTGGATGGTAACGAACACCGCCTTTACCAGGACCACGAGACAAGTTGTGTTGTACGCGGTAACCTTCAAAGTGCTGGATAGAACCGTCGTCCATTACAATTGGCACATCTACAATAAGTGCACGTTTTGGACGTTTTAAAGTGTCGATAAACTCAGCTAAGTGGTCTAAGTACGGAGCAACACGGTCAATTTGTGCCAAGTAAGTTTGCCATGCATCGCTGTGTTCGTTTACGTATGAAAGATCTGACATCTTTTTTCCTATATACCTTCATAGATTCAGATTTGATAAATCTGTAATCTTTATTATTTAGCAACTAAAACTCTGAAATAACAGTGCCTTAGTTTATTTACTAAATCTTTTGCTCTTCTAAAGCATCAGATTTTTTAAATTCCATTTGTTGATACTAAAAGTACGATCTACTTTTACATATCGATATCTTTTACAAGTTTTCTTTTGTCTAAATTGCTGTTTACAAAGAGAGCTTTATAAAAGCAAAAAACTAACCACAACCCACTAAAACCAGCCGGCTGAAATATAAATACAAAAGAAGTGACATAACCGTTTGGGAGTTAAAAAGAACTATGATTCACAAAAATCATGAGTCCATAAAATTATTTTTGACTAATCGATAGATCCCTCCATTAGTCTTTTTAAAAATAAACTTTGTTCAATAATCCTACAGATTAATTATTTCTACACATACTGCTTAAAATTAAGCCGCAACATAGATATAAAATCTTCCAATAAATATAGCATAGAGCACACTCATTTAGAACATTTTAAAATAAATAAGCAGAGAAAAAATAATCAAATCGAACTAGATTTTATAATAAAAAAACAACAAATATTAAAAAACCCTTAACTCTAATAAAAAAAACTTATAGGAAATAAATATTCATAAATATAAAAAATGTAAATATTTTAAATGTTATATAACAGTAAGTTAACGTGCCTAATCTTTTAAAATAACATCAAAAAATTATCTAATCTCCACAATAAATCCATATAAAGTCTATTCTACTCTTCTATTCTAAAAAACCAGAAACAGCTCTTTATTAAATAACAAGACCAAACATAGACTTAATTAAATATTTATAATAAATAAATATTAATAAAATCCGATAAAAGGTGAATTCATAAAACAACATTTGTTTCTATGATTAAAAATAAAAATTCATTTTTAAAAAAAATATATAAAATCTAACCTTTTTTAATTTTCTTTAGACCATAAAAAAGGCCCCAAATGGGACCTTTTGACTACGCCTGTGAAAGCTTACATTGCTTAGCTCTGCGCCACATTTTTCTTGTGATAGAAGATGAAATAGCTCGCATAGCATAAAATAATAAAAACAATACAACAGATAAAGCCCACTTGCATCGAAGGATCAAACACCATACTAATACAGGTAATAGCACAAAACAGACCGCCCACAATTGGAGTCAAAGGAAATAAAGGAGCGGCAAAACGTAAATCTTTTGCAGTTTTTCCAGATTTATACCACTGTCTACGGAAATTGAATTGAGAGACGCAAATTGCAATCCACACCACAACCATCGTAAAAGCAGCCACCCCCAATAAATTCTTAAAAATCGTTTCAGGTGCAAATTGCTCTGAAAGTAAACCTGGTATAGCACCCAGCATTGTGACCACAATAGCTACAATAGGTGTTCCTGAAGGTGTAAGTTTAGAAAAGATTTTTGGTAATTGGTTTTTTGCAGAAAGCGACCACATCATACGTGAAGCAGCAAACAAACCAGAATTTGCAGCAGAGAGTAAAGCCGTAATAATTACAAAGCGAATAATATCTTCGGCATATGGAATACCAATATAATTAAACACAGTCACAAATGGACTATTACTCACTTCATTACCACTCAAACCAGCAAGCTGGAATGGTAACAATGAACTAATTACAACAATTGTGCCGACAAAGAAAATCAGTAGTCGCCAAATAGCAGCATTGATTGCTTTAGGAACTGTCTGTGCTGGGTTCTCTGCTTCCCCAGCTGCCACACCAATTAATTCTGTACCCGAAAAAGCAAAATTAACAATTAGCATGGTTGTAAAAATTGGAAATAACCCGTGAGGGAACCAGCCTTGGGCAGTTAAATTACTAAACAACGGCGCAGTTTCGTGTCCGTGATAAGGAATAAAGCCAAAAATCGCCAACAAACCCAAGCCAATAAAACAAATAATCGTGATAACTTTCACAAGTGCCAACCAAAACTCTGATTCGGCAAATAATCGTGTTGAACTAATATTAATGAAAAAAACTAAGGCGCCAAAACATAATGTCCAAGCCCAAACAGACGTAGAAGGAAACCACTCACGAACCAGTAAAGCTGCGGCAGTAAACTCTGTACCTAAAGTCGCTGTCCAAGTTAACCAATAGAGCCAAGTAATCATATAACCTGTGCCTGGACCAATATAGCGACGAGCGTACTCACCGAATGATCCTGATTCTGGTACATGTACCGCAAGCTCACCAAGACATAACATTACGGTATAGGCAATTAAACCGCCTAAAAAATAAGAAATAATTGCGCCAATTGGGCCAGCTTGGGAAATTACATCACCCGACCCTAAAAAAAGACCTGTACCTATGGCACCGCCAAGGGAGATCATCACCAAATGTCGAGTACTCATTGCTCGTTTCAAAGGTGCAGAACTTCCATGTTGCGATGCATCATTATTCCGATAATTTAATGATTGCATATAAAAAACTGTAACGACAATTTAGTAAAAAATCATTTTAGGAGAAAAAAATAAATATGCAATTATCTTTGAATAGTGAACTTATTTTAAGCAACCCATTCCCGTTTAAATAAAATAAATAACAAAAACAAAATCTTATAAAAAATATTCATTATTTATGTATTTTAATTAACCTTATACCATTTCTTTAATTTATATATTAATAAAACCCATTTATTTTTAAACATAGCATTTATAAGTGCAACTGGTTGTATCAACTTTTAATAAGGCAAATGTTCATATAACCCATACACTATTTATTTAAATAATGAATTTCAAATTAATATACAAATAATTTTATGAAAAAATATTTTTTAAGCAAAAAATAAAGCCCAAACCTAAAGGCCTGAGCTTTATTTAACCACTATAAAATTTTAATAGCTGATTGAGACTAGTTGTTCAGTCGGCTGGATTGAACCTTCTATAAACTCACACACCCCTTGTTCATCACAAGATAGATTTAATTGCTTATAGCTGATTGCAAAAAAGTCGGAATATTTTTTGATTACAAATGGGCTCATGTCGGACGTTAAAGGCTCTTCACGCTTGAACAATTTAATGATTTTGCGATCATTCATCCCTAACAAATAAGTTTCATTATTTAATTCAATATGAACTACACCAGTGTGTTCAGCCACAATTGGAATTAAATAAGACTTATTTGCCAGCAGAACATCTAGAGCATAACTCTCAAACTTTGAATTGATGAGGTTGAACACCAAAATTGAGCTAAAGCTATTTTGTAACCCCTCTTTATAGCTCACCTCTTGCTGAGTGTGTTGTATCTTAATACCCAGTTTTTGAAAGTCTAACTCAGTTGCCTGCTTTGCTTTCATGAGGCTACGAGTAATAGCCTGTTTAAGAGGGTTATCAAAATAACGCTCATCAAGCTGAAAATCATTTTGGCGTAATATTTTTAACAACATGTCATCATGATGCGAAAGTACATGTGCAAGTACATTACGGAAATAAAATTTACTTTGTTTTTTGACCTTACGAACCTGTTGATAAAAATAGATTTCATCGAAGTCATGTTCAATAAAATCATGTAATAAACTTGAGCTTGCCAATACAGATAATGCTTCATGACCAGTAAATGGCAAATGAATCGTATGTAAGTTTGGCAAAAGCTCTTTTATTTTTAAATAATGTTCACGGTCAGTCGAAAAATAAGGGTCATAAACAATGATATATTCACGCCCCGCATCCACATCTTGCAGCTGAATCTGCATATCTTTGTTTGCTTCAGCATCGAAAAACTCAGCATAGCGTCGATCTTCAACTTGATCAGGATCAATTGAATATTGAGGCACAAATGCAATCACACGATTCATATTCAATAAATTAGAATATTTAATTGCTGCATAGCCGCCCATTGAACCGCCATAACCTACAATATTTTTAAAACCCTGAAGAACAGGCGAAAGTGTTTTCGCCAGCTCAATCATGCTCGCTTGAGGAAACCATGATTTTTGTTTTGGCATTATTCCAATAACATTGTATTGGTATTTAATTAGGGACTTTTCAGCATTGATAGATAAGCCACTCGCTCGGGTAATCAAATCGCCAAAAGAGAGAACCAATGTATTAGAATCGCCGGGTAAAAAAATGGCTCTAATGTGTTCGTCTTCAAAAATAATTTGCTTATCCATGCTCACACCGAAAGAAAATTTACTCCCACATACAACGTCAAAAATGAAACAAAATAGGTGTTTTGCCAATTTATGATTGCGGAGTATCTTATTTTATAGATGCCAGTCAGATTAAAAAGCGCAAAATATGACACAATCCTTACATCCTGCCGCTCAAAAAGGCTTCAGCTCAGCTGCTGAACTATATCAGCAAGTTAGACCCAATTATCCCGCAGAAATAGTAAGTTGGCTGCAAAATTGCCTACAAATACAGGAAAATTCTACTGTTATCGATCTTGGATCGGGTACTGGCAAATTCTTACCCTACTTAAAACAAACACATGCAGATGTTATTGCAGTTGAGCCAATTGGCGAGATGTTACAGCAGCTTCAACAAGTTTATCCTGATATCAAAACATTACAGGCTTTTAGCAATTCAATTCCTATAGCAGACCATGAAATTGATGCCATTATTTGTGCTCAATCTTTTCACTGGTTTGATAACCTCGATACCCTAACAGAAATGCACAGAATCTTAAAACCACAAGGACATTTAGGGTTGGTTTGGAATCAACGCGATGAGCGTACAGATTGGGTCAAAGCTTTAGCTGATTTTCTACTTCCCCTTGAAGGGGACACGCCTCGTTATCATAGTGAAAAGTGGAAACGTGTGTTTGAAGATCAGAATTTATTTGTATTTGATAGCCTCCAAACATTTATACAGTCACAACGCGGCTCTGTTGAACAAGTGGTGAGTAAACGTTTACTCTCTACAAGTTTTATTGCTGCAATGACTGAAAAAGATCAGTTACAACTCAAAGCACAGTTTGAAAAAATTGTTTATGATTTTACCGGACTGGGTCCTCAAGATCAGATTGATTTTCCATATGTCACATATGCATATCACTTTCAAAAAAGTACGTTACCCGTTAAATAATTAGTGAATAGGTTTGGTTGAAAGTTATGAAGAAAAAAACACCCCAGGTCATATTAATGTCTTTGCTTTGCTCTAGCCTATTACTTACTGCTTGTAAAAAAGCGGATGAGCCGGCAAAAACCGAGCAACACTCGGCGACATCCTCTACCGATCAGGTCTTAGAAAAACTGAATGAAAGACCTGTCAAGACGTTCCCTGCCACTGCTGATGATGCACACGATATTGCGCTTTTAGAAGACTATGACCGCCGCTTTACAGAAATGAGCGACGAGATGGAAAGTGAATTAGCAAAAATGCATGAAGCTGGAACCCTCACTACAGAGTTTGAGCAACAGCGTACTCTTGATAATGTGCGCTCTGCACTGACCATGTTAAAAGACTTAGATTTAAAAACTGAACAAGGCCGTTATATACAAGGTCTAATTTATCAATATTGGGAAAATCAAGAAAAACACTATAGTGATAAGCACGCTAATAAAGATGAGCAGATCAATGATCTGGCTGACTACTTACAAGCGCAAAATCAATTAAAATATTGGAAAGCATCGCAACAGAAGTAATTTCGAAAGACCAATAAAAAAGCCTTCAAATTTATGAAGGCTTTTTTCAAATTATATATTTTGCTTTTCAACCCAATGAATTGCCTGAACGCGGAATAATTCACATGCACCATCGCCCGTATCGGTTGGCGTAAGTGAAGATTTCCAGACTAGGTTTTTATCCTTAATCTCGACAAGGTCACCTTTAAGATAAACTAAATCACCACGTTTAACCTGTTTAATCTGCTGAGCAATTTCAGGGTTTGCAGGAATGATGTGCATGTTAGACACCATCTGCATTGCTTGCTCTGCCGGAACAGGTAATTTAGGAATTTTCCAGTTTAAATAACGGTCATACTGTTTTACTGAAATATGGCGTGCAATTTCAGGTTGTGCGAACAATCCCCAACTTACAGCATAGTCAATAGGTGAAAATTTAGCTTGCTCATCACTGTGATATATTTTTGAACCCAATATTCTGAAATTCCCCTGAAAAGGTTGCAATACAGAAATTGACTGGTCTTTTTCAACAGGGTTCAGTCCTTTGGCAATATTATATTCACTTGAGGTCGATGCAAATGCTGAACTCATGCCAATAGCAGCCAACAAGCACATCATTAAACGTTGTTTTTTCATCGCGTTATACCTCGAATATTGCTAGATCAAATTAAAAAGATCTTCAATTTATAGTAGTCTTAAGCCATGAAAAAAATATCGGAATTTAGTAACAATACAGCTTAATTTCGTCTATTTTTGTGCATTCAAATTTTTGTTTAATCTTCCAACTGAATTCTTAAAGTTTCAAAACGAACATTGCCTTGCTGAACAGCTTGCGCAATTGCTTGTTGGCCTTTAGTGAGTCTTGCACCCCCACTTTTTACATCCAGTAAAATAATATTAATGTCTTCTGCCGTACCATCCCCATCCCGAAAATCGGTATATCCGTCAAAGATAATATAATCCACCGGGTCACCCATGAATTTTGCATCGCTAGGTAAATACTGAAATTCTGGCAAAATTGGGGCGAATTGTTCTGCCATCTTTCCTTTCAACACAGCACGGCTTGTATTTACACTTCTCTTTTGTGCTTGAGTAAGAGCTTGTTGATGCTCGAATTCAAGTTCAGCAATGTATTGCTCATATTCAGCCTTAATTCGGCCATTACGGGTGTTTGATAAAATAAGAGTAGTGATAATGATGCCAATTCCAGCACCAATAAGCATGGCAAGCCATACAGACATAAATTTTCCTTAAAAAGCGCGAATCAAGATTACAGATCTAATCATATCTAAAATCACGATACAGCTTAAACTTTTGTCAAATGCGGTCATCTCCTTCACATAAAAAGATGCTAAGGTATAAAACATAAACAAATGTGCTGCTGAAAATAATTGGATTTATGAAAACGATACTTATTGCAAATCAAAAGGGCGGATGCGGAAAAACCATGACGGCCATTACGTTGGCAACAGCATTGGCACAAAAAGGATATAAAGTAGCATTAGCAGATTCGGACAATCAAAAATCGGCTTTACAGTGGTTAAAACAGCGCCCCAATAGCGTCACAAAGATTCAAAGCCTCGACTGGCGTCACGAAAAATCAATTGGTGATGCGCCTAAAAATCTGGATTATTTAATTATTGATGCGCCTGGTGCACTTTCAGGTGAGCATGCCGAGCAACTTATTAGTGAAGCTCATGCCATTATTACTCCACTTCAGCCTTCATTTTTTGATATAGACAGTACGCGTCGCTTTTTAAAGCATTTACAAGATATTAAGCGTATTCGTAAAGGCAAAGTACAGATTTTACTTCTTGCAAATCGTGTAAAACCGAACAGCGCCAGCTCAAAGGATATTCAACAATTCTTTGAAAAAATTGAACAGGAACCAGTTGCATGGATTGCTGAACGTAGTGCTTATGGTAGCTTAGCGATGCAAGGTTTAAGCGTTTTTGATAAACCTCAAAAAAACTTTATTAGTATCCAAAACCAATGGCAACCAGTTCTAAATAAATTAATTGAAGATAAAGCAGAGTGGTTCTAAATGACTTTAGCCACTTAAAAGAGATGTATAAGGTTTTTTACAATGTGCCCTTAAAATTTGCCTCATATTATTTTTCAGTTAATATGACTTTATTCTATTTAGAAAATTAGAGAAATATTTTTCGTGCATCCATACGCTCCTAATTTACAGCGCGTTTTATTATTTGGGCTGTTTTTTATTTTGATTTTTTTAGGATTTAATATCCTGAAATACTTTATTGTACCTGTACTTTGGGCTGCCATCATTGCTTATATGACTTGGCCTATTTATTTAAGAATTCAGCGTTTTTTTGGAGAAACCCGTAATACATTAAATGCAACTCTAATGATTAGTTTGGTCATTTTGGTTGTTGGTGTTCCTTTTACATGCGCTATTTTTATTTTGCAGCATGAAGGCCGCAATTTATATTTTGACTTACAACGTCAGGTTTTTTCAGGTCATTTAAGTGTTCCTGATTTTATACGAGAGCTTCCTTTTGTTGGAAAAGAGATTTCTCGCACACTCAATGAGTTAAATAACGACCCTAATAGCACCATTCAGAACATTGCAGCTTGGGTACAAAGTCATTTAAGTTATGGGCGTGTACTGCTCGGTGAAATTAGTAAAAATATTGTCAAACTTGGCTTTGCCGTATTTAGCCTATTTTTCTTTTACCGTGATGGTCAAATGATTTTATCTCAGGTGAGTAAAGCCTTAGAAATGGTTATAGGCCCTCGTATTCATCATTATCTTGATACCATTTCTGAAACGACTCGTGCTGTAGTCTATGGCGTGGGTTTAACTGCAATTGCTCAAGCTGTTTTAGCTGGATTAAGTTATTTCGTAGCAGGTGTCCCAAACCCAATGGTACTTACCATTGCTACTTTCTTATTGGCTTTAATTCCATTTGGTACACCAATTTCCTATTTAGGTGTCGGTCTATGGTTATTCTCTCAGGGACAAACTATGGAAGCAATTGGTGTAGTAGTTTGGGGTGTAGTGATTGTGAGTAGCTCAGATAATGTGATTCGACCACTTGTGATTTCTGGCGCCACAAAAATTCCATTCCTATTAATTATGTTTGGTGTGTTAGGCGGTATTGCGAGCTTCGGATTGGTAGGTTTATTTATTGGACCTGTAATTCTAGCTATTTTACTGGCAATTTGGCGTGAATGGTTACATGAAACGATCGAACCTGAACCTATGCCAAAAACAACTATGATTTATGATTCTGAAAGTGAATCTTCGAGCAATAAAGAGTGACATATTTATTTAATTTAAAAATGTTTCAAGATACAAAGTGACTATTTAAATTAACTTGTAGGCTAGGCCTTCCTTTGTTTGAATCAAACGATCATATATATTTATAAGGACATCCAATCATGCAGATGTTTAATAAAATTGGCGCAGTCTGTGCGCTTACAGCTTTTTTTACGGTTGGCTGTAGTTCAGTCACAAAAACTGTGTCTGATACAGCTCAAGCATTAACGACAATGCATACGAAAAAAGTGGTCGATGTAAATGAAGTGACTGCCGCTGGTATTGGTAAAAAATTAGGTACGATTAGCTTTCAAGATAGCGACAAAGGTTTAATTATTACGCCTGCTCTAGCAGACTTACCAAGCGGTACACGCGGCTTCCATATTCATGAAAATGCCTCTTGTGAACCAGCTGTAAAAGATGGAAAAGCTGGTGCTGCTTTAGCTGCTGGTAGTCACTACAACCCGAATCAAGCCCCTCATCACGGTACTCCAACAACTGGCCACTTAGGCGATTTACCTGCTTTAGTAGTCGATAATACTGGTGTTGCAACGACTGCTGTAATCGCACCTCGATTGAAACTTGCTGATATTCAAGGCCGAGCTATCATGATTCATGCGGGTGGCGACAATTATTCAGATTCACCTCTTCCTCTTGGCGGTGGTGGAGCACGAATTGCATGTGGTGTAATTAAATAATTTATGTCTTTTTCAAATTGTGGGTATCTAAAAAGATATCCACAATTTTGTTAATTTATTGACCGTTACAACTTCGTTTCACCCTAATAAAACCTTAAAAAGTGACTGACTTTTGTAGATAAAAAGAATAATATTTTTGAAGTAATAAAAATTTAAAGTTACATACTGCTTTCTCACGTATTCTCTAATTTAGAACAAAAGCCGTGAATTATCTGACCCAAATATTTAATAGTTTTAAGACAAACTCCATTTTAATTTATTGCCTGCAAATTTTGATTGTACTCACAGGTACAACTTTAGGTTTGCTTTGGCTAGGCCATAACGAACTCATCGTTCCCGTAACTTTAGGTGCGATTGCAGCAGCATTAACCGACTTTGATGATCGCTTAAGTATTCGATTACGAAACTTGATTTACGTCTGCCTCCTATTCTTTACAGTCAGTACTATTCTTGGCTTTTTAGCCCCTTACAAAATTTTCTTTATTTTATATCTTTCTCTTTCGAGCGCTTTTTTCATTTTATTAGGGGCTTTAGGGCAACGTTATGCCACGATTTCTTTTGGCACGATTCTGCTTTCCATTTATAGCATGTTCGGTTTGGGCGAATATGCTCATTGGTATCAGCAGCCCACCTATTTTGTTTATGGAGCTCTGTGGTACGGTTTCACTTCTATTTTATTTTTTATTATTAAACCGACACTTCCCTTACAAGATAAACTCTCACAAATTTTTAAAGAAATTTCTGTTTTACTTCAAGCAAAAGCACGTTTGTTTGATCCCGATAATAAAGAGAATGTTGAACAGCTTTTATATGAATTATCCCTACAAAATACACAAGTTGCTCAAAGCCTCAATCAGATACGTAGCTCCCTACTCACTCGGCTCAAGGCTTCACGTGTTAGTAATAAAAGTATTTATTGGTTAAATCTGTATTTTTTTGCGCGAGACATTCACGAACAAGCAACCTCTAATTATTTACATTACGAACGTATTCAACAGAACTTTAGCCGTAGCGATCTTATTTTCCGTTTCCAGAAAAACCTGCGCCTACAGGCACAAGCATGCCAAGATCTAGCACAGTGTATTTTACATAATCGACCATATCAGCCTTCACAAGAAAGCCAAACCGTACTAAATCATTTAGAAAGTTCTTTAAAGGACTGGATACAGCAGCATCCACAAAATTTTGAAGTTAAAAACTTAAAACTTATTTTTGATAATTTAAAAGGAATGCATGAACAGTTTGAACAACTACAATATGCACAGCCCTTCCCTGAAAATAATACCCAAACAAGACAGGAACACTTAAATTTACTTGATGATGATATTCAAGGATTTTCAGATCTGATTTTGAAACTTCGGCAGCAACTTACGCCGCAGTCAGCCCTATTTAGGCATGCCATACGAATTGCTGTCGTTTTCGCAGCAGGTTATGCGATTTCATTATTACCTTTTGCACAGCATGGTTATTGGATTTTACTGACTAGCTTATTTGTCTGTCAGATCACTTATTTTGCGACTAAAAGCCGTCTTAAACTAAGAACTATTGGCACCTTACTCGGGGTTTTATTAGGAATACCTATTTTATATTTTGTACCGAGTATTGAAGGCCAACTCATTCTTACCATTATTTGTGGAGTTAGCTTTTTCTACTTACGCCAGAAGAAATATGCCCTAGCAACACTGATGGCCACCCTCATGGTGCTATTAATTTTTAACTTAAAAGGTGCAGGTTACAGCATTATTTTACCTCGCCTAATCGATACCTTATTAGGCTGCTTGATTGCATGGCTTGCCGTAAACTTTATTTGGCCCGACTGGAACTTCCGCAATATTCCTAACAATATTAAGAAAAGTAGCAAAGCGACGCTAGATTATTTCAATGTGATTGCTCAGCAATATCAGTATGGTAAAAATCAGGATATAGAATACCGTCGAATTCGTCGTGCTGCCCATAATGCTCAAATCGAACTATCCAACATGATCTCGAGTTTAAGTGCTGAGCCGAATCCCAACCCTCAACTCATTCATTACGCTTTTCGCTATTTGGTTTATAGCCACAGCCAGCTAAGTTATGTGGCAGCGTTAGGTAGCCAACGTCAGAAAATTGATGAAGAGCAGGTTTTACAGTTATTACTACGTTGCCAAGAAATTTTGAGCCAAAGCGTACTTGAGCAAACCCGACCCGACCAGATGCTTATTTCTCAAATATTAAAAGAAATTCAAGACTTAACGGCTCAGGAACAATTAGCTGAGAAATACACTTTGGTCTTGAAACAAATCAGTTTATTGTTAGAAACATTACCAGAATTGCTCATGCTTAAAGACAAACTTTTAGAGCAAGAAATTACCTAATATTAAAAAAATACCGGAATATCGATTCCGGTATTTTTAATTTAGTCATTTCCTTCGAGCTTTCTTTCTTGCATTTCCTGCTTTAAAGCACTTCGTGGTTGAGTAAACCAAAGAGCAATAAAGGTAAATGCAGATAAGACAAAGGCCCATAAATGAAATTGCGTGTAGAGATAACGTACAAGTTCAATCATTGCAAAGAAACTCATCATCAGTAACATCGAAACTGCTGCGGCAACCGTTCCTTTTGATACCTCAGATGACATGAGTGCAAAGCGATATAAGACTGAAAAGCTAATTCCTTCACCAAAACAGATGAGCGTCATGCCTGTAAGCAAACAAGGAATTAAATAAGTTTGCCAAACTATACCTAATATTAAAATAACTGTACCGAGGAGCATAATCGGTAAACCAATCAGGATGGTTTTACCTAAAGCGAGACGGTCAATAATTTTAATTAAAACGATGTTGCCTACAATCAAACCTAGAAATACTGGAAATTGAGCCAAGCCATATTGCACACTGGTCAGCTTTAACTCATCAACCAAAATGATTGGAGATAAAGCAATCCACAGCATTAAAGGCATGCCCACTAACGGTAAGGCGAGACTTAAACCTAAAAAACGGCGGTTAGTGAACACCTTTTTAAAATCATCAAAAAGATAACTAAAAGGTTGCCGAGTTACACTGACCTGCTGACTTGGCATTTGTTTTTTCAAACCTATCCAACTGAGTAATGCCAATACAGCGATACCTACAAATCCCCAATGCCAAGACACATAATCAATTAAAAAGGCGCCAAGTACAGGTCCGAGCAAGGGCGCAAGCAGAGAAATATTTGCCATGAGCGCCATAACTTTAATTGCATCACGCTCAGCAAAGCTCTCTTGAATGGCAGCATAACCTACTGCGGAGATTACAGTTAAACCAATTCCCTGCAAAAATCTTAATGCCAGAAATTGTTCTATTTGCCGCGTTAGTAAAATTAAAAAGCAGCATAGAGCAAAGAATAAAACCCCTGCTAACAATACTTTTTTACGTCCGAGACGATCCGACAACGGCCCAAGTAACCATGCAACCGTAGCACCGCCTAATAAATAAAATGACATTGAAGACGGTGCCCAAGTAGCACTTACACCAAAATCTTCAGTAATTGCCAACATCGCTGGCTGAATAAGGTCATTACCAATATAAACCGCAAATTCAAATAGCACTAAGGCCAAAGGAAACATCAACGTTGTACGGTTCAACGTTGCCGTTTGAATATTTTTCATGAGTTGGACACTTCAAAATAGCGGCCATATGTCCTCTATGACTACATATTAAATAGGATGTAGTCATGATGATGACAGTATGGTCAATCAATCTTTAGATAAGTTTTTATATGCCGTGAGAGTGCATGTTTAGAATGTGAAACACCGTATTCACAAGGTGTTTAAGAAAAGAAAAATATGATATGAGATTCGGTAGTTCTTACCAATTGGCACAATTGCCGAGCGCAACAATAGCACTTTTTAAATTGCTCATCAATCATGCAATTTCAAGAATCTCAAATTTCAGTTTTTTGCTCTAAGAAACCTACAAATTTCTGTTGTGTACAAACTCAAAGTTATCCACATATTCGATAAAAAATTAAGCATCAAGGACAAGGGTTAACTTGAAAGTCTGAGGTTTCCTCTCCTTTTGTACATTGATAGCTTTGCTTTTTATTCACAATTTTCCAGACTTGCTGGTCTCGCTTTAATAAATATTCTGTACGGACTTTTGTTATTGCATCATCGCTAGGCTCTGTCTGTAAAATAGTGACTTGAGCATTAGAGGGATCATCGGCAGCATTCATTTGCTGTGAAATATCCAAATTGTTTGCAGCATTTAAAAGATCGGGTTGATCAAGTAATACTGCTTGGATCGGGCTATCAGCAAGTTGAGCAGAAGAATTTTTAGCTGGTGTACAAGCCGTTAGTGTTGCTAGGCTAAAAGCAATCAGCAAACTCATTTTTCTCATACGTGATCTCTCCGGTTTACCCAAATTTAATGCTAAAGTCTACAAACAATTTATTCCGTTCAACATTGTAACCGTGTTTATAAATATAAAGCTTTTCTTCAAAGCACATAACTCATTGTGAGCTAGCAAGCCAATATTACTGACTTTTAGTCAACAATATTTTTCCAATTCATGCATTTTTCAACAAGAGTAAATCCCTTAGAGTACACATCAATTTAGGAATTTAATTAGAGTGACTCCCATGAGTAAGATTTTAGTGATTAATGGTGCCAAACAATTTGCACATTCAAATGGTGAATTAAATGACACATTAACCACGCTCGCAACCACCCATCTCAAGGAACTTGGACATGACGTTCAAGTGACGCGCGCAGATAGCGATTACGATGCAGAAAATGAAGTTGAAAAATTCTTATGGGCAGATGTCGTTATTTACCAAATGCCAGGTTGGTGGATGGGTGCCCCTTGGACTGTAAAAAAATATATTGATGATGTATTTACTGTAGGCCACGGTTCACTTTATGCAAATGATGGTCGTAGCCGTTCTGATGCATCAAAAAAATATGGTTCAGGTGGTTTAATTCATGGCAAAAAATATATGCTGTCATTGACTTGGAATGCACCAATGGAAGCATTTGAAGATGCAGATCAATTTTTCCATGGCGTGGGTGTAGATGGTGTTTATTTACCATTTCATAAAGCAAATCAATTTTTAGGTATGAGTACATTACCGACTTTTATTGTTAATGACGTGATTAAAATGCCTGACGTTGATAGTTATGTTGAAGAATATAAAGCACACTTAAATAGTGTATTTGCAGCAGCTTAATAAGGAGAAATCCATGCTAACCATTATTGCAGAAATTCGCACCAAATCAGCTGGACAGCATCGTCAAAACGTACTGGATGCTTTTCAAAAAATTATTCCAACGGTTTTAGCAGAAGATGGTTGCCATGGCTATGAGCCTTTGATTGATCATAAGTCAAATGCGAGCTTCCAGACTCAAGAACCTGACACAATTGTGATGTTAGAAAAATGGGCAAGCGTTGCCCATCTTGAAGCACATTTGGCTACACCTCATATGCAAGCCCATCATGCAGCAGTTAAAGATGATGTCATTGATGTCAAAATTAAAATTTTAGAAAGCGGCGTATAATTTAGCCCATAAAAAAAGACGATATATTTATCGTCTTTTTTTTGTTTTTATGAGCAAAGCTGTGTTTGGAATCCTCTAGAGCCTTTCCCTCTCGCACACTGATAGCTTTTTTGCTTATTTTGTAATTGCCATTTTTCATCGACTAATTTAAATGCATATTCTGTTCGAATGGCAGAGACGGAGTCATCCATTAAACCGGTTTGAATGACAACAATACGGGAAACCGTTGGAGATTCTACTCGGTTAAACACTTGCTGAACTGAGGTGTTATTGTGCTCTTTTACAATCTCAGGTTGAGCTTTAAGTACTTGTTGCATTGGGGTCTCGGAGCCCACAAAAGGAATTAATTTACTGGTCGTTGCACACCCAGTGAAAAGTCCAGCACAGAGCGCTGAAATTAAAAATAAACGTTGCATTTTTATCACCAAAAACAAAAGGCATAGCTTTATGATGCTATGCCTTTGCTGGTTACTCTGTAGAAACTATGTAGTTCTAAAGATTGCTGCTCTGTTACAGATCAAATAATTTGCCTGGGTTCATAATCCCGTTCGGGTCAAACGTCAACTTCAATGCCTTCATATATTCAATTTCTTCAGCTGAACGTGAATATTCCAAATATGGTTTTTTCGTCATGCCTACACCATGTTCAGCAGAGATTGAACCGTCGTATTTTTTAACGGTATCGAACACATATTTATTGACGACCTGACATTTCGCAAAGAACTCATCTTTAGTTAAGTTTTCAGGTTTTAAAATATTTAAGTGCAAGTTACCGTCACCAATATGACCGAACCAGCAAATTTCAAAATCAGGATAGTTCTCTTGAACAATGGCATCAATCTCGCGAATAAATGCAGGTACGTGAGTAATTAATACTGAAATATCGTTTTTATATGGAGTGAACGGCGCGATTGATTCAGAGATATCTTCGCGTAAACGCCATAAACTTTCGACTTGGTCAAGGCTCTGGCTCATTACGCCATCAAGTACCCAACCCTGCTCCATACAATGCTCAAAAATCTCCATCGCTTTATCGATAATCGGCTCATACGGCGCTTCAAACTCAAGCAATACATAGAATGGACATTCAGTTTCAAATGGACGTTGTACATGACCATTGTTTAAAACTTTTTGCATTGCAAGTTCACCAAAGAACTCAAACGCAGTTAAATCAATATCTTTTTGGAAAGCATGTAGTACAGGCATTACTGCATCAAAATCAGGAACACCTAAAACTAAAACTTGTAAGTTTTGTGGTTGACGCTCAAGTTTAATTTCTGCTTCAGTCACTAAACCTAATGTACCTTCACCACCAATAAACAAATGCTGTAATGCATAACCAGTTGCATTTTTAACCATGCCTTTGTTTAAACGTAAAATATCACCTTTACCAGTAACAACGGTTAAACCAAGTACCCAGTTACGTGTCATGCCATATTTAATGACTTTAATACCACCCGCATTGGTTCCTATATTACCGCCAATCTGGCTAGAACCCGCTGACGCGAAGTCAACCGGATAATACATCCCTTGTTCTTCTGCATAATTTTGCAATTGTTCAGTCACAACACCAGCTTGAACACGTACCATACGGTCTGCTGGGAAGAACTCAAGAATCTGGTTCATTTTGTCCATGCTAATGACAATTTCACCATTGGTTGCTACAGCACCAGCAGAGAGACCAGTACGACCACCTGATGGTGTAATCGCAATATTAAACTGGTTCGCAAGCTTCACAACAGCTTGTACTTGCTCAGTAGTCGATGGAAAAACGATGACCGATGGGTTCGGATTAAAATGCTTGGTATGATCTTTACCCCAGTTTTCGAGACTATCAGCATCGGTTTTAATACGGTTTTCACCGACGATTGCTGTTAATTGGGTAAGTAACTCAGGTGTTAAAGCGACTGGAGCATTCATCGTTTGCAGACCTAGCAAGAAGTAAACTGTGGTGGGACTATGACCTCATATTTCTCAAAGTTTTCACCTGAGCAAAGCCATAATGTTCATTTGAACATTTGAACAGCTATATTCTACATGTAACTACACAAGCGATAAAGTTCAGAATAGAGATACTGTCACTACAAAACATGTTTAACGTTCATAAATAGCGTTTTATAAAGCCGCCAAATAACAATCTTTCAGAAGTTATATGACAAGCATATTTTCAAAAGATCGACAAGCCATAAACAGAAGTGATTAGCCATAGATAAAATTGCCATAAGACGAGGGCGCAAACGAAATATCTATAGCACCGCCCAGTATGTTATTATACCGCCACCAAATTTGGCCTTTGTAGCGGAGCCGTAATGAGCCAACATCTTTCACTACCTAAAGATAAAATCCGTTTCCTTTTGTTAGAAGGCGTTCACCAAAACGCAGTCGATACTCTAAACGCTGCGGGTTACACCAATATTGACTATCGCAAAACTGCTCTTGAAGGCGAAGCGCTAAAAGAAGCTGTTAAAGATGCTCACTTTATTGGTATTCGTTCGCGTACCCAATTGACTGAAGAAGTTTTCGAAGCTGCAAATAAATTGATCGCTGTAGGTTGTTTCTGTATCGGAACAAACCAAGTTGATCTTAAAGCAGCAATGGCACGTGGTATTCCTGTATTTAACGCACCGTATTCAAATACGCGTTCGGTAGCAGAACTTGTACTTGCTGAAACGATTCTTCTTCTTCGCCGTGTTCCTGAAAAATCGGCGGCTTGTCATCGTGGTGGTTGGGATAAGTCTGCTGTCGGTTCTTTCGAAACTCGTGGGAAAACTTTAGGTATTGTAGGTTACGGTTCCATCGGTTCTCAGCTTTCTGTTCTTGCTGAAAGCTTAGGTATGCATGTTATTTATTACGATGCAGTGACTAAATTACCAATGGGTAATGCTCGCCAAGTGGGTTCATTAGATGAACTTTTAGCGACTGCTGATGTCGTTACATTACATGTGCCTGATGTTCCATCTACACGCAACTTCTTCACTAAAGCACAATTTGCAAAAATGAAAGAAGGCGCAATCTTCCTAAATGCTGCACGTGGTACATGTGTAGTCATTGAAGATTTAGCAGATGCAATCAAGTCTGGTCATATTGCTGGTGCAGCGGTTGACGTATTCCCTAAAGAACCAAAAGCAAATGGTGAAGAGTTTGTTTCTCCACTTCGCGGCTTAGACAATGTGATTTTGACTCCTCACGTTGGTGGTTCAACCATGGAAGCGCAAGCAAACATCGGTTTAGAAGTTGCAGAGAAATTTGTTGCTTACTCTGACAAGGGTATGACGCTTTCTGCGGTGAACTTCCCAGAAATCGCTTTACCATTGACTGCTGGCCAACATCGTTTATTGCACATCCACAAAAACGTACCGGGCGTATTGTCTAAAATCAACAACTTGTTTGCTGAGCAAGGCATCAACATTTCTGGTCAATCACTTATGACTAAAGGTGACATCGGTTACCTCGTAATGGACGTTGACGCTTCTGCTTCTCATGAAGCTTTAGATATGTTGCATGAAGTTGAAGGTACAATTCGCGTGCGCGTATTGTTCTAATACGAACTGTAAATTTAAAAGCCACAGCATTGTCTGTGGCTTTTTTATGGGTATTTACATTATCATGTGAAAAGTATACCAATTGATCAAATAATAAAATGTCCAGTTCGAACCAGAAATCTCAGCTACATGCTCTGGGCTTTCTTATTCTCGCTATGCTGAGCGTACAAAGCAGTGCTTCTTTAGCTAAATTTCTGTTCCAGAGCTTTCCTACCCTTACCGTTTCAGCAATGCGCTTATGCTTAGGTGCAATTATTCTTGCCTTTATTTTTAGAATTTGGCGAATTAATTTTAGTCAGGTCCGTTGGAAAGCTATTTTAGCGTATGGCTTTGCTCTTGCAGGAATGAACGCACTTTTTTATCTGTCAATTGAGCGATTACCAATTGGTATTGCAGTTGCTTTTGAATTTATTGGACCCTTAAGTGTAGCCTTATATCACGCACGCCAAAAATATGACTTCATTTGGGTCAGTTTAGCGATTGTTGGCCTCATTTTACTTTTCCCTTTCAATCAGGCTCATAGTCTGGATTGGATCGGAGTATTATTTGCGGTTAGTGCGGGTGCATGTTGGGCACTTTATATTATCGCTGGACAGAAACCTTCAGGTATATCAGGCAATCACACAGTGTGTTTAGGAATGAGTGTGGGCGCATGCATACTATTACCCATTACTTTTTTCTCAGGCTCAATAGGGCAAGTGATAGAGCTCCCTTATATTTTTTATTTTATTGGTTTAGCAATTTTAGCCAGCGCATTACCATTCTCTTTAGAAATGCTAGCACTACGTAATTTAACACCTTTAAGTTTCGGGACATTGATGAGCCTAGAACCTGCGGTTGCCGCACTTTCTGGTTTTATCTTTTTAGGTGAATATTTGTTATGGAATCAATGGCTGGCACTCGCAACAATTATTGCAGCTTCGGTCGGTTGTACCATAACCACCCAAAAAGCACGTCTAGAACGTGAAAAAACAGTAAGTTAAAACGGCTAAAACTGCGAGTTAAAACGTGGCATTCGCTATAATTGACCATTGTTAGTTTTAAATAATATTAGATGAGGCCCTACGGTATTTCCATGCAGAATCTTCCCATTATTGCTGTGCTATATATGATTCTGTCGATGGTTTCATATCAAATTAGTGCTTCATTTGCTAAGCAGCTCATTGCAACATTAGATCCTCTCACCGTTACAATTTTAAGGCTGAGCTTTGCAACATTTATTGTCGCTATCATGTTCCGCTCATGGAAAATCTGGTCACGCTTACCTTATTTAAAATGGCGTGATTTATTGATGTATTGCGCGTCTCTAGGCCTCATGAATATTTTATTTTATACGTCGCTTGGAAAGTTACCTCAAGGAATTGCAGTGGGTTTAGAGTTTATTGGCCCGTTAGGACTTGCTCTACTTTCCATTAAACAAAAGAGTGACTACATTTGGGTGGCACTTGCGATGCTAGGTATTGCACTCATGGTTCCTTGGCAAGATCCAACTCAACATCACTTTTCATATGTGGGCGCTGCCTGTGCACTAGGCGCGGGGCTTTGCTGGGCTTTTTATATTTATTTTGGTCAAAAAGTCGTGACCCAAAATATCGGGATGCATGCGTTAACTATCGGAATTGGATTATCCGCACTAACCTTATTACCAATCGGGATCTGGCATAATGCTCCTGCATTACTTGAGACAGAGTACTGGGGTAAAGCTTTAATTATTGCGGTTTTAGCAACCGCTATACCATATGCACTTGATTTGATGGCGCTCAAACAACTCACTAAATTAACTTACGGCACCTTGTCGAGTTTAGCACCAGCATTAGCAGCATTAACGGGTTTCTTATTACTTCATGAAGAAATCAGCATGCTGCAATGGGTAGCTTTAGCTTGCGTAATGCTCGCCTCTATTGGTGTTACTTTAAGAAGTACTAAAAAAGTAGCGTAGTTAAATACTATTGCTGTTTTTTATACTTTTTATATTCCTTTAAATATTTATTACCGAGCGTTTCTTTTTCACTATCTTTAAGAATTTTTCCCGCCTGTTGGAAAAACTTATGCTCTTCTTCTTTTAAATGGTGATGGACTTTTTCACTCAACTGTTTGGCGGTTGCTAACCAGCTTGGGCTACTCATATCAGTTTTTTCGAGCTGTTCGACCAACTCATCCATTTCATGATGCTCAGATAAAGCATGTCTTGTAATATCTAAACCGACATCATCAAACATTAAAGGGATGTATAAATAACGGTCTTCAGCAACAGAATGCGCATACAGTTCATTTTTTAATGCATCAAATAATTCTTTTCTTTCTTCGGTTAAACCATGTGTCTGAACGAGTTGTTCAGAAAGGTTGCGTTGATTTTCGTGGCTTTCTCTTAATGCTTCGAAAATATTCATTCTCTTCCTCATTTTTTAGCTAAAAAATCTTTTTTATTTCAAGGATTATCATACGTTGAAATTTATATTGTCTAAGTAGCTTAAAATGAGACTATTTTTTACACAGTTTTATTTCTAGTAAACTTCTGTAATGATTTTTATATTTCTAATTTTAAATGATACATAAAAGTATGAACTGCATTTTAGGAACAGCTCATACTTTTTAATCTTATTTAACCCGTAACAAACATTTGATAGCCCAAACGGCAAATCAGAATACTCACTAAAATTAAAAAGATAATACGGACAAAACCACTACCGTATTTAAGCGCGGTACGTACCCCAACAACAGAACCAAGCACGTTTGCAACAGCCATCATTAAACCAATATGCAAAATAGCGTGACCAGTTGGAATGAGGAAACTCAAGGCAGCTAAGTTCGTCATAAAGTTACCGATTTTTGACAACGCTGAAGCATGCAAGAAATCAACTTGTAAAAAACGGATAAAGAAGAAGATAAAGAAACTACCTGTACCCGGCCCAAAAATACCGTCATAAAAACCGATCGCCAAACTACCAATAGCCGCTAAAATTAGCATCTTATTGGTAATTTTTTGCTCAGTATGAACCTGTCCGAAGTTCTTTTTAACTAGCGTATAAACTGCAATCACAATCAACATCACGAACACGAAAGGACGCAATACAGATTGGGGTATAAGTGATAAACAAGCTGCGCCAGCAAAAGAGCTAATCAAAGCACAAATGGCAATAACCGCTAATAGTTTCCATTGCAACTTTACTTTTTTAGCAAATGTATAAGCCGCCGACGCCGTACCAAAAATAGATGAGACTTTATTGGTACCAATTACCGTAGCAGTTGACATGTTGGGAAAAGTGCTCATGATCCCAGGAATCTGGATGAGTCCACCACCGCCAACAGCTGCATCAATGGCTCCCGCAGTAAACGCAAAAAAGATCAAACTAAGGATAACATCCCATTCCATGCCCATGCTCTATACTCTACATCTACTACAAATTTAAGATACGTTTCGGTACCAACCGTTTTTTATCGGTAATCTCAGCTAAGCCTAAACAGCGCTCACCCGAAAAAACTAAAACTTCTGCTTCTGCAGAATGCTCAATATTGCTTTCTAAACCGTTGCAAAAATATTTTTCACGTCCTTCAGGCACCTGAATTTTTAAGAAATGGTCAACTGGAGCATAAACTGGAAGTAGCAAAGCTTCTCTTTGCTCTTCTGTTAAGCTTTCCAGATATTCAATGGTATAACTCGGAATAAGCTCAAAATGTCCTGTTTGAGTCCGATTTAGCATCGTTAAATGCCCACCACAACCAAGTGCTTCACCAATATCTTCACCGAGTACACGGATGTATGTTCCTTTAGAACAAGTGACATCCAGAGTGATACTATTTTCGGTAAATTCGATTAACTCTAAAGCATAAATGGTGACTGGACGTGCTTCACGCTCAATCTCAATACCTTTTCGGGCAAGCTCATATAACGGTCTGCCTTCTTTTTTCAAAGCCGAGTACATCGGCGGAACTTGTTGAATATCACCTCTAAATTTTTCTAAGGTTTGTTCAATAAGCTCTTGGTTGAGAACAGGAACGGAGCGTTCTTGTAGAATCTCCCCTTCCACATCACCTGTCGTTGTGGTTTGCCCCAATCGAACAGTAGTTTGGTAGCGCTTTGTTGAGTCCAGCAAATAATGTGAGAACTTGGTAGCTTCTCCCAAACAAATCGGGAGTAAACCTGTCGCCAATGGATCTAAAGCTCCAGTATGACCTGCTTTTTGGGCGCGATATAACCAACGCACTTTTTGCAAAGCCGCATTTGAACTTAAGCCTAATGGTTTATTTAATAGAAATACACCACTGATATGGCGACGAGAAATTTTTTGATTTTTTGTCGTCATTTTTACTGGAACACAAAGCTAGAAAAAAGTGCCGACATGTTAGCAAATTCGGCAAGATATTTTCATAATATTTAGGTGCCTTTTCACTTATTTTATGGCACATTAATGATCGAGTAAAAAAACAACAAATTAAAACTTAAGGAAGATATCTTTATGCAAGGAATGCAGAAGAAGGTATTGTGGTGTGTGCTCGGATTTTTTATTTTGAGTCTCATTGCATGTGTATATTGGCTAAGTCCTGATTCAAAAAATACCTCAGCTCAGATCAATGAAAATAAAGCTCAAAATTTAGTATCAGCTCCTCAGACAAATCATTCATCGTTAAACGAAGATGCGTACCATAGTAAAAGTCAGCAAGATACAGAAGTTAACTGCGAGTTAAAAATTGATAGTTCTCAACATTTGGTCGTAAATAGTCAAACCCGCGACTGTTTTGAATATTTTATTACCCAATATGGGGAAAATGATTTAGAACAAATCAAAAATCACTTTGGGAAATTTATTCAGGGCCAATATTTAGAGCCAGCTCGCTCACAAATTATGGACTTATGGACCCGTTATTTAAAATATCGTGAACAGCTTGCCCAAATCCAGCCACCTTCAGCAAAACAACAAGATAAAAATTATTTTCAAAAGATTTTTAATTCAATTCAAGATATAAGAAAACGCTTCTTTTCTGCTTCTGAAATTGAAGGACTTTTCTCAACCGAAGATATCTATCAGAACTATACGCTTGATCGTATGCAAATACTTGAGGACTCGTCTTTAAGCGAAATTGAAAAGGCACAAAAGCTTAAAGAGCGTTTTGAAGAACTTCCAGAAGACTGGCAACAAAATCTACAAGAACTCTCCAAACTTGATGATTTACATACGCTGACCAAACAAATTAAAGCTCGTCATGGTTCACCAGAAGAACTTAGACAAATGCGTACAGCACTTGTTGGAGCCGAGGCGACTCAAAGATTAGAAACGTTAGATAGCCAGCGTAGTGCTTGGCAACAAAGAGTGACCAGTTACCTCGATAGTCGAGATGAAATTATTAAAAGTAACATGAGTGATAGCGCCAAAAATCAAGCTATTCAGCAGTTACGCCAACAACAATTCAATTCATCACAAGAACAACTAAGACTTCGAACTTTTGAAACGGTCCATGATCAGGGAGGTGAACTGCCATTTAATTATTAAGCCTTTTCTTTTAGGAATAGGCTAAACATTCACTAGCAGTAAGAAGCTGCTTTTCATACAAAATAAAAATAGTGAGTAAAAAATGAAAAGGAAGTTAATGTTTTTCTGCGCTGCAATGCTCTCAGGACTGAGTATTTCAGTGGCCCATGCTACAAATGCTGAACAAGTTAAAAGCTCGTTCGTCTATTCATCTTACGCACAAACCAAATACCCAATGGTTTTTAATCACGGTATGGCGGGTTTTAACAGAGTTGGAACAGATACGCTTGGTCTCGATTACTGGTACCAAATTCTTCCTGATCTTGCCCGCAATGGAGGAAATGTCTGGGCTACAAGAGTGTCACCTTTTAACTCTACAGAAGTGCGTGGAGAACAACTTGCCCAGCAAGTAGAAGAAATTATTGCCATTACAGGGAAACCTAAAGTCAACTTAATCGGTCATAGCCATGGGGGCCCGACAATTCGCTATGTGGCCGGTGTCATGCCAGAAAAAGTGGCGTCACTCACCACGATTGGTGCACCTCACAAGGGATCACCAATGGCAGATGTCATCCTGAACGTTGAGGGTACTCCTCTGTCCGGATTGGCAACGTTAGTAAACTGGTTTTCAGCAGCCATTACTTGGGCAGGAGGCCTAGATCCAACAAGCTATCCGCATGACTCTTTAGCAGCTGCTCATAGCTTATCAACTCAAGGCTCCGCTCAATTTAATGCTCAATTCCCTATGGGTGTACCAACCACCTCTTGTGGTGAGGGGACATATCAAGAGAAAGGCATTTATATGTACTCTTTCTCAGGAAATAAAGCACTAACTAATCCATTAGATCCATTTGATATTGCCCTTACCGGCAGTAGCTTAGTGGTTGATCCATTTGGCGATAATGATGGACTTGTTTCCCGATGTAGCGCCAAATTTGGTAAAACAATTCGTGATGATTACAACTGGAATCATTTAGATGAAGTGAACCAAGTGCTGGGGATACGCTCTATTTTTGCCTCAGATCCTGTCTCGGTTTACCGTCAACACGCAAACCGTTTGAAGCTCCAAGGACTATAATTTTTAAATAAAAAATGCGCCAATTGGCGCATTTTTTTACTCGCTATAAGCTTACGCTTTACGAGCTGGTAATTTTTCACGAATACGTGCAGCTTTACCAGACAAGTCACGGAGGTAGTAAAGTTTAGCACGACGAACGTCACCACGACGTTTCACTTCGATTTTAGCAACAACTGGTGAGTGAGTTTGGAATACACGCTCAACACCAACACCGCTAGAAATTTTACGAACTGTGAATGCAGAGTTTAAACCACGGTTTTTCTTCGCGATTACAACACCTTCAAATGCCTGAAGACGCTCACGCTCACCTTCTTTTACTTTAACTTGGACAATAACAGTGTCACCAGGAGCAAAAGCAGGGATATCAGTTTTTAACTGTGCATTTTCAACAGCTTGAACTAAAGGATGTTTACCACTCATTGTGGGAATCTCCAATATGTGCGGAGTCAGAAGAGGTCTGAGGTTCCGCTGGGGATAGAGGCTAAAGCGCATATCACCCGTTTATCTTTCCCTTTACGACAATATGTCTATAAAGAGCCTTAGAATATACATAAAACTATTCATTAAATAGAATCATGCTTTAACTCGAAGCATTGCTTCTCGTCTTGTTGCAGAACTTTCGTTCCTAAGAATAGTGGTTAAGAATTACCACCATTCCCTTGTGCATCTTTTAGCCATTTTTTTTGCTGCTTATTCAACTCTACTTTTTCGGCCAACTCTGGTCGACGTTCTAAAGTTCGTTGATACCGCTGCAAAAAGCGCCATTTTTCGATATTGCCATGATGTCCAGATTTTAAAACGTCTGGCACATCCAGCCCCTCAAAATGGTCTGGCTTTGTATATTGTGGACAATCTAAAAGACCATCAACAAAAGAATCTTGTACTGCTGACTGTTCATCTGACATTACATTCGGCAAACGGCGAATAATACTGTCAAGTAACACCATAGCGGGCAATTCACCACCAGATAAAACATAATCACCAATTGACCATTCCTGATCAACATAATGCTGGATCAAACGTTCATCCACTCCCTCATAACGTCCACACAGTACAATTAAGCCGTCGTAATCTACAAACTGCTGTACTGCCTGCTCATTTAAGGTTTTGCCTTGTGGAGACATATACACCACAGGAACATGAACATGTCCTGCTTGTGAGGCAAGCTGTTTGGCATGTGCAATTGCTTTCGCCAAAGGCTCAGCCATCATCACCATACCTGGGCCACCACCAAATGGACGTTCATCCACTCTTCTGTAGTTACCCTCAGCAAAATCACGAGGATTAATACAAGTGACTTGTACAATATCCCGTTTTGCCGCACGTCCGCTGATGCCGTAGGCTGTAATCGCTTCAAACATTTCAGGAAAAAGCGTAATGACTGCAAAAAACATCACAGACTCCTCTATTTTCCTGCTGTATTAATCCTAAAAGGATTAATAATCTACGCCCCAATTGACGTAAATACGACCAGCTTCAAGATCAACACGTTGTACTACATCTTTATGCCAAGGAATCATGCGTTCTTCTGAATCAATGCTGTCTGGGGTCGCATGTACCACCATCACATCATTAGCTCCAGTTTCAAACAACTCATGAATTTTACCTAAGTTTACTTCCTGCTCTTCATCGTCTAGGCCAAACACTGTTAAGCCTTTTAAATCTGACCAGTAGTACTCATCTACATCTGCTTTTGGCAGTTGAGACTTAGCAATCCAGATATTAGCGCCAACCAAGTTTTCTGCTCCAGTGCGATCACTCACACCTTTCAAAGCAACAACCAAGCCTTTGCCATGTGGTTTCCAACGTTTTACATCTATTGTTTGCCAACCGGCCTTGGTCTCAATGTACCAAGGCAGATAGTCAAACATGTTGCTCATAGGTTCTGTATTTGAATACACCCAGAGCCACCCATTCAATCCATAAGCTGAACGTAACTGTCCAATCTGAATACGATCTTCTGGAACATTCTGTGTTGATGTCATGGGTTACCTACTACAAAAAATTATGCAGTAGCTTTTTTAGCTTGAGCAGCTAAAGAAGCAACACGTTCAGAAGGTTGAGCACCTTGTGAAACCCAGTGAGCAAAACGGTCTGCATCTAAACGAAGTTTTTCTGCTTGACCTTGTGCAGTCGGGTTAAAGAAACCGATACGCTCGATGAAACGACCATCACGTGCATTGCGGCTGTCAGTCACAACGATTTGATAGAATGGACGTTTTTTTGCGCCGCCACGTGCTAAACGAATAACAACCATGATAAAAGCCTTATAATTCTTACGGATTATCCCTGCGCCGACCATCGGCAACACTTCAAACCCCTTTCATAGAGGGCGACATTCTACGTGATTTTCGCCCTGAAAGAAAGATTATTTTTTGAGTTATCCGCAGTTTTGAATTTAAATTAATGTCCATCCCAATTTGATGTATTTGACAAGTTTATTGATGAGCATATTACACCTTTAGACCAATAACGCTGTTGATCCTGATTTACGCAAACTTCACCATTACCATTTTGTATAGAGGTAATAATTGGAGTGGCTTTGAGTAAATATCCCTGATTATCAGCGTCAATCGCTAAAGTGACAGTATAAAAAGCAGTTCCTATTAAAGGATAATTTTGCGATGCTGTACCATTATCTAAAGTAGCATTATCAAAACTATGATTAATAACTTTATAGCTTTGTAATCGTTGATTAATACGCAGCATCTCAGCTTGTACCTCCGTACGATTAGTACGGATTTTATATTGAGTATAAGACGGGTAAGCAATTGCTGCCAAAATTGCAATGATCGCCACCACAATCATTAACTCAATTAATGTAAACCCTTGGTGACTACCATTTTTCAGCATTTGTAGCACACCCCGTATAATTATTGATATTAGTTAGATCATTTGCCACCAAATATTTAGATTTACATTTAATCCCTGTACTGGTAACTAACAGAGCATCATACCCTGCCGTTTCCGGTATTGCTCTAATCGCCCATCTTTGGCCCAATCCAGCACTACTAGCCAATAAAGTAGTAGCATCTGTTTCACTAACATCAGCTAATGTAATCGTGTACTTTTTATTGGTACTGCTTGGAAAATCCATACTACTCATTGCTGAGGTTTGTCCATATAAATATTTAGGATCGAAACCATGATAAGAAAAGTTTTGGCTTTTATATCTTTCCAATTGTCCAGCAAGCTTTAGTAATTCCTGCTGGACTGCTGCGGTATCTGCACGGCGAATTTGAGCTTGATATGATGGAATCGCTATTGCTACAAAAACAGCGACAATCATGACGACAATCATTAGCTCAATCAGGGTAAATCCCATATTTTTTTTCATAGAGATCTCCTATTGTCGCTCATACCAATTTGTACTTTGAAATATTTTTGTCGTTTTGTAATTTCGCCCAACTTCTGGTAGGAGTTTAATCAAATTATTTACGCCATTTGAAAATCCTCCCGCATTAATTTTACTAATGCCATCAGAAGCATTACCCACATTGCCACCAATCTTATTTTCATTAAAATGAGCAGCATCGGTTGCATCCCCGCAAACCCCATAAGGTAAACATAAACGGCGGATTACACTTGAACCTGTAATACCACCTGTACACGCATTTGGCTGTTTGGTTGAAGCATGATTTGGATTATATAAAGATACGTAGAAATCTGAAAATTGAGCGGTATTTGCAACCACAAGGTATCCATTAAGTGCTTTTACTGTACCTGTATTTGCAGTTTGGGCTGTTCCATCAGTTTCACGCAAAACATAGTACCAACCCTTTTTAGTATTATTCATCAGATTTGCTACATTTGTACTGGCAATAAGACTCCAATCATATAAATCTAATTCTGTTAAATTACTTGTTTTAGAGAATGTTGAATTGTATAAATTCGATGAAGCAATATCATAATCATATAAGGCATAAATTCGATTATCATAGCTATTGGCTTTGTTCAGTGGAAAACTTCGATTACCAGAAGCAATACCAAGCACACCAAAACGGCTACCGTTACGATCATGAATACTTAAAGTCGGCATTTCATAGAAACGCTGGTTAAGTGCTGAAAAGTTCGCGAGTCGATTTACTCGACCAAAATTTGTTGTTGATGTTCCATAACCATTATTCAAGTCAACGCGAAAGATTTGCCCACCTAAATCACCAAAATATAAATTATCAACCAAACCATCTGCATCTCGATCGAAAGCTTTGATTTGGCTCACTACGCTATATTTTAAATTACTATCCTTGACGTCAACCGTACTAGTGCTATTACTACTACCGTAACGAGCATCCCACAATAAAGCACCTGTAGTCGCATCAAAAATATAAATACCAGCGCCAGCATTTACAGTGGTTGAAGTCGGCTGATAACCATCCGTCTCATAAGCTGGATCATATCCACCTCCTACAATCATGACATTTTTAACTTGATTATTGAGACGAATTTTTGCAAGTGTCGGTTTGGACCAACTCTGCCCCATTGCCTGAAGTGCAGTTACTTGGTTCCCTGTAGCAAACACACCACTGGTACCACTATTAATTACCCCATTTACAGGGTCAATCTGAAACAAAAATTTTGGATCTGCTGGATTTTTAATATTTAAGCCATAATAGCTTTTTCCACCCATACGCATACCACCATAAATATTGGCAATATTGGCTTTAAATTTATTATTCGTCGCATCAACATTATATTCGATCCATGAACCCCATTGAGCATCGATACCATAAAATGGATTTGTTGTAGATGTTGTTGTATTACTTACATCTAATAAAGCATCTCGACGATTAACATCCTGAAGAATTTCATTGGGAAGAAAAGCCATTTCTTCTTTACCAGTGGCTTGATTCAGTATGTGTAGTAAACCTTGTATTGATCCCATCACAATATAATCTTTACGGTTTACTGTACTTTGAGTATTACTTAAAATTGCACCTGTAGTTGGGTCATATTTGGCTTCTAAAGTCACTAGTAATGGGTCAGAATGTAATACGCCACCCATTTGCTGCATAACGTTTAAGTTTTTTACTTTATCAACAGTATCCCACTTATAGCCTGCGGTTTTGGCTTCTAATTCAGTTTTTGTAAGCTTATAACCTAGTGCAGATAACAGATAAGGTTGGTAAACGTTTTGTCGCCATGCTGTCGTTCCTGAACCTGCTGTATTGTCAATATAGCTAGCAGTCAGAACATTTTGCGTACTCAGTTGAGTTAAACTATTTGCAGCTACAACTTTATTTTTATTCGCATCAGTTAAAGCTGTCGGAATAGTTGCATTAATGTAGAGAGGCCGGGTTTGAATATCTGAAGCATTAGTTACCGTGCTGAGCGTACCTGAAGTCGTATTTGGAACTGATAGTTGTGACCACGCCCCACCTTTGAGAGCATCGTCTCCATCATTAATATTCTCAGCATTCCAAAAGTCCTGAGTTAAAGTATTAATACCACCTGTATTTTTTAATACGGTATTACCATTCACATCAACCATAGTACCAGATGAATTTAAGGTATATTTTTTAAGGTTCCCTAACCATAACTGTTGCGTAGAGACTATTGTCCCACCCGATCCACTTACTTTAGGCTGAAACTGTGGTGCAAAAACATAAGAATAAGATGCACTGGTTGCCATTGGATCAGCTGGTACCACATAAGTCCCGAAACTAGCTGCCTCAAAAGTCCCTTGTGAAATTGCGCCTACAAACCTTAATAAAGCATTTTGTACTTTTTCACCTGTATCTGCATAGGTATAGCCACCAATAGGTTTATCGGTTCCATAAGTATCACCTTCACCAACTTTATCTCCCAACATCTTTAATGCATCAGCATTAAGAGTGTTAGAGTAAGGACTAGTATCAGAATTACCCAGATTGGTATTTACAGCTCCCCCAGAACCAATATAACAATGGATATTGCGTCCAGTTGAATCTTTGTCACAGGTTTCAACCTGATTACCACTACTATTAACTGCGGTATTAAAAAGAGGCCCAAATCCAACTGTAGCTAAATAAATTCTTTTCTTTGAGATAGGTGTTGCAGTTGTTGATGTCGCTTTAACTAGATCTGCAATATATGACCACCCACTTCGATCTTGATAACCTGTTACTGTATTATTAGTCGTCACCTCATTAACCGTTGCGGATAGTTTCATCTCGTAAAACTCACCATTTGTGGTAGCTGAACTACGAGCTTTACTATAGTTATAATAAACAGCAGGTACATCTGTAACAGAACCACTAATAGTATTAGCATCCACTCCTGTGATGCCTGCATTTGCAGCAACATTCTTAAGCAATAATTGTGTGTTTGTTGCTGGAATACCAGAAGGTGCACCATCGG
The DNA here is from genome assembly GCF_025630795.1 of Acinetobacter sp. AYS6. NCBI lineage: Bacteria > Pseudomonadati > Pseudomonadota > Gammaproteobacteria > Moraxellales > Moraxellaceae > Acinetobacter > Acinetobacter sp. AYS6. Next base: position 142,384 of record NZ_JAOTNV010000007.1, read on the forward strand.
TTAAAAAGAATACACCCTGTGTTGAACACTGTTTATCATTTTCATTCGGTAAAGATTCAATTGGCGCAATGTATTTTCCGTTTGAAACAGTACCTGTTGCAGCATTACTCATACCAGAAAGATCTGCTTGGTAACCATTTGAAAAGTTATTTACAGCATTAGGACTATCCGTACGGCTACCTAATAAATAGGCATAAGTTTCTGCAAATAAAGTTGAAGTTGGTGTACTTGAATCTGCACCTAGCCCGTTAATCTGCTCTATTAGAAATTGTCTTTGTGTTTTTGTCCCTGATACTAAAGCATCCAGCCTTTTTGCTGGCACCCAAATTCTAGAACGTCTAGGATTACTAACATCACCAGCAAATTTAGTTAATCCCATATAAGTGATATTAGGAATTTTATAGGTACCATCTGTGTTTAAAGCCTGTAAAGCAGTGACTAAAGAGCGCTTCAGAGCATCTAAACGTGACATTCTTGTATTGTTATAATAGGCATCATTAATTGTCATACTAAAAGAATTATCAATTGCCAACATAATAATCGGATATTTAGTTGCCGTTGGATTTTGATAAATCTGCACATCACTTGCGCGAACAACTGATGTTGTTACGGTGCTCGTCATAATGGCAGATATCGCCATGACGAGTACTTTATACTTTAAAACTTTAGCTTTTTTAGTATTTAATATCTTCATTTCACCTATTCCCCAATAATCCAATTAAACCGAGTTCTGACGTTGATAGGTACTCAACACAAAATCCTGAAACTGCGTATTAAATGGAACATTCAAATCTTGTAAACAACTCGATACTGTTGAGTTTGAACCTGATAATGGCTGGCTATTTGGACGTTTCAGACAATTTGTAATAGCAGCCTGAGAAGCATCAGATAAATTGGGTAAAATAGATGTCACATATACTCTTATTCTTTTTGTTTGCTCATTATCCAATTTTCCCAAACTTTCAAGATCGCTCCCTAAAGTGACAATTTGTAATGGGCGTGCAGGTGTGCTTAGCGGTGGATTTACAACAATAGCAACTTGTGTCATTTGTGCTTTGCGACGACTAGCATAATCATTTACAGCACTCAAATTACAAAACCCAGATACACCATTTACAGTAATGTCTGTATTTTCTTCATTCCATTGTAAAGTACTTGTATTTGCGACAGAGAAAGACGTTGCAGGAGAGGTCTGACTTCTAAAACAAAAAACTACTTCTTTTCCCTGATTTTGTAATGCATAGCCAAGTAAACTTGTGGGATTACCACTCGTACTAGCGAAGCCTTCGGCACCTAATCGGTAAAGTACAGAATCAGATGACTGCATGAGCAACTGCTGCGCTTGACTGTTTGTTGCAATATTTAAACTTGTTAGACTTTGACGAACAGCCAACGTCCCAATCACGGTAATCACTAGCAATAAAATTAAAACAACGATTAATGTTGAACCCTTTTGTACTTTCATTACATTACCGCCGTATCTTGAGAAAACAAACCATTACGCAAGGCGATAGTTTGAGTAATAACTGTACGCAAATATTTTGGAGGGTTCCCTGTCGGCACTTTAATAGATACATTTTGATCAAGCACTTTATAAGTTTGGTTATTTGAAACTAAACCATTCTCACGAATGCTTTCATTGGAACGTACAAGTACACCAACTTGAATGGAATTGACTCGCGGACGCGGATTTGCATTCAAAGCAAGATATTGCCCAATCGAGATATACCGAAAATTTGTTGTATTGGTATCATCAGAAATGCCTAACAGAAAGTGCAAATGATCTACACGTCTTACCAAAATTTCTCCTTCTGTCGTACCAAATACAGTCGTAGAAGTTGAAGGATTTTTTAGAATCGTGGTGGCACCCGCTACATACGAACCCGCTTCACATGCAAGTGCTAATGCAGTATTAGGTTCATTTGATATGGCATTTGAATCTGATCTTAAAAAGAAACGCTCTACAATGTATCTATTCGCCTCATAATTATTACCCTCACAATCAACGCCGGCCTGCTCTGCAAAGAACTGGACAACTAATTGATCGCTACCTTGATTTACCTTTCCAGTAGCGGGTGGTACCGCCGAAACTTGTACGTTACTGGCCTTGGTAGCGAAACTTGTCACTGGCACAGCTACTGTTGACGGAATTGTGTCTGGCATATTCGTTGGAATCGTATCTGCCGTATAAGTTGGACTTGCTACTGCTGGGAAACGGGAAGTTTGTCTCGTGGTTATTACAATTCCACCGTTAGCCAGTCGATCATTTATGATGTTATTGTTTCCATAGTTACTCTTGCGAATGTCATTCGAGATATAGCGTAATCCAAAGTTTCCACTTTCCTGTAGATCAGCCATCGCGCGTTGAGTATTTAAAGAAATTTGTCCAGTAAGAAATAGCTGAGTGGCAGCAGCTGTAATCAATAGCCCCAAAACAATTGCTACCATGAATTCGACAAGTGTGAACCCCTGCTGAATATATATTTTATTCATCTCAATATAACTCCATGATGACACATTTTGCTTGAGGCAAATATGCACCACCATTCGTACAAGCATCTGAATCAGTAGAACTATTTATTGCTTTTGTTTTTCCCCATGCGACATAGACACACTTGCGGTTTTGAGTACCACTCACCTGACAGTCAGGTAACCGAATCGTCATTCCTAGATCATTTGCCTGACTTACAACCTGTGCCGTATCATAATTTGCCATTTGAACAGACGTAGTACATGGCGTTGTATTTGTTGTTTGAATACATTCTGGAGTCGCTGATGTACTTTGTGTTGTTGTATTTAAATTATCGCCATAGGTACTAAATGCAGCCCTATTTACACGAATACGTTCAGCTAAATCTCTGGCAAGATTCATGGCTTGAATTTTACTCATTGCCTCATCGGTGGCATCAACGGCTCTTAACTGCAATGCAGTAAATCCTAGAACCCCTATCGCAAGAATGAGTAAAGCAACTAATACTTCCATCATCCCTATGCCCTTTTGATTATATTTATTCATGAGCAAGTTCCATCATTTTTTGTATAAACAGTTCCCATCCGGGTTAACGCAAAAGATTTTTGAGTTTTAGCGATTGAATTACAAATTACAAAATCGGTATCAGCTGAAATACCTAAAACTAATGCCCCATCTCGACCAAAGGTAATACTACTCACAGAGGTGGGCGCGGTTACTCGATTTCCTGAAGTGGGTTCCCAATAAAAATCTGTATTTGTATTGGTTCCATCAACTAAATGAACGGTAACATTTGTTCTTAATAAAACTGCTTGGCTACGCCCTTGAGATAAGGTAGAAATCAGCTCTCTCGTATTCGCATTTAATCTTTGCTTAGCCATAAGTTGGGTAAAAGACGGCGCAGCCATCATTGCAATAATAGCCATGACCGCAATCGTCACCATAAGCTCAACTAAGGTGAACCCTTCTTGCGGAATAACTCCCCTCATCCCCAGAACCCCAAATAAACTTAAGAATTTTTTATTTATTATTTAAATTTTACGGCTTAGATTTACAAAACAAATACAAAGCAGATAAAGGGTATAAAAAAACAGATAATCGTCACATCAACAATTATCTGTTTAACTATTTTAAAATCAGTATGTTAAATAAGTCACACTTTATGCTTGAGTCACGTGAATGCGTAATTCTTTAGGAAGACTAAAGGTTATGTTCTCTTCACGTCCATCTAATTCTTTAGGTGCTTGCGCGCCCCAGTCTTGTAAACGTTGAATCACTTGCTTAATTAGAATTTCCGGTGCTGAAGCACCCGCTGTTACACCAATTTTGCAAGTGTCATTGAACCATGACTGTTCTAACTGATCAGCATTATCTACAAGGTAAGCAGCTTTGCCCATACGCTCTGCAAGCTCACGTAAACGATTTGAATTTGATGAGTTAGGTGAACCTACGACCAATACCACATCACACTGTTCCGCCAAGTCACGTACAGCATCTTGTCTGTTTTGAGTTGCGTAGCAAATATCATCTTTACGCGGCCCCTGAATATGAGGAAATTTTGCACGCAAAGCATCAATAACTTTAGCAGTATCATCAATAGATAGAGTTGTTTGGGTCACAAATGCAAGTTTTTCAGGATGTCTTACTGCAAGTGCAGCAACATCAGCCTCATCTTCAACCAGATAAATGTTACCACCTTTCAATTTGTCATATTGACCCATTGTTCCTTCAACTTCAGGGTGTCCTTCATGACCGATTAAAATGGCTTCTGTACCTTCTCGCGCATATTTAGTGACTTCAATATGAACTTTAGTAACCAAAGGACAAGTTGCATCAAACACTTTTAAGCCTCGACGCTCAGCTTCTTGCTGAACTGCTTTTGAAACACCGTGAGCACTAAAAATTACAATTGAGTCATCCGGAACCTGATCTAGCTCATCAACAAAAACCGCCCCTCTTTGACGTAAGTCATCTACAACAAATTTGTTGTGTACAACTTCATGACGTACATAAATAGGAGGATTAAAACATTCTAAAGCCCGATTGACGATTGCTATGGCTCGATCAACACCGGCACAAAAACCACGCGGATTAGCTAACACAATTTCCATAACAGCCTCAAAATTAATAAAACAGGGGAATTTCTCTTGAATATTTGCAATTAAAACTATTCAGTTTAAACGCACGGTACACTACAATAGCGAAGATATTTTATCATATCAGGAAAAATATCATGTCGGGTCTATTGTTTGTCGTTTCTGCTGCATCAGGAACAGGCAAAACATCTTTGGTGAAAGCCCTGCTTGACCGTGTGAGCAATTTACATGTTTCAGTCTCGCATACTACCCGAGGTCAACGTCCCGGTGAGTTAGATGGTGTTCACTATCACTTCACCACAAAAGATGAATTTCTAGACCAAGTCAACCATGAAGGTTTTATTGAATACGCTGAAGTATTTGGTAACTACTATGGCACTTCTCAAGCAACTGTAAAACAACAGTTAGCTCAAGGACATGATGTTCTACTTGAAATTGATTGGCAAGGCGCAGAGCAAGTACGCAAACTTTTTCCTGAATCTAAGCAAATATTTATTTTACCGCCTACACAGTTTGACCTACGTCAGCGTTTATCTAACCGTGGTACAGACTCAGTTGAAGTCATTGAACATCGTTTAAGCTGTGCAGTTGAAGATATGCAGCATTACACGAATTTTGATTACATCATTATTAATGATGACTTTAATAAAGCTTTACATGAGCTTGAAGCGGTAATTACAGCAAACCGTTTAGTATTATCTCAGCAAGCGAAACGTCATCAAACATTAATTCAAGACTTGATTACTCCTCAACCAAAACAGGAATAACTTGAGTCTAGATCGAAAGCCTTTTATACTGTTTAGTCTGTTCAAATTCACCATTCCAAAACGAGAACTTTTATGGCACGCGTCACCGTTGAAGATTGTTTAGATCATGTAGACAACCGTTTTGAGCTTGTGCTCGTTGCAAGTAAACGTGCTCGTCAATTGGCACGTCAAGGCATGGAGCCAACTGTAGAATGGGATAACGACAAACCGACTGTAGTTTCTTTACGCGAAATCGCGGCAGGGCACGTTACGAAAGAAATTCTTAAACAACGTGAACAAGATTATCAAACTTCTAGTCTTGATCTTGCTCTTTCTACAAACAGCTTGAATTTAGAAGGTTTTTCTTTCTAAATAATTCTGTTTCATAAAAAAACCATCGTTTTTCTGCGGTGGTTTTTTATTTGGCTTTGTCTTGTATTTAAAGATATTGAAAAAAGCAATTATTTTCATTGAAAAAAAAATACACTTTTTCAAATGAAAAAATTGACAAGTTCCGCAATATGCTTTTCATTAAGAAGTAGATAGATTTAGTTTTTCAGCATTAGGAAAAAGGGTGATTTATGCCAGGCGAAGAGGTCAGCCAAGCCAAGCAACAGCTCAAATTGATTATCGACCCTTACTTATCGGTAAGTGAGGTCGAAAAAGTGCTTGCTGCCTGTGATTTTGCCGATCTAGCACATACTGGCATTACACGTAAAAGTGGTGAACCCTACATTTTGCATCCGATTGCTGTCAGCTGTATTCTTGCAAACATGCGTTTAGATGCTGAAACCTTAATGGCTGCACTTTTGCATGATGTTATTGAAGACACTCAATATACCAAAGAAGATATTACTGAAAAATTTGGCCTGACTGTTGCAGAACTAGTTGATGGTGTAACCAAACTTAGCCAGTCAAGTGATAAAGAATTTAACAAGGCCGCTTCATTCCGAAAAATCTTGCAAGCGACCCTACAGGACCCACGTGTCATTATTATTAAATTAGCCGACCGCTACCATAATATGACAACGCTAGGTGCTTTACGTCCAGATAAACGTGCCCGCATTGCTCAGGAAACTTTTGATATCTTTGTGCCAATGGCAAGATTAGTCGGCATGAATGAAATGGGCGATAATCTAGAAAATCTTTGTTATCAAAATCTTGATCTTGATATGTTTGATAACGTGCAAAATGCACTACGTCTAACCAAACCAGAGCGATGTAAATATCAAAGTATCTGGGAACAAAACCTCGCTGAACTTCTTCATAATTATCATATTCAAGGCCGTATTAAAAAGAAAAACAACAATATCGAATTATTACGCCATTTCGTTAAAAATGAGATGGATTTACAAGAACTTACTCATAGTCATGCGTTTGAAATCGTTTTACAATCAATTGCCGACTGTGACCGCCTAGTTGATGCTTTAAGAGAAAACTTTCAGGTCATTCAATATCAGGACCATATTCGTCGTCCGTTACCTGGTGGTAACCAGTCTTTATTAATTAAGCTCAAAGGCGAAAAAACCACACTATCTCTTACCATTCAAACCGAGCTTATGCGTAAAGCTGCCCGTTTTGGGGTAGTGCTTGGTGAAAATGCACCACAAACTTGTCGTTCAGCCATTCAGGCTTCAATGCAGAACTTAAATACATTGATTGATGGAGAATGTGCAAAAACGACTTTTAATGATTTATTAGATTACTTACACCAAGAAAAAATTTGGGTTTACACACCACATGGTCAACTCCATGAGTTACCACAAGGTGCTACCGTAGTTGATTTTGCTTATTCAGCAAGTTTATTTTTAGGTAATCATGCAGTTGGTGCAAAAGTAGATGGCGAGATTAAACCACTATCGACCCCATTAATTAGCGGTCAGGTTATCGAAGTTATTACAGATGTTTTAGCCACACCAAATCCAGACTGGTTAAGTTTTATTAATACTCAAAAAGCTCGCCGTGCGTTACAGCATGTTCTTAAAGACCAAGACATTGAAGAACAGCGTTTAGTCGGTGCACAGGCACTTTCTCGAGCACTAAAACTCTTTAACCGTTCAATTAATGATCTCTCTGAAGCCGACTGGTTAGATTTACTACAATGGCGTCATATCGATAATAAAAATACATTATTTGAACAAATTGCGGTTGGTGACTTACTTCCTCAACTTGTAGCTAATCACCTATTTGCTCATGACAAACATCCACAAATAGAAAATTCGGATCGACTCATTCAAAGTACTGAAGGTGTCGACGTTAAATATGCGCATTGCTGCAATCCAGTTTTAGGTGACCCAATTCAAGGACATTTAACACGTCGTGGGTTAATTGTGCATCGCATCCGTTGTCATAACTTGCTACATGAACAACATCTACATCCTGAAAATATCATGCCGCTTCAATGGAAAGCAGATGATGTAGATGATGTACGTTTTACAGCCTACCTTGCTATAGAAATGGCAATGAATGATGAGCAGGTATCTGACCTGATCTATCAATGTCGTAAAAATAATGCAGGGGTAGAAATGGTTCACTCAAATGAGCAAAGAACTTTTGTTAATATTGTAGTCAACAACCGTAAACATATTGCAAAAGTCATCCGTGATTTACGTATGCATTATGGTTTTCCACGTATTGAGCGTTTGGATGCGCCTAATCCACAGATGGAAATTTCAAAAGTAAGCTAAGTCTTTACAAGGACTATTGGTCAGATTTATGTTTCTTTAACAAAATCAAACTTTCCAAATCCACTTAATCATTTAAATCGATGATACTTTTGTCCAAACCTATCATCGATTATGATGGAAAGAGATTTAATCAAGGAGAACCAAATGTCCCGCCAAGTGATACATACTGAAAATGCCCCTGCTGCTATCGGCACATACTCTCAAGCTATTTTAGTAGATAATACGTTATATCTTTCAGGGCAAATTGGTTTAGACCCATACAGTATGGAACTTGTAGAAGGTATCGAAGCTCAAATTCGCCGTGTGTTTGATAATTTAAAAGCGGTTTGTGAAGCTGCTGGCGGATCACTTGCAGATATTGCCAAGCTCAATATTTTTCTAACTGATTTATCAAATTTCCAACTTGTAAACCAAATTATGGGTGAATATTTTGCTCAACCATATCCTGCCCGTGCAGCTCTTGGTGTAGCAAGCTTACCAAAAGGTGCATTAGTAGAAATGGACGGAATAGTAATTATTAATCAATAAGATATAAAAAATTTAAAAATCTATATCTAAATAGTTAGCTTTTAAAATATGAACCATCTTTGCATAAAAATCTAAATTCTTCTTAGATTTCCGCTTAGGTGGTATTTTTTTATCCAAAATCCCAATGATGATAAATGAGATTTTAAATGAATTTCATTGACAAACGATAATAATTATCAATAATATCTATTATCGCATTTATATTTGGGGATCACTCCCATGTACGTTTGCTTGTGTCGTGGCATTACCGATCAAGATATTAAAGACGCTGTTGAAAATGGCGCTGAAAGCTATCGTGAAATTCGTGATTTGCTTGATCTTGGTACATGCTGTGGACGCTGTGCACCAGAAGCACGTGCTATCATTAGTGAAGAATTAGCAGAAATCGCTGCTCGTATTTCTGTAGCGGCGTAAAAAAATTATAAACATTTAACAGTATTTTATGAGCTCCTCCACCGCTTTTTGCGGAACATTAATAGTTCCTCATTCAAGCGGTTTTTTTTGGCTGCAAAATCTCCTTTCCTAATATTGTGTTGTTTTTGATTGCGATTTTCATTTGCTGTTCCATAAATTACTCGCCATATCTATGATTGTTCACTAAAATGGTTTTTATAGATTGCCTTAATTAAATTGAGGCAGAAATTGTTTTGGAGTAGCTACAATGAAAGGCAATCGTGATGTCATTAATCAGCTTAACCAAGTGCTGTATCATCATTTAACTGCAATTAATCAATACTTTTTACATTCACGCATGTTTAATGATTGGGGAATTGAGCAGCTTGGTTCTGCCGAATATAAAGAATCAATTCGTCAAATGAAACATGCAGACAAAATTATTGAACGTATTTTATTTTTGGAAGGCCTACCTAACCTTCAACATTTAGGAAAACTTTATATCGGCCAACATACAGAAGAAGTTCTGCAATGTGACATTCGTAAAGTGAAAGAAAATATAGAAGCGATTCAAAAAACAGTTGCACTCGCTGAAACAGAACAAGACTATGTGACTCGTGATCTTGTGCAAGAAATTTTAGAAAAAGAAGAAGAATATTGGGACTGGTTAGATACTCAAATTGATCTTATTGGCAGCGTAGGCATTGAAAATTATATCCAGAGCCAAATGTAATTTTTAATAAAAAAATCCCCTTGAGCACAAGGGGATTTTTTTATTACTTTTCTTTTAATAACTCTGGTAGCGTTATTTTTTGCTTATAAAGATGCTTTAAAATTAATAATTGCTGCTCTGCTTGCTCTGGTTTTCCATTATAAGCCAGCAATTTTGCATTTTTACGTAAATTATATGGAGTTGCTTTATTCTTTACCGAGTTCCCCCACTGGACTAGCTCAGCTTCAGATAATTTAGTTTTTGGATTAAGTTCAATCCATTTTAAACGCTCTTCAAACTGCGTTAAAACAAAAATTTTACTACTTCCCATGAACTCTGCATTTGGCTTTTTATTCTTATACAGTAAATTACTATTTAAAACATATACATTGTAATCACGTAAAATCGCAATAATAAGCAGTAAACTAACTATCCATATTAAGCGAAAAAGTTGCTTATTAAGTACAACTCCCTTGAGTACTGGAGTTTGCGCCTGAGCAATACCGAGCAAGAAACCACAGGTAAGCAAGAAATAAGCATAGCGTTGTGGGAACTCGAACATGGCATGAATAAGCACTGCACACACCATCATAATTGCTACAATCGAGATGGTTTCTTTAGCTTGTTGATTTAACCAAAGAAACCAACATGCAAAGTAAGCAATGATTACAGCTGCTAATGGAATACCATTCCAGACAATTAAATCAAGCAGTACATTATGAGCACTATTAAACCATACATGTACAGTTCCATATTGAATACTATCAACTACAGCAACACTAGTTTGACTCCACCCATACCCTGCCCATGGCTGCTGAGCTATAGCATGTAATATTTGTATCCACATACCTACACGCTCATGTCCAGAACCTGCACGAGCAACAAACGTACTTGTTTCAGTAATCTGTGTATGTGTAGAGAACTCAATGAATTGAGTAATATAAGGTAAGATGAATCCAGCAATTAAGAAAAATGTTAAACACCACAAGAAGCCTTGAGCGAATCCAAATCTTTTTTGCTTTCTAAACTGCCTGATCGCCCAATAGATGAGTAAAAATGGAAAAACTATCCATGAAGTTCTTGATTGACTTAATGCGACCGTAAATAAAATAATGAGAGTTGAAGGCAGTAACAACCAAATTGTTACTTTATTCTTTTCATATAAATACAAACACCCTAATAATCCAATAATTAAAAAGGTTGCCATATTATTGGGTTGACCAAAATTACCGTAAGGACGGTTACCTAGTAACTTAAGCACATACGGAATATGAGACTCAATATTCAACCATTGGCAAATTGCAATAAAACTAGTAAAAAGCGATATAATAATTACGAGCAAGCTAAAGCCAGAAAAGATTTGATCTCGCTTTTGTTGATCTAAAGACAGGTTGTAACCAGCCAAGACCATAAACCAGAAACCTAACAAGTAAAAAGAACTCAATAAGGCTGTACTCAGATCAAAAACCAAACCAAAACTCCACTGCACTATTGGAATTAAAGTAAATGGCAGCAACAAGAGTTGTGCTCTAGGGATTTTAATATTTTGCTGAATTAAAGCGGTTAATACACATAACCCAGCCCCAAAAGTACTCACTTCACTCGAGAACATTACCCAAGGACTATAGTGAAATGGAGACAACCATGCAAAACCTAACAGGATTGCAGCTAAGAATAGAAAGAATACTTGCATAGTGAAAGGTTAGAGACCAAAACTTGAGAGAATTATACATGCAAATAAGAAAAGAGAAGTTCTAACTAATTTATAAACAGCTAATACCAGAAGTAAACTTTTTAAATAAAAAAACGCACCATGAGGTGCGTTTTTTTATTTTTATTATTAGTTAGTACTAGTTGTCGGACAAGCTGAAGTCGCATATTTCTGCAACACATTTGAAGAACAAGTCCAACTTCCTGTACCCGCATTTCTAGTCCAAGTTATAGTCTGAGTTGCAATAGCTTGAGCTGCACTATTTCCTAAAGTTGCAATAATAGTAGAATCAGTTGTAGCATTCGCACCTATTGAAGCAACCGGAACACCTGTTTTACCAGATTCAACACCATTAGCTCCATTTAAACCACCTGTAGCAGCACCTGTTAAAATATTTGATCCAGTAGCGCCAAAGTCACATGCAGCCGTTGCTTTTCCATCAAGTATACATGTATCTAAAGCAGTTTTCAGACCTGCAGCTTCATCTACAGCTCTTGTTACTTGTGATTTCGCAATATAAGTTTGATATTGCGGAATCGCAATTGCCGCCAAAATACCGATAATCGCAACCACGATCATGAGTTCAATTAATGTAAAACCTTTTTGTGCATTCATAACCTTTTCCCCAAAGATTGTATGTATGTTTTTATATAAGCTTTTTCAGCTATCAACTATATTGCAGCATCCATGCCAACTTTTATTTTTATTAAAAAACAAAAACTTATACTATTTTTGAATCTACTAAATATAAAATCACTGTAAATAACTGACAAAAATTGTCATATTAGTTTTCGCTAAAACTTATCACATATAAAAAAAAGTAAACGAAACCCATCAAACTTTATATTTATTTTTGTGAACAAATTCTCTTTAAAAACAAATAAATAGGTGACATTTTTTGTCAATCACCTTTAAAAGTAAAATTATGAAAATTAGCTAATATAGTAATTTTCAAGGCGAGTTAATTAAGAATAATCGGAGTATTACCCAATTCATTAGATTGATCTGGCATATTTTCATCATAAAAACGTGACATTACCTCTCCAATTTGCTGTACACCAATCACTACAGCTTGTTGATATTGTTTTTGTGTAAGAAGTTGAACGATAGATTCACAAATCTGTTGCCAGACCTGATCATTGGTGGCATTTCTAATACCACGGTCAAATATAATTTCTACCGTACGTTCACATAAATTTAGGTATAACAATACGCCACTATTTAATTCGGTGTCCCAAACGCCTAACTCTGCAAATAACTGCTGTGCTCTTAATCGTGTATTTTGTCTATAAGCTTGTGAACATGGAATATGGCCTTCAATTACAACCTGTATTTCTCCAACATGGCCATGTTCTGCTTGCTGTACAGCATCGGCAATAGTTTGCTTATCTTGTTTCGAAAAATAACGACTACTCGCCGGAAAATAGCATAAATGTTTAAACCAACGTTTTAGGCTTGGCTCTACAGATTCCTCAATTTTGGGATGAGTAATAATTTGTGTTGTTTCTGATGTTGTTACCATGAGCCTGAAGCACCTCCACCACCAAAACGACCTCCGCCGCCACCATATCCGCCGCCACCACCGCCGAAGCCGCCTCCACGGCCACCACCGCCAGAACCACTCAGAATGGCCTGTAAAATAAGTTGGGCAATTGAAGTAATGAGTAAAAAGAAAATTCCAAAACCAAGTAGTAAGCTAGTTACTAAACCTGCGCCATTTACAAAACCTGCCACTGCCGCAGCAACACCAGCAGTAGATGCACTAAGAGGACGTCCTACAATGAATGACCCTACAATTCCGGCAACAAGAATAAATAAAGCCATTGTGAGCGTTGTTTGCTTGGCTTGTTGTTCTTCTGCGGCTTGATGTTGTCGTTCTTTTAAATCTTGAGCAGCTTGCTGAGCTACTTCTGGATCAAGGTTTAAAATTCTTCCAATTTCATCGAGCCCTGCATTTAACCCTTGTGCATATTGGGCTTGTTTAAAATAAGGAGTAATTTGGTTTCGAATAATCCGACTTGCGATAATATCGGGCAATACGCCTTCTAAGCCATATCCGGTTAAAATTTGTATACGGTGGTCATTTACCGCAACTGCAATGAGTAATCCATTGTCACGCTTAGCTGAGCCTAATTGCCACTGTTCACCTACTCGTAATGCATAATCAAAAATATCTTCTTGACCAGTAGTGGGAACAATGACAATACCAATTTGTGCTTTGCCTTGCTGATATAAACTTAGAATTTTTTGATCGAGCTGCTGCTTCTCTGTCTCGCTTAAAATGTTAGCTTGATCAATAACAGGCTGGTTTAAAGTTGGCAAACCACGAATTGATTCACCATCTGCCATATCGTTAGAAACTTGAGGCTGAGCAGCAATACTTGAAGCAGATTGTTCACCCGCTTTAGAAGCAGTGGTTTGATTTTGCTGCTTTTGAATAATTTTGCCAGCGACTACTGCATCGGTCTCATCAGTAGCAGTTGCAATATTACTTTCACTCCATGCCGTATTCTGAAAAAGGACACTACAACAGAGCAAAATTAAGGTCCCAATAAAGGCCTTAATTTGCTTAGACTGAAGCAATATAGTATTTCTCATACGGCACTCCTTTGATTTATAAGATTAATCAAAAGAAACTTTTGGGGCCTGTTGCGCAGAAGCTTCTGCAGAGAAATTGGCTTTTGGATGCATACCAATTACTTTTGCCGTCACTGCTTGCGGGAACTGGCGTACATATCCGTTGTAATCTTGCACTGTTGTAATATAACGATTACGTGCAACTGCGATACGGTTTTCTGTACCCTCAAGCTGAACTTGTAATTCTTGGAATTGAGTATTGGCTTTTAAATCTGGGTAATTTTCAGACACAGCAATCAGTCGAGATAAAGCTCCAGTTAATTGACTTTGAGCCTGTTGATATTTTTCAAGTAGAGCTGGGTCTTCTAAAACTTCTTTATCAACTTTTAAACCAGCAACATTTGAACGTGCCTGTGTCACTTCGGTTAATACTTGTTCTTCATGTTTAGCATAACCTTTTACCACGTTCACAAGGTTCGGTACCAAATCTGATCGACGTTGATATTGGTTTTGTACTTCCGACCAAGCTGCTGTTACAGCCTCATCTTTTACTTGTAACGTGTTATAGCCACACCCCGAAAATAGTAAGGTACTGGCAAGTGTCGTTGCGATCGCAAGTTGTTTCAAATTTTTCATCGTCACATTATCCTCAAGTTTTTCTTTATATTTTTGACCTCTTTATTTGATTGTATGATGAATTTGGCATTGTTGTGTTGCTTTTATTTTATTGATTTTTAAAAAACCGGATTTTAAATCCGGTTATCTATTAACTTAATCTTTTGTCTTTTTCTTGTTGAAAACTTGCCATTTGATATTCGTCTGCCAAAGAACTTTTCCAGTAATCGACCATTTTGCCGTAATCCTTTTGGCTAGGATGAAAATCTTTTTTGTAATATGCGAAGTATTCAGGCATTAATTGCACAAGCATTTTTATGAGTAAATATGACCCAAATAAATTACCTCCGATTTTAGGTAAGCTATTCCACTTATCTTGCCAAAATAAGCGGGTTGCCCCATAAAAAGCGAGACTGGCAAATCCTGTCGTAACACTGCGCATGAGTAAACGACGCACACGATCATCTCCATATACATGCTGATAGACATCGAATGCGACTGAACGATGTTCAATTTCTTCAATCGCATGCCATACCCAAAGTTTTAGTGCATCTTCATCTAGTGTTTTTAATAACTCAGGATGCTGTAAAACATATGCGCCAAGTAACGCAGTAAAGTGTTCAAAAGCACAGGTAAGAGCCAACTGTAATTTAGGCGGAATCGTTCTTAAATATTTATCACGCTCATTTAGCCAGTTTTGAAATCTGTCCAGATTATAATCATCACGACGCCAAGCTTCATTAAACTCACTATGCGCTTTGGAATGCATAGCTTCTTGCCCAATAAAAGCTGCAATTTGTGCTTGTAGTTGAGGGTCTGAAACCTTATCACGTACATTACGTACGCTATTTACGAAAAATTGCTCGCCAACTGGAAACGTTGACGAGAGTGCAGTTAAAAAATGAGACATGAGAGGAGAATTGGCAAAATAGTGCCGTTTAATCGCCGTTGGATTAAATTCAAGACGACGCACGGTAATACCCAACGTTTTTCGACGATTTAAATATGATTTTTCTGCCGTCATACCTGCGATGTTCATATTCAACACCTATTGCATTGAAGAAGGAAGTTTCGAGTATGTCGCGAGCTTAAAAAGCTAAAAAGGGCAAAAAAGCTTATTGTATTTGCCAAAAACATCAAAGTGACTAATGGTAGACAATAAAAAAGCCTACTTGAAGTAGGCTTTTTTGAGTGTTTTAACAAATTAATTTATTAAACACCAAGGTAATCCAAAATGCCTTCAGCAGCTTGACGGCCTTCCCAAATCGCAGTCACGACTAGGTCTGAGCCACGCACCATATCACCACCAGCAAAGATTTTCGGGTTTGATGTCTGGAATTTAAATTCTTGCTGTTCAGCTGCGACAACACGGCCTGAACCATCAAGATTAATATTCGCGTTACCGAACCAATCCGCTGGGCTTGGACGGAAACCGAATGCAAGTAAAACCGCATCGGCTGGCAGCACTTCTTCAGAACCCGGAATTGGCTCAGGGCTACGGCGGCCACGACTATCTGGTGCACCCATTTGTGTCGTTACCACTTTTACGCCTGTCACTTTGCCATTGTCGCCAACAATCTCGATCGGTTGACGATTGAATAGGAATTTCACACCCTCTTCATAGGCATTTTTTACTTCACGTGCAGAACCTGGCATGTTGCTTTCATCACGACGGTATGCACACGTTACATCGTGAGCACCTTGACGTAAAGAAGTACGGTTACAATCCATAGCGGTATCACCACCACCAAGAACAATCACCTTTTTACCATCTAAGCTGATGTATTCACTTGGGTCTTTTTCCCAACCTTGGCAACGGTTCACGTTAGAGATTAAGAAATCAAGTGCGTCATAAACGCCGTCAAGATCTTCACCCGGAAACCCACCCTTCATATATGTATAAGTTCCCATACCCATGAATACAGCATCATATTCTGCAAGTAATTCATCAATGGTTACATCAGTGCCAATTTCAGTATTTAAACGGAATTCGATGCCCATACCCGTGAAGATTTCACGGCGGCGTTTCATTACATCTTTTTCCATTTTAAATTCTGGAATACCGAATGTAAGTAAGCCACCAATTTCAGGACGCTTATCGAATACAACTGGTTTAACACCACCGCGAGCAAGAATATCCGCACAACCTAAACCAGCAGGACCCGCACCAATAATTGCAACTTTTTTGTCAGTCCATTTTACGCCTGACATATCTGGACGCCAGCCCAAAGCAAAGGCTGTATCGTTGATATATTTTTCAGCATTACCAATAGTTACTGCACCAAAACCATCATTTAAGGTACAAGCACCTTCACATAAACGGTCTTGTGGGCATACGCGACCACATACTTCAGGTAGTGTGTTCGTTTGATGACAAAGCTCAGCAGCTTGGAAAATTTGGCCTTCAGCGATGAGTTTTAACCAGTTTGGAATGTAGTTATGTACAGGACATTTCCATTCGCAATATGGGTTACCACAACCTAAACAACGGTGAGTCTGATTAGTGACAGTTTCCGATGTAAAAGGCTTATAAATTTCCACAAATTCTGCTTTGCGGACAGTAATATCTTTTTTCTCTGGATCTTGGCGTGGTACATCCAGAAATTGAAAGTCATTATTTAGGCGTTCTGCCATGTCTCTCTCCGTGGGTAGGCGCGGATTTCATTGTTGCCCGCACCTGCCTATGTCTTTGCAGTCGTGGAATTATTGTGGGTCAGCTTGTGTTGTTTTCAAAAGCGTTTGCAAATTAGCAGCTTTTGGTTTCACAAGCCAGAATTTACGGCTGTAGAAATCGAACTCATTGCGGATTTTATAAGCCCAAGCACTACCAGTTTCTTTGATATGCTCATCGATAATACGCAACAAGAACTCTTTATGATCTTCCATAGATTCTGTTGAAATACGATTTAAATCAATCAATTCGTGGTTGTAGTAATCTACGAAGTCATTATCAAGGTCAAGTACATAAGCAAAACCACCGGTCATGCCCGCACCAAAGTTATGGCCTACTTTACCAAGTACAGTCACAACACCACCTGTCATATATTCACAACAGTGATCACCAGCACCTTCGATTACAGCAAATGCGCCAGAGTTACGAACTGCAAAACGCTCACCCGCTGTACCTGCTGCAAAAAGCTTACCGCCAGTTGCACCATACAAACAGGTATTACCAATAATTGCTGTGTTTTGGGTTTGGAAAGGTGAACCTTGTGGTGGGAAAATCGAAATACGACCACCAGCCATACCTTTACCTACATAGTCGTTTGCATCACCTTCAAGACGGATGTGTAAACCACCAGCATTCCAAACACCAAGTGACTGACCAGCAGTACCCGTTAAGTTCATCACTACTGGGTGTACTTCCATGCCTAAGTTGCCATAGCGGCGAGCGATTTCACCTGATACACGAGCACCGATCGAACGGTCACAGTTCACAACAGTAAAGTTGAACTGACCGCCTGCACTTGATTCAATTGCTGGAAGCATTTCTGCAACCATTCTCTCAGCCAATACGCCTTTATCAAATGGTGCATTGCCTTGTACTTCACAGTACTGCGCTTTACCTTCAGCAGAAGGATGAGAAGTTAACAATGCGCTTAAATCAAGATGAGCATGTTTTTCAGTTTCACCCGGTAATACTTCAAGTAAATCAACACGACCGATTAAGTCTTTCAATGAAGACACACCTAACGCTGCCAACCATTCACGAGTTTCTTCCGCGATAAAGTGGAAGAAATTAATGAGCATTTCTGGCTCGCCAATGTAGTGCTCTTGACGTAAGTGATCTTGCTGAGTTGCAACACCGGTTGCACAGTTGTTTAAGTGACAAATACGGAGGTATTTACAACCTAACGCAATCATTGGTGTTGAACCAAAGCCAAAGCTCTCAGCACCTAAAATTGCTGCCTTGATCACATCAAGACCAGTTTTTAAACCGCCATCAGTTTGTACGCGTACTTTGCCACGTAAGTCATTAACTCGAAGTGCTTGATGCGCCTCGCTTAAACCTAACTCCCATGGGGAACCCGCATGGTGAATTGATGAAAGTGGAGATGCAGCAGTACCACCGTCATAACCAGAAATGGTAATGAAGTCTGCATATGCCTTCGCAACACCAGCTGCAATTGTTCCTACACCCGGCTCAGATACTAACTTCACAGATACCATTGCTTGCGGGTTAACTTGTTTCAAGTCAAAAATTAACTGAGACAAATCTTCAATTGAATAAATATCGTGGTGCGGTGGAGGTGAAATCAGTGTTACACCTGGCACTGAGTAACGTAAACGTGCAATTAAACCATTTACTTTACCACCTGGTAACTGACCGCCCTCACCCGGTTTTGCACCTTGAGCAACTTTAATCTGCAATACTTCAGCAGAAGTGAGGTATGCCGGAGTTACACCAAAACGACCAGATGCGATTTGTTTGATTTTCGAGTTACGAATTGTGCCGTAACGAACAGGATCTTCACCACCCTCACCAGAGTTTGAACGACCACCAATCGTGTTCATCGCAATTGCAATTGCTTCATGTGCCTCTGGAGAAAGAGCACCTAAAGACATACCAGCCGAATCAAAACGCGGCAAGATATCTTCAACTGATTCAACTTGCTCAAGTGGAATTGAATTCGTTGTTTTTAATTTAAACAAGTCACGAATAGTTGCCACTGGACGGTTATTCACCAGCTCAGCATATTCTTTAAAATGTTCGTATTTACCAGAGCGAACCGCTTTGTGTAATGAGTTAATCACATCCGGGTTGAACGCGTGATACTCTTTATCAAATACGAATTTAAGCAGACCACCTTGATCAATTGGTTTACGATTTGACCATGCGGTAGCCGCTAATTTTTTCTGGTCTTTTTCAAGATCAGCAAATGTTGCGCCTTGAATACGACTTGGAACACCCAAGAAGCACTGATCTACTACTTCAGACGATAAACCCACTGCTTCAAATAGCTGACCACCACGATACGAAGCAACTGTAGAGATACCCATTTTTGAAAGAACTTTTAATAAGCCTTTCTCGATACCTTTACGGAAGTTCGCTTGAGCATGGATTGGATCACCTAAAAGCTCACCTTTAGCGATCAAATCATTAATCACGTCATATGCAAGGTATGGGTAAACTGCTGTTGCACCGAAACCAAGTAATACCGCAAATTGATGCGGATCACGTGCGAAACCAGTTTCAACCAAGATGTTTGCATCAGTACGCAAACCAGTTTTAATGAGGTGATGGTGTACCGCACCTGTTGCAAGTGCTGCATTTGCAGGCAAGAAACCTTGGCGAATATTTTTATCAGTTAAAACAATTAAAGTTTTACCATCACGAACAGCTTGTGCCGCTTCTTCGCAAATACGTGTAATCGCTGCTTGTAAACCTTCTTCTTCAGCATAGTTCAAATTGATATCAACAGACTCATAGCCTGTACGATCAATACTACGGATTTGCTGTATTTTTGAGTTAGACAGAACAGGGCTCGAAATAATGATTCGATCTGCGTGCTCTGGGCCCTGCTCAAATACATTTTGCTCACGACCCAAACAGGTTTCGAGCGACATAACAATCGATTCACGTAGCGGATCAATTGGCGGGTTTGTTACTTGCGCAAATTGTTGACGGAAATAATCAGTCACATGGCGTACTTGACGAGACAATACAGCCATTGGCGTATCATCACCCATAGATCCTACAGCTTCTTGTCCGCTTTCAGCAATAGGACGCAACAACTGGTCGCGCTCTTCAAATGTCACCATAAACATTTTTTGAGCTGCTTTTAAAGCATCGCCAGTTAAACCTTGATCAACTAATTGTTCTTCAAGTTCTGGGTTTGCATTTAAGCGAATTGCATGATCACGTAACCATTCACGGTACGGACGCATATTTTTAAGATGTGTATTCACATCTTTCGTATCAAGTACTTTGCCAGTTAAAGTATCAACTACCAAAATTTGGCCTGGTCCTACACGACCTTTAGAAACCACATCTTCAGGCTCATAACCCCATACACCAATTTCGGATGCTAAGGTAATGTAGTCATTTTTAGTAATTACCCAACGTGCAGGACGCAAACCATTACGGTCAAGCATACAAATCGCATGACGACCATCTTGAATAACTAATCCCGCAGGACCATCCCAAGCTTCCATATGCTTAGAGTTAAACTCATAGAATGCGCGTAAGTCTGCATCTAAAGTTTCAACGTTCTGCCAAGCTGGTGGCACGAGCATGCGCAGTGCACGGAATAAATCCATACCCCCACCCACCAAGATCTCAAGCATATTATCTAAGCTTGATGAGTCTGAACCCGTACGGTTCACGATTGGGTTAAGCTCAGTTAAACCTGGTAGCAATGAGTTTTCAAATTTAGGCGTACGTGCCAAAGCCCAGTTACGGTTGGCTGTAATAGTGTTAATTTCACCATTATGCGCAAGATAACGGAAAGGCTGAGCCAACGGCCAACGCGGTAAAGTGTTAGTAGAGAAGCGTTGATGGAATACAACGATGTGTGATTTTAAACGTTCATCTGCTAAATCTGTATAGAACTCAGCAATCGCAGCCGGCATCATCAAGCCTTTATAGCTGATTACTGTCGAACAAAGCGTAGTCACATAGAATGACGGATCATTTTGTAATTGTTGTTCTGCACGGCGACGTGCCAAAAATAGTTTACGGTTAAACTCAACTTCGGTTACACCCATTGGACAGTTCACAATGACCTGTTCAAAAGCAGGTAAAGATTGAAGCGCAATCTCACCTAATGCATCGTTATTTGTAGGGACTACACGCCAAGCCAGTACGCGTAAGCCTTCTGCCTCAATTTCTTTAGTTAAAATATTTTTAGAATGTTGCGCTAATGCCGGATCAATATTTAAAAATACAGTACCCACAGCAAAAACTTCGCTCAGTGTAATATCACTCAGTTTTTTTGCTTCATCACGGAAAAATTGCTTTGGCATCGCCAACAATAAGCCGCAACCATCTCCCGTCTTGCCATCTGCGGCAATACCACCACGGTGCGTCATGCAACTTAAACTGTGAATAGCGGTTTCTACAAGATGATGACTTGATTCGCCCTTCATATGGGCAATCAGTCCAAAACCACAGTTATCCTTAAACTCATCAGGTTGATATAAACCTTGAGCGGGAGCTACAGTATTAGGCGATGGCATGTGCATAGCGTACCCTTCTTTCAATAAGGCTCTTTCGAGCGTCAAACAAACAACTTATTTCTGCGATATTGCCTATGGACGATAGTTAGCTCAATGTTTCGCAAAAAAAAATTTTGGGCTGATAAGCCAATATACGCTGTTCCATTTTTACGTACACTGGTTTTTGCTAGAAAAATGTTTTGACTTATTTCGCACTCTTTTAAAGCAGTTCGACCCCACGACTCTGCATAGAATTCACTCTTTAGAGCGCCAAAATAGTTAGCAGTACATTAATAAGCACAAGAATAAAGCAAAAACTATGCCAATATGATTTTTATTACTTAAGTGTTTATATTTCTTAAAAATAGAGCGTTTTTATTCAGGTTATCATTTTAATAAATGACCAAATATGCACCACACTTGGTCAAAAAGTGTATATATCCTCTATTAGCGCACTATATTTGTGCAAATTATTCTTATTATTAGTTCCCTCTTGTGCCCTCATTTGTGGCATTTTTTGGAGAAGCTTCAGTTGCACGATTTTGTTGAGTCCTTTTAGCAGTGTCAGCTGCAGAATTAGACTGGTGTACATCCACAACATTTCCTTCAGCATCTCGACGAATAATAGTTGTCCGAGTTGTAGAATTTGTTGCTGGGGCAACCGTTTTAGGTTGTGTACTGATAGCCCCATTTACACCTGCGCCCATAAGCAAAGATTCATCTATTTTAGGCAATGGAGCTGGACGTAAACGCACTTCATAAGTTTGGCTAATTCCACCTTTCATTTCATCCGCACCCAAGTCATTGACTAAAGGTACATAAGTTGAAAATTGTTGTGGCTGCGGCTTAATTGATTCAGGTAAATCAAGATTCAGTTGTGTTAACTGCTGAATCGCATCTTCAGAACGTTTAAATACACCATATGTCAAAACATATTGTTCAGATTGCTTATCTCCACTTAAGCGGAAATAAATAAATTTATTTCGGTCTGAACGACTCTTTAAAAAGTTTTTAATAATATCTTCATCAGATGCACGGAACAGCTCAAGCGTCCACTGTTTCTTATTTTCGTTAATAAATTTTGTACCACGGAATTCTGCTTCATGTTGACCAGATACAACAGTCCGCGTCGTTAAATCAAGAGGCCTAACTTCATCAGCCAAAGCCCCTAAGTTAGCCGTTGTTGCCACTTTTTCTGGCTGAATTTGTACTGGTGTTTCTGAATCGGCTGCTTTTTCTACTTCGACAAGCTTTTTACTATCAGTCATTACCCAGAAAAGAAAAGCCAGAAACAAGCAGACGATACCACCCACCAACCAGATATATTGTTGAACATTCTGCCAAAGTGTACGTGATACAGTCATGTGTTACCTTAATTTATTATCCGTGTTGATTTGCCAAAATAGCTTGTTTCATGAGTTCAACATCAAAGTCTTTAGTAATTACCGCTTGTCCAAGTTGCTTTAACAACACTAAGCGTAATTGACCATTGAGGACTTTTTTATCATGTGCCATATATCCAAGGAATTCATCCAATGGAATTTTTGGACATGATATCGGCAAATTAGCGCGTTGAATAATTTTTTTTGTACGCTCTACATCATCGCTTGAAATCCAGCCTAAACGCTGTGATAAATCAGCTGCCATCACCATACCGGTAGCCACCGCTTCGCCGTGCAACCAAGTACCGTAACCAAGGTAAGATTCAATCGCATGACCAAACGTATGACCTAGGTTGAGCAAAGCTCTCTCGCCTTGCTCTTTTTCATCGTTTGCAACAATACGGGCTTTATGAGCGCATGAACGATAAACAGCTTCTGCTAAAAGATGAGCATCTCGTCCAATCAACCCATCCATATTCTGTTCTAACCAAACTAGAAAATCAGCGTCGCCTAACAAAGCATATTTAATAACTTCCGATAATCCAGCAGACAACTCTCGATCAGACAAAGTGTTAAGTTGAGCCATATCAGCCAAAACAACTTGAGGCTGCTGAAATGCGCCAAGCATATTTTTACCCAGTGGATGATTAATTCCAGTTTTACCACCTACACTTGAATCTACTTGTGAAAGAAGTGTGGTCGGAACCTGAACAAAATATACACCACGCTGGAAACACGCTGAGGCAAAGCCAGCCATATCACCAATAACACCGCCACCTAAAGCCAGAACCGTACAATCTCGGTTAAAACCAGCTTCAAGTAATGCATCAAAAATTAAATTTAAATGTTGAATATCTTTATATTTTTCACCATCCGGCAAAATACAAGTCGCTACCGTTTTACCTAAACTTTTTAACGCTTCTTGATAGTGAGATAAATATAAAGGAGCTACCGTTTCGTTACTTACAATCATGACCTGTTGACCATGAATATAAGGCTCAAGCAACTGCTTAGGATCAAGTTGACTGCCAATAAAAATAGGGTAACGGCGTTCGCCTAATTCAACATGTAAAGTTTGCATGAGTTTATTAAACCACGAGTAAGTTTGGCTATTTTAGCGTGTTAGACAAAATAAGTTGCAAAATCTTTTGAGCAAGATCGCGTGCAGCACCCTGATTGGTTTCAATCGTGTAATGAGCAACTTCACGATATAAAGGATCACGTATTTTTAACAAATCTCGTAATTTTTGTTCAGGGTTTTCAACTTGTAATAGAGGTCTGTTTTTATCACGATAAGTTCGTTGTAATTGTAGTTCCACGGGAGTGTAAAGATAAACAACTATACCGCGCTGTTTTAGAAACTCACGATTAGGGGCTTGAGTAATCGCACCTCCCCCTGTGGCTAAGACCAGAGCCTTACGGGAAGTCAACTCATTCAACACGATGGTTTCACGAGCACGAAATCCGAATTCCCCTTCTTTTTCAAAAATCCAAGGAATAGTAGCGCCTGTTTTGCGTTCAATTTCATGATCACTATCTAGAAATTCACGCCCTAATATTTCGGCTAAATGACGTCCAACGGTTGTTTTTCCTGCCCCCATGGGCCCTACCAAATAAATATTTGGCAGGGTTTCAAACGCTTTGCTTGGCAAGGCGCCACCTATTTCAATTGCTTTCATTAAAAAATATATTAATGATTTCTCACCAAAGTGTCATTAACAATTCGTGGCGTAACGAAAATCAGTAACTCTTGTTTATCATCAGATTTCACATCTTTTCTAAATAAATGCCCAAGTACAGGAATATCACCAAAGAAAGGAACCTTGGTTTGTGAGTTAGATGTGGTCTGCTCAAACACCCCTCCTAAAATGACTGTTTCACCGTTATTGACCAATACATTAGTGTTAATCTGATTTTTATTTAAAATTAACTCTCCATTAGGTGCAGCCCCCGCAACGGAATCTTTTGAAATGTCTAATTTCATTTGAATTTTACCGTCAGGTGTAATACTTGGAGTAACATCTAAACTTAAAAGTGCATCTTTAAATGATGTGCTTGCCGTTGAACCCGCAGCAGAATTAGTCGTGGTTTGATAAGGAACTTGTTGACCAGTTGCAACTTTCGCCGATTGTTTATCTGCTGTCATCACTTTAGGCGTAGAAATAACCTCACCATAGCCATCGGCTTGTAATGCAGAAAGTTCAAGATCAAGCATAAAATCAGACATACTAATCAAACCAAAGGCAATACTTCCAGCCGGATTGGTTACACCTAAATCGACATTCAAGTTATCTGGACGTTCAATCGTATATTTATAGCCACCCGTGTTACTGTCTTTTTCTGGCTTTCGCAAATTCCATAAGGTTGTTTCACTACCACCAACCAGTAAGTTATTATTATTGGTAATCCCTTGGGATAATATGCCCCATTTAACACCAAGTTCTTTGGTGAAAGATGTAGATGCTCTAACGATACGCGCCTCAACCATGACCTGTTTAACTTGCACATCCAATAAATCAATCATTTTACGAATTTGATCAATCGACTGAGCCGTATCGTTAATAATTAAGGTATTGGTACGATCATCTTGAGTAATCGTTCCACGCGGACTTAATAAACTTCCTACGTTATTACCCAAACTATCAACACCCGTATTTAAATTAGTAGATGTTGAGGTTCCACCACCAGATGTACTTTGTAAACCATTGCTATTGTTTGAGCCCTTTGTAACTAAGCTCATAATATCCTGAGCTCGCGCATATTTAAGTTGAATATATTCAGTTTGCAATGGGGCCAGTTTGACACTCTGTGCGACAGCTTTTGCTTCTTCTTCTTCAGCCTTAATCAATTCTGTAACAGGAGCAATCCAAATGACGTTACCATTTCTGCGTTTATCCAGGTTTTTAGTCTTTAAAATAATATCAAGCGCCTGATCCCACGGAACATCTTTTAAGCGCAAAGTAATATTACCCTGAACGCTGTCAGCCGCAACCATATTAATGCCTGTAAAGTCGGCAAGTAATTGTAGAACTCTGCGAACTTCAATATCTTGAAAATCGAGTGAAAGTTTATTACCAGAATAATTTGGCGTCTTATATAAAGAAGTTACATTTTTATCCTGAGGACGCTTTAAGCTAATGGTCAATTTATTTTCCGCTTGATAAGCCATATATTCATAGCTACCAGTGGATTGAATCGTAATAACGCCATTGCCTTTTTCGTTATAAGACTCGATTGTTGAAACAGGAGTCGCAAAATCATTTACATTTAAGCGTTTAGCTAAATGTGTAGGAATTTTAGAGCCTAATGTTCTTACTACAACTTTACTGCCTTGCTGTTGCACATCAACAGGCGTATTACTGCCCAATAAATCAATAACAATCAGTCCTTCGCCTTGACCACCGCGTTGAAAGCCAATATTTGAAACACCTTGGGGTTGTATCGTACTTGTTGGTAAAGGTTTAATCGTAGCTTGAGCTGAATTAATCTTTAAAATAAAAGTATTGCCTTCAATGCGTGTTGTGAACGCACCTGCTTCTTTTAAATTTACAGTTAAACGTGAGCGCTGATCGTCAGAGCTTACATCGACTGAGCTTGCTTCATTTGTACCAATTGCCACTTTTGACTGCGTTAAAGTCTGTTGAGCTTTATTAAAATCCAAAATCAAACGTGAAGGATTTTCAAGTTGATATGCCTGTGGTTGCGGCGGCAAACCATTAAACATAACTCTAATTTCCGTACCCTGACCTGCAATTTGTGTCGGTACAATATTGGTCATGCTGACCTGTGCAGATGCAACCTGCATAAGTGCAATGGTTACAGCCCCCATAGAAAACTGACGGAATACGTGATTCATTGTCTGACCATCCCCAATTAAATAATCTTTAAAAATACTTTTTCTTTGTTATTCCCTAAATTTTAGGGTGCGGGCCCAATTAACACTAAGGTTCTTGGTCTCTCCACATAGCCTTCACGCCCATCAGGGACAATTTCTACTAGATCAATCTGAGTTGGACCAATATGGGTAATACGCCCTTGATTCATCCCGATATAGTTCCCTACCTGTACTCGCTCAATTTGCTGATCAGGCGATTGGATAAGAGCCAGCACTTGCCCACGGTTGTTACGTATGCTTCCTTTCATGTTTAAGGATTCTAATGCATAACTTTCTAGTGGCTGAGGTGCACGTGAGAAATTCGGATATACCCGTTTTCCTGCCATAATTTTGAGCTCAGCTGCAAGTGAGCTTGGTAAAAATGGGCTCTTTAACTGATGAGCCGCATAATTAAATTGTGGCACAGGCGTAAAAACAGGTGCTGGATCTATCGGCTGTGGTGGCTGATTACGTATATTGGCCATTTGCTGATTTACAGCATCAATCCTCGAGTCACATCCAACTAAAACTAAACATGCCAAAATAGAAAGAGAAATTTGCTTAAGTTTCATTGTAATGCTCCTATTTCGACTGTGTATTAGCAGTAGAGGAAACAGGTGCTACTGAGGCCGAAGCGTTATTTTCCGGATGTTCAGCATTTTCTACGGCGCCCATATAGCGATAAGTTTTTGCTTTAATAGAATAATTAAGTACAGGAATATCTGACTTACTCTCTTTAACAGGTGCAGCTTCTACAACAAAGTCATGCATTGTCACAATACGTGGTAATGCCGCAATACTACTGACAAAAGCACCAAAAGCATGATAATCGCCAGTTGCTTCCATCGTAATAGGTTGTTCAATAAAAATTTCCTGCTTCACTTCATCTTCTAAACGGATATTTTTAAATTTCAGACCAGAGTTCACTCCAGTTAAGTTGATATCTTCAACCAAGCTTGGAATTTCGGTTTCTTTTGGCAATTGTTCTAATTGCTGATTAAAGTTTGCTTGCATCTCTTGAAGTTGAAGCTGATATTGCTGCAAGTTACGTAATTTTGAATCTTTTTCTCGAAATTCATTTAACAAATTAATTTCTTGCGCCTGTGCATTATCAATCGCTTGTAGCTTTGGCTGAATAACAACAAAATAGCCCAAAGCCAACACAGCAAAGAAAATAAAAATCCAGCACGTAATTTTCACAGATATTGGCCAGCTACCATAACTGTTCATATCTAGTGTGTTAAATTGCTGAAGAAATTTCTCTAAAGTAATCTGTTTTTTCTTAGATGGAGCTTGCTCTAACGACAACTCATGAAGTTCATCCAGACTCATTTAACCACCCCCTTATCCGTACTTACAGACGTATTGGCGGTATCATCTGTTGTAGTCACCCCCACTTCGCCCAAATCAACAGTCACAACAAAACTTCCATAACTATCTTCCACTCTAGGAAGTAGTGAACTCGCGGTTTTATCTTTTTTCTCTTCAGTCGCTAAAAAAGAGTTCATAAAAGCGTTGCGATACCATGGTGATGCTTCGAGATTACGTAATAACTCTGCAACCGTATTTGGACTTTCTGCTTTACCTTCAATGGTAAATTTATCCCCAGTTCGGCTAAATTTAGTTAAATACATCGCTGCCGGAGTCACCCGTACCAACTCATCTACCAAACGCACCACAACAGGACGCTGACTTTGCAGTCCCTGAATAAGTTTCATACGTTCGATAATGGCGTCGCGCTGTTCTTGCAAACCATTTAAAGTTTTAAGCTGCTGATCTAGCCCCTGATTTGTACTGGTGATGAGTTGATTAGCTTGTTCTTGATCATTTAATTTTTGATTCAAATAAAACCACCCAGAAAATACAGTGGTGATCCCCAAAACAACGACCCCAAAACATAAAATAATAAATTGTTTTTTACGTTGCTCCCTAAGCTCATCACGCCAAGGGAGTAAATTAATTGTTGCCATTAATCAAAACTCCTTAAAGCCAAGCCACACGCCACCATTAATGATGAGGCATCATTTTCAATTTTTTGAATGTCGACTTGAGGAGAAAAACCCATTTGTAAAAACGGATTGGCAATGGTCACACGGTAACCAAGTTTTTGCTGCAATAATTTGGCAAGCCCAGGAATATTGGCATTCCCGCCCGCTAGTAAAATATGGTCTATTTCATTGAACTGTGAGGAAGAGAAGAAAAATTGTAGAGATCTGGCTGCTTGCTGCACGACCGCATCTAAAAATGGCTCTAAAACTTCGATGTCATAGTCATCTGGTAAAGAGCGCTCTTTTTTAGCTCGTCCTGCTTCTTCTAAAGACAAACCATAACGACTTTGAATTTCCAAAGTAAGCTGTTTGCCACCAAAGACTTGTTCACGGGTATAAATGATTTTGCCATTTTGCATAACCGATAATGTGGTCATGGTATGGCCGATATCTAAAATACCAATAGTATTTGCACCCATGGGCAAACTATCAGCAAATACACTAAAAGCACGCTCGACAGCATAACTTTCGACATCAGCAAGCTTAGGCGTTAAATCCACCAGTTCCAGTACTTCTACTCGTGTTTCAACATTTTCTGTTCGTGTTGCCACTAAAAGAACATTTACACGGTTTGGATTAGGCAGTCGATCTGGTAAAACCTCAAAATCCAGACTCACTTCATCCAAAGGGAACGGTATATACTGCTCCGCATCTAATCGAATCTGAACTTCTCGTTCATCATCATTCATATCCGCATCCATTTCGATGGTTTTATGAATAACCGTCGATGTTGGAACCGCAATTGCAGTGTTACTGGTTTGGGGATTTGCTAAATTCATCGCCCGCTCCAAAGCTTCTGCAACTGCCTCTGGATTCAAGATATTTTTTTCAACTACACTGTTCTCGGGTAAAGGCATCAAAGCATAGCTTTCCACCCAATATTTACCGTTCTTAACAGAGAGCTCTAACAACTTAACAGAAGTCGAACTAATATCGACACCCATTAACCCCTTATTCGGTTTACGATATAACCTGAGCACACTATTGTCCTATTATTTTTTTATCCCCAAAAAAAATTACAAACCAATAATCTAGGTCTTTATTTTTACACGGATACAATATCTCATCTAACAATCCGCATGTCTAAAGGCTATACTGACCACAATTAGTTTGTATTCGATCTTATTAAAGCTTACTTATCATGAAAAAGCTATCCAGTTTGGGCTTCGTGCGTCCAATTTTTTTGATCATTATTATTATCTTAGTCTCACTTCCGATGGGCTTTTATGGCATGTATCTCTATATCGCCCCATCGCTCCCCGAAATGAGTTCACTAAAGAAAGCTCCGCTTTTAAAACCACTACAGGTCTATACATCAGATAATCAACTGATTGCAGAGTATGGTGGTAAGCTTTCTATTCCGGTTGAATACAAACAAATTCCTCCTGCTTTTATTCATGCATTTTTAGCAGCAGAAGACTCTTCTTTCTTTGAACATAGCGGGATTAGTTTTAAAGGTTTAGGGCGTGCTTTAAGTGAAAGTGTGACTGGTTCTGATGTGCAAACTGGTGGTTCGACCATTACCATGCAGGTTGCCAAGAATTATTATTTGAGCCCAGAAAGAACATTAAAACGTAAAATAACCGAAATCTTTTTGGCTCGAAAAATTGAGCAGAATTTAACTAAAGAAGAAATTCTCAGTCTTTATGTGAACAAAATCTTCTTAGGAAAAAATGCCTACGGTATCGCAGCAGCAGCCAAAATTTATTACAACAAAAGTATTAATGAGCTGAGCATTGCTCAAATGGCAATGATCGCAGGTTTGCCAAAAGCTCCTTCTAAATACAACCCAGTGGTTAATCCAGAGCGTGCACTTGAACGACGTAACTGGATTTTAGGTCGTATGTTACAGCTGGGTTATATCTCTCAAGCAGAATATCAAAAAGCTGTAGCTGAACCGATTAACCTCAATATGCCCAATCGGGAACTAAATAATATTCACCCGTATGCAGGCGAAATGGTTCGTTCAGAACTAGTCAAGCATTTTGGCGAACAAGCAATTGACTCGGGTTATAAAGTCTATACAACCATCAATGCTAAACGCCAAGCGATTGCAGAAAAATCTGTGCAAGATGGCCTTGAAGCTTATGACCGTCGTCATGGCTGGCGCGGTGCAGAAGCGCATGACAAACCATTAAGTGAATTTAGAGCATATGCCAACACCTATCCTGCACAAGTCACCAAGGTAAATAGCAGCTCTTTTGACGCATTAATGCAAGATGGCACAACAGTTACTGTACAGTGGTCAGGTATGTCATGGGCCCGTCCCTATCGCAATGCAAATAGTGTAGGTGGTGCCCCTTCCCGTGCCTCTCAAATTGTTAAAGTTAAAGATATTGTTCGTTTACGTCCAAATGATGCAAAAACAGCATGGTCTTTAGTTCAGGTTCCAAAAGTTCAAGGCCAACTTATTGCAATTAACCCAAATGATGGCTCAATTGAAGCAATTGTAGGTGGGTATAACTTCTATCAATCGAAATTTAACCGTGCCTTGCAAGGCTGGCGCCAACCAGGTTCTACAATTAAGCCTTTCCTCTATGCTTTAGCATTAGAAAGAGGTATGACACCATATAGCATGGTGAATGATAGTCCAATTACGATTGGCAAATGGACACCGCGAAACTCTGATGGGCGTTACTTAGGTATGATCCCATTACGTCGTGCTTTATATTTGTCTCGTAATACCGTATCAGTAAGACTTCTACAAACTGTAGGGATTGAACGTACTCGCCAATTATTTATGGATTTTGGTTTACAAGAAGATCAAATTCCACGTAACTACACCATTGCCTTAGGTACTCCTCAAGTATTACCAATTCAAATGGCAACCGGTTATGCAACATTTGCAAATGGCGGTTACCGCGTGCAACCGCATTTCATTCAACGTATTGAAGATGCTTACGGCAAAGTCATTTATGAAGCCAAACCAGAATACGCATGTATTCCATGTATTAATGCACCTGACACAACAGATAATGAGCAAAAAACTACAACGACTGATGATGAAGTCATCGAGGTTACGAATAAAGATGTAGAGCAGAAGGAAAAGGCCGCTCAGCAGCTTAATCTTAAACAGACTGATAAAAACAACAGTCAATATCGCCAAGCTCAACGTATCTTAAAATCAAGCTCTGCTTATGATATGGCGAACATCTTGCGTGATGTAATTGAGCATGGTACAGGTCGTGCTGCACTTAAAATTGGCCGTAGTGATTTAGGTGGTAAAACAGGTACTACGAATGATGCAAAAGATGCATGGTTTGCAGGCTTTAACGGCAAGTTAGTGACTGTAGCATGGGTTGGATTTGACCAACCGACTACGCTTGGCCGCCGTGAATATGGTGGTATTGCAGCATTACCGATCTGGATTAACTTTATGGGTCAAGCATTGCAAGGTACGCCAGCAGCGTGGGTTCGTTTAGATAAAGATGCTCAAGGCCCTATTTCTCGTGACAAACAACAAACCGTTACTGAAGTAGGTGATAAGAAAACTTATCGTGCAGCTCCACCATTAGCGCTTCCGCTCTATCGCCCAGCACCACCGCAACCAAAACTGAGTAATGACAATGACTTCTCTGATTTACCGGGTGAAGAAATTGTTATTCCATCTAAGGCTGCGCCTCCTACCATGCGACCTTCACAGGAAACCGCACCGAAGCGAGAAAAAGATGAATTGGAAAATCTGATTAATCAGATTGAATAGCAAAAAAGCCATCGTATGATGGCTTTTTTGCGCTTCTAAAATAGATCGTTAAATGGTTTCTTTTATGCGTTTCTGAAAGACATAAATTTGAAAAGATGCCGTTACCTCTAATTGTGACTGCTGCTCTAACTGCGAACGGCGCTCAGGAGAAGCTTTATACGCATAAGGCGTCATAGCAATCAGATTTTTCAAGGCCTGTTGATCAAGCACAAAGGGTGCATTAATAATTTGCTCTTGCTTGAGTTCAAACAAATCTTGTAACTGCTCTACAAACTTTTCTGGTGTGTGAGGGTTAACCTGCTCAAATAAAGCCTCACGCATTGCATATAAATGTTCAGAGGCTGGCGTGACGACAATTAAATAGCCTTCATTTTTTAAAACACGTGCAATTTCTGCTTGTGGAATTGGGCTGAACAAGCTAGTACATGCATCCATGCTCTGATCAAGCACAGGTAAAGTCGCTCCTGTTCCCACAACCCAAGTTACTTCAGTATTAAGCTTTGCTGCACGCTGTACTGCATTTTTTGCGATATCAACACCGACACATTGCTTAACGACTTGCTGCATGGCACTTGTGTAATAGCCTTCGCCACACCCAATATCAAGTACGTTTTTTATGCCTAGCTGTTTTAACAAAGCGACTACAGCATGTTGTAAAGGCTGATAATACCCCCCTTGTAAGAAAGCTCGTCGCGCGTCGACTGACTCTGGTGTGTCTCCAGGGTTTTTACTATGTTTATGCTGCACAACATGTAAGTTCACATAACCTTGTTTAGCGACATCATAACTATGTCCTTTTTCGCATCGCCAAGTTTTATCCATTAGATCTAAAGGCTGACGGCAAACAGGACACATCAATACGCTCATGTTTTTCTCTCAATAAAAAAGCCGGCAATGCCGGCTCTAGTTAAAACCTTTCTTAACGCAATTTTAAAGTCATTAGACCTAAAACTACTAATATAATTGTAATAATCCAAAAACGGATCACAACTTGGGTTTCTTTCCAGCCCTGCTTTTCATAGTGATGATGCAATGGCGCCATTAAGAACACGCGTTTATTACGCATCCGTAGCGATCCAATTTGCAGGAATACTGATACTGCCTCCATTACAAACACACCACCCATAATCGCAAATACGATTTCTTGGCGTACCATAACAGCAATTGTTCCCAGCATCGCACCTAAAGCTAACGCGCCAACATCGCCCATAAAGATTTGAGCAGGATGTGCGTTATACCAAAGAAATGCCAAACCTGCACCAATCATGGCAGAACAGATCACAACAAGCTCAGAGGTATATTTCACATATGGAATATGCAAATAGTTAGCAAAACGAATGTCACCTGACAAGTAAGCAAATACACCTAGACCAGTGGCCACCATTACAACAGGCATGATTGCTAAACCATCTAAACCATCAGTTAAGTTAACCGCGTTAGAGGCACCATTAATGACCAGATAAGTAAATACAATAAATGCCAAGCCTAACGGAACAATTGAGAGTGGAATTGAAAGATTCTTAAAGAATGGAATCAATAAATCCAGCATGTTTGCTGTGTAGGCTTCGTTAGATTGTTGGGTCGCAATTAAATATAAAGCAATACCGGCACCAAGTGATGCAACAGAGGTCCAGAAAAACTTCTTACGGGCAGGTAAACCTGCATTGTCTTTATAGCGAATTTTAATCCAGTCATCGGCCCAGCCTACAGCACCGAATACGACCATTACACCAAGCACAATCCAGACATAAGGGTTAGATAAATCTGCCCAAAGTAAAGTACTAATACCAATTGAAAGCAGAATTAAAATCCCGCCCATGGTTGGTGTACCCATCTTTTTAGCATGATTCTCAGGAGCAAATGAACTTACTGCCTGACCGTACTTTAACGCTTGTAATTTACGAATCATGATCGGTCCGAGGACCAAACCAATGGTCAGTGAAGTTAATACACTGAGTAAAGAACGTAATGTTAAATAACGAACGACCTGAAACGAACTGTGATAGCCCGCAAGTTGTTCAAACAACCATAACAGCATTTAAAGTTTCTCCATCAAATC
Organism: Acinetobacter sp. AYS6; assembly: GCF_025630795.1. NCBI lineage: Bacteria > Pseudomonadati > Pseudomonadota > Gammaproteobacteria > Moraxellales > Moraxellaceae > Acinetobacter > Acinetobacter sp. AYS6. Next base: position 177,143 of record NZ_JAOTNV010000007.1, read on the forward strand.
AGCCATCAACGTTTCCATATGTGTAAAGCGAGAACCTTTAAACAGGAAACTCATGGACTGTGGTTGATGTGTTTGGATTAGATTGATTAGAAATGGAAGCGCCTCAGCTTGTGTCTGAAATGCTTTCACTTTATTGGAATGAGAGTCTGCACCCTCGAGAGCGGCTGAAGCAAACTGCCCAACTGCAATAATATAATCTAAAGGAAGCCCGGCAAGATCACGGCCTAAATCGTGATGTTCTTGCCAACTGCTATCTCCCAACTCACCAATATCACCCATGACCATCACTTTTATGCCTTGTTGCTGCAACAATACTTGTGCAGCAGCGCGCATAGAACTCGGATTGGCATTGTAAGTATCATCAATAAATAAGTAAGGAGATTTTTGAATAAAGTTCAGACGCCCTTTAGCACCGTGAGCTTGCTCTAAGCCTTGAACAATATCTTCAAGCCCAATCCCAAGCGCTAAGGCAAAGGCTACAGCCGCAGTTGCATTTTGAACATTATGCTCACCGGCAAAAGAGAGCTTAACTGCACTGCTGCCTTGAGGCGTATGTAGGATAAAATTTGTTGATTGAGGCAATAATTCAATATCTGTTGCATACACATCGCCACCTACACCAAATGTAGAGATACGATGCGCTTTTGCAGCTTCAAGAATCTCAGCAGTGAAGTCATCTTGTTGCGGAACGATTGCAACGCCATCTGGCAAAATATGTCCATAAATTTCTGATTTAGCGCGGCAAATACCTTCACGCCCGCCAAACTCACCTAAATGAGCAGTCCCAATATTCAAAATGCCTGCAACATGCGGCTGAACTAATTTAGAAGTATAGTCAATTTCACCTTGATGGCTTGCACCCAATTCCATTACAGCAAACTGATGCTCTTTTCTCAGTTCAAGCAACATCATGGGCACACCGAGGTCATTGTTTAAATTACCACGGGTGATTAATGTCGGAGCTAAGCGCGATAATATACTTCCCAACATTTCTTTAGTTGTGGTTTTACCGCTACTGCCTGTTAAAGCAATCACTTTTAACTGTGTGTTTTGCTCACGACGATAAGCGCCGAGTTGCCCCAAAGCCAAGCGAGTATCGGTAACAACCAACTGTGCAATATCGACATCTAAAGGGCGTTCAACAATTGCGATTTGACAACCATTCGCTGCAACCTGAGCTACAAAGTTGTGTGCATCAAAACGTTCACCCTTAAGTGCTAAAAAAACATCCCCAGTTTCTGCATGACGTGAGTCCGTCAAAATACGTTTAATTTCAGTTTGAGGGATTTGGTCTTTATGCCAATAGCCCTGCGTTGCCTGTTGTAATTGTTGAGCTGTCCACGGTTCCAAAGGCACGGTACTGGTGGTTGAAGTATGCATAAATAGTCCTATTGTGCAGGGTAAGCAGCGTCTACGGTATGGTGCTGTGCAGCAATTGCTGATTGTACTTCGACAACATCATCAAACCAGTGGCGCACACCATTAATTTCTTGATAATTTTCATGGCCTTTACCAGCAATAACCACAATATCACCAGCTTGAGCTTGCTGTGCAACAAATTTAATTGCTGCACGGCGATCATGAATTTCCTGCATGCGATGCCCAGAGAAATCAATTCCTTGCTTCATATCAGCAAAAATTTGTTCGGGATCTTCAGTTCTTGGATTATCTGAAGTCAGAATAATCGGATTCGCCCCATCCAAAGCTGCTTGAGTCATTAGTGGACGTTTACCACGGTCACGGTCCCCACCACATCCGAATACTGCCCAAAGCTGATTAGAAACATGACGTTTTAAAGTTTTAAGTACCTGAATCAACGCATCAGGTGTATGTGCATAATCCACAACAAATAAACGTTCGCCATCACGAATAACCTGCATTCGTCCTGGCGCACCAATAAGCTTAGGAACAAAAGTAACTAAAGCTTCTAAATCAAAACCTGCTTGCTCAGCAGCAATAAGTGCTGCAATCAGGTTTTCAACATTGAAATGTCCCAATAATGGACTTTGAACAGCAAAAGAACCTTGCTGACTGACTAAATTAAAAGTCGCCCCTGCCAAACTGTAACTTAAATCACTAATATAATAATCAGCCGTATTTTGTGTAAGTGAATACGTCAGAATCTTTGGCTGAGCAGGATTTTGTTTTGCTGCATTTATCATTAGTGCAGCATGTTCGTCATCAAGATTAATAACAGCTACTTTTAGAGATTTGAAACGGAATAAAAGCGCCTTTGCTTCTGCGTATGCCTCTAAAGTGCCATGATAATCAAGATGATCGCGGCTTAGATTACTATAAACAGCAATATCAATCGCACAACCATTTAAACGCCCCTGCTCTAAACCATGTGAGCTTGCTTCCAAAGACGCAAAAGTTGCACCTTGTTTAGCATAATCATGCAACGCATTTTGTAGCTGCAAAGCATCAAGCGTAGTATGAGTTGATGGCGTTAAGTCAGGCAAAATACCATTACCTGTTGTGCCCATCACGGCACAGCGCTGTTGTTGTGAACTAATTAATTCAGCAACTAAACGTGAAATCGTCGTTTTACCGTTTGTGCCTGTTACTGCAACAATACGTGCTGGTGTAACAGGATCTATATGTTGTAAATAACGCTCTTGCCATTCACCCATACGTTGACGCACATCAGGGCATACCCATTCATTTGCAACACCTAATTCGGTTTCGCTAATAACAGCCAACGCTCCATTTGCTAAAGCTGCTTCAGCAAATGTACGCGTTTTTTCAGGCTGGCTATAACTTGTCAAAGCAATAAAGATTTGGCCTGACTCAACCTTACGGCTGTCTAAACTAAAGCCATGAAAAGGCTGTTTAGACCACTGTGCATCAATCTCGGCTGGATTGAGTTCTTGAAAAGAAACAGACATAGCTTACCTGCGAATAGGATTTACTGAAGTATCAAGGGGCTTATCAAGCGGCACATTCATTAAACGCAATGACTCTTGCATAATGCGTGCAAAAACAGGGGCAGCAACCAAACCACCGTAATAACGGCCTTGCGGATTTTCAACAACGACAATAACAGCTAAACGCGGGTCACTAATTGGAGCTACACCAGCAAATAAAGCACGGTATTCATTATTTGAATAACCCTTGCGGTCTGCACGAAGTTTATGAGCTGTACCTGTTTTACCACCCACACGATAACCCGGGATATTAGCTTGCTTTGCAGTACCGCCAGGCATCGTAACCTGCTCTAGCATGAGCAAAACCTGATCGGCAATTTTTGGAGCAAGAACTTGCTCACCTTTAGGTGGCTGATCTAACTTATGTAGACTTAAAGGCATCTTCTGTCCATGATTTGCAAGCATTGCATAGCCTTGCGCTAACTGAAGAATAGTCGCGTTTAAGCCATAACCATAAGCCATGGTACCAATTTGGGAAGAGTTTAATTTACTTACCGGAAGCACTAAGCCTGAGCTTTCACCTGGAAATTTCACAGCCGAACGCTTACCAAAACCAGCACGATTAAAGAAGCTTGGCAGTGTTTCTTTCGGCAGTGACAATGCAATTTTTGCAGAACCTACGTTTGAGGACTTAATAATCACGCCACTTACGGTTAAAGCACCATAATTATGGGTATCACGAATCGTATGCCAACCTAAACGCATTGAGCCTGGGGAAGTGTTTACAATTGTATTAGGCGTATATTGACCAGTTTCTAATGCAGAAGAAATTGTAAATGGCTTCATGGTTGAACCCGGCTCGAACATATCAATCGCACCGCGGTTACGCATGGCATCTTTATTAGATAGCCCGTTTTTATCATTCGGGTTATATGACGGCCAACTGGTCATTGCCAGAATTTCACCTGTCTTAACATCAACAGCAATTGCTGTTGCCGAGCGGGCATTATTTGCAACACCAGCTGCGGTCAGCTCTCGATACATAATGTATTGCAAACGAGAGTCGATACTTAAAGTGATATTTTCGCCTGGTTCACCCTCACGAATAACCTCTGAAACTTTTAAGCGGTTCCCGCGCTTATCACGAATAATTTTTTGCTCACCATCCACACCCGACAGTTGTTTATTGAGCTGCATTTCCAAACCTTCAATCCCTTGGCCTTCACTGTTGGTTAAACCAATAATCTGGGCATTTGGCTGTGGTTGAGGATAATAACGTTTATATGTTTTTTCGGCATATACCCCTTGAAAGTTACCTTTCATAATGAGGTCAGCCTGTTGCGGTGGGATTTCTTTTTTCAGAACCAAATAACGAGAACGTGGACGTGCATTCATCTGTTTTTTTAGATCGGCACGATCTAAACCAACGACATCCGCCAACTCATCAAGATTCAAGTTTTTATCGGGTAATTGTCTTTTTAATTTACGATTATTCGGATCTTTCTTTAATTCCGCTGTAATTTGGTCATATAAGTGCTTGGTATCGAAATAATCACGTGGATCCATTACGATTTTCATGATCGGTGTACTAATGGCCAAAGGTACACCATGGCGATCACTAATCACGCCACGCATGGCTTCTATGCGCTCAGTACGCAAAATATTGGCATTGGCCTTGTTTTGTAAAAAATCTTTATTAATTACTTGTACATAAAATGCACGTGCAATTAAAACAACAAAACAGAGCAACACTACTGCCCAGAGCAGATAAAACCGCCACATATCAAAGGCAAGAGTTGGTTTTTCCGAAATAGACTGCTGTTTTTTCCGTGTTTGTTTTGTTCGCTTATCTACCATACAGCAAGGCCTTACTTATTTTGCTCTGAGGTCATTGGTAAAGAAATTACCACCGTTTCTGCAGCCGGTGGCGAAAACATCCGTAGCTGAGTTACAGCACGCGTACCAATCTGTGCCGTTGCACCAAAGGTTTGTTGCTCAATAAGCAAACGCCCCCATTCAGCATTGAGATCATCTCGTTCACGCATATAAGAGCTAAGCTCTCTATAATCATGACGATATTCAAATACTTGAAATACCACCATCATGGCGCTTATAAAAACAAGCGCCACCAATACTGTATACACCACAACTTTTTTCACCACTTTGTTTTCTGTGGTTGCGATTTCATCACTGCTTTTCATTACGCGCCTTTTTCTTCCAAGCGTTCAGCAACCCGAAGCCATGCACTACGTGACCGAGGGTTCGCTTTTACTTCTTCTTCGCTCGCACGAACCCGTGAAATTTTCTTCAATCTTCTCGTATCTACCCGCTGCTCAGGCATTCCCCAACCAAAATCTTCTGCTAACGTAGATTCTTTTTGAATAAACTGCTTAATCAGTCGGTCTTCAAGAGAATGGAAACTAATAACAGACAAACGTCCTTCTGGTTTGAGTAAGTCTACAGCTTGCGGCAAAAACACTTCAATATCTTCGAGTTCTTTATTAATAGCAATTCGAATAGCCTGAAATGTACGTGTCGCTGGATGTTTATGTTTTTCCCATTTTGGATGAGCTGTTTTAACAATTTCCGCCAATTGAGCGGTTGTATCTAGTTTTCCAGCGTTTTTAATGGCTTTAGCAATACGTCGACTATAACGCTCTTCACCATATTGATAAATAATATTTGCTAATTGTTCTTCTTCAATTTCAAGTAACCACTCAGCTGCAGTTAGACCCTTAGAGTTATCCATTCGCATGTCTAACGGGCCATCTTGCATGAAACTAAAACCACGCTCTGCCTGATCAAGTTGAGGAGATGACACCCCTAGATCGGCCATAATGCCATCAACGCTCATTACGCCAATTTCCTGCATCTTCTCTTTAATATCAGCAAAACTGGCATGAATGATGGTAAATCTTGGATCTTCTTGTGCCAAAGCAGTAGCAACTTCCAATGCTTGAGGATCTTTATCAAATGCATACACTCGTGCATTTTCATCAAGTTTAGAGAGCAATAAACGTGTATGCCCACCTCGTCCGAAGGTTGCATCGATATACACCCCTGTTGTGCGATCTGCCAATAAGCTCTCAACGGTCTCAAAAAGTAAGACAGAAATATGCGACATAGGTGTTAAATCATTGCGTAAAAATGTAACTGCACATTATCACCTTGTTTATGACCAACGCCAAACGGCTTTTTGTAGGAAAATATTAATTTTTCATAGATAAAACCGTTTTGTTAGCATTTTTTAAGCAAAAAAAGAAAGCAAGCTCACTTTTTTAAGTTTGCTTACTTTCTTTATGAATATTTACCCTTTAAGTTTTCTTTTTTGACTCGTGTTTTTAAATCATTTTATTTACTGCTTACCATCATAAATTTGATCAAAGACAGCCCCATTAGCAAAGTGAGTTTTTTGGGCTTTAGCCCAGCCGCCAAAAACATCATTAATAGTAAATAATTTAATTTTTGGGAATTGTGCTGCATATTTAGCGGCCACTTGAGCATTACGTGGTCGGAAATAATGTTTAGCAGCCAGCTCTTGCCCTAAGGGTGAATATAAAAAGTTCAAATAACCTTTTGCTAAAGTTCGATTACCATCTTTATCTACGGTTTTATCTACAATCGCGACGGATGGCTCTGCCAAAATTGAAATTGAGGGATAAACGATTTCATATTTATCTTTATCAAGCCCTTTAGTTGCCAATAAAGCTTCGTTTTCCCATGATAATAAAACGTCACCAATTCCACGCTCAGCAAATGTGGTTAGCGAACCACGCGCTCCCGAATCAAGTACTTTTACATTGTGATAAAGTTTTTTAACTAACTCACGAGCTTTAGCATCATTCCCACCAGGTTGTTTTAGGGCATAGCCCCATGCAGATAAATAAATCCAACGAGGCGCTCCCCCTGTTTTAGGATTAGGGGTGATAATTTCAACACCTGGTTTTGTTAAATCATTCCAATCACGTATATTTTTTGGATTACCTTTTCGTACTAGAAATACAACAGTAGAAGTATAAGGTGCAGAATTATTTGGGAATTCTTTTTGCCAATTCGGCTGGATAAAACCCGCTTTCACAATCTCATCAATATCATTTGCTAACGCTAACGTTACAACATCAGCTTCCAGTCCTGTAGCTACCGCTCGGGCTTGTTTGCCCGACCCACCATGTGACTGTTTAAATTCAACATCCTGTCCTGTGCGCTGCTTCCAAAACTTACCAAAAGCCTGATTATATTCTTGATAAAATTCACGGGTAGGATCATAAGAAACATTTAAAAAAGAGGTAGCCGCCTGAGCTGCTGTTACGGCCATTCCCAAATACACAGCTACAGCCATTATTGATATTTTTTTCATTTACAAAATCCATCATTGGTTTTAGTTTTACTATATTTTTAATTTTATAATTTACAATCAATTACTTATATTAATATATTTTTTGTTAATCTCTTTAAAAGATATAGATTAAGATGTCTAAGTTATTTCATTTTTGAAAAATTTTGTAATTATTCTTACAACTTAATGAGAGCATTCACTTTATCTACACATTAATTTGTTAAATAATGAAGCGTAAAGGAAACATATGGTCTACATTTGCGTCGACCAGATTAAAATATAGGTAAATTTTGTAAAAAGTGTGACACAGTTCCACTTTTTTATTAAGATTTATGTTTAAATCGTAGCATTACCGTAATTTTACATTTTGTTAAACTCAAAAAAAAGATGAAATGTAATGAACAGAGGGGATGATTAATAATGAAAATTCATTATGGAAAAGCGTTAAGCTTAAGTTTGGTGCTAGGTTTTGCATCACAATTTTCTGCAGCAGCAGTACTTAAAGATACTCCAAACAAAACTGGATCAGATAAGCAGACTTCGCTTATTGAAAAAGCTTTAGATCAGCAGAAACGTAATCCTATTGTATTACCTTCTACAGATGATGAGCTTAAAGTACTCAATACTATTCGTGTTACACCAACTCAAAATTTTCTTGCCGCTCAGCATGAGCGTTTTTCACGTTTTGTTCAGGCAATCTTTCAGCCGCATGCTTCTTAAAACCTGAAACATCCCCTCTTCGTTTCAGTTTTAGCCCAGTCTGATGTTAAATAAAACGTCAGAATACTGGGCTTTTTCGTTATAATAGTTTCAATTTTTATTTTGACCCATTACCTATGAAAGTTCGTACTCGTATTGCACCTTCCCCTACCGGTTTTCCTCATGTCGGCACTGCCTACATCGCTTTATTTAACATGTGTTTTGCGAAACAACATGGCGGAGAATTCATTTTAAGGATTGAAGATACAGACCAGCTTCGCTCTACACCAGAATCTGAAAAAATGATTTTAGATTCATTGCGTTGGTTAGGTCTAAATTGGTCGGAAGGTCCAGATGTAGGTGGCCCTCATGCACCGTATCGCCAATCTGAACGTATGGGAATTTATAAGCAATACGCATTAGAACTTGTTGAAAAAGGTCATGCTTTTTACTGTTTCGCTACAGCCGAAGAACTAGACCAGATGCGTGCAGAACAACAAGCACGTGGTGAAACACCAAAATATGACGGTCGTGGATTGAAGCTTTCTCAAGAAGAAGTAGCACGTCGCTTAGAAGCTGGTGAACCCCACGTCATCCGTATGAAAGTACCTGAAGAAGGTATTTGTAAATTTAATGACCTATTACGCGGGGAAGTTGAAATTCCTTGGGCACAAGTCGACATGCAAGTTCTTCTTAAAAATGATGGGTTACCGACTTATCATTTAGCGAATGTGGTTGATGACCATTTAATGGAAATCACTCATGTATTACGTGGTGAAGAATGGCTTCCATCGGCACCGAAGCATCAGTTGCTTTACCAATATTTTGGTTGGGAAATGCCAACACTCTGCCATATGCCATTGTTGCGTAACCCAGATAAATCAAAATTATCTAAACGTAAGAACCCGACATCAATTAACTATTACCGCGATATCGGCGTTTTACCAGAAGCCTTATTAAACTATTTAGGCCGTATGGGCTGGTCAATGCCAGATGAGCGTGAAGTGTTTACGCTACAAGACATGATGGATAGCTTTGATATTCAACGTGTATCACTAGGTGGCCCAATTTTTGATGTTGAAAAACTGAATTGGTTAAATAGTCAATGGATCAAAGGATTAACCCCTGGCCAATTATTAGACCGTTTATTAACATGGAAGAGTGACCGCAGCACTTTAGAAGATATTGCAGCTGCCATTCAACCACGTATTAATTTACTTTCAGAAGCCGTGAATTGGGCTGGTTTCTATTTTAACCATATGCCCCAAATTACTGCTGAAATGTTTGAAAGCAAAAAATTGACTCAAGAGCAAGTCCGTCAAAGTCTGCAATTTGCAATTTGGCGTCTTGAAGGTCAGTTTACTTGGAATAACGACACTGTTAGCCAAACTCTAATGGATCTTGCGAACCAGATGGAGATTAAATTACGCGATTTCATGCCAGCGTTCTTTATCGCAATTGCAGGTTCAACTAGTTCAACCCCTGTAATGCAGTCGATGGTTACCCTTGGGCCTGATTTAACTTTTGCTCGTTTACGCCGTGCCTTAGAAGTTGTGGGTGGACCAAGCAAGAAAGAAGTTAAAAATTGGGAAAAACTCAATGAGAGCCTAAAATTGCCTAAAAATGAAGCAACTAGCGAAGCTTAATTCATTTTTTTGTTGACGTGTGAGCGCATCCACCCTAATATTGCGCTCACACAAACTGGGGTCATAGCTCAGTTGGTAGAGCGCTACAATGGCATTGTAGAGGTCAGCGGTTCGATCCCGCTTGACTCCACCACGCTCCTTTGTGTTTGCCTCATCAAGTCCCTATCGTCTAGAGGCCTAGGACATCGCCCTTTCACGGCGGTAACCGGGGTTCGAATCCCCGTAGGGACGCCATATTCTGCTTTTAAAATTATAAAAAGACTCTATCGTCACCTTACTGTTTATTCTTTATCTCTTTCTAGATTGCACATTTGTCTATTTTATCTAAAATAGCGTCTTTCTTAATTCTCTCAATGTGTAATATGCAGCCATCTGACAATCAACTAGATGCTCATCAGCATCAGAACAGTACTGCACCTTTAAAAAGAGCCATGAGCACTCGCCATCTTGTTATGCTATCACTAGGCGGAGCAATCGGAACTGGCTTATTTTTAGGTTCAGGGGAAGTCATTTCACAAACTGGAGCTATTGGCGCAATTATTGCGTATATTCTTGGTGGCGCGATCGCTTATATGGTCATGCTCTGCCTAGGAGAACTCGCTGTACACATGCCTGTCTCAGGTTCTTTTGGTGCCTATGCAAAAAAATATATCAGCCCTAGTACAGGCTATATGATTTCTTGGATGTACTGGCTAACCTGGACTGCAACGCTTGGAACTGAATTCACAGCCGCAGCATTACTCATGCAGGAATGGTTCCCACATATTTCAATGTGGATCTGGACAATTGTTTTTGCAATCACGATTTTTGGCTTAAATATTAGTTCAACTCGCATTTTTGCTGAGTCTGAATTTTGGCTAGCTCTTGTTAAAGTCATTACCGTTATTGCTTTTATTGTGCTTGGCCTCTTAGCAATTTTTGGTTTAATCCCTTTTCATGGTAGCCAAACTGCACCGCTATTTAGCAATCTTACCGCTCAAGGCTGGTTCCCACATGGTTTAATTCCTATTTTTACCACCATGCTGATTGTTAACTTTGCTTTCTCAGGCACTGAATTAATTGGTGTAGCAGCAGGTGAAACCAAAGATCCGGCCCAAAATGTTCCAAAAGCAATTAATGCTGCAATCTGGCGCCTACTTATTTTCTTTGTGGGTACCATTATTGTTATTAGCGCTTTACTGCCATTCCAACTTGCAGGTTTAGGCGGTGAAAGCGTAAGTAGTAGCCCTTTCGTTACCGTATTTAATTATATTGGCATTCCATATGCGGATGACATTATTCGGTTTGTAATTATTACGGCTTTACTTTCAGCAGCAAACTCAGGACTTTATGCCGCTTCACGTATGATGTGGTCATTGTCAGAGCAAAAATTATTACCTAGTGTATTTGCTACGCTTTCAAAAAGTGGAACACCGATTGTTGCTCTAGTGGTAACAATGTTTGGAGCGATTCCAGGCTTGTTATCAGAGCAATTTGCACCAGAGACTATTTTTAAAAATCTGCTTGGCGTTGCAGCATTTACCATGGTTATTGTCTGGATGAGCATTTGTTTAAGTCAATTTAATTTCCGTCGCCAATGGTACAAATCTGGCCATACAGTTAAAGACTTACAATATGCAGCTCCTTTATTTCCTATTGTGCCGATTTTAGGTTTCGTTTTCTGTTTTATTACTTGTTTAAGTATGGCAGCAGACCCTGAAATGCGCGCTGGTTTTATAGGCTGTCTTATTTTTACAGCTTTATGTTATGTCAGCTATTTTATTTTTTATCGCAACAAGGCTTAAATCTCTTGGTGTGAAATCAAAGTGTAGCAAAAAGCTACACTTTTTTTTGTCTACATACTGGTTTTATATAACGTACCGTTGTAGATTAAAATTTATATTAAAAACAATTCCTTGTATAGAATGAAAATTATATTTATCCACGGGATGAATCAACAGAATTACACAGCGCATCGCTTGAAAGAGCATTGGTTAAAAGTATTTAAGCTCGGTCTAAAACAGATGCCTTGCAAAATTAATGTGCGTGATCTTCATATTCATATGCCATTTTATGGCGATCTGATGACTAAATATCAGTTAAGCAATCAACTAGACCTTAACACTTTATTACCTAAATCATTTTTAAATAATTATTTACCCATTCACTTCCATCATAATAATCCTCCAACTAAAGAACACACGCCATTTGTCCCATTATTACCCCTAGCAACCGCCCCAGCTGAAAAAAGCTTTTCAGAACGACTTTATCTCACTTCTCAGCTCGTAAAAGATCGGGTACTTAAAGAGTTAGTTGTTCTTTTAAATAACTTTCCTAAATTGCATGAAAGCTTGATACAGCAGTTTCTGATTGAAACCTATATGTACTTATCTAATCCTGAATTTATGCAAGAAGTGAATGAACGGATTTTAAAGAAAATGCGAGAAGAGGAAGATTATATTGTCGTTGCACACTCTCTCGGTTCAGTGATTGCTTTTAACCTATTTTCAAACCCATCACATCGTTTTTCAATTAAAAGGTTTATAACTTTAGCTTCTCCTTTATCTTTTCGGGTTATTCAAAGTAAGCTGCCCAGCCCTATTGTCAGGCCACCATGTATTCACGGCGAATGGTTTAATTTTTACTCTCAAGATGATTTTTTGACTGCATTTCCATTATGTGAAGCTCCATTTAACTTTGATCCCCCTATTATTAATCAGAAAATTTTCACCTTCGCCAATCAGCCACACGAGATTTTAGGATATTTACAACATCCCTCCGTTATAAAGGCAATTATTGAGCCTTTCCAAGAAAAATGAGGGATAAATGTATATATTTTCTACAATATGAGTTATTTTTAAGCACTTGACTGTTTTTTTTAATATTTCTTCAGAAAACTATTTGACACTTTTATTAAATCGCCCTAATATACGCCCACCTCTGAAACGTCCCTATCGTCTAGAGGCCTAGGACATCGCCCTTTCACGGCGGTAACCGGGGTTCGAATCCCCGTAGGGACGCCAGTAATTTTTCAGATGTATGCCTCACATATGTCCCTATCGTCTAGAGGCCTAGGACATCGCCCTTTCACGGCGGTAACCGGGGTTCGAATCCCCGTAGGGACGCCAAATTCTAAAAAGCCACTGCATAATGTCAGTGGCTTTTTTCTTGCCTAAAAAATGAAAAGCCAATCAATGACTCGCTTTTCCTACGCTAAATTAACTTGCAATTCCCACTTGTACTTCAAGACGACCCGACTGTACTCGTAGTCCTCTAATTTCAAATTGATCTACCAATTGCTGAACCAGCTCTCGGCTTTCTCTCAAAATATTTAAACCAGGTAAAATACTAAAATCTGTCAGACTCAAAAGCTTTTCAACCATCCATGAACGGTTATTAATAAAGTCAATAAACCCTGCTTGCTCTAGGTCAATAAACCACATACGGTGGCCATCACGTTGAATGCCGGGAATATCCCCAATCAAATGATTAATGAGTGATGGAATGGGCAACATATTTACGACTTCAAAGCCAACTCGACCAATACGGCGAACAGCCCAATTTGACAGCGTTCCCCCGTGACGAATCTGTACATCGAGACTCTCATCCATTTGACGTAGGCGCAAAAATTTTTCCTGCCCAATACGACATTCCAATACTTTAAAATCTAAACTTAAACGGTACATGAAACGATGATAATGCCCATCGATCTCGACTTGGAAACTATCATTCCCGCACTTAATTTTAATATCATCAATTTCAGAGCGATCAATACGCTTACGGATTTGATTATTTAATAACATTTCAGGTAAATACAAAGTTAAGGTACTCTTACCTAAAAATGTACGCGCCATTATCAATGCGACTTGGCGTGCGGTTTCACTGGTTTCAGACACCATATCTCGTACAGTGCCTGCCGCCAGATTTGTCATTCCAACAACTCCACGTCTGGTGTGAGTAGTCACTTGATCAAGCGCTTCTAAAGCCGCGTCAGCAACCTCTGCAATATTACGTGTGGTGTCGCTAGCAAACCCAACTGCATCTTGGGCATGTTGCAATGTCTTATGCAGTAATCGACGAGATAATGACGGTTTTGCGGTATCTGGGGTGGCTACAACTGATGGTGTTGTTGTAGGCTTCGACTCATTGTCATCTTGTTGACCCAAGTCCTTCTCTCCTTTTTATATTTATTCCACGTCCTATTTACGAGTATTTAAGCTCATTTATAGTGCTAATCACACTTCATTTTTCTGTAGATTAGCATGCTCTACAATATTATTTTAATTTTTATGTGTACGGATAAATCATCAGTTTTTTATATTCCTTTGTTTATTCATAAGTAATTTTTTTGCTAACTCATAGCACTTCATCGATACCTTACAAATTTTTTTCTTTTCCGACATTTCCGTTAGAATAGATTCAAACTAAATGTGGAGTTCTCATGCAATATCGTTGCCCTCAATGTCAAAGTGTTAAAATTATGCCTGTAAGCCAAGGCATTAACAGTGTAAAACCAGCAGTTCCTAAAAGCCTTGCGATCTTAATTCCTGCACTTTTTATGCTTTTACTCTTGGTTGTGATTAGCATTTTTATGTGGATTTTTGGCAATGGTGCAGGTAGCACTCTTCAAATTGCAACAGTAGTTGTTTTTGTTGTGACTGTAGGGGCAGGTTTTATGTTCTGGCGTGATTTGCCGGACTTTAAATTATCTATGCAAGCGTTTATGCAGTCACAAAAACACTGGAAATGTCGTGACTGCAATCACGAATGGGAAATTTAAAAAAGTATTCACATCAGCTTAATGCTGATGTGAATGTTCTTTGTCATTATCGTCATGCTCGTGTGAAGCATCTTGAGCAATATGCTGACAATTGATCTCGGCATCGTCTTCAATTTGCAATGTCACTTCGCCAATACCATGTTCATGAGAAAGCATTTCAACAGCATCTTGATAGAGCTTGGTCCGATCAGCTTGTGGCGCAAACAAGTGCACCGTTAAATGGATATTTTTAGAAGTAATCGCCCATACTTTAAGTTGATGAATACTCTCTACACCATTCAAAGAAAGCAAATCTGCACGTAACTTTTCAATATCTACTTCTTCTGGTACGCCTTCGAGCAAAATATTAATACTCTGTTTAAGCAAAATCCATGTACGCGGTAACACCCAAAAGCCAATGAGTACCGCAATAAGCGTGTCAATCCAGTACCAGTTGGTGAAGTAAATGATAAGTGCTCCGATAATAACGCCTACCGAACCCAGTGCATCACTTAATACTTCTAAATAAGCGCCTTTCACATTTAGACTGTTATTGGCACTCGACATTAGAATTTTCATTGAGATGAGGTTAATCACTAAACCAATGGTCGCCACAATGAGCATACCCACGCTTTGAATTTCAGGTGGCTTAGAGAAGCGGATATAGGCCTCATATAAAATATAAACCGCCACCACAAACAGCATGAGCGCATTAAATAAAGCGGCCAGAATTTCAAAGCGCTGATAGCCAAAAGTACGTTTATTATCGGCGGGACGCTTTGAAATTTGAATAGCAACCAAAGCAATTGCCAAAGCAGCTGCATCTGTAAACATATGCGCAGCGTCAGAGAGCAATGCCAAACTTTGCGTGATTAAACCTGCAATAACTTCAACAATTAAAAATGTTGTAGTAAGTGCCAAAGCAATCGTTAATTTCTTAGCATTACCTTCAGTCACTACAGCATGACTATGATCATGACCATGATGTCCACCCATTTTGCGGACTCCTTTTTATTTATCTTTATGATGAGTTAAAAGTAACGATGAAGACACATTACTTTTAACTCCTACAAACACTTTTTCGACTTAAATTCTGTAATCAAAAAAGATATCTCAAATCGACGACACTATGAATGCTCAACGCCTTTCGTCTTGCCTTCATTCATCCATCGATAAATGACCGGTAATAAAACCAGCGTTAATATCGTAGATGAAATAATGCCACCAATAACAACAGTTGCCAAAGGCCGCTGAACCTCGGCACCCGTTCCAGTTGCCAAAGCCATTGGAATAAAACCAAGCGAGGCAACACAAGCGGTCATGAGTACGGGTCTCAAGCGTAAGATCGCCCCGTTCCATGTTGCAGTTTGAATATCAAATTTTTCTCTAAGCTCTTTAATAAAGCTCAGCATCACCAGACCATTCAAAACTGCAACACCTGATAAGGCAATAAAACCCACACCTGCCGACATAGACAGTGGAATATCTCTTAGCCAAAGGGCAATAAGACCACCCGACAAAGCAAATGGCACACCACTAAAGACCAACAGGCTTTCTTTAACATTATGGAATACAGCCATGAGTAGAATGAAAATCATAGCAAGCGCCAATGGCACAACAATTTTCATTCGGGCAGCAGCTGAGGCTAGATTTTCAAACTGACCGCCATATTCCAACCAATAACCCGCTGGCAGTTGTTCTTTTGCGAGTGTTGTTCTTAATTCTTGAACAAATGATCCTAAGTCACGGCCTTCTACGTTTGCAGTAATAATGACACGGCGCTTACCATTTTCACGTCCCACCTGATTTAAACCTGAGGTACGTTCAACTTTAGCAACATCTTGAAGCTGGATCAGTCCACCATTTGGTAGCTGAATCGGAAGTTGGGCTAAGTTTTGGATGGTACGCTGCTGGTCTTCTAGGCGAATTTCAAAATCAAATCGTCTATCGCCTTGTAAAATCTGCCCAACATTTTGTCCACCTACACTTGCCGCCACAATATCTTGAATAGCTTTTGCAGATAATCCGTATTGCGCAGCCAGAGGTCGGTTAATTTCGACACTCAGCACCGGTAAACCGCTCGTTTGTTCTACCTTAACAGCGGTAGCGCCTGAAATTTTTTGTACTTTCTGAGCGAGTGCTTGAGCCTGCTCGTTGAGTACTTGCATATCATCGCCAAAAACCTTGACACCAATATCACTCCGGATCCCTGAAATTAGCTCATTAAAGCGCAGCTCGATCGGTTGAGAGAACTCACTGTTATTACCGGGTAATGTCGCTAAAAAAGCTTCCATACGTGAACGCAGCTCAGCTAGCGTCTCTTTAGAGTTTGGCCATTGATCATGCGGTTTAAGTAAAATAACTGCATCAGAGATATTAGGCGGCATCACATCAGTGGCAACCTCAGCCGTTCCTGTCCGAGCAAAAACAGCTTTTACCTCGGGAAAGTTTTTCAAAATGAGTTTTTCAGTATTTTCCTGCATTCGCAGTGATTGCTCGAGCCCAGTACTCGGTGAACGCATTTGCTGCAAGGCAAAATCACCTTCGCTGAGTTGTGGAGCAAATTCACTACCCATTTGGGTAGCTAACACGCCTGTGAGCACTAAAATACTTAATGCAAAGCTAACAATCACTATCTTAAGCTGATAAGCCTGATCAAGGATATCTCGGTATTTCTGCTTTAAAAGAAGCATCCAACGTGTTTCTTTTTCTTTCACTTCACCCGTAACAAAAAGAGCAACTGCCGCAGGTACAAATGTCACAGAAAGAATCATTGCACCCAATAATGCCATTACCACAGTCATAGCCATTGGATGGAACATTTTGGCTTCAACACCAGATAAAGCAAAAATAGGTAAATAGACCACCAAAATAATCATTTGCCCAAAAATAAGTGGTCGACGGGCCTGCTTTGCTGCAAGGAATACTTCTTTGAATCGCTCAGCCCGTGTAAGAGGCCGATGTAAAGCATGCTGTGCTTCTGCTAGACGTCGAATACAGTTTTCTACAATAACAACTGCACCATCTACAATAATCCCGAAATCAAGCGCTCCTAAGCTCATTAGGTTGGCACTAATGTTTTGTTCAGCCATACCTGTCAGGGTAAATAACATCGAAAGTGGAATAACGCAGGCTGTGATTAAAGCTGCTCGAAAATTTCCTAGAAAAATAAACAAAATCACAATAACCAGAATCGCCCCTTCTACAAGGTTCTTCTGCACCGTTGCAATTGCTTTATTTACCAAGCTCGTCCGGTCATAAACCGTTTCGATTTCTACGCCTTTAGGTAAAGTAGACTGAATTTCCTTAATTTTGCTATCAACCGCCTGAGCAACGGTACGGCTATTTTCCCCCATCATCATCATGGCAATACCAAGAACGGTCTCTTCACCGTTGTAAGTTGCAGCTCCTGTTCTTAAATCATGCCCAATAGAAACATTTGCTACATCGGCCACGCGAATTGGTAGCCCATTTTTGGTGCTCACAGTAATGTTTTGAATATCTTCGACACTACTTAGCATGCCTGGCACACGAACGGTAAGTTGCTCTCCGTTTTCTTCAATGAAACCTGCACCGCGATTTTCATTATTTTCTTGCAGAGCAGTTTGAAATTCATTGATTGAAATCTGAAGCTGCTGCAAACGTTTTAAATCAGGTGACACAATATAAGTTTTATTGTAGCCACCGATACTGTTAATTTCAGCCACGCCTTTCACGCGCTGCAACTGAGGACGTACAATCCAGTCCTGAATTTCACGTAAATCCATGGCTGTATAGGCCGTGCCATCTGCTTTTTTAGCACCTGATTTTGCTTTTACCACCCATTGGTAAATTTCACCTAAACCTGTAGAAACAGGAGACATCACGGGGTCGACTGATTCAGGCAGTTGCCCGTCCGCCTCTTGTAAACGCTGGTTAATCAGTTGTCTTGCCCAATAAATATCGGTTCCATCTTTAAAAATGATGGTGACTTGGGAAAGCCCATAACGTGAAATAGAGCGGGTTTGTTCCAGATTTGGAATTCCAGCCATCGCATTTTCAATAGGATAAGTAATCCGCTGTTCGACCTCTAAAGCGGTATATCCATTTGCTTGAGTATTAATCTGGACCTGAGCATTGGTAATGTCTGGAACTGCATCAATAGGAAGCTTTTGATAACTCCAGATCCCGACTCCAATCCATGTCAGTACAAATAGCATGACCCAAATGGCATTTTGGATAGCAAACTGAATAATTCTGTCAAACAGTCCCTCTGGTTTGGGCAGCTCCGGTTTATTAATGTCCATGCTCCGCCTCTCCCTTTTCCAGTTCGGATTTCAGCAAGAAGCTGCCCTCTGCAACATAGCGCTGGCTTGGATTAATACCTTTTACAACTTCGACCCATTGACCATCTTTAGAACGTTGCCCCAACTGTACCGTCACAGGTTCAAACTCAAAGCCTGTTTTGACCATTTTGGGGGTAAAGATAACGTCTTTACCTTCGACTTGTTGAATCGCTTGAGCCTTTACACGTGTCACTTTTTGTGTTGAACCTGAATTTAGCTCGACGTTAACCATCAAGTTTGGACGCAATTCACTACTATTTGCCAAGACCTTGGCACGCACTTGTAAACGACCCGTTTGAGCATCGGCCTCTGTTGTTAAGCTTTGGACTTGAGCGTTAAATTCATTCCCAGTTTGTAAAGATTTAAATTCAATCTGCTGATTTGGCTCTAAATTCAGATTTGCGGTGCTTGGTAAAATAAACTCAAGCCACAACTGATCAAGCTGATTAATAATAAAAAGCTGATCTGCTAACTGTACATTTTCACCTACCACAATATCTTTATTACTCACCACGCCAGCAATTGGCGCTATTAAGGTATAGCGTCCTCCTGAACCTAAACCCGCTCCGAATGCACTTAAGCGCGAGCGAGCCGCTTTAACTTGAATTTGGGCTTGCTGATAGGCGTTATAAGCTCGTTGATAATCTTGTTTGGCAGAAATTCCTTGAGACCATAAGCTGCGTTCACGCTCATAGTCCTGACGCGCTAAATCAAGATTAGACTGTGCAATTTGCAAATTCGCTTGTTGGTCTACCAGATCTGGAACCAATAAGCTTGCGAGAGCCTGCCCTTTTTTAACCTGTTGCCCCAATTCAACATATACCGCTTCGACACGACCACTAAAACTTGGCGAGACATGGGCTTGTCGGTCTGTATTCACAACCAGTTTTGCTGGATAAGTTTGAAGTTGAGGAACCTCACCTAGTTCAGCTTGTTCAATTTTTAAATTTTGTTCCTGCATTTGCTGAGCAGTGAGTAGCAGTGGTTTTTCACCTTCTTCATGGTGTTCTTCACCCTCTTCTTCAGCATGTCCGTGACCTTCCGATGCTTCGGAAGAATTAGATTTATTTTTTGAATTTAAAACCAGTAAACCAATTAATAGTGCAGTGATTGCAGCAATCACCCCGACCCAAAGCCATTGAGAATTTTTCTTTAAATTTGTCGACATTATTATTCTCCTGCCTGAGTTGGGAATGTTTGACTTTGTTGCCAAGCACGTTGATTGAGTTGCATTAAGGCATCTTTCGCCATGATTTGTTCTGGTTCTAACCCAAGACGTAAACTTTGAATTTCAATTGAATTTTGCCAAGCTTGTTTTAATAGCTCGACTTTACGTAAGCGTACGTCTTGCAATTGCATGGTGGCTTGCTGAACATCAGTAACGGCGAACTTACCCAAACGAAAACCTTGCAATGTTTTTTGCTGAACTTGAATAGCAAGAGGAACTTGCTGATCATTCAGTTGTTTAAACTGAATATGTAAACCTTTTAACTCTGATATTAGGGTTTCAATATCAACCTGATTTTGCTGTCGATAAAAGCTTTGCTGACGTTGAGATAGCTCTTGTTTGGCCTGAGCAATCTTGATTCCATATTGCTGGCGATTAAAAAGATTTAAAGGAATTTCCACACCTAAACGAATTTGATTATCTGTACTCTGTTCTGGAGAACGAGTGTTATTAACACCTAAAGTTACAGTAGGTTGTGGTCTTGCTTTTGCTTTAAGCTGTTGAATATTAGCTTGCTGCGCAAGAGCATCTAGCTGGAAAGAACGCTCTAATAAATTATTTTGCGCATCTTGGCTGGGTTCTACATTCGCTGCCAATGCCCATAACTGATTTGGACTTTGGAATAGCTGAAACTGACTTGAGCCACCGCCCCATAAGTTGACTAGTTGTTGCTTGGCAACTTGAAGTTTTAAATCAACTTGTTGATATAAACGCTGGTTTTCCAAGTGAGACATGCGCACTCGGTCTACATCCACTTGCGCAATACTGCCTGCCTGATAACGCTTTTCCGATGCCAACAAATTTTCTTGGCTGACTTCTAGCTGCTCTGCAATAAGAGACTTTTCAAGCTCAAGCAAAGCCACTTGTGACCAGAAATATTTAACGATTAATCCAAGTTCAGCTTGATAACGCTGCTCGGCCAAATCAATTTTCGATATTTCCACTTTTGCTAAGTTTTGCGCAGCCTTACGCTGGCCAAAAATATCCAAAGGCTGAGAAATTCCAATTGCGAGTTCTTTTTCTTGATCACTCTGGAAGCCTGTTTGCTCAATGGAAAGACTTGGGTTGGCCCATAAACGACTTTGCTTTAAATTGGCCTCAGCCATTTGTTGCTGTGCTTGCCAAACACCTTGCTGACTTTGATATTTTTGTACCTGCTCTAAGGCTTGCTCAAAAGTAAACGCTGCTTTTTGAATATAACGTTCTTGTTGAATCTCAGACTGAGCCATCGCTACTTGTCCAGCCAATAGCATGGCAATAGATAGACTTGATAATGTTAAAACTTTTTTTAACGTTATCTTAACGTTACTCTCTAAGTGAGAAGTAGAACTCACTCGAGTTGAAAAAATAGAAGACATGTTTTTGCCCCGCAATAAATAAGAGATGCGGTGGGCTTATTTTGGCTACCCCACCTATAGCAGGGTTAAAACAGGAGGAGGTTTTAAAGCAGTAAGATGGGGTGACTGGTAAGAATTAGACCAGTGATAAATTTGTGAGAGTTCCTGCACATGCACTACAGGCGCTTCAGCTTGCTTTGCAACTTCAGTCATCACCACGTGAAAACATGAAGGCAAGTGATCATGATGATCTTGCAAATTTAAAGGCGCTTTATGCGAGGTGTTTCCGGCATCGTTGTTTTGTTCATGATGAGCTTGATGTGACGGTTGATATACATTCAAAGCTGCATGATGCCCAAAATGATGCAATGCTTTTTCCTGATTTTCATGCGCGCAAAATGCTGCCGCCACATTCCATAAACTCTGGAATATGAGCAAACTAAACAAGATGGACATAAAAATTGCGGAACGTGGCAAAAGCACACCATTAAACTAAAAAGTTGAACAAAGCCACTATAACAGGCTCTAGGCATGTAATAAAATTACAAAACCTCGATTCACAAATCCTCACCTTTTAATTTAGAACTTATCTCACGTTAGACGAGACAAAAATAATTTCTTTTGAGTAATCATTATGTACAAGCTTTTTACCGCATCTATATTAACAATTGGCCTCGGCTTAACTGGCTGCGCAACGAGTATGTTGTCCACCGCTTTACCAAATGAAACCACCGAAGTTAAAACCACTGTTTTAAAAACCGATCAAATTATTGCCTTGGGTCAAGCAGTCCAAGATCAGCAGGAATATGGTTTCATATTTGTCGGTAAAGACTATAACTATTTGATGACGGAGGGCAGCTCAAACCTTCTAAATATTATTAAAAGCATTCCTGCAGAACAAAGAACGTTAAAAACCCCCTCACCTCTTGTACTTGAGATGGATGATTCCACTCATTTCCATGGGGAAATAACGATTCGTTATAATATTCCTACGTCCAAAATGGATGAGAAGCAAAAGGAACTTTTAAAAACATTAGGTTTTAAAAATCAATTCATGGCGATGGAAAATCAACAACAAGTTTTTTACCCTTTCACCATCATCCGCTTTAAAGGAAAGATTTATCAAAAAGTAGAGAAACAAAAGATTCAACAGCAACTCTCAGCCCCTTACTCAATCGTCTTACAACAAAAAGATGAAATAACAAAGAAACATCCGTTTAAACGTGTAACACGTATGGCTTTGTATCCTTTAGCAATGACCTTTGATGTTATTACAGTAGCCCCATCATTAATTTGGTCTGACCTACACGGCGACTTTACTAAATAACACCTATAAAAGGCATAAAACAAAAAACCAGCCCTTAGGCTGGTTTTTTTTAAATTAACTGGCAATGTCACACAAATAGTTTGTGTACTTAAACTAGATTTTTATTGCTGTTTTTGTAAGTCAGAAGAAAAACGAATCACAACATCATCAATAACTTTATTAAATGCTTCGTTGATCGACATTGGTTGCACATTTTCAATAGGCGCTTTTTTATTTCCAACGGTTGTTAAAATCATGTGCGGGTAACGCTCAGATGTTTCTTTACCTTGAACATCAACATAATTAAATTTAAACTCATATTTATCAGCAATCGCATTACCAACAGCACCAAAAGTCAAACCAGTTAAAACCCCTTTGCCTGCAGCCTCACCTAAATCAGCCACATTATTCGCGGTTAAATGTAATTTTGCCTGCTTCTCACCATTCGATTGGACTGTTGGAGAAAATACGCCTGTTGCTCTTAGACTACGCTCAACTGCTGATTGTAATTCTTTACCAGCTTTTGGAACAACCGCTCCATTTCGCTGAAATTCAGTAGTTAAAACTACTGGAATAGGTTGAGCCGGTTTTTTAATATCCGAATAGGTAACAGACTTATAAGCAGGATCAACATAAGATTTTACTGAAAGGCATCCAGTAAGTTGTGTAGCAACAGCTACCCCTAAAGCAATAGTATAAAGTTTAAATTTTTTCATGATTTTCCAGAAAGGTTTATTTACCTTTTAATAAATTAAGCCGTAATATTAATATTAATAAATCAAAAATATAAGTATAAATTCAATAACTTTATAGAATTTTAATTTCTTCTTTCTTAATATTTTTTGATAGAAAATAAAAAACCAGCCCTTAGGCTGGTTTTTTTCAATTAGCAGAAATTACCCGCTAATTTTTTTGTATTTCGTACGCTTTTGAACAGCATCGTCACCTAAACGTGACTGACGATATGCTTCGTATTCTGCATAGTTACCTGCGTAGAATTCTGGCTGTTCATTTTCAAATGACAAGATATGTGTCGCAATACGGTCAAGGAACCAACGGTCATGCGATACCACCATTACCGTACCTGGGAACACAAGAATTGCATCCTCAAGCGCACGTAAAGTTTCAATATCCAAGTCGTTTGATGGCTCATCCAGTAAGATAACGTTTGCACCTAACTGTAAGATCTTCGCCAGTTGTAAACGGTTACGTTCACCACCAGACAATTCACCTACACGTTTTTGCTGATCTTGACCTTTAAAGTTAAAACGGCCGATATAAGCACGTGACGCGATTTCGTAATCACCGATTTTTAAGATATCTAAACCGCCAGAAACTTCTTCCCAAACAGTTTTATTATTATCTAGAGTGTCACGAATCTGACCAACATAAGCCACTTTAACTGACTCACCTAAGGTCACAGTACCTGTATCAGGTTGCTGTTCACCAGTCATCATACGGAATAAAGTCGTTTTACCCGCACCGTTTGGACCAACAATACCAACAATCGCTGTTGGAGGTACGGTAAACGTTAAGTTTTCGTACAACAAGCGACCGTCAAATGATTTACTGATACCTTCCACTTCCACAACTTTGTTACCCAAACGTGGACCAGGTGGAATATAGATTTCAGAAGTTTCATTACGTTGTTGGAATTCTTTAGAGTTAAGCTCTTCAAAACGTTCCATACGCGCTTTGTTTTTCTTTTGCTGGCCTTTAGCATTTGAACGAACCCATTCAAGTTCTTTTTTCAATGCTTTAGCAAAAGATTCTTCTTGTTTATTTTCCTGCTCTAAACGCGCATTCTTTTGTTCTAACCAAGAAGAATAGTTTCCTTGATAAGGAATACCCATACCACGGTCAAGTTCAAGAATCCACTCAGCCACGTTATCCAAGAAATAACGGTCATGCGTAATCGCAACGATAGTGCCTGGGAAATCTTTCAAGAAACGTTCTAACCAAGTTACAGATTCTGC
Source organism: Acinetobacter sp. AYS6 (assembly GCF_025630795.1). Classification (NCBI taxonomy): domain Bacteria; kingdom Pseudomonadati; phylum Pseudomonadota; class Gammaproteobacteria; order Moraxellales; family Moraxellaceae; genus Acinetobacter; species Acinetobacter sp. AYS6. Next base: position 201,601 of record NZ_JAOTNV010000007.1, read on the forward strand.
ATCCAAATGGTTCGTCGGTTCGTCCAGAAGTAACATATCTGGTTTAGAAAGCAATAAACGGCAAAGCGCAACACGACGACGCTCACCACCAGAAAGTAATGTTACGTCTGCATCCCAAGCTGGAAGATTCAAAGCATCCGCAGCAATTTCAAGCTGGTTGTTTAGGTTGTGTGCATCCCAAGCATGGATAATTGATTCTAATTTTTCCTGCTCTTTTGCAAGTGCATCAAAATCTGCATCTGGATCTGCATATTCTGCAAAAACCTGATCAAGACGTTCTAATGCATCTAAAGCTTCACGTACACCATCTTCAACGTTACCACGAACGTCTTTTGTCGGATCTAGCGGTGGTTCTTGCTCTAAATAGCCGATTTTAATTCCAGGTTGTGCACGAGCCTCACCAGAGAAATCTTTATCTACGCCAGCCATAATACGAAGCAGGGTAGATTTACCTGCACCGTTCAAACCGAGCACACCAATTTTGGCACCCGGGAAAAATGATAAAGAGATGTCTTTTAAGATTTCGCGCTTTGGCGGAACCATCTTAGACACTCGGTTCATCGTATAAATATATTGGGCCACGCAGGACTCCTCAATTGAAAAACCAATACATCGCAGAAGCGATAAATAATCGCGCGTATTATACGCTGAAAACCTCATTGACTTGAAGTTATGATTTCCATCGTACGGATTTATCAAACAATTTTCTTTTTCAATAAGTTGCAAAATGTTTATGTATAAGATTTATACAGTGTTTCAGCGTATATTTTTCTATCTTTATTCCTAAAATTAGAAAACAAACCAGAATTTCTGCAATTTTCAATATGAATTTTAGGCTAGACTCGCTCAATATTTAACTCACGAAGATGAAGTAATCATGACTTATAAAGATGAAACTCTAGCAATTCATGCTGGCTATTCACCCGAAGCAACCACAAAAGCTGTTGCGGTCCCTATTTATCAAACTACTTCTTATGCATTTGATAACACACAACACGGTGCCGATCTTTTTGATTTAAAAGTTCAGGGTAATATTTATACCCGTATTATGAACCCGACCACTGCTGTACTTGAGCAACGTCTTGCTGCACTCGAAGGCGGGATTGGTGCTTTAGCTCTAGCTTCTGGAATGGCAGCAATTACTTACTCAATTCAGACGATTACCGAAGCTGGAGACAATATCGCTTCTGTTTCGACTTTATATGGCGGAACGTATAATCTATTTGCCCATACCTTACCAAAACAAGGCATTGAAGTTCGCTTTTTTGATTATCAAAAACCTGAAAGCTTACGTAATTTAATTGATGATAAAACTAAACTTGTTTTTGTTGAGTCAATTGGTAATCCGCTCGGAAATATTATCGATTTAGAAGTAATTTCAAAAATCGCACATGAATATGGAGTACCTGTCGTTGTCGATAATACGGTTGCCACCCCTGCCTTATTAAAACCTTTTGAATATGGTGCTGATATCGTTATTCATTCGCTTACTAAATATATCGGTGGACACGGTAATAGCATTGGTGGGGCAATTGTAGATAGCGGTAAATTCCCTTGGGGTAAATATCCAGAGCGTTTTAAAGTTTTGAACACGCCTGACCCAAGTTATCACGGGGTTAATTATGTCGAAGCATTAGGTGAAGCAGCCTATATTGCCCGCGCACGCGTTGTACCTTTACGTAATACAGGCGCGGCAATTAGCCCACTGAGTGTTTTCTTAATTTTACAAGGCTTAGAAACTCTAAACCTCCGCATGGAGCGCCATACTGAAAATGCTCAGAAAATTGCGGAATATTTACAGACTCATCCAAAAGTAAAATGGGTCAACTACGCAGGTTTAAAAGATCATCCACAGCACCAACTTGCTCAAAAATATGTCAAAGGTAAACCTTCTGCGATTTTGTCTTTTGGCGTGCAAGATGGTCTTGAAGGCGGTACTCGGTTCATTGATGCACTTCAGCTATTTACTCGTCTTGTGAATATTGGTGATGCAAAAAGTTTGGCATGTCATCCTGCAACGACGACTCATCGCCAGCTCAATGAACAAGAACTTAAAGCTGCTGGTGTAAGGGAAGATATGGTTCGTCTTTCAATTGGAATTGAGCATATTGATGACTTAATTGCCGATTTAGAACAAGCACTTTCAGCCGTGTAATTTTTAAACTACTTAACAAGCCTCTGGAAATAGAGGCTTTTTTCATTTTTTATTCATTCTACAACTTAAAACAATTAATGGATTAAGATACTAATTTAGAGTTTTTACTCTAAATAAATTGTTAAATTTCATATATTTACATACTAGACAATTTTTAAACATCTATTAAGATATGAGCAATATTTATGAGTTCATTTGGATGAACCTACGGTTGTAAAAAATAAAAATTACATACCGGAATAAATAGTCCCTGCCCCTACTTAGGTAAAATGCTGTGAATAAAAAATTAGAAGCTCTGTTCCAGGAAAAGGTACAAGATAAAGTCATTTTAGTGACAGGCGCCTCGAGTGGAATCGGATTAACGATTTCAAATAAGCTTGCTGATGCTGGTGCCCATGTTTTACTGGTTGCCCGCACTCAAGAAACTTTGGAAGAAGTGAAAGCAGATATTGAAAGTCGCGGCGGTAAGGCATCAATTTTTCCATGTGATCTCAACGATATGGACATGATTGATCAAGTATCTAAAGAAATTTTGGCTACTGTTGATCACATCGATATTTTAATTAATAACGCAGGCCGTTCTATTCGCCGTGCCGTACATGAGTCTTATGATCGTTTCCATGACTTTGAACGCACCATGCAATTAAATTATTTTGGCGCAGTACGTTTAGTTCTCAATATTTTGCCGCATATGATTCAGCGTAAAGACGGGCAAATCATTAATATTAGCTCGATTGGTGTTTTAGCAAATGCGACTCGCTTTTCTGCCTATGTGGCATCTAAAGCTGCTCTTGATGCATTTAGTCGCTGTCTATCGGCTGAAGTTCATGCGCATAAAATCGCGATTACTTCAATTTATATGCCGTTGGTTCGCACTCCAATGATTGCACCGACTAAAATTTATAAATATGTACCTACACTTTCACCTGAGCAGGCTGCTGACTTAATTGCTTATGCAATTGTAAAACGTCCAAAGCGTATGGCAACCAACTTAGGCCGTTTAGCATCAATGACGTATTCGGTTGCACCTGGCATTAACAATATGTTCATGTCGATTGGTTTCCGTTTATTCCCAAGTTCAGATGCAGCAAAAGGTGAAAAAACCGAGAAATTAAACTGGGCACAAAAAGCGTATGCTCGAATTTTCCCGGGCGAGCACTGGTAATTTTGAGTTAATAGCATAGTGAATAAAAAAGCGCCTTAAATAAGGCGCTTTTTTTAACTAAAGAACTGATCAATCAAGAAACTGAACGTGTCCTGTTTTTACATCGTAAATTGCACCCACAACTACGATCTCACCTCGATCAACCATATCTTTAAGCACACTGCTGTTGTTGATAATATATTGAATATTGTAGTGAACATTCATGGCAGTAACCTGACTAATAAAAGCATTACCTAATTCACGTGGCTGCATAATGTCATATACGCTATCAACCGAATGCATTAATGGGCCAAGCACATATTGAATATGTGGCATTTCTTTCACATCAGCCACTTGCTTATGCTCTAAGCGTAATTGACATGCACTCGTCACAGCACCGCAATCGGTATGCCCTAACACGACAATCACTTTAGAACCTTTAGCCTGACAAGCAAACTCAAGTGAACCTAATACTTTCTGACCAGCAATATTACCCGCGATTCGTAAGCTAAACAGATCACCAATACCCACATCAAAAATCATCTCGGTGGGTGCCCGTGAGTCCATACAACCAAGAACTGCTGCAATCGGATGCTGCCCTTCGTCTGCAGTTACACGAATTTGTCGGTAAATATCTCGTTGTAGACGTTCATTTTTTACAAAGCGTTCATTCCCTTCTTTAAGTAAGTTTACGACCTGCTGTGGACTCAACTTTTGTTGCAAATCATGTGTACTAATATCAATATCAAGTATCGCATCGTCAACATCTTGATAGTGCTGTTTGAACCCAACGAGTTTAAGGTTGACCTCACGTTTAATTGCAGTTTCATTTTGATAATCTTGAATAACTTGATAGATATCAGGATCAATCGAATCACATTGAGTCGCATCAATAATGAGTTGCTGATGTTTATGCACATGTTCCAATGCTGAAATAAGCGCAGAACGATTAAGAAAGGTCACTTGTGATGGGAGTTCAATACGAGTCACTACGCCATGTAAGCGCTTCTCTCTATAAACGCGAATACCTTTATTAAAATTACCATAGAGAATAAAAGCACTACTGGTGAATAGGCCAATTAAAATTCCCATTAAAAGATCGGTCAGCAAAATTGCAACCAAGGTAATAATAAAAGGTAAAAATTGTTTCCAGCCCTTTTGATAAAGCTGCTTAAAGAGTTTTGGATGAGTAAGTTTAAAGCCTGTCACGATGAGGATTGCAGCCAACGCAGATAGAGGAATCATGTTCATTAATGGCACGAAGAACAAAACCGCTAACAGCAACAATACACCATGAATAATGGTAGAGCATTTACTACGCGCGCCTGTATTTGCATTCACCGAACTACGCACAATCACTGAGGTCACAGGCATTCCACCAATTAAACCAGAAATAATATTACCTGTGCCTTGTGCCCAAAGTTCACGGTTAGGAGGTGAAGAACGTTTTTGAGGATCAATTTTATCTGCGGCTTCCAGATTCAATAATGTTTCTAAAGATGCCACGACAGCCAGAGTAATTGCCCCTGTGTAAATCATAGGCTCAGCTAAATAGCTAAAGTCAGGAAAAATTAATACCTCTTCGGGTGCTTGTAATATATTTGGTAATTGAATGAGATTATCAATTTGCACTGCCCATGGAGATCCCATACTTACCAAAACAAAATTTAAAACTGCTGCGAGCACAACCGCAATCAATGCCGAAGGTAAAGCTAATTTTTTGAGTGGACTACTATCCCACGCTAAAATTAGAAATAAACTGAGCAAACCAATAAGTGCAGCTCCTCCATCAAAACGTTGAAGGAAGGCATCGGGTGTTGAAGTCCAAACCTGTCTCCATGAAAAATCAGAAAGGCCAAACAGATAAGGTAATTGGGTCGCAATCAGAATGACACCAATGGCCGCGAGTAATCCTAAAATGACATTATTTGGAATAAAGTTCGCAAAAAAACCTAATTTGAATAATCCAAATAGAATTTGCAGGACACCGGCAAAAATAATACATAATAAAAAGGCGGCATAATTGCCGCCTAATTGTTCTAACTGTACAAGAATTACAGCAGTTAAGCCTGCTGCTGGACCAGCGACACTGATGTGGGAACCACTCAGTAAACCCACAATAATACCGCCTACAATACCAGCAATAATACCAGAGATAATGGGAGCTCCGGAGGCTAAAGCGATACCTAAGCACAGCGGTAATGCCACAAGAAATACGACAACTCCTGACAGGAGGTCTTTTAAATGAAATCTATTTTTCAGGTTTAAAACCGACATAAAACAACCATTTATAATAAAAAGAAATAAGCAAAGTTGTACTATTACAGCCTGAAAGAGAGAAAATGCTTCAAGGCTGGGTTGATGATGTCGGACAACTGAATATCATTAAAGTTTAGTTATGCTATAACGTTGTGTATTTAATTGTGTATTTAACAACGATTTGTTGATCTTAAGATTCACCTCATCTTTACGACTGCAATTTTTTTCTTAATCGCTCTTTAATATCTATTAGAAATAATAGTTCACCAATAAAAAAAGCCTCCAACTGGAGGCTTTTTATGGTCTTAAAGGCTCTTATTTAGAACCTTTAATTCCTGCTTGTAGCAACAATGCACCCAAACCACCAATTTTTTGTTCTTGTGGTTTCTCTTGCTTAGCGCGCTGAGGACGTTCAGCTTGATCTTTACGCGGTTGAGGACGTTTACCTTGAGGTTTACGTTCAAAACGTTGTTCTGTATTTTGTTCACGGCGTGGTGGACGCTGAGCTTTTACAGGTGCAGAACCTTCAGCACGCATACTTAAGTTCACGCGGTTACGTTCAACATCGACCTGCATAACACGTACTTGTACAATCTGGCCCGGTTTTACAACTTTATGTGGATCAGATACAAACTCATTTGCAAGTTCAGAAATATGAACTAGACCATCCTGATGCACACCAATATCAACAAAGGCACCAAAGTTTGTGACATTCGTGATCACACCTTCAAGCTGCATACCTTCGGTCAATTGACCAACTTCAGTAATATCTTCACGGAATTTAGCAGTACGGAACTCTGGACGTGGGTCACGACCCGGTTTTTCAAGTTCAGCTAAAACATCTTGAATTGTTGGTAAACCAAATTTGTCATCAACAAATTCATCCGCTTTTACTTGGCGAATGATTTCGGTATTACCGATGATGTCTTTAACAGTTGTTGCTTTTGCCGCAACAATTTTCTCAACAAGACCATAACTTTCAGGATGAACTGAAGATGCATCTAAAGGTTCAGAACCATTTTGAATGCGTAAGAAACCAGCCGCTTGTTCGAAAGTACGCTCGCCTAAACGTGGTACGCTTTTCAAAGCTTGACGGTTATCAAAACGGCCATGCTCTTTGCGGTATTCAACAATTTGTTGAGCAATTGCTTTGTTTAAACCTGCAATATAAGCCAAGATTGCTGGTGAAGCGGTATTTACATCAACGCCTACAGCATTCACACAGTCTTCTACCACTGCATCAAGTGTTTTTGCTAAACCAGTCTGGTTCACATCGTGTTGATATTGGCCTACACCAATTGATTTCGGGTCAATTTTAACAAGTTCAGCAAGTGGATCTTGTAAACGGCGCGCAATAGAAACTGCACCACGAATTGAAACATCAAGCTCAGGGAGTTCTGCCGACGCAAGTTCACTTGCAGAGTAAACAGATGCACCCGCTTCACTTACAGTTACTCGTGTTAAATTCAGATCAGTATTCGCAGCCATCATTTCAGCGACTACAGCTTCTGTTTCACGGCTCGCTGTACCATTACCAATTGCAATGAGCTCTACGTTATATTCACGGCACAGACGTGCAAGTTCAGCAATAGAGCCTTCTTTATCTTCTTTAGGCGCAAATGGATAAATTGTGCTGTGAGCAAGTACATCACCTGCATCGCTGATCACTGCCAGTTTCACACCTGTACGAATACCAGGGTCAACACCCAAAGTCGTACGGCTGCCAGCTGGTGCTGACAATAATAAATGACGAAGATTTTCAGCAAATACCTGCATTGCTTCTGCTTCGGCAGTAAGACGTTTTTCTGTCAGCAATGAATGTTCGATTTGAGGACGAATCTTGCCTAACCAGAATAATTTTGCAGTTTGCTTTAAGAAATCCTGACGTGCTTGAGGTTGGATTTGCTCAAGGTTGTATTCAGTTTCAATACGTGCCAATGGTGCATCATCTTCACCATCTACTTTCAAACCTAATACGTTTTCTTGACGGCCACGCAACATCGCCAATAAACGATGTGAAGGGAGTTTGTTCAAACCTTCAGAAAATTCAAAGTAATCACGGAATTTTTTACCAACTTCTTTCTTTTCTTCAGAAGCAACTGTACTTTTTAAAACTGCAGTTTTTGCAAAAGTTGTTTTTAATTCTGTGGTAAGCGCAATATTTTGTGCCCAGTCATCAATCAGAATATGCTGAATCGCATCTAATTGACTTTCAACATCTGGATAGTCTTCATGACTAAAACCAGCCAAAGCTTCTGTCGGGTCAACTTGTTCTGCAATAATTTTTTCAGCAATTGGTCCTAAACCTGCTTCTTTTGCTTTAAAAGATTTACTTGTACGCTTAGGGCGATACGGTGCATAGATTTCTTCTAAAGCATTTTTTGTTTCGGCTGCATTCACCCGCGCCAACAAGTCATCACTCAATTTATTCTGTTCTTGCAATGACTGAATAACCTTTTCACGGCGCTCATATAAATCACGTAAATACGCTAAACGAGTATCTAATTGGCGTAACTGCGTATCATCTAAACCTTGTGTTACTTCTTTACGGTAACGGGCAATAAATGGAACACTGGCACCTTCATCAATTAAGCGGATGGCAGCTTCTACTTGGTTTGGACGTACGGCAAGCTCACTTGCCAACTGCTGAACTAAGTCAGTCATCGTGTTTGATCCCACAAGGATAAAGTTTAAAAGCACTGATTATAAAGACCAAGCCCATAAAATCCACACTTGTTTGCGTATTCAAAACGTTTTTTTGTATTGACTCTGAATATTTATGCTTTTTAGGGCTACTCAAGCACATAAAAACAGGCATTTAAGTCTAAAAAATTTAAAGCTGGATCGGGTCGTTATTCTTTATAAAATTATAAACGCACAACTTATGTCATGAAGATGACAAAATCTTATTATAATTTATGAGAAAATGATCATATTGATACATTCTCTAAAAGATAAAAATATAGAGATTCAACAAGTTTTTACTCATCTAATCTCTTATTGAACATTACTGTTTGTTTCCAGCTACAATTAAAAGCTTTCTAACTATTCTTTTTGCTTAACTAAAATAATTTATTTGAAACAATTAGTTATTAATATTTAATTATTAAAAAATTATCAAATATTTAAGTATTTGTTTCTTTAGATCAGTCTTTGCTAAATTATGGGCTTAAGATGTTGTTTTTTGGTTTCAAACTCTCTTGAAAATTGTAATTTTGAGCAAATTGATACATAGTCTTAACAAGAACATCAGCATTATACTGAGGGCTTGTTGGCAATAAGCCTCACCGACCCAATAATATATAAATTATGACTTTAAAAGGGAGTACATCATGAGTTTAGTTGTACCTGCTGAACATCCTGAAACCGTACACAACGAAACGGATCGTGTCGAACGTATTTTAGTGGTCGATGACGATGTGCGTTTACGTACCCTCTTGCAACGTTTTTTGGAAGATAAAGGCTTTGTTGTAAAAACTGCCCATGATGCTTCACAAATGGATCGTCTATTACAACGTGAGTTATTTTCACTTATCGTACTCGACTTTATGTTGCCGGTTGAAGATGGTTTGAGCATTTGCCGTCGTTTACGCCAATCAAATATTGATACGCCAATCATCATGCTAACAGCGCGCGGTAGTGATTCAGACCGTATTGCCGGGCTGGAGGCTGGTGCAGACGATTACTTGCCAAAACCATTTAATCCAAATGAACTTTTAGCCCGTATCCGTGCTGTATTACGTCGCCAAGTTCGTGAAGTTCCTGGTGCTCCAAGCCAACAAGTTGAAGTTGTAAGCTTTGGTCCATGGTCTTTAGACTTGTCTACCCGTACACTGACACGCGAAGGACAAATCGTTACCTTAACGACTGGTGAATTTGCAGTATTAAAAGCATTGGTACAACACCCACGTGAACCATTAACACGCGACAAACTCATGAATTTGGCTCGTGGTCGTGAATGGGGTGCAATGGAACGTTCGATTGACGTTCAAGTGTCTCGCCTACGTCGTTTAATTGAAGATAATCCTGCACGTGCACGTTATATCCAAACTGTATGGGGTGTGGGCTATGTATTCGTTCCAGATGGTGCTGAATAAGCTTGAGATAAAATAGAGTGAGTTTAGAACCAATCGCGCCACAAAACTTTACTGATTACGCTACCTACTCTGAACGGAAACGAACTCGGTGGGAACGTTTTCTCGACAAAATTAAGCCACGCTCTGCTGCCATGCGTACCACTATTCTGGTACTGCTGGTGGTGTTCTTTAGCTTATTTATGTCGTTATGGTTCTTTTGGCGCACTCTTTACTTACCTGAAATTCAACAACATGCTCGTTATCTAGCAGTTGAACTTGAACTCGTCAACAATCCGGATATACAGATTTTTCATCGTAAAAATGAAGTGGATATTGATGAGTGGTTACGTAATCGTGTTGGTATTGAATACATTACCAACCCTAAAGAATATCCAAGCGTTCGCGATAAAGTTATTGCCGAGTTTTTTACCAATCAAATCGAACAAAAACTAGCCAATGAGATTGGGGCTAAGGATGTTACGGTTTACTTCCAGTTTAAGCCTAGCCCACGTATCTGGATTCAAACCCCTGAAATGCACGGGAACTGGGTTCGCGAGCCTTTAAAAACCTATGCGAACTATAGCCCTGAGTTATTAATTGGTTGGGTCGTGGGTGTTCCCTTACTGTCAGCTATCATTATCTTGATTTTAGTCAGACAAATGAACCGCCCTTTACGTCGTTTGCAAAATGCTGCTAATGAATATAGTAAGTCGGGTACTGCTCCCTACTTAGACACCAATCATGGTCCACTAGAGATTCGACAGGTGAACCAAGCCTTTAACCGCATGGTCTATACGCTTGATCAAACCGAGCGTGAACGACGTATTATGTTGGCCGGCATTTCACATGATTTGCGCACACCTTTAACACGTATTCGTTTAACAGCAGAGATGCTACCTGATGAGTTTTTACGTGAAGGTCTGGTCTATGACGTAGATGATATGGATGCAATTCTCAATCAGTTTATTTCGTATATGCGCGATGGATCAGATGAGGAATTGAAAGACACCAATATCAATATGCTTTTGCAAGAACTTGTTGTGCAGTTTAAACCACTTGAAATTCACTTCGAGATGCAAGATGTGCCCATCATTCCGGCACGTAGTCTTTCCTTAAAAAGATTGATTGCCAACTTGATTAATAATGCAAAACGCTATGGTGCTGAACCGATAGAGCTCAGTGCAAAAGTTGAAAATGAAAAGATTTTAATTATCGTTGCCGATCATGGTGAAGGTATTCCAGCAGATCAAATTGAAGAGTTAATGCAGCCTTTTGTCCGCGGAGACTCAGCAAGAACCATTCAAGGTAGTGGTCTTGGCCTTGCCATTGTCAAACGTATTGTCGATATTCATCATGGTGAAATTCAAATTCATAACCGTGAACAAGGTGGTTTAGAAGTTATTATTTCTTTACCCATCCCAAAACCAAACCCTGAAGAAAACACCTCGATCAATCCATTAGAAAAAATAAAGCAAACTTTGAGTGAGCGCTTTTAATTTAACCAGTTAGTGATTAAAAGCCTTATTTTAAAGATAAATAAAAATTTTAAAAATCAATAAAATAAAAACCATAAATATAATTTATACCACCATTTATTTACAAAATTAGACCTTAGCCTAACACCTATGCACTTTTCAATTTTTCATAGCTAAAATCGCCTATGTTTTGACAATTCTGAGGATGTCCAATGTCTTTAAGTCGTATTCGCCTAGCTTCTCTTCATGACAAGGTCATCAGTGCTGAACAAGCTGCGCAGTTCATCGAAGATGGAATGACCGTAGGTATGAGTGGTTTTACTCGTGCTGGTGAAGCTAAAGCTGTTCCACAAGCACTTGTAGAACTTGCAAAGAAAAATCCGTTAAAAATCACGTTAATTACGGGTGCCAGCTTAGGTAATGACTTAGACAAACAACTCACGGAAGCAGGTGTTTTATCTCGTCGTATGCCATTCCAAGTGGACAACACTTTACGTCGTGCCATTAACAATGGCGAAGTTATGTTTATTGATCAACATTTATCTGAAACTGTTGAACAAATGCGTAACCAACAGCTTAAACGTCCTGATGTTGCGGTAATTGAAGCAATTGCAATTACTGAAGATGGCGGCATTATTCCAACAACTTCTGTAGGTAACTCTGCAAGTTTTGCTATTTTTGCCGAGAAAGTTATTGTTGAAATCAACACATCTTTAAGCGAAAGCTTTGAAGGTTTGCATGACATCTACATTCCAACTTATCGTCCAACACGTACTCCAATTCCATTAACTAAAGTGGATGAGCGTATTGGTACAACGGCAATCCAAATCGATCCTGCAAAAATTGTAGGTATTGTATTTAACGATACTCACGATTCACCATCAACGGTAACTCCGCCAGATGATGAAACTCAAGGCATTGCAAACCACCTTATTGCTTTCTTTAATAAAGAAGTTGCTGAAGGTCGCTTACCAAAGAGCCTTGGCCCATTACAAGCGGGTATTGGTTCTATTGCGAATGCTGTATTAACAGGTTTAAAAGATTCTGACTTTGAAGACCTCATCATGTACTCAGAAGTACTACAAGACTGTACTTTTGAACTCATTGATGCAGGCAAAATGAAATTTGCTTCTGGTAGCTCAATTACACTTTCTGCAAAATGTGGCGAAAAAGTTTTTGGCAATATTGAAGCTTACAAAGACAAATTAGTGCTTCGTCCACAAGAAATTTCTAATCACCCTGAACTGGTTCGTCGTTTAGGTATTATCGGCATTAACACTGCACTTGAGTTCGATATTTACGGCAACGTGAACTCGACTCATGTGTGCGGTACTAAAATGATGAACGGTATTGGTGGTTCAGGTGACTTCGCTCGTAACGCACACTTGGCAATCTTTGTGACTAAATCAATTGCTAAAGGCGGCGATATCTCATCTATCGTGCCAATGGTGAGCCACGTTGACCATAGTGAACACGACGTTGATATTTTAGTGACAGAGCAAGGTTTAGCAGACCTACGCGGTTTAGCACCTCGTGAACGCGCTCGCGCTGTGATCGACAATTGTGTACACCCACTTTATCGTGATGCATTAAATGATTACTTTGATCGTGCATGTGCTAAAGGTGGACATACTCCTCACTTACTTCGTGAAGCATTGTCTTGGCATGCAAACTTCGAAGAAACTGGTCAAATGCTTCAAGTAGCACCAGTTGCAAAATCAGCTTAAAACACTGCTTGAATTAAAGCACTCCTAAGGGGGTGCTTTTTTTATTTGTGTAAATTATTAATAAACACTGCTCAAGCTTGAATTTTTATTTTATCTTTTCAGCACAGCAAAACAAAAAGTAGAAATCTATATGTTTATTATTCGCCAATTTACAAATGCGGATCTGGAAGATGTGATCATTTTATGGGAAAGCTGCGGCCTGACTCGACCTTGGAATAATCCTGAAACCGATATTTTTAGAAAAGTCTCACAACAAGATGATTTGTTTCTAGTTGCGATTAAAGATGAGCAACTCATCGGCACGCTTATGGGCGGCTATGACGGCCATAGAGGCTGGATTAACTATTTGGCTGTTCACCCCCACCAACAACGCTTAGGCATAGCTACAGCCCTTGTTCAGCAGCTTGAAAAGCGACTAATTGCTCGAGGCTGCCCAAAACTTCAATTATTGGTGCGTAAAGATAATCTAAATGTACTGAATTTTTATGAACAGCTCGGCTATGACGAAGTAGAAGCGGTATGTTTGGGAAAACGTCTAATTAGTGATAATTCACATGATTAGAGCCTTATTTATTATCATTTTGGCATAACACAGAAAACAAACTGAGTTTGGGGATAAGTAAGTGTGCTTGTGGATAAATGTCATTTTACCCACAAGTAAAGAAATGAATTGTTCAAATAAAATAATACGCATGAAAAAAGCCCCATACGTTAAGTATGGGGCTTTTTCGAATATGGTGGCGAGACCCAGGATCGAACTGGGGACACACGGATTTTCAATCCGTTGCTCTACCTACTGAGCTATCACGCCAATGGCCTGTATTAAGCCGTATCTCAGAACAATAGTCAACAATTATCCTGAGTTTTTGATTTAAATGAGTATTTTTTATACTTAACACTTAAAAAAAAATCCCTGATGGGATCAGGGATTGAAAACACAAATAATGGTGGCGAGACCCAGGATCGAACTGGGGACACACGGATTTTCAATCCGTTGCTCTACCTACTGAGCTATCACGCCGAAGTGGGCGTATTAAACAATGTTTATATGATCACGTCAAGCAACTTCCGTGTTTTTTGTAACAAGTGATTATTTTTAAATCACCATCACATACGAACAGGAATTTTAATGATGCAATTTACCAATATGAGCCAAACAGCGATGAATTGCGCCGCAGCCCGGCTCAAAAATTTTAACGCCTTTTGACTCTTCTATACGGCAAGCTTCTTCAACTAAGCGCTCTGCTACCCCACGACCACGGTTAGCAGGATGCACAACAATATATTCAAGAACCTTGCTTTCGCCTTGTCCTGAAGACCAGATTGCACCTATAATTTTGGTGTTAAATTCAGCAGTGTATAGCGTGGTATACTGTTGTAAATCTTGTTCAAGTTGTTCAATCGCATCGTGCCCGTCACCAAACTCCGGACTTGTATCATACAAACGCTCAAGCTGATCGCGGATCTCTGAATTATCTAGAGAACTATAAGCATGTACGGTAATAGGCATTGATTAACCCTCCTGAGCAAACTATGATGCTGTCACGAATTCGTCACAGCGAAATTATCGTTACATCCAATCATTTTTGACGTTTTTTTGAGGAACGTGTCCATGACGCAACGTATCAGTGAAGTGGTTAGAAATACCAATGAAACCAAAATTCGAGTTCGATTAAATCTCGACGGTACTGGTCAAGGCACACTAAACACTGGAGTTCCATTTTTAGACCATATGATTGATCAAATCAAGCGACATGGCTTATTTGATATCGATATTCATTGTGATGGAGACCTCGAGATTGATGATCACCACACCGTAGAAGACTGTGGCATCACGCTTGGACAAGCTTTTGCACAGGCTTTAGGCGATAAAAAAGGTTTAAAACGCTATGGTCACTTTTATGCACCATTAGATGAAGCCTTGTCTCGTGTTGTTGTAGATTTATCTGGTCGTCCGGGTTTATTCATGGATATTCCATTTACCCGTGCACGCATCGGTACATTTGATGTCGATTTATTTTCTGAGTTTTTCCAAGGTTTCGTAAACCATGCGCTTATGACCTTACACATCGATAATTTGAAGGGCAAAAATAGCCACCATCAAATTGAAAGTGTGTTCAAAGCGCTAGCTCGTGCTTTGCGTATGGCATGTGAAGTTGATCCACGTGCAGAAAACACGATTGCATCGACAAAAGGTAGCCTCTAATGACACGTATCGCGTTACTTGATTATGGCATGGGCAATCTACACTCAGCAGCTAAAGCACTTGAGCATGTAGGCGCTACAGTCGATGTGACCAATGATCCAAAATTAATTGCACAAGCCGACAAAATTGTTTTTCCGGGTGTTGGTGCAATGCGTGACTGTATGCAAGGTATGCGTGAAGCAGGAATTGATGAAGTCGTACGTAAAGCTGCTTTTAATAAGCCAGTTCTTGCGATTTGTGTTGGCATGCAAGCACTGCTACAAAGCTCAGAAGAAAATGGCGGTGTAGATGCACTCGGTATTTTTGACGGCGTAGTAAAACACTTCCCTCAAATGGACGGTTTAAAAGTACCGCACATGGGCTGGAATCAAGTTCATCAACTGGACCCAAGCCATCCAATGTGGAATAACATTGAACAAGATGCACGCTTTTACTTTGTACATAGTTACTATGTCGAACCAAAAGATGAAAGCGTTGTGGCTGCGACTTGTGACTATGGTGTGAACTTCTGCACAGCAATTCATAAAGATAATTTATTCGCGACTCAATTCCACCCAGAGAAAAGTCATACTGCTGGTTTGCAGTTACTGAAGAACTTTGTGGAATGGAATATTTAATTTCATTTAAAACTGAAAAAGATCAGGTCGAGATGGCCTGATCTTTTTTTTTATTTATAATAACAACCAATCATTTATAGAATGATATTTTATTCCACAAAATATTGAAGATTTATACTTTTAAATAAAACCAAATGATCAGGAAAACAAAATGAATTCACCTTTTGAAAATCAGCCACTTCAACAAGATTCCCCCTTTAAAGCGAATGGTCGTTTTGGACGACTCTCTTATGCTGCTTGGACATTCTTATTTTCACTCGTCATCGGTATCGCTGTTGTCATCATCGCTTTTACTTTTGGATTTACATCTAGTCAGGAACTAACAGGCCTTTCTACAGCAGGCATGATTGTTATCCTCATTCTTTACATTGTCTGCCTCTATGTAAGTTTTGTATTTACAATTCGTCGCTTACATGACCGCAATAATACAGGATGGCTATCATTGCTGATGCTTATACCTGGCGTAAACTTTATTTTCATGATTTATCTCTTTGCAGCAAAAGGTACAGAAGGCAATAATGATTACGGCCCGCAACGCCCTACCCCAGGTTGGGAACGCGTTTTAGGCTGGATTTATATTATTCTGATTCCGCTTGCATTAATTTTTGCGGTTGTTGCCACAATGATGGCTCCTACCTATGAAGGCTATATTGAGAAAAGCGAAAGCGTTGTCATTGGTACGCCCTCTCAGTCTCAATAATTTTTAAAGACATTCATAAAGCCTAGTTCTCTAGGCTTTATTCATATATAAAGCTAATAGCCCAATTCTTTTGTACGCTGTTAAATATGTCCGAATCCTCTCCCCTCCTTGATAAAACCTCTATTCAGCAGCTTCCCCCTTTTGAAAATCTGACACACCACAATATTGTTGTTATTGAAAATATTGAGCAATGCAAAAGTATTGAAGAAGAATTAAAAAACGCTGCAATTTTGGGATTTGATTCTGAGTCTAAACCTACATTTAAAGTGGGTGAAATCTCAACTGGTCCACACTTGATTCAACTTGCTACAGCAAAAAAAGCCTATTTATTTCACGTCAATTCATCGACTTTAAAATTTTTACAGCCCATTTTGTCGAACTCTCAGCAAATTAAAGTTGGCTTTGGACTTAAAAATGATAAGCACATTTTTCATAAAAAAGGCATAGAGCTAGAAAGTTGTGTCGATCTTGCTAAAGGCTTTAGCCACTTCGGTTTTACACAGCAAATGGGTGTACAAAAAGCGGTTGCCCTGTTATTTGGCCAATATCTTGCAAAGTCGAAAAAAGTTGGAACTTCAAATTGGGCACGAAAGCCACTTAGCTCTCAGCAGATCAGCTACGCGGCTGCCGATGCATATGCTGCTTTATTGGTATTTGAAGAGCTTAGAAAACAAAAACTATTACCCGCTCACATTTCTCAAACTATTCAAACTGCACTTCAAGCGTAAAGTTATAAAAGTCTTTTCTAAGGCTTAGCGATTGATCAATACTTTGCTAAGATGTGCAAAATTTCATAATCATGATGAAGCAAGGAGCGGAAGCATGCTAATCATTCCTGCAATTGACCTGAAAGATGGTAAATGTGTGCGTTTAAAACAAGGGCGTATGGAAGACGATACTGTTTTCTCTGACGATCCAGTTGCAACTGCCCAGCATTGGGTAAATGAAGGCGCACGTCGTTTGCATTTGGTCGATTTGAATGGCGCTTTCGCAGGCACTCCAATTCATAAGCCTGTTGTGGAAGCAATTGCTAAAGCTCAGCCAGAATTACCAATTCAAATTGGTGGTGGTATTCGTTCATTAGAGACCATTGAGCACTATTTAGAAGCTGGCGTGACTTTTGTCATTATCGGCACTAAAGCAGTTCAAGATCCGGAATTTGTAGAAGAAGCGTGTAAACGCTTTGCTGGTCACATCATTGTTGGTATTGATGCGATAAATGGCATGGTTGCAACTGACGGCTGGGCAAACGTTACTGATGTGAAAGCAACGGATTTAGCGAAACGCTTTGCAGATGCAGGCGTGTCTAGCATTGTTTACACAGACATCGCTCGTGACGGCATGATGCAAGGTGTAAATGTTGAGCAAACTGTAAACTTGGCTCAATATTCAGGCTTACCCGTGATTGCTTCTGGTGGCGTAACAAATCTTGATGATGTACGCAACTTAATCGGCCAACCGGGCATTTTAGGTGCTATCACAGGTCGTGCAATTTATGAAGGTACTCTAAACCTTCGTGAAGCTCAGCTTTTGTTAGATGAAAACCGTCTTTAATTTTTAAGATGTAAAAGAAGAGCCTATTTAGGCTCTTTTTTATTGCTGATATGACAAATACATTCCTAATCAATACACCACATTACGAATAAACTTAAGTACTTGGTTACCACTATTGATATAGGTGTAAGTGACTGAGCTGGCAAAAACAAAAGATGAGCCAGCAGCAATAATTTTTGTACTATCTGCAAATTGTATGGTCAGCTCACCTTCCAATACATAAATAAGCTCTTGCCATCCTTCCGCATCGGCTTCGGCAATATAAGATTCTCCCACTGCCAACGACCATGTCCACAGCTCAACTTGTGAACGAGATGGAGCTGAAGCCAATAGAGTTGCGCTGCTTTCTTCTTTTTCACCTTGCCAAGCGAGTACATTTACCATGGCTTGTTCTTTGTGCTCAGGTGCACTCACAATTGTTCTAAAATCTACGCCCAGCACGACCGCAATCGCATCGAGTTTGGCCAAGCTAATATTGACTTGTCCAGTTTCTAAAGCTGCGATTGTCCGTCTGCTCACACCCGCCTGATCGGCCAAGTCCTGTTGGCTTAAACCTCGCTCGTCTCTTAATGAACGAATGTTTGTGCCGACATGTTGCAAAACGGTACTGGTCTGGCTCATAAAATAAAGTAGCAAAGAAAATATGAGCAATATATTGCACAAAACAGAAGAATAGCGCAATATGTGCAGTATATTGCACAATTTTTTCTAATTTGAGTATGTCACCAACTTCTTTGAGCTCAAGCAAAGCTCCACAGTTAGCACTCGTCCTGATTACGATTATTTGGGGTGGAACATTCCTTACCGTGCAGTATGCATTGCACTTTTCATCGCCTATGTTTTTTGTGGGCTGCCGCTTTGCTGTCGCGGCGCTTACCTTGCTGCTGATTTCTTTCAAGAGTATGAAAGGCGTTACTTTAAAAGATTTAGGTGCTGGCAGTGCGATTGGTCTTGTCATTGCGGCAGGTTACGGCACACAGACGATTGGTCTTCAAACCATTCCAAGTAGTGAGTCGGCTTTTTTAACCGCGCTTTATGTTCCGCTTGTACCTATTTTAATGTGGCTCATCTTTAGAAAAGTTCCACACATTATGACTTGGGTGGGAGCAGTCCTTGCTTTTGCTGGCCTTATTTTATTGACAGGTAATGGTTTTGAACAAATCTCTTTAAATTTTGGACAGCTTGTAACAGTGCTTGGATCACTTGCGATTGCTTTAGAAATTATTTTTATTAGTTACTTTGCTGGAAAAGTAAATTTACGTCGCGTCACCGTCATTCAACTCGGCGTAGCCTCTCTAGTTTCTTTTGCCATTATGCCTGCGGTGGGTGAACATGCAATTCCTGCATTTTCATGGCCACTTGTACTCCTTGCTGTTGCATTAGGTTTAGCCAGTGCTCTTATTCAATTTGTGATGAACTGGGCTCAACGTATGGTTGATCCTTCCCGTGCTGCAATTATCTATGCAGGAGAACCGGTTTGGGCAGGAATTATTGGTCGAATTGCGGGTGAGCGTTTGCCAATCATTGCTCTTTTTGGAGGTGCTTTAGTGGTTTTAGGTGTTTTAGTCAGTGAGTTGAAACTTAAGTTGCCAATTAGAAAAAATAAAAGAATTCGAGAATAAAAAAAGAGAGCTTAATGCTCTCTTTTTTATTTATTAAGGCTGATACATCGGTCGGTTATCATTTAGCGCAATCAAGCCGCGAATTGCACGATATACAATCCAGATCCACGCAGCACCAATTACGCCCACACAGAATACGGTCGATGAAACGGCAACGCCTGCAAATAGATTAGTATTTTCGCCCGTAAAGAACAGGAAAATAAACGGCAGAAAGGCAATAATATTCCAAGCCAGATACCACCAGAATGTTCTGATTTGCCATGTAAAGTGGCTCGCAAAAATTGAACCTTGCACATCAGAACGTTTTACGTAGTTAATAATTAAAGCAATAACCGCAAGTAAGCCGCCTGTAAAAATGGCAACAATATAAAGTACATATAAAATAAGCGTTAAAGTACGATTTGAATCTTGGTCGATAGAACTATTCATTTTTATACCTCTCAAGTTTAATAAAACAATTTACTTTTATGAGCCCCGCAAAACATTTAAGGGAGAAATTAGCCATAAAATCAAAAGTAAATGAAAGAATATGGTACAAAAATAAATCTTACGAAAGGGTTGTTTTTGTGTTTTATGTCTCAGTTTTTGTTGTGCCCACCATGCAGCAGGCCAGCCTCCTAAAAAACTGACAATATGTAATGTTTGCTCAGGCACACGTCGATTACCTGTTTGTGCGGCTTCCTTATCTTGTGAATAGAGCCAATAACTTAAGACATTCATCATTAAAACAAACAACAAAGTATAGGCTGGCAACGTATGGATAAAACTCATAATGCCCATTAAAACGAAATAAAATACGATCCCCATTTGCATTGCAGACCATGGACTGGCTTGAAAAGAAGATTGTGTTTTTACTGGTTTTGATGTTTTACGAGTTTGAGATGCTTTTAAATAGGTGACCTGCTGGGCACGAAAACGACCTTGTTCATCAAGGATAATCAGATATTCCAGTGCACAGCCAATAATTGGCCGAGGACCGGGGCGTGCAAAATCTTTGATATGCAAAAAGACTCGCTCTTTTTCAGCATCATCTGGCTGAATAAAGCCATAACCTTTTTCGTCGAACCATTCGACTAATCGCCCCTGATCTCGCATCTTTATTCCTTTATCCTTTTACGTGGCTCAAACGATCTTGCATCATTGCTCGCATTTCCTGCGGGTCTTTTTGCAAAATGTCGTCACCGGTACGTCCTTCTTCTTTATTTTTTTGAGCAACCTGCAAGCGCATCGACCAAAAACGGCACGCCGCCATTGCCAAGAATACATCTAAACATTCAAGTTCATCTGAAGTGAGCGCACGAACTTTTTGATATGCCTCTAAGTAAGCTGCTACTTTGTCTGAGTTTAAGTTCACCGCTGGATATTCGGTACAAAAATCATTGATGGTAATCGCAATATCAAACAGTAATTCATCTTGATTTAACTCGTAAAAATCTAGAATACCTTGTAATTGCTCGCCTTCAAACAAAGTATTGTCGCGGAACAAATCTGAATGAATAAAACCCGTTGGTCGGTTTGAATACTGTGCTGTTTTAGCATTAAAAGCTTGATAGACCTGCTCAAGTAAAGTTTGGTCATCTTGAGTCATGTTTGGTTTAAGTTGCTCTGCAACACCTGTCCAATATTGATGATCACGTCTATATTCACGTTCAAGCGGAAAATCTTGTAAAGCCACATGTAGCTTCGCCTGTGCGTCTGCAATCGCGGCAACTTGTGCTACTGTGGTTTGCATGGGATGGTGACCCATGAGACGTGGAGCAATCTGTGCAGGCTTATCTGCAATCACATGAACCGCTTGTCCACTATGTTTTAACGGCACAGCAACGGGTACATCATGAGTCCCCAATTGTTCAAGAACAGGAATAAGCTCGCCTGCCCCTTGCGCATCTAACTCTTCAAACACGGTAAGTACATATTGTTTGCGGTTTACATCAACCAAAAAATAATTGGTGTTTTGAATACCTCCCTGAATTGGGTTCAGCTCTAACACCTCTAATCCATAAGGTGCAGCAAAGGCGCGAACTTCATCTAAACTCAACGGGGTATAAACCGACATGGAAAACCTGCAAAAAACATCTGTGAAGTTTGATAGAATACCTCTTCCCTCCATGAAGGTGTAGCGCCTGTGTAGGAACTTTCACCAACGGCGATTATTTTTGGAAAAAGCTATGCTTGCTAAACGTATTATTCCTTGCCTAGACGTTGATAATGGACGCGTAGTTAAAGGCGTTCAATTCCTCGATATTCGTGATGCTGGCGACCCTGTTGAAGTGGCACGTCGCTATAACGAACAAGGTGCAGACGAAATTACTTTCTTAGACATTACCGCTACACATCATGGACGCGATACCACTTACCGTACTGTTGAACGTATGGCCGAGACTGTATTTGTGCCATTAACTGTTGGTGGTGGTGTACGTAAGGTTGAAGATATTCGTGCGTTATTAAATGCGGGTGCAGACAAAGTGAGTATTAACTCAGCTGCCGTATTTAACCCTGAATTTGTTCAAGAAGCTTCTCAGCACTTTGGCGCGCAATGTATTGTGGTTGCGATTGATGCCAAAAAAACTGGCGAAAACAAATGGGAAATTTTTACCCATGGTGGTCGTAAACCAACTGGTATTGATGCCATTGAATGGGCTGTACAAATGGCTGACTACGGTGCGGGTGAGTTACTCATTACTAGTATGGATGCCGATGGTACTAAAGCGGGCTACGATATTGCGTTAATGCGTGCTATTAATGACCGCGTGACCATTCCAACCATTGCTTCAGGTGGTGTAGGTAACTTACAACACCTTGCAGACGGTATTTTACAAGGTGGTGCTGATGCAGTATTGGCAGCAAGTATTTTCCACTTTGGTCAATATACCATTCCAGAAGCTAAACAATATTTAGCTGAACAAGGCATCGAAATGCGCTTGTAAGCTTATTGATATTTAAAGGGGCGATATGGCCCCTTTATTTTTATGCAGCACCATCTACTGCATTTATATCGCTAACGAGTTCAGGCTTTTCTTTTTCTCGACCCATTTTGCTGGAAAGATTTTTTCTACAGCTTGAGTTAGCGGTTTAGCAAATACAGTAGGCAACCGAACACCCAAAGGATTTTGTTCTTTTAAATCTGCCGAAGACACCACTCGTGTTCCCATCACATAATCAAACCAAGGTTTGGTCACACACCAATTGGCATCTTGATTAGAGTTCATGTGATGGTCGTAATGCCATGGAATTTTACGCTTTGCCCACTCAGGCTCTAAATGTGCACGGCGATGAATATAATAATAATTTCCAGCACTGTACCAAGCCGCGAGTGCCATACCTTTTGAAAACGGATAGAAAATTGCACTTGAAACGGTTGCCACGACTGTCAGTGAAATTAACTCATTTTTAGTCCGCCAGTTTCCAACACCTTCCACATAGCAATCATCATAAAATTGTTGTTTACGGACTTCACGATGGTGTGCCCAATGAGACTCCATGCTTTTTGGTACGGGGCTATAACGTGGTTGTCCGGCACGGTGTACGCCATGCAAAATATATTTATGCGCTACCCACTCAAATGCATTGGCAACCGCAATTCCGGCAATAAACCCTTTTAGCATCAGCTAACTCCTTTTCTTTTTATTCAGAATATAAAATTCGTTATGCTAGGTATTGACCAGAATTTATGGTTTCATTGACAAATCACGACAACAAAGAGGTGGTCAAGGATGCCACAACTAAAAAATTATACAGGTTCAGTCTATGGAGGACTGGGACACCTCTTAAAAGCTTACTGCGAAGCCAATCAGTTAGCTATTCCAGAACAATTAGAACAAATTCAAAATCTGGAACGCTTTGACTATGTGGTTTGGCGTGACCTATTAGAAGTCATTTATAAATTGGACCCAAAGCCGGGATTAGGTCTAGAAATTGCCAAATACGTGCAACCCAAACACTTAGGAATTATTGCCTACCTCGCACTCTCTTGCGATAACTTAGGTGAAGCCTTAATTCGCTATCATGATTTTCACCGTCTGATTTATGATGGAAGCCCTCTAGTTGTTGAGCTACAAGGAAGATATGGCTCTATTCGCTGGGAAGCGACAGAGTTACACCCCACCCAACTTACCGATGAAATCGCGATTGCACTGGTCATTCAGTTCTTACGTCTTTTTATGTCTCATGAGGATGTGCATTTGCATGAAGTACATTTCTTAAATGCTGCTCCTAAAAATATCAGGGTTTATGAACAATACTTCCAATGTCCCGTTCGTTTTAGCCAGCCGCGTACAGAGTTGCTCATTCCAATTACGGAAATTCATAAGCCGCTTAGCAGCGCCGACCACACCCTACAGCAGCTATTGGTTCAACAAGCACAAGCGCTGTTAGAACAATTACCAAATTCGACCCAACTTGATCAGCGTTTACAGCATTCAATTTTGACTGGGCTGCAAAAGGATCAATATCAAATTGAATATATTGCAGCTCAGCTAGGCCTTTCGGTTCGACAGCTTCAACGACACTTACAACAACAAAACACCACCTTTCAGGAACGCGTTCAGCAAGTACGATTTATGCTTGCGACCGAATATTTGAAAGACCCGCATTTGAGCTTACAAGAGATTGCCCTTCTGCTTTGTTACTCGGAACAAAGTGCTTTTCAAAGAGCTTTTAAGCATTGGACCAATCAAACACCACAGCAATGGAGAGATTATTTTTTAGACAAAGAATAACCAACCAAAACTTACAAATCTTTTCTTGATTAAAACAACACTGAAAACAAAAATTTCATATAGTCACATGCTTCAAATTTATGTGACGTAATTCACATTAATTAAAATAGATTAAATAAATGAGTAATCAAAATGAATAAATATTTTGCTGAATTTCTAGGTACGTTTTGGCTAGTCTTTGGTGGTTGTGGTAGCGCAGTATTAGCCGCAGCTTTCCCTGAACTTGGTATTGGCTTTGCAGGTGTAGCCCTTGCCTTTGGTTTAACCGTACTGACAGGCGCCTATGCTCTAGGGCATATCTCAGGTGGACATTTTAATCCCGCGGTAAGTGTTGGCCTTTGGGTCGGCGGCCGCTTCGATGTTAAAGATTTAATTCCCTATATTGTTGCTCAAGTGGTCGGTGCGACTGCTGCTGCATTTGTTCTCTACATTATTGCTCAAGGTCAAGCAGGCTTTAGCGGTGTGGGTGGTTTTGCTTCAAATGGTTTCGGTGATTTATCACCAAACAAGTTTGGCTTGGGTTCAGCTTTCATTATTGAGGTCGTTCTTACAGCTTTCTTCTTAATCATTATTTTAGGTGCAACTGACCGCCGTGCACCTGCTGGCTTCGCTCCAATTGCGATTGGTTTAGGCTTAACACTCATTCACTTAATCAGTATTCCCGTTACAAACACTTCGGTAAACCCTGCACGTAGTACAGGTGTTGCGTTCTTTGCTGAAACTGCTGCGTTAAGTCAGTTGTGGTTGTTCTGGGTAGCGCCGATTTTAGGTGCTGTGATTGGGGCGATTATTTATAAGGTAGTTGCTGGAGAGAAGGATTAACTTTTCTTAGACTCAATCTACTATCGCGGAGGGTGACATGGATGTCACCTGTTGAGCAGGGATACACGGATGTACCCTCTGATCAACAAAGCCTTTTGTTTACTTTTGGGCTTTCAAAAGTAAAAAATGTCTACGCAAATTCTTTAAATACAACGTGGTATTAAAGACTGTATGGCAGCATGATTATGCTAAACATCACACATAGGATGCATAAATTATAAAAACGGATTATTAATTTCTTGTTCAGCTAGTCGTTCAATTTTCTCTGGTAATTCTTCTTTTTCCAAAGCTGCAACAACATCATTTAAAAAGCTCTGTAAAGCCTTCGCTTGTTCTAATCCGACTTTGTCTTTGGTGATTTGCAAGTTGCCATAAATGCTGACGCAATCGACATCATTTTCTAATGTTAAATCTTCAATTGATGAAGACTCTGTACCCTTTTCAAATGGCTTAAACATAGGTGTTGTCTCGTTGTTATATCTTCACAGTGTAATACGACCAATTTAAAAAAAATCAATCAAAATTAAAAGAGCCGATAAAATTAAGAATGCTCCCATCAGGATATTAAAATATTTCAAACGGTTGCCCTGATTGAGCACCACTGAAAATTTATCACCACAGAACCCCCAAAAGAACAAACACGCATAACAAGTGAAAAAATAAATAACGATAAAGATCGGCAAAGCCT
This sequence comes from Acinetobacter sp. AYS6, assembly GCF_025630795.1. NCBI lineage: Bacteria > Pseudomonadati > Pseudomonadota > Gammaproteobacteria > Moraxellales > Moraxellaceae > Acinetobacter > Acinetobacter sp. AYS6. The sequence goes on from NZ_JAOTNV010000007.1 coordinate 227,364, forward strand.
GTGGGTATTCAATACTTGTAAACATGGTAATGCCCGACACACAAGCCAACCACGCTTTCGGATTGAGCCACTGTAACAAGAAACCATCTTTAAAATTGGGAATAATCATCTGTTCTGCTGGAGCATTTGAAATAGAAATATTGGCGGCAGAAAGAATAATTTTTATACCGATATAACAAACAAATAACGTTCCACAAATCGCAAGAATCTTTAATACAACAGGAAACTGAGTTAATAAACTCTGAAGACCAAATGCCATAAAAATTAAAAGCAAGGTAAAACCAATGGTTGCACCTGAAATATAGGGAAGCGATCTTTTTAAACCGTGATTTAAACTGGTCGATAAAATGACGGTATTCACTGGACCGGGGGTAATAGACATTGCAAATGAAAAAAGAAACATCGAAGCAAACATTGTTATTGTCCTTATTGAAATAGAATCCATAGACAGATCTGTCTATGGATTCTATTTTAAGTAATTAGAGTGTTGCAATAACAATCAAAAAAAGCTGCTTACTTCATTATTTGCAAGAAATAGTTCACCAACGCTTCAACCAGTTGTTTCACAATGGCTTGGCGTGTTTCTTCGTCAATCGTTGGAACTTTTGCTTCCATTGCTTCTGATGAGCCACTTTTTTGCTTTTTAAACTGGTCTTGTAGCGCTTTAATTTGATCGGCGTTTAAGTCCTGCTCACATTGACTCTCGCCATCCCAGTGTAAATAGTCTAGCTTCTGATTTGGTTTAACCGCTGCTGCCGTTAAAGGTAGGCGATAGACATTACGCTTTTGTTGCTCAGTTAACTGTGGAAACAGGTTAACGCCTAAGCGTTCTTCGAGGTAACAAACGCTCACCACTTTCACTTGTAGAGAGTTATTGTTGGGGGCGTAATAAGCCCCGATCGCGCCAGTTTTTGGCATATATACCGCTTTATAAACTGCGGTAGGAACAATTACACCCTGCCCGATGGTTTTAAGACGTTTACCTTCAAAAACAGGGCCAGTAACCACATATACATCTTGTTTTTGCTTAGTCGCAATAGCACGTGTGGCTTCTTCAAGCTTACGCCAAACTTCCTGATTATTTTTAGGGGCTTGCGGCACCATGTTACTTAACGAGAAGCTATCAGACTGTGAGTTTTTATTTGGCATATCGCCATTTGGTGCCATATGCCCGCGGTCATAGCCCGAACCACGATAATCACTTAACAGTGCCCGATGCTTTTGAGCAACACGAGTTTCTTCATGGAAGTTATCTTCACGCTTAATTTTGACACTCAAACGCTCTGCATTTAAATGCTCAGCCGACCATAACGGCGTTTTAGAGATACCTGAATACAAGACATTAAAGCCGTTAAAGCACAGCGGATAACTGTCTCTTTTTAAGCTTTCTTTATTTAAAGCAGGTGGCACTTCACGGTAAAACTGATTAAGACAAGTCGAGTTAGTACTTAAAGGTGAAAACCACTGCGAAATCTTTTCACTACCAAAAGCAATCGCAAAACTTCCCGCAGCAATACAAGCAAGAATAATCTTGCCAAAATGCTCACTTAGAGAGAAAGAGTTTGTACCTTTACTACGTTTTTTACTTGCCATATTTCTATCAATACCACTGTTCACATGCAGCTTAACAATCCTGATTTTTTAAGTATATCTCTTATCTTTCAAATGGTTAAAACATGGTCATCTTTTTTGTAACTCCATTTCCTATTACGTAACAATCTGTTGGAATTATGAGAGGCTTTAGCTATTGAATTACGCCAATTGCGTATCTTTCGTTGAAAAACACTGATTGCTTATGACATGGTTAGCTCCACAAATTTGGATAAAAATATAATCGGAGTCCACTTGATGATCCATTCAAAGATTATTGGTATTGGTGTAATCACAGGATTGTGTAGTATGGCAGCTTTGGCTGAACCAGCAGTCCAGCCAGGAGATACTTTAGAAAGTTTATCTAAAGTAAAAGTTACTACAACGGTAAATGGCCAACCTGGTTCTATCAGCGATTTAGTCAATAGCGGACAAGTACAACAAGTTTCTGCTGCACCTACAAATGCAGCGCCTACTGGAGCTCCTATTCCGGCAGACGTTCCACCAGCACCTCCAGCAGGCGGTGAAATGGCACCTCCAGCAGCGCCAACTGATGCAGTACCACCTGCACCGAACCAAGCGCCTCCAGCGCCACAAGATCCGAACACTCCACCACCTCCGGCAGATCCAACTCAGTCGGCAGACCCGATGGCAAAAGATGGTGGTATGCCAGCAGATGCACCTATGCAAGCTCAATAACCAGAGCATAAAAAAACCAAGACATCTGTCTTGGTTTTTTTATTACATCAAATTTTTAGATTTCGATTTGGCTACCTAACTCAACTACACGGTTAGTTGGAATTTGGTAGAAGTCACTCACTGGACTGGTGTTACGCTGCATAGAGATAAATAGTTTTTCTCTCCATGGTGACATACCGTCGCCCACCGAATGAACAATACGATCGCGCGAAATAAAGAAGCTGATGTGCATCAAGTCATATTCAAGACCTAACTGCTCATAAGCTTGCATAAGCGCTTTTGGTACATTCATTTCATCTTTAAAGCCATAGAAGATTTTAATACGGAAGAAATGTTCAGCTAAGGTTTCTGTTGAAATACGCTCTTCTGGTGCAACAAATGGCACATCTTCAATGACTACGGTCACCAAGATATTACGCTGATGCAGCACTTTATTGTGCTTGATGTTATGCAGCATGGCATGCGGCACAACGTTTGGTGTACCCGTCATAAAGACAGCATCACCCGGCACCCAGTGCACGCTATTACCAATACTTTTCACAAATAAATCTAGTGATAATGTATCGTGTTCAAGTTTAGCAAAAGTAAGCTCACGACCACGTTTCCATGTCATTAAGATGGTGACTGCAATCGCGCCAATCAATAATGGCACCCAACCGCCCGACAAGATTTTAAGTGAAGTTGCTGCGACTAAAACCGACTCTAAAACAAAGAATGGAATAATCAAGAGTAGCACTTTTGGCATGCTCCATTTCCAAGCCGAATAGATGAAAACAGCAACCAAAATCGTGTCACACAGCATGGTCAAAGTTACAGCTAGGCCATACGCACTTGCCAAGTTTGAGCTGGTTTTGAAAATCAAAATTAAGATAATAATTGCGATTAAAAGTAACCAGTTTAAGAAAGGAACATAGATCTGACCTTCTTCAGATTCAGAGGTATGTTTAATACTTAAACGTGGTAAATAACCCAATTGAATCGCTTGGCGAGCAAGTGAAAACACCCCAGAAATTACGGCTTGAGAAGCAATCACGGTTGCCATGGTCGCCATAATAATCATTGGGTAAAGTGCCCACTGTGGCACCAATAAATAGAACGGGTTTTGAATTGCCGCCGGATCTCTTAGCAGTAATGCGCCCTGTCCTGCGTAGTTTAAAACCAAGCATGGCAACACCACAAAGAACCATGCGAGACGAATTGGAACTGGTCCAAAATGTCCCATATCGGCATAAAGTGCTTCACCACCAGTGACTGTTAAAACAACAGCACCCATCACAAAAAACGTCATGATTGGATGATGATAGATAAACTGAATCGCCCAATGCGGACTAAACATGCCTAACACCACAGGAGTCTGAATGACGCTGTGAAGGCCTAATAATCCTAACGATAAGAACCACACCATCGTGATCGGACCAAAAAACTTACCGACAAAGGCTGTACCGTGTTTTTGTACCAGAAACAACGCGATGATAATGGTGATCGCAATTGGCATGATGAACGGGTCAAACACATCAGTTGCAATAGACAAGCCTTCGACTGCCGAGAGTACCGAAATCGCAGGGGTAATAATGCCATCACCAAAAAAAAGTGATGCTCCAATAAAGCCAATGGCAATCATGTAGATTTTCTTATTATCGGCAATTTTGGCTTTACGTAAGTTCAATGCGAGTAAAGCCATAATTCCGCCTTCGCCATTGTTGTCTGCACGCATAACGATGGCGACATACTTGATGCTGATAATCAGCATTAAGCACCAAAAAATAATGGATAAAATTCCTAATACGTTTTCAGGCTGAATTCCCAACCCATGCGCTGCATGGAAGGACTCTTTTAGGGCGTAGAGTGGACTTGTTCCAATATCTCCAAAGACCACCCCAAGAGCTGCCAAAGCCGTGGCAGGCAAGGTTGCTTTTTTGGCCGTATTTTGCATTGTGTAATTAAACCAATATGATTTTTATCGCAATCTTATCACCTCTATTATTTTTTTTCTGTAAAGCTCATCTTAAATCTTGGCAGAACTTGTTTTTTTAGTTACTATCGCACGCCTTGGTGAGGTGTCCGAGTGGCTTAAGGAGCACGCCTGGAAAGTGTGTATACGTTTGCGCGTATCGAGGGTTCGAATCCCTCTCTCACCGCCAGAATTGAAATTTAAAGAGGCTTAAACTTAATAGGTTTAGGCTTTTTTATTAGCCAAATATTAAAAACAGCCTCGAAAAGCCCAATAAATTTCTCCTCTTATTTAAGCCATAGATTAAATTAAATATTTCAACTCAATGAAACATCTCACTTCTTTAGCTAAACAAGCAATTAACGTCCATAACAATTTAAATTTACCCTTTTCAGTTTATTCAGCCTATAAAGAACAAAAAATTAGAAATGTTCCGATTACTAAACCATTACTCATCGCCATTTTAAGTGGCATTAAAGAGTTAGGACGAACTGAAAATATTGTATGTGAAGTTGGTTCTTTTATATTTTTATCAAATAGCGCCAGCATTGATATGCGCAACATTCCAAATCAAGAAGAATATTTCGCGCTCCTCATCGAGTTTGACTTTGATGACTTTAAAGACCTTCCAAAACCGTCAGGAAATCCTAAAAAATTTGTACAAGGCCAGCTCAACGCCTTACTAGAAAATGCACTTTCTCAATTTATAGATTTTTCTCTCATTGCGCCACCTTCTATTTTTAAATTTAGAAAAAGAGAACTTTTAGAACTTATTTATCATTCTGGTTACACCGATATCTCTAGCCTGAATATGACTACAAGCTTGAGTGAAAAAGTTCAGGCATTAATTTCTGATCATTTATCTACGGAACTCACAGCTGAATTTATCGCATCTCAACTTTTTATGAGTTCATCGACACTAAGAAGAAAGCTTAAAAGTGAGGGAAATAGCATTCAAAACATTCGTAATAGAGTACGGCTAGGTCAAGGGCTACATCTCATTCAAACCACCAATAAAAGCATTGGAAATATTGCTTTTGAATGTGGTTATCAGTCTCAATCTAGGTTTACTGAACAATTTAAAAATTTATTCGGTATTACTCCACGCGAGCTACGCAAAACAAAAATGCTTACTTAAGGCGAAATTATGGCAAATCTGCGTATAAAAAATTTTTAGAAGAAAACTTAAGATCTTTTGCACATTAAAAAGGTACTTAAGAAAGCAGATGAAAAAAGTAGCAGTGATTTTATCGGGTTGTGGTTATTTGGATGGCTCTGAAATTAGGGAATCTGTTTTAACCCTCTTAGCTTTAGATACAGCAAATATTGAATATCAAATTTTTGCACCTGATGAGCCTTTGTTTCATGTCATCGACCATGTGAATGGCGAAATAAACATGACTGAGCGGAGAAATATTTTGCAAGAAGCAGGACGAATTGCCCGAGGTGAAATTTCCTCACTCGATCAACTTAATGAAAATGAATTTGATGGCCTTATTCTTCCGGGTGGATTCGGAGTCGCAAAAAATTTATCAACTTTTGCCTTTAAAGGAGCAGAAGCAAGAGTACATTCTACAGTTGCCTCAATTTTAAAAGCGTTTCATCAAAGTAAGAAACCGATCGGGGCAATTTGCATATCCCCTGCACTATTAGCACTTACATTTGGAGACTTACACCCAAATATCACTTTAGGCTCTGACGTTAACATTGCTAAAGAAATTGAAAAAACTGGTTCAATTCACCATGTTTGTCAAACCTCAAGTTGCGTAGTCGATAAACAAAACCTATTTGTTACTACGCCTGCCTATATGGATGACCAAGCTGATTTAAAAGATATCTATGCAGGTATTACAAGTTTAGTTACTGCCATGACAACTTTGGCAAATTAAGATGTTTGATGGGGGATAGAGATTTCTATCCCTCTCTTTTATTGGGTTCTTTCCTATGCATCTAATCCACTATAAGTAACTTCGCACCATTCAAGCTAAAAGACTGATGTGGCTCGGAGTTATCTCCGACTTGATAACTCATGCCTGAAGTTAAAGTGAATGTTCGCCCATCCTTCAACCTACTTTCTAGCTCACCTTCTAGGCAAAATAATATATGCCCTTTCTCGCACCAATGGTCAGCCAAATAGTTTGGTGAGTACTCGACAAGTCTCACTCTAATTTTATTTCCTTCTTCACCAAAAAATTGAGTTTTCCAATAAGCTTTTCCAGTTTCACCGCTATATTCAGTGATTTCAATTTCTTCCCAGTTTGTAATTTGAAATGGAAAAGGCGCGATATTCATAATTTTTCCAAAGACGTATTATTGTATTTTCAACTTATAGACAAATTTAATTTTTGCAAATGATTTATTAACAAATCATAAAGATACCAGCAGGCCCAAACTCACTCGCTTAGGCCTTCCTATCTTTAAACCTACTCAGACAATGCTAACAACTTCTGAACGTACTCAATCGCATTATTGTCTATGTCTTGAGGGGTCGGAACATCGTCATCTTCTGAAGGGTTTGTGTCTAAACCATAAAATGCATGAAGCGGTTGATAGACTGCTCCGACATAAAGAGCTGTTAATTCAAATGGAATAAAAATCTTCTCTAAAGAAATTTGATATTCGCCACTTTCTGAATAAACCTTTTCTTGAGCACCAGCAGATAGAGCCAACATAAACTTTTTATTTTTAAGCTTGTCGCCTGTTGAACCATAGGCCCAACCATAGGTCAAAACTTCATCAAGCCATTGTTTCAAAAGCGGTGGACAGTTAAACCAATACACTGGAAATTGAAACACTAAATTTTCGTGTTCTTCTACAAGCGCTTGCTCTTTAGCAACATCAATCACCCCATCTGGATAGGCTTGATAAATTTGATGAACCGTAAATTGGTCTGGGTATTTTTCTAACTCCTCTATCCATCTTTTATTTACAACGGACTGCTCTATGTGAGGATGTGTAACGATGACTAACGTCTTTTTCATTATAAAAACACTCTTATCGAAAAGTTGATAAATCGATTATAGAAGTGTGCTTTCCTAAATATAAGTACGGTAATTTTTGTTATATACTATCTTAAAAGATAGTGTAGATTTTAAAAATGACTGACTGCCTTCCATCAAATACGCCATTAGAAGAAACAGGATTTGGCTACACCCTTTCTTTAATTAATGGCAAATATAAGATGATTATTATGTATTGGCTGTATGGAAAAACCGTCATGCGTTTTAACGAGATGCAACGCTGTATTGGCAATATTTCATTTAGAACGCTGAGCAATACACTTAAAGAGTTAGAAAGAGACGAATTGATTATTCGTAAGGAATATCCTCAAATTCCACCAAAGGTTGAGTACCGTCTTTCTGAAAGAGGACAGTCTTTAATTCCTTTGTTAGATATGATGTGCCAATGGGGCGAGCAAAATAAGCCGTCTTAACTTTATAGACTTGAAGTGATACTCAATATGAGAAATGAATTAAGAGAAATTTTTATTAAGGGATGCGACGATAAAATTGAAAAGAAGGGAGACAATGTTGGTCTGTCTTTTTATGCTTTTTTTAAAAATAAAAATGATAACCCTGAGTTACTGATGGAAGCAGCGCATTGGTGGATTATGGAGCATAAGCTAGATCACTTTGAGAAAGCTGTGAAGATTAAACAATTGGTTTTGAGTGAGTAATAAAAGTTAGAGTGAAACAATGGTCTAAATAAATCTGCCTTTATCCCCTTTATTAAATATAGTGGATAAAGGAGATAGACTAAGGCTTACAATATAATTTAGATTACCTTAATAATTATTTTAATTAAATTTTTTATTCATTTTATTACTTTTTAAATAATACTAAATATTCATCTCTTTTTAGAGAAATCAACTGTACAAAGAAATTGTTTCTCGTCAAAATAATAAAAAACTTATCCATTGAATTATGAAAAGGTATGACAATAAATAATATCTTTTATCAAAATTGTTATCTTTTCATAATATTTTTAATTTATTAGAGGTATAAATTTTGGAAATTTATAGACATTCAAGTTATGAATTTCAAGTTGTGAAAAGAATTGGAGGTGGGGGATTTGGCGAGGTTTTTGAAGTTTCTTTGCCAACCTGTGACTTTAAATATGCATTGAAGAAGTTTTCCCCTAAAAGAGAAATTGCTGAGGCATCTTTTTTATCTGATGGAGAGTTACTAGCAAGATTTAGTCAAGAAATGAGGTACCAAACTAATTGCAAGCATAAAAATATAGTATCTATTTGTATTGTGCATCAAGGTGATACTCCTTTTTTTGTAATGGATCTTGCTGATTCTGATTTAAGCACTTTAATTAAAGAAAATAAGTTATCTAAAGAGGAAAAAATTAAAATAATTTATGATGTGATGGATGGTTTAGAATATCTTCACAATAAGGGGCTCTACCATAGAGATATTAAACCTGAAAATATTTTAAAATTTAATGGCGTTTACAAGATTTCTGATTTTGGCTTAATTAAGAATTCAAATCCTCACAAACATCCTAACGACGTAATGAGTGCAATTGGGATATGCTTAGGAACAAAGCGATATATGGCTCCAGAAGTTGCTGAGGCTGCTCACTACTCTGTCTCATCTGATATATTTGCATTAGGAGTAATTATATCTGAGTTACAAATAAATGAATTAGACAATATTGCAAATAAATGCACTGCTCAAAGGGTAACCTCAAGATATCAATCTATAGCTGATATCAGAAAAGATATTTCAAGAGTAATAAAATGAAAATTAATTTAAGTTGCGTTTCAGCTTTCTCAGAGCCTAGAGATAAATTCTTAGCTGAGATGAATAAACAGAATGAAGATTCATTTCTGGTTCCTATCCAGAAAGGAAATGGTTTTCTATTTGGGGTTGCTGATGGGTTAGGATCATATTATGGTGCTAAAGAAGCATCAAATTTTGTTTGTAATTATCTCCAAGATTCTCGAGAAATTACTCATAAGTATTTAGAACACAATTTAAAAAAAGAACTTAAAGATAGTTTTAACAATTTTATTAATAGTCAGAATAGTGACTATATAAAAGCATCAACAACTTTATCAATTTGTTATATAGATGAATTTGGCTTAAGTATATGGCATGTTGGTGACTGTAGGATCTATGTAAAACTGGACAATAAATTATTGCAACTTACAAAGGATCATACACAGTATCAAAAGTTATTAGATAAAAAGATCTATAGTAAAAAAGAACTAAATGAGCTTAAAGTAAGTCAAAGTACTTTAACAAATGCAATTTCTCCATTTATTGATCTAGAGAATGATTATACTTTTATTCCTTATGACGTATTAAGAGTTGAGTATGGACAAAATATTTCAATTTTAATTATGTCTGATGGTGCGTATCATTTTTGGGATCAAAGAAAAAATTTTAGTAAAATCACTATGAGTGATCTTATTAAATTTGGTAATGCATTAAAAAGAAGAATTGAAAATAAAGGGCCGATTGATGACTATACTCTGATAGGTGCTTCTTTCAATCTAACTTAAAAAGCTAACAAATATTTAAATTCAGAGTTAAAGGCCTAAATTTAGGCCTTCCCCCCATCAAACCCGACTTAAAAAATAGTCGAGTAATGCATCCCTTTCATGGGTGTTATTGGTCCCCACAAGCTGAACCATCGCGCCATCAATCACAAATAAAAACATGTGCGCATCTTCAACTGTAGCAGCCACTTTTACAGTTAAAAGGAGTTTATGAATTTCTTTAATGAACCAGTTTCGATAGTCAATGACGAGTTTATATGCTGCTGGATAAAGCTTTTCAATTTCAAAAATGGCTTTAAATGGCAAACGATAAAAGCCCTCTAAGTTTGCATGTAAGAGGTAAATTTTCTTGAGTTTATCGAATGCCATGAGTTCGCGGTACGAATGAATAATTGAAAATACCTCATGTTTTAATGCATCTATTTGAAAAGTTAAGCTCATCTGAATGAGCCTTTCTTTGGAGTGAAAATAGTTATAAAAAGTGGCTTTGGGAATTTTAGCTTCCTCAATAATTCGATCTATCCCGATGTGAAACCCATATTGTTTAAATAAAACTTTTGCTGTGTGGAGCACGCTTAATGCTCTAAATGATGCTTCTAATTTTGGCATTTTTATACCGATTAAAATAATTTTTTGTTGTATGTAAAAGAGATAGAAATGCCGTCGCTCTTAAATTGAACGCTAAAAATAGGCATGCAAAAGCCGCACAAAAATGGTGTGCTCGCCTATCTCGGGTTTTATTGTTGCTTTGATTTTTCAGTCGTAATGACCTATGGCTTAAGACCTAGAGTCGGTTAAACCTTTTTAAAGACCAGTTGGGTATAGAGTCAAAGATTTTGGCGAAGGTTGCCAATGAGAGAGATGAAATAGTACGCATGAGCGAACTCCTTGGGTAATTAAGAAGCTTCGCCACATCACTGCTAAATGATTATGGTGGCGAAACGAAAAGGGGTTAGCAGACTGATTTACCCAAAAATCAGCACATCCGAAGATGTCCCCCTCCCGTTCCGCCGCAGAGGGGGGCACGTAGGGATGCCCACAAAAAAGAGAGACTTTTTCGTGTGCGTTGGGTAAATACGGCCTGCTAAAACCGACTGGTAATTTGACCAGCAGGCAAAGGATAATCTGCTCGTTTTTGAGTGTCAATGTAAGGTTGAATAGAAATTGGTTAAATAATTTTTGTTTTCATTCAATTAGATATTTAAGCTAAAAAGACTTTCAACTTAAATTTAAAGATATCATGATAATAATAAAAATGTAGGATAGTGAATTATGATTGAGTTCATCAATTGAATAGGTAATTAAAAATGATAATAAAGGGACCTCCCACCAGTTCAGAAGAATACCAACTTATCTTTCAGTGGCTTGATGATCGGTTTTATTATTCTATTGGGGCAATGGCCTTTCTTGCTCAAACACAAGCGACCAATGCCGAGTGGCAACTCTTACGTTTGTATGATTCACAAAACGCCAAGCAACTGCTAGGAGTCGCGGTCATCGTTGCTGGCGGCACCTGTTTCTGGGTTCCATCTGGGGCATTACTCTGTACATCCATTTTAGAGCTTCAACCGCGTCGGATCGTAACCACCGCAATCGGGCGAGACTTATTACATGCCGAGATAAAACAAAAAGCACGTATTTTACGAGAGTATGATCAATGGATCATGGTTTGCTCGCGCCAATTTTCTGAAGCTCAAGGTCGCTTGGCTGAACTCTCGGACATTGCCCGCCTTAACGAATATCAGCATCAATACAATAAAGAGCGCTCAGTAAATGAAACACCTGATTGGGAATCTTTAATTCAACAAGAAAAAATTATTGTGCTTGAAGCAGATCAACAAATCATTTCGATAGTGCGTTTAGGCATAGAAACCGATCGACTCGTTTCTATTGGCGGCACATACACCTTCCCTGCTTATCGCCGAAAAGGTTTTGCCGAACGCATCTTAAAATTTGCAGTTAATCGGATTGTTGCAACTGGACGGATTGCCCACTTAATTGTCGACGTTGATAACACCCCAGCGGTTACGCTTTATCGCCAAATGGGCTTCGAATGTGTAGAGTCTTCTTACATTGCTTACCCAGAGTATTTATAAAAATTTATTCATTTTCAAAACTGTTTAAATGAACCGATTGATCGCGCTATAAATAAAAGCTACAGTAAATAAAGTTTGAATTTTATAACTTTAAATAAATTGATAACGCATGCAGGCAAAAACATGGAAACCATACATGATTTTTATCGCCGCTTTTCTTTAACCAGAGATAGCGATTACTCGGTTCCATCAACTTCGTTTGGACATTTCAACGTGTTCCAACGCGATGCCTGCTCGTTTCTAACACCTTATAGCCGCCGCGATTATTATAAAATTTCACTGGTTTTAGGCACAGGCGAACTTCACTACGCCAACCGCTGGATTCGAGTAGACCGCCCTGCTTTACTGTTTTCAAACCCAATGGTTCCCTACGCATGGGAAATTAATTCACCCGAACAGGCAGGCTGGTTTTGCCTATTTACCGAAGAGTTTGTAAACCAAGAATCTAGACAAAGCTTTTTAAAAGACTCACCGCTATTTAAAGTCGACGGCGACCCGCTATATTTTTTAAACGACCAACAAGTTGAGGAAATTTCATTTATTTTCAAAAAGATGATGAGTGAAATAAATTCAGACTATATTCATAAATACAACGTTTTAAGAAACTATTTGCACCTGATTGTGCATGAAGCAATGAAAATGCAACCGACCCAACAGTTTGAAAAACATAGTAATGCTGCGGTTCGGATTTGCCATTTATTCTTTGAATTATTAGAGCGTCAATTCCCCATCGACTCGCCACATTTTCAACTTAAACTCAAAACTGCAAATGATTATGCCTATGGTTTGTCGGTGCATGTGAACCATTTAAACCGAGCTGTGAAAGAAGCCACAGGCAAAACCACCTCCGAGCATATTAGTTCGCGCATTACGCAAGAAGCCAAAGCGCTGCTACAACACACCAGTTGGAATATTTCTGAAATTGCTTATAGCTTAGGCTTTGAATATTCAGCGTATTTCACCAACTTCTTTAAGAAAAATACAGGGTTTTCACCTAAAAAATTCCGTGAAGACTGTGTGGCCTAAAAACAGATTGTTTGAATTTTATAATTATTGGTTTGAATGTTATACGTGAGTTTGAGCCAAAGCATTTTATAGTTTTTCTACTCAAGTGATTTTGCAAAAAGAGTGTGAAAAATGAAATATAGAACTTTAGGACAAACAGGCGAAAAAGTATCAGCACTTGGTTTAGGTTGCATGGGAATGAGCTTTGCCTATGGTGCCTCAGACGACACACAAAGCATTGCCACTCTAGAAAAGGCATTAGACCTCGGCATTAACTTTTGGGACACCGCCGACATGTACGGCAACGGCGCAAACGAAGTTTTGCTCTCAAAAGTTTTAGAAAAACATCGCGACAAAGTGTTCTTGGCGACCAAATTCGGCTTCCGTTATAAAGAAGACAACCTTAACCCACAAAACTCGTTAGAGTCTTATATCGATGGTTCTCCAGAATGGATTAAAGTTGCGGTCGAAAACAGTTTAAAACGCTTAAATACAGACGTGATTGATTTGTATTATGCGCACCGCATTGACCCAAACATTCCAGTTGAAGACACCATTGGCGCAATGGCTGACTTGGTCAAACAGGGTAAAGTTCGTTATTTAGGACTCAGTGAAGCTTCGGCTGAAACTATTCGTAAAGCGCATGCAATTCACCCGATTGCAGCGGTTCAACATGAATATTCATTGCTTACTCGTGAACTGGAAGATACGCACTTTCAAACCATTCGTGAGTTAGGCATTAGCCTTGTGCCATATTCACCGTTATCGCGTGGTTTAATCACCAATACGCTTGATGTGAGCAGCCTAGACGAAAGTGATTTCCGTCGTCAGTTGCCACGTTATCAAGGCGATAACTGGAAAAATAACCAAAGCTTGGCGCAAGCATTTAGTGACTTTGCTCAAAGCAAAAATGCAACGGCAGCTCAACTGGCTTTGGCTTGGATTTTGGCGCAAGGTGATGACATTATTCCAATTCCGGGTACGCGTAAAATCGAACGTCTTGTGGAAAATGCTGGCGCTGTAGACCTTCATTTAACGGCGGCAGATTTAGCAGAAATTGAAGCGATTATTGCAAGATACCCAAACATGGGTGCGCGCTACAATGCTCAGCAACTTGCTGCGGTTAATCACTAAAATATAAGTCATAAAAAAAGTCCGACTCAGTGTCGGACTTTTTTAATTTAGTCTTTGCTATAACTACCCTGCTGACGCCCATCGTTCCAAGTCACGTCCAGCGATTTGTCCGAAATCATCAGACTTTCTGGAAATATACTTAAATTCTTTTTAAATTTAGAGTCTGGTTTTAAACCAATACAGTCACCATTTTTCCACCAAGTCCCTTCGGCATATTGGTCTAAAGCGCCATAAGCCAACATCCATTTAAACTTACCGTCTGGCTGAAGTAAAAGTTCCGAACCAACTTCCATCACGCCATTTAAATAATAGTGCCCACTCCACGCCTGATCGGCTTTTTGGAATTTTACGTCTTTGCAGGTGCTGGTTGGCTCTGCATAAATTTGAGATGAAATAGCAATCGTAGAAATAAGTAGCAACCGTGCAAATATATTCATCATTCAATTCCCTGTTTTTTAGTTTTATTTTCCAGACTCAACTTTTAAATAAGTCCCATCTGCATAGACGTTATGTCCAAAGCCACAACCCGAGTTGCCTTCATTTTGTTTGGCTTGAATATAATTTCCTAATTTCGCGTTGGTTTTAAAATCGAGCTGAATTCGGCAGTCTTCATTTTTATAGACTATTTGCTTTTTATTGCTGGGCATTTTGGTATCGAACTCGCCCATGTTTGGGCCGTAAATTAAGCTTCTAAGGCCCATATATAAACCCGCATAGCTGATTGCATATTGGCCCTTTTCACGTTTTACCGTGATGTGATCCCATTCACCAAAACCTGAGTAACGCACATACTCGCCTGACAAATCATTTGATGCTTTAGGTGTAGGCAATTGCTTAAGATTAAACTGACTAGACTTTGATTTTTCATCAAGCATAAACCATGACCTTGCCCAAAGTGGCTGACCCAATTTGGCATAGGCTAAGCCCACATTATTGTTGGCAACTTCCACATCACGGTCGGTAAATTTAACTGTAGTTTCATCCGCATTGGCCTTACAAAATGCAGTCCAAGAGGCTTGGTTCTGGAAATTTTCGAGCGCCTTTTTATATTGTTTTTGGTCGTAGTTTTTCTTACCCAAGCTCGCGTATTGCTTCACTTTATTACAGCTTTGCTGTAGCTCTTGTTCAAAAGAAAACTCTGCATGCGTGACCGCCAAAGCCGAAAGTGTGAGAACCGCGCAACCTGAAATAATAGATTTAATCATTTTTAAAATTCTTTAATAATTAACTAATTATATAATATGAGTTAGTTCTATAAATCACAATTCTCTGAAACAAAAGTCTATTACAATGCTTTGAGTCTTTAATAAAAATTCATTAAATTAATTTAGAATAAATCGATATAAATATTAAGCGTTAACTCATTATTTAAGTTGAATATTCACCCAAAAAATAATGTAGACTGCATGCGGTGAAAAATTGCGAAGAACTATAACAGTGAATAATTTAATTATTGGAACTTTATTTGCACTTTGTGCAGCGGCTTTAAATGCATCTATTGGCGTCATTAGTAAATTACTCATGCACAGTGGTTTAAACCCACAAGACATTGCCTTTTTAAAAACCATTATCGCGTTCTTCTTTTTAAGCGTGTTTTTATTTAAAGTGCCTGTAAGACAAAAGATTGCCTACATTAGCAGCACTCCAAGTAAACTCAGCGTTTTTACTCAAATTGCGATATGTGCTTTTTTAGGGATTTTCTCTTTATTCTTTTTCGAAACTATTGCCTACAACCATGGGGCTGCGGCCAATGTGGTGGTGGTACTCATGGCTTCAGCTGCTATTTCAGCTTTATTTTTTGGCCGATTAGTTTTAAAAGAAAGCATCTATATCCATTCTATTTTGGGAACATTATTAGCCATTTTGGGAATTTCAGTCATTTCATGGAAAGGACAAAATAGTTTATTAATGCTCGTCAATGCCTCTATTGCAGGTATTGGATACGGTTTATTTTCAGTATTAATTAAAAAATTTAGATTAAACGGCGGGTTATTTCTAACTAAATATTTATTGCTTTTTGGTAGTGTCTATCTTGCCGTTCCCTTTTTAATCAACTTTCATAGCCTTACGTTTAATACCAATATTCTTCTAGGTTTAATTGGTCTAGCAGTTCTGCCTACCATTTTGGGATTTTATTGCACCACCAAAGCGTTAACATATTTACCAGCAGCAAAAGTACAAGTGACTGAACTTTCCGAACCCATTTTTGCAGCACTGATGGCTTGGGTTTTTATTCATGAACAGCCGACCTTATCGTTTTTATATGGCGCAATTTTTATTATTTCAGGCATCTTTTTAATGAACAAAGCGCCGAGGCCATGACTCAAAAAATTTATATCTTATTGAAAATATAGAATTTATTTAATTAACATCCAATAGTATAGCGAACTTTATTTAAGGCTCACTTTTTTAAGAAATATAATTAATAAAACTGTAGAGAGCTTTATTTAATTTAAATCCGATTTGTCTTTAAGCGGGACAAAGCATTTTAGATATAGAAAGCAATGATGCTTCAATCTGCTGTAAATTCAAACCCGCTCTAGCACGAATTCCAATACTATGCACCGCAGAAGTCATTAAGAAAGCTAATGCATCAATATCAATATCACGAGGCAATTCATGATTCTGCCTAGCCACCTCTAAGCAGCGATAAAGTTGTTCATCCATTTCCATTAAGACTTCTTTTAATACAGCCTGAATTTCATTATCAGCTAACGCATCAGCCATAGCAGTGGATATGACAGCACATCCGCTTAAATTAATATCCTCGTGATATCCATCCACTTCAATAGCTGTTTTCAGATATCTTAAAATTACATCTGCAAAGGATCTATCTGTATCTTTATGTTCCAATGCTTTACCAAATTCTGTTTGGGCATATTTCTGGAAATAACGCATAGCTTTTATATAAATTGTCCGCTTATCACCTAAACCTGCATAAAGACTGGGACGGTTTAAACCTGTAGCCAAAGCCAAAGTGTCGAGAGAAGTTCCCGAAAATCCACTTTTCCAAAATGCATGTAATGCGCGCTCTAAAACTTGTTCAGGATCGTAAGAACGTGGTCTTCCCCGAGATTTACTTTCCATTCGACATCTCCTTAAAAAATTATTGACTATTTTATACAAAACAGTACAAAATTCAAATATTTTGCGAAACAGTACAAAAATACTTCTTTGAAAACTTTAGTTATTTAAAATCTCCTTTTAAGGATCCATGCAATGCCTCCAATAGAGTTTAAAAATCAATTGAAATCATTAGAACAAAATATCTATATGATTTTTATAATTTTAATTTTTATAAGTTTTCTCCCTCTAACCGGTTGTAGTAATAAAACCGAGGAAACAGAAAAGGTTATTGCTGTTCAACTCACCACAGCGCATCCTGCTAGTGAACTCGCTAATTTATCTTTTTCCGGAAATATTGTGCCTAGAGTTGAAAGCCAACTCTCTTTTCGAGTAGCAGGTCGAATTATCAAACGTTTAGTAGATACAGGAGCACTCATTACAAAAAATCAAGTCTTAGCCCAGTTAGACGATACCCCTTTTAGACTTAGCATTCAGGAAGCATCTGCTGAGCTGCATCAAGCACAAAGTACTCTCGCAAGAGTACAAAGAGATCTTCAACGTAATCGTAGTCTGGTTGAAATAGGTGCTATTTCACGAGCTGATCTCGACAATCTTGAAAACCTCTATCAGAACACTCGAGCACAGGTAAATGCAGCGCAGAGCCGGCTTGACAGGGCAAAAAATGATTTAAGTTATACGATATTACGCTCCCCAGCAGCAGGAACAATTGCAGAAGTTCAGGCAGAAAGTGGACAAGTTGTCTCGGCTGGTACTCCTATATTTAAACTGGCGCAAAACGGTGAAAATGAAGTACAGATCGATGTTCCAGAAAATCAGATTAATCAACTTAAAATAGGCCAACAGGCTAGCATCAAATTACTTAGCTTATCCGAGCATACTTTTACAGGTCCTGTACGTGAAATCGCAACCGTTGCAGACTCTAACAGCCGAACTTATCGTGTGCGAATTTCCATAACCAATTTGCCCGATGCGGCTAAATTAGGCATGACGGCAACAGTCCATTTTTTAAACAGCAATGTAAATCAGGAAATTATTTTACCTATTAGTGCCCTGTTTCAAAAAGGACAGCAAGCCGCGGTTTGGGTACTTCCCCCAGGTGCCAAAAATCTACAACTTCGACCGGTCGTACTGAGCAAAATTAATACTGAAAACATTACTGTAGCCAAAGGAATTCAGGCTGGTGAACGAATTGTTACGGCCGGAGTACACCGTTTGGATAGCAAGATATCTGTAAAAGCATGGGATGGTAGGTTGCCATGAAAGGATTTAACTTATCCAGTTGGGGACTCCAGCATCGAACATTAATTATCTTTGCAATGTTACTTTCTCTGCTTTTAGGTACTGTAGCTTATTTTAAATTAGGGCGTGCCGAAGATCCTAATTTAACAATAAAAGTCATGACAATAGATGTAAATTGGCCCGGAGCTACAACACGAGATTTAGAACAGCAGGTTGTCGAAAAAATTCAGCGCACGCTTCAGGAAGTACCTAATTACGATTATGTACAAAGTTATGTACGTCCAGGTCAGGCAACTATCTTTCTAGTTTTGAAAGACTGGACTCGTAAAAGCCAAATTGAAGAAAGCTGGTATCAAGCGCGTAAGCGAGTAAACGATATACGGCAAAATTTACCTAGCGATATTCAGGGTCCTTTTTTTAATGATGACTTTGGGGATACGTTTGGATCTATTTATGCTTTTCATGCTGATGGATATGATGATGTACAGATGAAGCAGGTACTTCTTTCTACAAGAGATCATCTTCTTGAAGTTCCTGATGTATCAAAAGTCATTTTGCTTGGGGTACAAGAACCACGCTTTTATATTGAATTCAATTATGCAAAGTTAGCTCAACTGAATATTTCCCCCTTAGACTTGGTCAATGAATTGCAAAAACAAAATGCGGTTGAGCCAGCAGGAACTTTTGAAGGTCCTCATGCCCGTATATATGCTCGTGTTGATGGAGATGTAAAAACCGTACAAGACTTAAAAAATATCGTAGTTCAAGTCGGAACACACAATATTCATTTAGGGGATGTTGCTCATATTAATAAAGGATTTATCGATCCCCCACAAATGTCCATGAGACGAAATGGAAAACGTGTTACTGGCCTTGCTGTTTCAATGACAGAAAAAGGCGATATTCTTACTTTAGGCAAACATCTGGACCAAAGCATTAAAGAGGTTCAAGAGTCCTTACCTGCAGGTATGACTATTGAAAAAATAGTAGATCAACCCAGTCTTGTTGAGCATTCGGTTAATGAATTTCTTGGACATTTTATTCTGGCATTAGGCATTGTTTTAGCAGTCAGTTTATTTGCTTTAGGTGTACGGACGGGAATTGTTGTCGCTTTATCTGTGCCACTAGTTTTGGGTATAACCTTTTTCTTTATGTGGCGTTTAGATATTAATTTACAAAGGATTTCACTAGGCGCGCTTATTATTGCCTTGGGCTTGTTAGTCGATGACGCGATTATTGCTGTTGAAATGATGCAAGTCAAAATGGAAGAAGGTCTGGACCGTTTTAAAGCTGCCAGTTTCGCCTGGAGTAGTACAGCTTTTCCAATGCTAACAGGTACTTTAATTACAGCAGCTGGCTTTGTCCCGGTTGGCTTTGCGTTATCTTCAACAAGTGAATTTACCGGATCAATTTTTTGGGTCGTTGGGATTTCCTTAATTGTTTCATGGTTGGTAGCAGTTTTATTTACACCCTTTTTAGGCACAATTTTACTTCCCAAGGTAAAACCCCATGAGTCCCACTCCACACAAAATTCCTATAGAGATAAATATTCACAATGGTTTAGTCGTAAAATTGCATGGTGCGTCAAAAAAAGAAAATGGGTTTTACTGGCCACTGTTCTCAGCTTTGTTTTATCTTTAGTTGCTTTTCAATTCGTTCCTAAACAATTTTTTCCAGATTCACCGCGTGAAGAAATTTTAATTGATGTACAGCTCGAAGAAGGAGCTAGCTACACGGCAACTTTAAATGCAACGAAACAGGTTGAAAAATTACTTTCCAGCGATCAACGAGTCCGGGATTACACAGCTTATGTGGGAAGTGGCTCTCCCCGTTTTTATTTATCTCTTGATCCGGAAACACCTAAAAATAATTATGCCCAGCTAATTGCTTATCCAAAAGACATTAAACAAGTGAGTCAGTTAACTTCTGATTTGCATAATCATCTTATTCAACAATTTCCGCATATTCGCACACGAGTTTACCGCTTAGAGTTAGGCCCTACTGTTGGTTACCCAGTACAATTTAGGGTTCGCGGTAAAGACCCGGAAAAAGTTCGCGAAATTGCTGCCGAGGTTCGTGACATTATGCGTCAGCATCCAAATGTACGCGATGTCAATTTTCAATGGAATGAACGCAGTAAAGCGATCAGATTTATTATTGATCAGGAACGTGCCCGTAGTTTGGGTATCAGTTCGCAAGATATTTCCCGTACCTTACAAATGTTATTAAGTGGCTATACGGTCACCCAAGTTCGGGAAGGTACAGAGTTAATTGATGTTGTAGCAAGAGCAAAAGCAGATAATCGGCTTGATACAGCTCAAATGAGCCAAATTACGATTCGTGCATCAAATGGAAAAAATATTCCTCTTGATCAAGTTGCCGAACTTAGACCCGTATTAGAAGAAGGTGGAATCTGGATACGTAATCGCTTACCAACTCTCAGTGTTCGTGCCGATGTAAATGATGCTCAAGCGCCAGATGTTTCAAAGCAAATTGAATCGAAGTTAAATGACCTGAGTCAAAAGTTACCTATTGGCTACAGTATTGAAACTGGTGGAACAATTGAAGAAAGTGCTAAAGCAGATGCAGCTATTCAATCTGTTATGCCTGTTATGTTCTTACTGTGGGTAATATTCCTGATGTTACAACTACAAAGCTTTAGTCGCATGTTTATGGTGGTATTAACGGCACCACTTGGCATGATCGGAGTAAGCTTGGCCTTATTAATTACCCGTGCTCCTTTCGGTTTTGTTGCCACATTAGGGGTAATTGCCCTAGCGGGTATGATTATGCGTAATTCGGTTATTTTGGTTGATCAGATAGATAGAAATATTTCTACTGGTCAAACGCCAGAACAGGCGATTATTCAAGCCACTGTAGGACGTACTCGTCCTGTTCTATTAACAGCTTTAGCTGCAATTTTAGCAATGATTCCCCTGACACTTTCCACATTATGGGGTCCAATGGCAATTGCAATTATGGGTGGTTTAGCAGTCGCAACGATACTTACTCTATTCTTTGTTCCAGCACTCTATGCTGCTTGGTTTAGAGTGAAAAGCTAAATTTATTTAGATCGATAGTATTAAAAATTTATAGCTTAAAAGCACAAATAGATTTTTCTATTTGTGCTTTTTTATTCTTTAAAAAATGATTTTTTCATCTATTACGAGTGGTTCTGACAACAATTTTTTTATTTAAAATTACTCTTTATTCAAATTTTTATGAGAATAAAAGGATTCAGTTAAACTAGATAAGCAGCTAAGAAAATTTTTAGATTTTTTAACTCTACGTCACTTCAAAAATGAGACAAATGCATTTAGGAAAAGAGTCCCAATATAGTAGGCACTCGTGTAATTCTGGCTAAGATTCCACCTACGGATTTCATTTGAGCTAAAATATTTGAGCAATCTAGGCAATGATTCTGCTGATAAGCAGAATCATTGCCCCCTCAATGAAAAAAGTGTCGTAATGACTTCAGCTGAAGCACTTGATCCGTTAACATTTTCCATCGATTTATTTTCTATCGATTAGTTACAAGATATGGACACGTTTTAAATGTCGATTCACATTACCCTCAACTTTTGCACGGCCATGTAATACTGAATTGTTATCAATCAACATGTAATCGCCACTGACCCACTGATGTTGGTACATATATTTAGGGTCATATAAAATCTCTGTAATTGACTGAACAATGTCTTGTGATTCTACTGGTTGATGATTTAGATCTTTAATGGAGAGTTGTACAGGATTCACTTCCTGATTATCTTCATTTTCGATTTCAATAAACCGGATAACTGAATGGCCTTTATGAGGATGGCTTTCGATGAGGTTTACATCAATTGAGCCACCATAATGTGCTTTCTTTTCAGTCGAATAAGATAGCTTAATATTCTTCCAGTCTTCTAATTGGCTAGAAGGAATATCCTTCAAAATACGTGTGGTATCAACAAAAAGTGTTTCCCCACCTCGCCCATCTTCTGAGGATACCGTACACTGAAAAGCATTAATTCTTGGAGTTTGTTTCGCAAAAGCTCCATCCCAATGCAATTCAACCCGACCTTTTGAGAAAATATGGTTTTTAGGATCTTGTTCCATTTTTACATTGAGTAAAGCACCGAACTCCCAATACATCAGATTGCCCAATGACTCGCAAAAGTTAATATATTGTGAATCTGGTAATGCTTTAAATCCACGAAATACTAAAACTTTATATTGAGACAACAAGTTATTTAAAACGTCGGCACCGATCTCATTAATATTGTCATGATCACCCGATACCGTTATTAATGCTCCAAATGGAGATAAATCTTTTATACTAAACATTATTCAAATCTCTAAATATAAAACTATATTTACTTACATTTCTTGTTGGTTATTACGCAAATAATGGCTAGCTTTTCCATTTTTAAAGATCAATAAAGCATTTTCTTCTTCTGCTTTGTGTCGTGGAACCAAAGTAAATCCATCATCATCTTGTATAACGACCGAATGCCAAGGTGTACGCCAATTGTCATCCGAGTCCAACAAAAATATTCCAATTTTTTCTGAAACTCGAGGTTGTGGATGAATACTAAGACGAACCGAATTTGGGAATTGCTCCTTCAATAAATTAGTCCATGCATTACTTCTTTGAATTACCCGGTAAGCATTCATACGAGCTACATTTAATATCTGGTTTTTTGACCAGCCTTTGAATTCATTAAGACCTGAAAAATCCTCAGTCAAAAAGCGACAAATCCCGCGGTACATTTCAGCTGCTGGTTTTTCTTGCTTACATCGGTGTTTTAAGCTTAGTAATGACTCTCCATATTGAACCATCAACTCTTCACGCAGTGTGCTATATTCTGGTATATCTTGAAAAACATCATCTAAATCAAAGTAATCAATATTATCTGCATAAGGTTTTCCCACTCTCTCTATAAGATCATATTTATAAGAAGATATGGCCTCATCCGGGATTCGTACGAGTTCAGCAAAAACCCTTCCATCAGAACAAATCGTTAACTTTGCTCCAGGTGCATAAATATTTTTTATTTTTTCACATAATTTATTCAATGTTGCTAAAGCTAATTCCTCACCTTTATCAGGGAAAATATCTAAAGTTTTTTTCCTATTGGGTGATTTAGCAGGAAAAGCAGGTAAAATCATATGAATAGGTTGTTTATTTTTGACAAAATTCAATACTTTTTGAATATGTAAAAAAGCTTCTTCTTGAAAGTTCTCTTGCTCTGAGTCATTTGCTAATAAACGGCGCTTATGAAAAATTAATTTTACGATCTGCTCAGCTAATATTAAATCATTATTTAAAATTTGTTCCACAACAAAAACCCTTATTTCCTTTATACATTTATCAATTAGACTTATTTTTAAGCCTTGATTTAGATTTCCAATATTACTTTATAGATAAATTTAATTTAGTTCATTTAAATCTCTCTCCAACAATAACTTCTATAGCAATTACTCCTATTTCTATAATGAAATCAATATTTTTATTCTACGCAACAGGACCTTAATAAGATTTAGACTAGTCAATCAGGTTTACAAGATTTTTATAATATTAAATATGGCCTACCTGCCTTAAATTGGGAGTCAATATCTCTTCATCACATTTTTTCAAAAAAAATAAACCATATTTATAATAATTTATCTCTAAATATTTAGAATGCCCTAATTCTCTATAAGCATAATTATAAAGTTAAATCATCAACCTATTAATCAAATAATTACTAGCTATTGAACTAACAATAACAATGTATTCATTAGATATGACTTTCATTATTTCCTCCTAATTATAAAATTCTTATTTATATTAAGTTTTCTTAATGATTCACAAGTGTAGCATTTACTCCAATGTAAATCCATGTACTCAAATTGAATAAATTTTATTTATAATAATTATTACTATTCAGTTTAATTTAAAATTAAAATAAGAAAAAATTAATGCTACAGCAATTAATTAAAACATCGATAGAGGTATAAATACATTTTTCTTATTATTAAATTCTATAAAAAACATAGTAAGTCTTTGCTTAAATTTAAATTATAAAAAATTTCCAACAATTAATTAATTATTTATAATTAAGAATAAATTTAAATTGCCAATTAATTTATTACTAAAACTAATATAAAAATTTTACTGAATATTTAATATTATTAAGTTTTTATAAATCCTATTAAAAAATAAAATAATAATTTTTATGATTTGTAGATAAAAATCTTTATTCATAAGCCTATTTTTCAGCCAAAATTAAATAATTTTTATATAGGCCAAGAACTATAGGTATTTATATAGTAAATAAACTTTAGTCTCTTATTATAGTATTTAATTAAAATGGAGAATATCTTGTACCACACTGGCAAAATTAATCGCCATTTGTGAAGGGTTATGTTTTTTATAAGCAAGCCCTAAACCCACTGTAGGTACTGGTGCTTTCAGAGAACGATAAGCCACGCCCTGTATTTGCAATTGTTTGGTCGACTCTGGTACCAAAGACACCCCCAAATTTGCAGACACCAATGATAAAATCGACACAATTTGTGGGGCATTTTGTCCAATTTTAGGTTCAAACCCCCGCTCATGACAGGCTTGTTTAATCGCATCAAAAAGCCCTGCACTAATGGAAGGTGGAGAGACAATAAAATCAAGCTCTCGTAGCGCAGTTAAATCAATTTCTGATGATACATCGTTGAGTTGAAAAGACTCGGAAGGCAAAGCAGCAATGAGTGGTTCCGCTAATAATTCTTGAATAATTAAACTGTCTGGAATGTGACGAGGCGAGCGAATAATCGCAACATCCAAACGGTCTTCGAGTAATAAATCGATGAGCAGCAAGGTGTTTGCTTCTTCAAGTTTTAAATCCACTTTAGGATATTGCTGCTGGAAATAGCGAACGCATTTAGGAATTAGGGGGTTCAACATTGAGGTACCCGTAAAACCCAATCGCAATTGACCAACTTCACCATTTGCTACCTGTTTAACCAAGTTCGCTGCATCTTCTACACGTTGTTGTACAGGCTGAATCGCATTTAAAAAGGCAAGCCCAGCTTCGGTCAGCTCCACCCCATGCGGAGAACGAATAAATAAATCTGCGCCCAATTCTTCTTCTAAGTCGCGTATTTGCATGCTTAAAGGCGGCTGGCTCATGTTTAAGCGCTGCGCAGCTTTGGTAAAGTTTTTTTCTTCTGCTACCGCTAAGAAGTAGCGTATATGTCTTAGTTCCATTGCTATATATAAAACATATCATGACCCATTGTTAAATATATTAGAAAAATACCATCTAAATTGCTAATTTTAATTTATCGAATTTTCTCGATGCAGCATGCCTCACAAGCACTGCTATTTCTATCTGTCATGGTCATGATATGAACTCTTCATCTACACCCAGTACCTTAAGCACTGAGGCAACTTCTGTTCTTTCCCGCGAATGGATTCACAAAGGGACCAAAGCCTATAAGCACGCAGGATTTGCTTTATTCCTCGTAGGTTTTGCCAGTTTCTCTCTGATTTATTGCGTACAACCGCTCCTGCCAGCTTTTAGCCAAAGCTTCCAAATTAGCCCTGCGAGCAGCTCTCTTGCCCTGTCTTTAACCACTGCCTTTTTAGCGATTTCAATTGTGTTATCTAGTGCTTTTTCACAGGCAATTGGTCGTCGTGGCGTGATCTTCAGCTCAATGCTGTGTGCAGCTATTCTTAATATTGTGGCTATGTTTACACCTAACTGGCACAGCTTACTCATAGCACGAGCATTAGAAGGTCTATTGCTTGGCGGTGTACCAGCCGTAACTATGGCTTGGATTGCCGAAGAAATCGCACCTGAACACTTGGGTAAAACCATGGGCTTATATATTGCAGGTACGGCTTTTGGTGGAATGATGGGCCGCGTCGGCATGGGCATTTTGATTGAATATTTTTCATGGCGCACAGCCTTAGGCTTACTTGGAGCAATCTGTTTTATTTGCTCAATTGCCTTTTTAAATTTACTTCCTGCTTCGCGTAATTTCGTCCAGAAAAAAGGTTTGAATTTAGATTTTCACCTGCAAATGTGGCGGGCCCATTTAAGTAATTTCAAATTACTACGCCTATTTGCCATTGGTTTCTTGCTCACGAGTGTGTTTGTTACCTTGTTTAACTACGCCACTTTCCGTTTAAGCGGAGCACCTTATTCACTGAGTCAGACTCAAATTAGCCTTATTTTCTTGTCGTATAGCTTCGGTATGGTGTCTTCATCGTTAGCAGGCAGCTTAGCTGATCGCTTCGGCAAAAAAACCATGATGATGAGTGGCTTTGCCTTAATGATTGTGGGTAGCCTTATGACACTGCTCACCTCTTTGTTCGGCATTATTATTGGTATTGCATTTATTACCACAGGGTTCTTTATTACCCATTCTCTCACCAGTAGTTCCGTGGGCGCCGAAAGCAAACAAGCTAAAGCCCATGCCAGTTCGCTCTACTTACTTTTTTACTATATGGGTTCGAGTATTGTTGGCTCAGCAGGTGGATGGTTCTGGTTACACGGTGGATGGAGTGCAATTGTAGGCCTAACCGTTGTACTGTCGTTACTTGGAATATTTTTAGTAATTTATACATCACACGCAAAAGCTCATTAATTTTTAAATTAAAGGAAAATCACATGTCGCGTTTATTTGTTTATGGCACTTTAGGCCCAGGTCGTCCTAATGCACATATACTTGAAAATATTGGCGGACAATGGGCAGAAGGTTGGGTAAATGGAACCTTGCGTAATGAAGGTTGGGGCGCGGATTTAGGCTATCCGGGAATCGTGCTCGACAATAGTGCCAATCAAGTTCAAGGTTTTGTTTTTAGCTCAGAGCATTTAAATGCAAACTGGAAATTACTAGATGACTTTGAAGGCGAACAATACGAAAGAGTACCTGTACAGGTCACTTTAAATAGTGGCGAACGTGTTGATTCTTTTATTTATGTGTTGAAGTCTTAAATTATTTCTAGAGCTTAACCACACGAGCATTTAAAAATTGATAGAAAAAATTTAAGTGATCATTTTTTGGCTTGTAATTTTTTTAAGAAACTGTAAAATTCACTCCACGTTGCCGGCATAGCTCAGTTGGTAGAGCAACTGACTTGTAATCAGTAGGTCCACAGTTCGAATCCGTGTGCCGGCACCATCATTAAACCTCATGAATACTTTATTTATGGGGTTTTTTGTTGTCTATAATTTTAGGCATAGTATATTCATCATATTTTGTAGGAATATACTTACCTCAAAATTTATTATAAATATAAACTTAAAAATAATTTTCTAAAGCAAATTTATTATTTTAAAAACTAAATATGATGCTGCTAATTTATTAAAAAATATAAGATTAAAATAAGAAATATTAAAAAGATACGATTATAATGCGCCACCAAATAAGGTCATATGAATAAGACCTATTTTATAAACTTTAATTCATTAAGATACCAACAAGGAAAAATATGAAACTTCGTTTTATTTTACCTGCTTTATTTCTAACATTGCCTTTAACAACATATGCTCAAGACACTACATCTCAACCTCAGATGCAAACTAATGCAAACCCACCAATTTGCTTAATTGAGGGTACTCCTTCAGCAGAGCACTATAAATCTATTAAACGTATTAAAGCCGCGAAAGGAACCTATGGTGGTTTTGAAGAAGTAAAACCTAAATTGGCAATTGTTGCTCGTAAATACGGTGCAGATGTGGTGATTAATTACCATCAAAGCCAAAGATTTGGTTTCTGGCCGTGGCGTATTGTTCGCCCAGTACTCACAGGAACAGCCGTAAAATGGAATACGCCAGTTGATTGTGCTGCCTTAGGTGGAAAAGAAATTCGTTAATAGAAAATGAAAAAAGCCCAACATCCTGTTGGGCTTTTTTCGTATTTCGTTACTAGGTACACTTCCTGTAATACCTCACGTCCTGATGCTTAAACTTATTATTGTTGTTTTACGTTTCGGAACTTCCTGTTCCTGATGAGTTCATCATAGGCAATTCGTGAGGTCATAAAAAGAAGTCATTTCCCTGAATATATGTAAGAAAAAGCGTACATAGTGCTTTCAAATTTAAGACTTGATTTGCCTATATCTGAAAATAAAAAACGAAAATATGAATTCATGAAGAAGTTCAATTCATCAATTAAATAAGAAGAACACGCTATAATGAATTTATTACTTTATTTCTAAAATATATTTAAAAATAACAAGGAACGAGATGTTTACTTTGCCATCAAATATTTTCCAGCCCTTAGTGATCATACTGGCATGCCTAATTATTGTTGTAAGTAAAATGCCTCAGCTAAAATTTAGAAAAACTATATTATTTTTAGCCTTTGGCAGTCTTACTTTAATCTGTACTTTGGCAATATTTGGCTTCTTTAATTAAGCCTTATTTCTTGCTCTTCTCTATCATTTTTTCAAAATGTCTAAGGTTTGGGTTGAGCGTATCCCATGCATAGGCTTGGCTCACAAACACCTCTGCTCTAGGCTGATAGAGACTCGGGTCATCCAAAGTACCTGCACGTATTGAAATCATTTCAGGCGCAATTTCAGGTAAGCCAAAAAGCTGAGAACCACACGTCGGGCAAAACGCTCTTTTGATAGGTCGGCCAGAAGATCCTAAAGTCTCAAAATATTTAAGTTCACCACTTACTTTCAATTCAGATTGGTGAAAAAAAGCAATTGGTGCATATGCCGAACCTGTTGCCTTCTGACAATCTCGACAGTGGCAATTAAAGCTGTAACGTGGTTCTGCTTCACTTTGGTAGCTCACAGCTCCACATAAACACGATCCTTGATATTTGGCTGACATGGTTCATCCTATTTTTTTATTGCTGTGATTTGAATATAACGTACATATCCATTTTGGTAGAGTTGTTGGCATAACTTGGCAGTCATTTGAATTTTAAAATTTGCCAATCCTCGGTTTTGCTTTTGTCCTTGTTGCTTTTGAATATATTGCGAAAAACCGAGTAACACTTGCTCAGATAAATCTTCAATTTGAATATCTATAAAACCCTGTTGTTCCAAAGTCGTTCTTAATATTTTTTCATTGGGCACAACATCCCAAGCGACATCCGCTGCTTTGAGTAAATAACGATGCTTTTGTTCTTGCAAGATGGTCATGTTTTGACATGAGTCGGCACGCATGAGGTAATGAAAACCTAATCGACCTTTTGAATTTAAAACTGGCGTAACTGAATCTAGAAATGAATTTAAATGGCTGTGATAAGCGGCATCGATACACAGCACGACATCGAAGTATTGTTTAAATTCAAATTGTTTTAAATTTAAAAATGAACCGCAGAAAACTTGATTGATTTCTGGGATAAATTTTTGAATTTTATTAACACATTGGGCTTGTAATTCAACTGCACTGAGGCTTTTAGGCTGATAGTGCTGTAACCAATGCAATAAACTTGCGCCCTGTCCGCAGCCTAAATCCAAGAGATGATCTTTTGAATTTAAATTGACAGCTTGTGCCAAATGGTCAGCCAGTTGGCAACAAGCTTCACGGTAATTTTGGGTATTTTGCCAAAAACCCAAATTTGTCCAAGCAAGCTCTTCATCATCCCCCAAGCTTGATGCATCAATTGCATATTTATGAGGAATAAGTCGAGAGAGAGCTGCTCGAACTTTTGTTTTCACAATTTTAATAGCCGAGTTCTGGGGCAACTTCAACCTTAGGTTTTAAACCTACAAATGGTAAAGGCGCACCTAATATTTCAGCGATATGCATCGCAGAAGTGACTGCTGACTCTAAAATTGGTAAGCCATCGCATGACCATGAACCGCAGTAAAATACTTTACGGTTTAAATCTAAATGGCGTTGTTGCAATTCTTTATTGAGAGCAACTGTTTGTGAGTCAACGACTGCACGCGTTAATGTCACTTTTGAAATGATTTTTTTAGGGTCAATATCAGTGACTGGACGCCAAGTCTGGAATACTGGATTTTTACCCACAAGCGTAGGTTCAACCGCATTCATCCATACTGTAAATTGTTGACGCGTGAACTTACGATCCATCATATAGCTCAACACTGACCAGTCTTTACGACGTGGCGGCATGACTGTTGCATCTGTATGAATAACAAGATCACCTTGCTCAAAACGGAATTGCTTAAGCAGATTCATATCTTCAGCAAATTGTTCAGGGTTTAAAAACTCATCAATCTTAGAGGTTGGTGTTGCAACAATCACTCGATCAAATAAGTTCTGTTCACCTTGGCTGTTTTCAACCAGTACCTTTTCGCCTTGTAATTTAACTTTTTTAATCGCTGACCCGCTATGGATGTCGATATCTTTAATTAAGCTGTCTACAAATGCAGGTGTACCGCCTTTCATACGTAATAGCATATCGCCATCAGTTAAGTGACGTAAAAACTCAAGTAGATTTTTTGCAGGCCACTCGCCAATTGTTTTTGGGTTACACGTACAAATGGTATATAGCACTGGCATTACTACACCATGCCAGAATACTTCTTCTATATCGTTCTGATTAATAAATTCAGCGAGAGTAATGTCTTGATTTTTAGATTTGAAAAACTGGTGGATTGCAGTTTTTAATTGCAACATCCCTTTTACAAGACGCCAGCCATATTGCTGAATGCCTTTACGGTTATTGATAATCGGGAAATTACCAATACGGCTACGAGATGTGGTTAACCATGTTTCAGTACGGTCTTCAAATAACCAGCTACATGACATATAAGTACGAACCGGAAAGGTTTTAATACCTAAATGAGCAGCAAGGCTGAGTGTATTTTTCCACAAATGTGGATTCATCACACGCAATGGCGCATCAATAATTCCACCGTCGAACTCAATACTATGGCTATCCATTCCTCGGCCAGGAAGTGCTTCAAATATCGTGATCGTATGTCCTGCATCTTTCAGAATTCTTGCTGCCGCAAGACCTGCCATTCCACTGCCAATAATTGCGATATTCAAAATGATGTCCCATTTTTCGAGAATTTTTTTGATTATCACTCATACCCTAAAAAAACACCGTATTAAAAACTACCAGATTTTTATTTTTTGCATCAATTTATATTGAAAATATTTAACTGCCCCATAGGCTGTTTTTTTATATTTTTTTACAAAAATAGACAACCATATAAAAACTTATATTTTTTATAAATTTAAAAAAAATCTTTTAAATAAAATGAGATAATTTAACTGCATTTATATCATTTGTTTTACAACTATCTTTTTTTGAGATATTATGGAACCACAATAATGAGAACCAAATCACACAAAACAATGCCGAAACAACAATGAGAGCCATTATAAAAACAGAACCTTTACAGCGAAAAAGCCCGCTATTCACACTTGATAGCGGGCTTTTTATTACTTTGCTTTAGGAGGTTAATTAAATGCTATTCAGCAATTTATCCTTCTTGCATGATCGAACCGAATTTTCCACGATTAAAATCATTAATCGCTTCCATAATTTCAGTTTTGGTATTCATCACGAATGGACCATAACCTTCAATTGGCTCATTAAGCGGTTGACCAGTTAACACCAAGAATTTAGTGTCTTCTTCGGCATTTAAACTAAACTCAACACCCTCACGAGACAAAATCGCAACGGTTTTACCTTCAAGACGGTTTGAGTCATTAACCACAACTGCACCATCTAATACCACAACAAGCGTGGTGTGACCTTCAGGTACATAAAGGGTATGTTTTTGGCCTTTAACCAATTTGCCATCCCATACATTTAATGGACTAAATGTCGTTGCTGCACCTT
This sequence comes from Acinetobacter sp. AYS6, assembly GCF_025630795.1. Taxonomy (NCBI): domain Bacteria; kingdom Pseudomonadati; phylum Pseudomonadota; class Gammaproteobacteria; order Moraxellales; family Moraxellaceae; genus Acinetobacter; species Acinetobacter sp. AYS6. Next base: position 259,429 of record NZ_JAOTNV010000007.1, read on the forward strand.
GTGCTTCTGCATATTCACCTGCAATAACGCGCAAATGACTACCATGCTCGTCTAATGCAATGTCTGGAATATCTTTCGCTTCAATCGCTTGGTATTTTCCAGGCGTCATTTTTGAATGAGCGGGTAAATTTACCCACAATTGCACCATTTCAAAAAGACCACCATGCTCTGCAAATTCAGGCGAATGGAACTCTTCATGTAACACACCCGCGCCCGCAGTCATCCATTGCACATCACCAGTTTTAATGGTTCCGCCGCCACCGCTTGAGTCTTTATGAGTTACTTCACCTTGGTAGGCGATTGTCACCGTTTCAAAGCCACGGTGTGGATGTGAGCCTACACCTTGCTGCTCGGTTGTTGGCGAGAAGGTATAAGGCGCTGCATAATCCAGTAGCAAAAATGGGCTTAGGGTTTGGCCTAAACGGTCATAAGAGAACAGGTTATATACAGGGAAACCATCACCCACCCAATGCATCTGGTTATTTTGATATGCACCAAGAAATTTCTTCATCTGATCTCTCCTATATATGTAGGATTTTCTTGAACTGAGATTGATTTTACGCCTCAATAATTGCAGTTTATAGATCAGGATTAGCAACACATTATTTCATCTATGAGACAATCTTAGAATTTGATGTGTTGTCTGAAAGATCGTCCTATTTTTAAAATTCTTAATCCTATTTTTTAGACTTAATCACGACATAAAACTCAATTAGCATAATTTTAGGCAATAACGACCTACTCAATAATTTTTGATTATTTATTTTGATAACATGAGGAAATAAAAAATGGCTCAAGATTACGTGCGTTTAGACAAGGATAATGCTGCGGTTCTTTTAGTTGACCACCAAGCAGGTTTACTTTCTTTAGTTCGAGATATCGACCCAGATAAATTTAAAAACAATGTATTAGCACTTGCTGATGCTGCCAAATATTTCAATTTACCGACTATTCTTACGACAAGTTTTGAAAACGGTCCAAATGGTCCTTTAGTTCCAGAATTAAAAGAACTTTTCCCAGATGCGCCATTTATTCCACGTCCTGGTCAAATCAATGCATGGGACAATGAAGATTTCGTAAAAGCTGTAAAAGCGACAGGTAAAAAACAACTGATTATTGCAGGTGTGGTAACTGAAGTTTGTGTAGCATTCCCAGCTTTATCTGCCCTCGCTGAAGGCTTTGAAGTGTTTGTGATTACTGATGCTTCTGGTACTTTCAATGAATTAACGCGTGATGCTGCGTGGGACCGTATGTCAAAAGCAGGTGCTCAGCTGATGACTTGGTTTGGTATGGCTTGTGAGTTACACCGCGACTGGCGTAATGATGTAGAAGGCCTTGGCGCATTATTCTCAAATCATATTCCTGATTACCGCAACCTGATGACCAGCTATAGTTTTAATACATCGCAAAAATAATTTCTATTGTTAAGATTAGAGTGCCAAAGCGCTCTAATCTTAAATTTAAATGGATTGATCTGACATTGATAAGCTCTTTTGATGATTTTTATTATTTCTATTTAGTCGTAAAACACGGCGGCTTTAGTGCGGCTAGTGAAGCTGAAAATATTAGTAAATCTAAGCTCAGCCGACGCATTATTGACCTTGAAAATAAATTTAACGTTAGCCTCATTCAAAGAACAACCCGACATTTTAAAGTGACCGATTTAGGCCAAGAGTTCTATGAAGAATGCTGCAAAGTCATTGCTCAAGTTGAATGTGCAGAAAACGTTTTGTTAAAGCAAAAAAGTGAACCTCAAGGGTTAGTGAAAGTAAGCTGTCCACCGCTTATGATGCATTTTCAAATTAGAAAAATTTTAAATCAGTTTTTAAAAACCTACCCTAAAGTTGAGATTGCACTCGAGCTGACAAGCCGACGGGTAGATATTTTGCATGATGACATCGACCTCGCGATTCGGACCAATTTCGAACCGAATGAAGATTCGAATTTAATTGTTCGTGATGTGATTAAAACAGACCACTGTCTGGTGGCTTCACCTGAATTACTGCAAGGTCGCACTATTGAGCATTTTTCCGAATTACAGGACTTTCCAAGTATTAGCTTAGGCACGCAAAAGCAAAATCCTATTTGGCATTTATGTAATATTCGAAACGGTGAATCGGTTGATGTGCCTTATCAACCACGAATCAAAAGTAATGACTTAGCAGGGGTCTACTATGCAGTGATGGATGGCTTAGGCATTGCCGACCTTCCCTTTTTAACTGTTGAATCGGAAATTCGTAAAGGCACACTTGTGCACATTCTTCCTGACTGGAAGTCAAATATTGGTACGTTGCAATTGGTGTATGTTTCGAGAAAAGGCCAACGTCTTGTAGTCGAAAAACTTATTGAAACACTGATTAATGAGTTAAGGCGTTTGCCCGAAAGTCATGATGGCTATCTATCGCCTTAAAATAAAAAACCGGTCATGAATGGGCATGACCGGTTTTTGTGAAACATCACATACAGCATAACTGCATGTTTTCGTTAAGAACAAAATGAACTCGCTTTGTTCCTTACTCAGATAAGTCTACGCAGAGGTATTTCATTTCGACATATTCTTCGATGCCGAATTTTGAACCTTCACGACCTAGACCTGACTGTTTTACGCCACCAAACGGAGCAACTTCATTTGAAATCGCGCCTGTGTTAATGCCGACCATACCGTACTCAAGTGCTTCACCCACTCGCCATTGACGAGCTGTGCTTTGAGTAAATAAATAAGCAGCTAAACCGAACTCAGTATCGTTCGCCATTGCCACTGCTTCATCTTCAGTTTTAAAGCGGAACAGTGGTGCAAGTGGACCAAAAGTTTCTTCTTTAGACACTTTCATGTCTTGCGTTACGCCTGTTAGCACAGTCGGTTCAAAGAATGTTCCGCCAAGTGCCGAGCGTTGACCACCAATACGAACTGTTGCGCCTTTCTCGGTTGCATCTGCAATATGAGACTGAACTTTTGCAATCGCATCTTCATCAATTAAAGGCCCTTGAGTTGAACCTTCTTGACGTCCGTCACCCACTTTAAGCTTAGACACAGCTTCAACCAGACGCTCTGCCAATGCATCGTAAATACCATCTTGAACATAAATACGGTTAGCGCAAACACAAGTCTGACCGCTGTTGCGATATTTACTTGCCATAATGCCCTGAACTGCTTGTTCAAGGTTAGCATCGTCAAATACCACAACTGGTGCATTACCACCGAGTTCAAGTGAAAGCTTTTTAATGGTTGGCGCACATTGTTGCATCAAGATACGGCCAACTTGAGTTGAACCTGTGAAGCTGAGCTTACGAACAATATCGCTTTCGCATAGGGTTTTACCAACTTCAACCGCATCACCACTAATATTAATTAAAACATCCGCTGGTAAACCTGCCTGTAACGCCAATACTTCAAGTGCATAAGCTGTTAACGGTGTTTGTTCTGCTGGTTTAACCAACATTGAACAACCCGCAGCAATTGCTGGACCTGCTTTACGCGTAATCATGGCAGCTGGGAAGTTCCACGGCGTAATTGCAGCAGTAACGCCAATCGCTTGTTTAATCACGAGCAAACGTTGATTTGGCAAAGTAGGTGTTAAGACTTCACCATCAACACGGCGGGCTTGCTCGGCAAACCAGCGAATAAATGATGCTGCATAACCAATTTCACCACGTGCTTCTGCTAATGGCTTACCTTGCTCAGCTGTTAAGATTTGAGCCAGATTTTCTTTGTGCTCAAGCATGAGGTTGTACCATGCCAATAACACATCAGCACGCGCCAAGGCAGTTTGCTTTTTCCAAGCAGCTTGCGCTTTTGCTGAACGATGAATTGCGGCTTCAACCCCTGCACGGTCATAGGTTTTTACCCATGCCAAAGTTTCACCTGTAGCAGCATCATTAACTTCGATATAATCATTTGATGCAGGTGCTTCTAATGAAATATCAGGATGTTTTAATAAATACTGCAAATTATTTTGAATCATGCAGATTGCTCCATTGCTTTTGCACTACCTGCTTTGAGTGTCGCAAAACCTTGTTTCAAGATATCAAGACCTTGACGGAATTGCTCAGCAGGAATGGTTAATGGATATAAGAAACGAATTACATTACCGTATTTACCACAAGTAAGAAGTAACAACCCGTTTTCCATTGCATAGTTTTGTACAACTTTTGCTTGTTCAGCCGTTTCAAGCTCTACTGCAACCATTGAACCTAATGCACGAATATCAGTAACCACATCGCCTGTTGCTTGTTGAATATCTTTAAGGCTAGCAACCAACTCTGCACCTAATTCATTTGCACGGTCGCATAAGTTTTCTTCTTCAATCGCATCAATAACAGCGTGTGCAGCAGCAACCGCAATTGGGCTACCTGCGTAAGTACCACCTAGTCCACCTGGGTTTGGTGCATCCATCACTTCTGCACGGCCAACAACACCTGAAATTGGGAAGCCGCCGCCCAAGCTTTTCGCCATGGTGATGAGGTCTGCTTTAGTCTCGAAATGGTTCATTGCGAACAATTTACCAGTACGAGCAAAACCAGATTGCACTTCGTCAGCAACCAATAAAATACCGTGCTTGTCACAAATTGAACGTAAACGTTTTAAGAATTCAGCTGGTACAACATGAAAGCCACCCTCACCTTGTACTGGCTCAAGCACAATTGCTGCAACATCATGTGGTGCAATATCTTCACTGAAAATATCTTCAACGCTTTCAATTGCCGCATCTACTGAAATACCTTTAGCAGGCACAGGGTAACGTGCGTGGAACACACCAGCTGGCATAACACCGAAATCACGTTTGTAAGGCGCTGTTTTACCAGTCATTGCCATGGTCATAAATGAACGGCCGTGGAAACCATTACCAAAAGTGATAATGCCGTGACGACCCGTATAACAACGAGCAATCTTCACCGCATTTTCAACTGCTTCTGCACCTGTTGTGAAAAAAGCTGATTTCGCAGGACCTGCAATTGGCGCGCGCTCATTAATACGCTCGGCTAAAGCTACATAGCTTTCGTATGGTGTTACTTGATAGGCAGTATGAGTAAATTTAGTGAGTTGCTCAGTCACCGCTGCAATGACTTTAGGGTGGCGATGGCCTGTATTTAAAACCGCAATACCACCAGCAAAGTCGATAAATTGGTTGCCTTCCTTGTCCCAAAGCGTCGCGTTTTCAGCTTTTTCCGCATACCACTGACACATCACGCCGACACCACGTGGAGTTGCTTGCTGTTTACGTGCGTTAAGTGCAGAATGTTGATTATCCATTTGATTCCCTCATATTTTCATCATCAGTTGCAGCTTTGGTTTTTGCATCCTGTGCTTAATTTTCAGGGTGCTTTACAACGACTGCCTATGCATGTAATTTCGCTCGTCTGATGGCAACTGACGAGAGCCACTTTTTAACTGTAGGAGAGAGCCAATTGCGTAGTTTACTTGGAGATCATTTGCTACAACGACTCCAACAGGACACTGAAGGGAAACTACATCAACGCCTTTTTCGTTGCCTGCGGGGTGCCATTATTGATGGAGTCATCCAGCCCAAGACTCGTCTACCTGCATCACGCGACTTAGCCAGTGAAATTCATGTTTCAAGAAATACGGTGCTCACTGCCTATGAACAACTACAGGCTGAAGGCTATTTAGAGGCTCGTACAGGCCATGGCACATGGGTTGCCGAAAAACTACCAGAGAGTTTTTTAAATACACAAAATAAGAAAAAAGCTGTTTCAAGTCCGAAAGTTCAAAACTCTTATGCGCTCTCAAATCGTGGCTCAAACTTGTTAGGCTATGCCGCGGCCTCGCCACATCAATGGGGAGCTTTTGTACCGGGAGCACCCGATGTAACAGAGTTTCCACATCATATTTTTAGTCGTATTCAAGCACGCTTAAGCCGCGAACCCGACATTAACCGCCTTATTTACAGCAATGCAGGTGGCTGTATTGAACTCCGGAGTGCGTTGGCAGACTACTTACGTGTTGCACGATCAGTTCAGTGTGATGCTGACCAGATTATTATTACCGAAGGTATTCACCAGGCGATTGACTTAGTTTCGCGTGCGCTTAGTGATATTGGTGATCGTGTCTGGATTGAAGATCCAGGCTATTGGGGAATGCGCAACACTTTACGTATTAATGGCGTAGATATTCAACCCATGCCAGTTGATGCCGAAGGCATTATCCCCGAAGAAAATCCGGTTAAACCGCCTAAACTCATTTTTGTCACGCCATCACACCAATATCCACTAGGTTCGCATTTAAGCCTAGATCGTCGACGCAAACTGATTGAGATTGCTCGCCAGCACAATAGCTGGATTGTAGAAGATGATTACGACAGTGAGTTCCGTTTCTCGGGCCAGCCGTATCCATCTTTACAAGGTCTAGAAAATGATGCACCTGTGTTGTACATGGGTACGTTTAGCAAAACCATTTATCCATCTTTAAGAATTGGTTATTTGGTGGTGCCTAAGCCGCTCTTTTCACCCCTACGTATTGTTTCGGCCGAACTCTATCGCGGTGGACATTTACTTGAACAAAAAGCCCTAGCTGAGTTTATTCGTGAAGGTCATTACGAAGCGCATATTCGTCGTATGCGTTTACTTTATGGTAAGAGACGCGATTACTTAGTCAGTCTGATTAAACGCTATCTTGGGCCCGAATTTATTCATGAATATGACGAAGCAGCAGGATTACATCTGGTTTTAAAACTACCAAACTCTTGCGACGATGTTGCGATTGCAGCAACCGCACTTGAACGTGGTGTCAAAGTTCGTCCACTTTCACAGTACTACATGCAATCACATGCACATGCAGAGCGCGGACTGCTCATGGGCTTTGCCTGCGTAAATGAAAAAGACATGGTGATGGCTTTTGGCGTCTTACTCCAGTGCTTACGTGAAGCAGGCGTACAAACGCTTAATTGATTTTTTGTCGTTCTTAATCAAAAAAAGAGCCTCACAATGAGACTCTTTTTTTATTCTAAAAATATTAAACTAACTTTTCTTCATGAGTATGAGTTAAATGGGCCGCTCTGCGATCTTTACCCCAGCCCAGTTTTTCAGACAACAATCCGAAGAACACAATAATGCCGAACAGAGCTGTAGTGTAAATCACTTCTTTAAAATAAGTACCTTCAATCAGCATGGTAAGAATGGCGCCAATAATTGCAAAAATTACCACATAGGTTAAGTAAGGGAACATCCACATTTTAAAGTCAATTTTCACGCCTTCAGCTTCTAGTTTTTTACGCATACGAAGCTGAGAATAAGCAATGGTCAGGTATACATAGAGTGTTGCTGCACCCGTCGTTAGCATGAAAAAGTCATAAACATCCATACTCTTGGTTGCAGTTAAAATCACGGCAATCACAGAGAAAAAGCATGACACAATCACACCAACCCACGGACTGCTTTTACTGTTTACAGAGCCAAAACTTTTTGGTGCATCGCCACGTTTAGCTAACGAAAATAGCATCCGTGAACACGTGTAAAGCGCTGAGTTAAAGCAACTACATACCGAAGTTAACACTACAAAGTTCACAATATGACGAGCGCCTGGAATCCCAAGTGCACTTAACGTTACGCTGTAGGTTCCCCAAGTCGAATCTTTCAAAAGCTCATTGTTGTGAGGAATCAAACATACCGCGACAAACATTGAACCCACATAGAATAAAATAATTCGCCAAACCACTGAGTTCGATGCTTTACGAATTTCTTTAGATGGGTTTGCCGACTCTGCTGCCGCTACAGTCACAATTTCAGCGCCAATATAGGCAAACATGACCCCCAGTAAGGCAGTAATAACGGATGATCCTCCATTTGGCATAAAGCCTTGAGAGGTTAGATTACTCATACCTGAAGCAGCCGGATTGCCCCAAGGCCACAAATGCATGATGGCTAAACTACCAATCACAAGGAAAATAACAATCGCGATGACTTTAATGAGCGCAAACCAAAACTCAAACTCACCATAGTTCTTCACGTTTTGTAAATTGACTGCGACCAATGCACCAATCACGACAACCATATAGGCCCAGATCGGTATAAAGGGGAACCAATTATTTAAAATTTTACCTGCCACATAGGCTTCCCACCCCATGAGCATTGCGAGCGTACACCAATATAGCCAACCAATTGAAAAACCGGCCCAACGACCAATTGCACGGTCGGCATATGTTGAAAAAGAGCCACTATCAGGGTTTAAAACGGCCATCTCGCCTAACATACGCATGATGAACCAAACGAGTAGACCGCCCAAAGCATAGGTTAGAAAAACTACAGGCCCTGTATTGTAAATAATACTGCCCGAGCCCACGAATAGAGAACCACCAATAACCCCTGCAATTGAGATCATCGTCAAGTGGCGTGATTTGAGTCCATGTTTTAAACTTTGGGAGTGATTGGCTTCAGAACCATTTTGATGAGCTGCCATATCATTTTCCTTAATATATGGAGGATATCGGCTAGTCTCGGAAAACCTCCGAAGCCAAAAAATATCCCCTAAAAATTTAGCCGTTTTGCCCAATTCCTAAAACAGAAAAATCACTGAGCTTATCCGGCGCTTCCGTATGCATACTTCCAATGGCTTTAATTTGTCGTTTCGGCACTCAAGAAACGAGAGCCATTTTTGTAATAAAAGAGAGAGCCAATTGCAAAATTTATACGCAAAATTGGCCCTTTTTATATGAGATGCGGTAAGTGATTTTTAGTTTTTATTTTAATCAGTTTGAAATTCTTTAGTTTTGTTCAGAAATTAATAACGCTTTTGTACCTGTTTCCAAGGCTCTAAAGATATGTTTCTGGTCGGCAGGGTAACAAATATAGTCACCAACACCGAGCTCAACAGCTTCATCAATTAAACCAACCAGAGCTTTACCTTCAACCAAAACAATATGTTCTACAGAACCAACCGGATGAGGTTCTGAAAGACGGTCTTCGCCTGGTTCCACAATCAATAAATAAACATCACGGCGCGCATGCGGTGGACAAGTCGCTAACAAAATTGCTTTGTAATTGGCAATCTCAGAACTCACCGTTGGCCCATCGCCACAGCGTATCACTTGTACCTGATTGCTGGGTTCTTCCATCAAACGTGCAAATGGAATATTCAGCGCAACACAAAGTGCCCATAAGGTTTCAATGCTTGGGTTACCTTGCCCTGCTTCTAGTTGAGAAAGTGTAGACTTTGCAACGCCTGCACGACGGGCAACCTCTGCCAAAGAAAGCCCTGCTCTTTGACGTTCACGATTTAAACCTTTAGCAATAATTTCAATTGGCTGAGACATTCACCACATCCGTTCTATAAAAAAAACGATCGTTCGTTTTGACAAAACAATTAGACTTATTCATTATAATGGAAAATCGTTCGTTATATCATGCTATGAACACATACTCTCTCATTAAGAAACTTAGTAAAGACACCACTCGCTCGATTTTTTTTGTGTGTCTAGCGACCAGTGTTGTTGGTATGTCTTTAGGTTCACTTGCCGCAAGTTATGGCTTAGCGCTCTGGATCCCGCTTTGCCTATCTGTATTTGTACTGGCAGGAACTGCTGAATTTATTTTTATTGGATTCTTGGCAGTTGGTGGTAGCCCAATTGCTGCTGCGATTGCAGGACTACTCGTCAATTTAAGGCACTTGCCTTTTGGTATTGCGGTCAATGAATTAATCAGAGGTAAATTCTCTCGATATTTCGGTGCTCATATCATGAACGATGAAAGCGTTTTGTTTGGCATGGCACAGCCTGATTTTGAGACTAAAAAAGCTGCTTACTGGTTGTGTGGTATAGGCATCATGCTGACTTGGCCACTTGGTGTCACTTCGGGTTATTTTATTGGAAGCGCTATTCCAGACCCAAAAACATTTGGTCTAGATGCCATTTTCCCTGCCATTTTAATTGCACTTACTTTTAATGCTTTAAAGAATAAATCTACTCGAAAAGCTGCATTTGCCGGATCAACTTTGGCACTGATTACTACACCTTTTTTGGCCTCAGGACTTCCAATTCTGATTTCACTTTTTGGCTTAATATTTGGTAGAAAAAAATGAATCAACAATTACTTATTATTTTAGGCATAGCCTTGCTAGCACTTGGAACATATGGGATTCGTTTTGCTGGTTTTCACTTAGGGGCCAAATTTACTTTTTCTGAGAAATACCAAGTTTTACTCTCAAACGGTGCAACTGTTTTGCTGTGTGCGATCGCAGTCACGACTACATTTTTTGAAGGCCAAGATTTCGCAGGGTTTGCGCGTATATTCGGTGTTGGGCTAGCGCTTTTCTTGGTTTGGAAAAAAGTACCGCTTTTATTAGTGATTTGCTTAGCTGCTGCGGGCACGGCCCTGATACGTTTGCTTGGAATTGAGTAATAAAAAAGGCGAGATAAACTCGCCTTTTTTGAAACTTTGATTAGAACGGTAAATCGTCGTCTAAATCTGCTGGCGCAGACGCAGGCTGTTGTGGCGCTTTTGGAGCAAAACCACCAGATTGCGGGTTACTATTTCCGCCATTACCACCAAAACCAGCTGGATTACTGCCGTAACCGCCACCACTATTTTGGTTATAACCACCACCTTGGTTATTATTTTGATAACCATTGCCACCTTGTTGAGGTGCATTAAAACGTGGTTGATTAAAATCATTACCGCCAGCGAAACCTTGTTCACTTTGTTGACGAGCATCTAACATTTGCATTTGGTCGCCACGGATTTCTGTAGTGTAACGTTCTTGACCATTTTGATCAGTCCACTGACGCGTACGTAATGAACCTTCAATATAAACCTTAGAACCTTTACGTAAAAACTGCTGAGCAATTTCCCCTAAACGGTTATGCAAAACAATACGGTGCCATTCAGTTTGTTCTTTACGCTCACCTGAAGTTTTATCGGTCCAAGCTTCACTTGTCGCGATAGAAAATTGAGTCAGCGAACCCCCATTTGGAAAAGTTTTTGTTTCAGGATCACGACCCAAAGTACCAACCAAAATAACCTTATTTACACCACGCATTAGCTGTCTTCATCCTATACATTTCTATGTTTTACTTTATAAGAGTTATGCTTAAATGGCTACCTCTTTACCGAACAACTGCGTTAAATCACGTCGCGCAGCCTCATCAAGAGTCTGTTTATCGACTTTAATATAAGCAACTTGCTGGTCAGGCATCACCACAACTTCTTCTATACCACGAATAGCCAATAGCTGTGTGGTCCACTCATTCACCTGTTGCACTTGCGGCAATGGCAACACAATCGATGACAAATACCGCGGCTGAGCTAAACCAAAACTAATTAGCAACCATATTATAGCAATCCCTGTTAAGACACTCCATCCCATCGCAGTATTATGTAACATCAATAATTGACCACCTAGTGTGCCACCAAAAAAAGCACCTAGGAACTGACTACTGGCATTTACGCCCATAGCAGTTGCTTTTGACTGAATTGGCGCACATTTTGATAACCACGATGGTAATAAGGCTTCCATCACATTAAAGGCAATAAAGAAAATACCGAGGCCTGCGAGTAATACATATTTTGATTGATACCCAAATATGAGGAGCAGTAAACCTGCAATAATTCCTGTAATTGCCGTTAAGAAAATTCCTCGCATTTTGCGATATTTTTCAGCCACGATAATGCTTGGAAATGCAAAAAACAGGCTAATGACTAATAACGGCAGATATACCAAACCATGGCTCGCCAAAGGAATATGTGCAAACTCGATAAGCTGTGAAGGCACATAAATAAACATGGCGGTAAGTAATAAATGCAGTGCAAAAACCGAAACGTGTAAACGGTTTAAATCACCCATTTGAATGACTTGCTTAAGCTGCGCCATGTAGCCTTGCTGATAATTACGATGATGACGAGTTACTTTAGGTACAAGCAATAACATCAAAATCGCGATTAAACCCATAATGGTCGTGACAAAGAACAAACCAGAAATGCCGACAAGACTTGTGAGCCAAGGCCCAAGACTAAACGCCACCACAAAAGATAGGCCAATACTCATGCCCATCGCGGCCATGGCTTTAGTACGCTGCTCTTCACGCGTTACATCGGCTAAAAGCGCCATCACGACTGCTGAAACTGCACCTGCGCCTGCGATGGCACGGCCAATAATTACGCCATAAATCGTGTCAGATAAACCGGCAATTGCACCGCCAATTGCAAACAGCAATAAGCCAAGCACCACGAGAGGTTTACGACTAAAACGGTCAGCCAGTAAGCTAAATGGAATTTGTAAAATAGCCTGACTTAAACCATAGACACCCACAGCCAAACCAATGAGTGCTGGAGTTGCATATTGATATGACTGCCCGACTACAGAAAAGACAGGAATAATCATGAACAAACCCAACATGCGTAGCGCAAAAATACTACTTAAGGCAAAAGTTGAGCGACGTTCCAAAGCATTCATCATATCAATACACGTTTATCAAACTAGGCAAATTATAAGCCGATTCGTTTCTAAAAATACGGGACACCTTATTTAAATTAACGATTTCAGCTTAAAAAAATAAAGAGGCATTCAGCCTCTTTATTCTATCGAGCTTTACTGAAAATTAGCTTAAGGCGACTCTTGCTCGCGCTTCGAATATTGAATTGAAGCAATAATAGCCCACACAATAAACGCTACACCAATTAAACCAGTGACCACTTCAGGTACATGTACACCTGTACCACTTGCAATCATAATGAATGCTAAAGCACCAATCGCATAATGTGCACCATGTTCTAAGAACACATAAGCATCTAGCGTGCCTTTTTCAACAAGATAAACTGTCATTGAACGGACAAAAATAGCACCGATTGCAAGACCCAGCATAATCACAACAACGTCGCTAGTAATTGCAAAAGCACCGATTACACCATCAAAACTGAATGATGCATCTAACACCTCAAGATACAAGAAACCACCTAAACCAGCTTTAACTACGCCAGACGCAGCACCCGAACCATCTTGTAATACAGCATTACCATTTTCATCAATTTCAGGTTCACCACCTAACAAATGACTTAATACTTCAACGCCAATATAAACCACAATGCCCCAAATACCAGCCATGGTAACTGCTAATCGTTGGTGGTCATCGACATAACCAGCCATCACAATTAAAGCAATCAACGCAAGAAATACAGACATTGCTGGTACGCTAGCTAAACTTGCAAGTTTAGATTCAAGCCATCTAAACCAATGGGTTTCTTTTTCATCATCAAAGAAGAAGTTTAAGAAAACCAATAATAGGAATGTTCCACCAAAAGCCGAAATTTCAGCATGATGTGCCATTAAGCGCTCAGAATAAGTTTTCGGATCGTTAAGTGCCAATTTTGCCACTTCAATAACGCCCATATCAGCAGTCACAGCAACAATCACGACAGGGAAAATCAGACGCATACCAAAAACGGCGATTAAAATACCAACCGTTAAAAAGATCATTTTCCAGAACGGATCCCAATTACGTAGAACCGATGCATTCACGACAGCATTGTCAAAAGATAAAGAGACCTCCATTACAGCTAAAATGGCTGTAATTGTTAAAGCTTTAAGCATGGTCGACACGCCAGCTTCAGGTCCATGGGTAAAACCCCAATACGCGGATAGTGCTAAACACACCACCGTAAAAAATATCGAAAATCGGAAATGCTTCATGGATCAGACCTATACCAAGAACTAAATTTAATCTTTATTAAAACCGCGGCTATTATATCGATAATTAACCACAAAACGATGTTGTTTTGTGCCGTTATTAGCTTTAGTTTATCTCACTGTTTAATAAAGAAATTTACAATTCTTAATTAACTTGTTAATCGTATTAAATATTTTCTTGCGATATATCTATCATTATTATTTTCGTATTTTAAAATTGATTTAAAATCCGGTTTAGCTGTCTTATTTTAAAAGGAATGATTTTATGCTTTTTTCTCAAGAACTCTGGCAACGTAATTTAAATTTATATCAAAAAATTCTTGATCTTCCTTTTAATCAGGAACTTGCTAACGGTACTTTAGATAAAGAAGCTTTTTGTCATTATGTCATTCAAGATGCTCAATATTTAGTGGCTTATGGTCGCGTACTTGCTGTTGCAGCTGCGAAAGCTTTTGAAGCTGACGATATCATGCAATTTTCAGATGCAGCCAAAATTGCAATTGTAGTTGAACGCAGCTTGCATGATGACTTCATGAAAAATTTTGGTGTGACCAAAGAAGAATTTAAAAATACACCATTAACTTTAGCAGGCCATCATTACACTTCATTTTTAACAGCAACTGCTTGGTCTGAAAGCTATCCTGTCGTGCTTGCAGCATTGTTACCTTGCTTCTGGATTTATGCCGAAGTCGGTAAAGATATTGTAGACAAATCCATTCCGAATAACCCTTACCAAGCATGGATTGATACCTATGCAGGTGAAGAGTTCCATATAGCCGTTCGTAATGTGATTGCGACAGTCGATAAAGTTGCAGCACGTTGTGATGCCGACACTTTAGAGAAAATGCATGCCGCATACACCATGGGTGCAAAACTTGAGTGGTTATTTTGGGATAGTGCCTACCACAAAAGACAATGGTTAGGTTTAGATCAGATCTAAATTAAAGTTAGGCTTTGACCATTTACTTAATTAAATGGTCAGCCTTAAATTTAACTTTGAAACAACTGCCAGCCATAAATTAAACCTGCCGCAGCCACTACCCAACATAGAGTTGCCAATCCTAGACACGACCACATCGACATGCGTGTTGCCAGCACATAAACAGCGACTAAATAAATGGCATAGGGAATAAGTGACCATAGACCAAACAGAGCCGTTTTTTGTAATGCTTCGGCTCCTTTTTGCTGAAAAACAATCACATGAGCAATCAAAGCAAAGGTAGGAAAAAGTGGGACTAAACCTGCAATATAAAATGCCTTACTTTTCGATAAAATCGAAATAATGAGGACAACCCCCGCCCCCAACATACACTTTAAAAATAACGCCCACATGCGCTGATCCTACCTGATCATTTCCATATCAAAACGCTGTATTGTGCGCTTTTCAGAGAAAATTAACAGCGACCAAAGCAATTAATGCAGGAATTGCCTGAATATAAATAATCTTTTTACTGGCAGTCAGACCGCCATAAATACCCGCAATGAGCACACAGCCTAAAAAGAAATTGGCAATGGATGTCGCAAACGGTGCATCTGCCAATAAAGACCAAAATAGACCCGCCGCTAAAAAACCATTATAAAGACCTTGGTTTTGTGCCATCACTTTGGTGAGTTTTGCTTTTTCTGCATTATTTCCAAAGGCTTTCATGCCATAAGGCTTGTCCCACAAAAACATCTCTAACACCAAAATGTAGACATGTAATATTGCGATAAGCGCAATGAATATTTGTCCAATCATACAATTTTCCTTTTTATTTTAAAGATATGAAAAAAGATCAGTCTCTCGACTGATCTTTTAGTATTTTACGGCTTTAACAACACTTTGCCTTGACGAGCACCTTGTGTTGCTCTTTGAGCGGCAGTTTTAATCTCATCAAAACTAAATACACCTTCTACAGGCAAGATTAATTTTTTCTGAGTCGCTAATGTTAATAGCTCAACGATCAGTTCTTTTTTACGAGTAGCTGGCATTTCTTTATTAACCACACTTGCCCAGAATCCTTTTACTGTCGCTTGTTTGAAAATTAGATCACCCGATGAAATCTGCATAGTTTCACCTGTCATACTGCCAAACGAAACGAGCAAGCTATTTTCACTGAGTAAGTGCAGCATTTCACCACTTGCACTTCCACCAATCGAGTCCACACCCGCAATGAGAGGTTGGTCACCATGAATCTGTTTAACTTGCTCTTTCCAGTTTGGCTGATCGGTTGCAACAACATGTTGAATATCTAATGCTTGCATTTCTGCGATTGCATCAGTACGACGAACCAGATTAATCACTGGTAAACCACGTGCCTGCGCAATCATCGCAACTGTTTTACCTACTGCACCATTTGCCGTGTTTTGAATGAGCCATTGACCTGGTTGAACATTTACGAAGTCCAATAGCATCAAGGCACTAATTGGCATACCAATCAGCTGTGCTGCTGTTTCGTCATCAATTTCATTATTAAGTGGAATAATCCCTTGAGCTGGTGCAATAAAGTATTCAGCCCAACTGCCATGAACGGCTGCAACTGCAATACGCTGCCCTACCTGTACATGAGTAACGCCTTCGCCCAGCGCATCAACAATACCAACGGCTTCACTACCACCAATCGCAGGTAAAGTTGGCTTGTAACCATAGCTTCCGCGTACTGTCCATACATCATGATTATGGATAGGAGACATAATTGTTTTAATACGCACTTCGCCTGCTTTCGGTTCTGGCTTTGGCATATCCGCCTGCTCTAAAACGTCTACAGGTTCGCCAAAATTACGATGGATAATACTTCGCATGCTTTATTATTCCTCTATCGGTTTTATGAGTTGTTGAGTAGTTTCTAGGGCTAGATGGAGATGTGCTTTGTCTTGCGACAATTTTGTGAGTAAAGCAGCACCTAACCATAACTGATACATGACTTGCGCAGTTTTTAAAGGCTCAACGTGTTTTGGAATTGAACCTTCTTGTTGGCCTTCCTTCAGTAATAAAGCCAAACGCTGCGTTAACTTGTACACGCCATCATTGAGAATTTGACGCATATCTTCCGACAAATCGGAAACCTCAGCTGCCAGCTTTACAATCAGACAGTTTTCAGCCCAGCTGCCATATACAGGATCATCAATCCACGCCTGCCACAACGCCATTAGCCGCGCATGGGCGCTTTGTTCACTGTGCTGCCAAAGTTGTTCCATACGAACTTTATAATTGGCCATGTATTGCTCTAGCAATGCACAACCAAACGCCTCTTTCGAAGCAAAATAGTGATAGAACGAACCTTTGGGTACGTCACAAGTCTTTAAAATTTCTTGCAAACCGACACCGACAAATCCTTTGTGTAATACCAGTTCAAAACTGGTATCCAAAATATGTTGTCGCGTGGTTTCGCTTTTATTTAATCGTTTCATGCAGACACCATACTCCACTATTAGACCAGTCGTCTAGTAAAATTATGTTGCTCATTAAAATTTGCTAAGAAGTAGAAATCAAAAGAGAGGAATGTTAAAAATACAACCTGATTATTTAAACAAATTTTGTCGATTGTCGTTTAACCGTCACAATTTGTCGCTTTAAATCATTTTGTACCACTTGAACAATTTTAAATCGTTATCATATATAAGGTCTGTTGTTTATAACCAGTCACACTGCACGAGACTGATCAAACAACACCTAAATTTTCATCAATACACAATTGAGATGTTTTATGAGCCAAAGTCATATCCGTATTCGAGGCGCACGTACCCATAATTTAAAAAATGTGTCTCTCGATATTCCACGCGATAAGTTTGTGGTAATTACGGGGTTATCAGGTTCAGGAAAATCTTCTCTTGCCTTCGATACCCTTTATGCCGAAGGACAACGCCGTTACGTCGAATCACTTTCGGCCTATGCGCGTCAGTTTTTATCGCAAATGGAAAAGCCTGAAGTCGACTCGATTGAAGGTTTATCACCAGCAATTGCTATTGAGCAAAAATCTACCAGTCATAACCCGCGTTCAACTGTTGGTACTATTACCGAAATTTATGACTATTTGCGTTTACTTTACGCACGTGTCGGCACACCTTACTGCCCTGAACACGACTTGCCAATGGTTGCGCAAACTATTTCTGAAATGGTTGATGCAGTAAAAACCCTTGAAGAAGGCACAGCACTCATGTTGCTTGCCCCAGTGGTTCGCGAACGTAAAGGTGAATACAGCAATCTGTTTGAACAACTGCAAGGTCAAGGTTTTGTTCGTGCTCGTGTAGATGGCGAAATCATTGATATTGATACGCCACCCGAACTCGACAAAAAGAAAAAGCACACTATCGAAGTTGTCGTTGACCGTTTCAAAGTACGCGAAGACTTAGGTAACCGTATTGCCGAATCATTTGAAACTGCATTACGTTTAGGTGGTGATATTGCGGTTTTGTCATGGATGAATGGCGAACACCCAGATCGCGTTTTTTCTGCCAAACACTCATGCCCTGAATGTGACCGTGCTGTAGCAGAGCTTGAGCCACGTTTATTTTCATTTAACAACCCGTTTGGTGCCTGCCCTGTTTGTGATGGTTTAGGTACACGCAGTCATTTTAGCTCTGAAAAGCTTATTCCTAATCCTGACCTTGCGATTAGTGAAGGTGCGATCCGTGGGTGGGATCGCCAGCGTCCATATTATTATTCGATGCTGCAAAAAGTTGCTGACCATTTTGGTTTAAAACTTGATACGCCTTGGAACCAGCTAGATAAAGATACTCAAAAGAAATTCTTACAAGGTACGGGCAAAGAAAAAGTCGATTTAAGTTATATCGATGAACGTGGCCGTAAACATACACGCGTACAACCATTTGAAGGAATTTTGCCCCATCTTGAACGTCGTTACCGTGAAACTGAAAGTAATTATGTACGAGATGATTTAGCTCAATATCTCTCGAATGCAGCGTGTGATGCATGTGATGGCTCACGTCTAAATGAAATTTCACGCCATGTTCGCGTTAAAGATAAAACCATTGCTGACATTACTCGCATGTCGATTGGTGATGCCGAAAATTATTATCAAGATTTAAATCTTGAAGGCGCTAAAGGTGAAATCGCCGATAAAATCTTTAAAGAGATTCGTGAGCGTTTACATTTCTTGGTGAGTGTGGGACTTAATTACTTAAGTTTAGCTCGTTCTGCCGAAACGTTATCGGGTGGTGAAGCACAGCGTATCCGTTTGGCCTCACAAATTGGTGCAGGTTTAATGGGTGTAATGTATGTACTTGATGAACCATCGATTGGCTTGCATCAACGTGATAATGATCGTCTATTACAAACCCTGATTCGCTTACGTGATTTAGGTAATACAGTATTAGTGGTTGAACACGATGAGGATGCGATTCGTGCAGCCGACCATATTATTGATATCGGTCCAGGAGCTGGGATCCATGGTGGTGTAATTATTGCCGAAGGAACTTATGATGAATTGGCTAACCATGCTGACTCACTCACAGGTCAATACCTTTCAGGCAAACGCAAAATTGCAATACCAAAACAACGGACTCAATCACCACGTCCGGATGAATTCATCAAATTGTCTGGTGCAAGTGGTCATAACCTTAAAAATGTCGATTTAAAAATTCCGCTCGGCATTATGACTTGTGTGACTGGCGTTTCTGGTTCAGGAAAATCAACACTGATTAACCGTACTTTGCTTCCATTAGCAGCTACACAGCTCAACGGTGCAACGACGTTAACCGCGGAAAAGTTCGATTCGATTGATGGTCTTCAACATCTAGATAAAGTCGTTGATATTGACCAAAGCCCGATTGGACGTACACCACGCTCTAACCCTGCAACCTACACAGGTCTATTTACACCAATCCGTGAGTTATTTGCTCAAACACCAGAAGCAAAAGCCCGTGGTTATAGTGCAGGTCGTTTCTCGTTTAACGTGAAAGGTGGCCGCTGTGAAGCCTGTGAGGGCGACGGTATGATTAAAGTTGCGATGCACTTCTTGCCAGATATGTATGTGCCTTGCGATGCTTGTCATGGCAAACGTTATAATCGTGAAACACTTGAAGTAGGCTATAAAGGCAAAAACATTTCTGACGTTTTAGAAATGACCGTTGAAGATGCAGCTGAGTTCTTTAGTGCAATTCCTGTCATTCACCGCCGCTTAGAAACCTTAACGCAAGTGGGCCTTGGTTATATTCATTTAGGTCAAGCTGCAACTACACTCTCTGGTGGTG
The DNA here is from genome assembly GCF_025630795.1 of Acinetobacter sp. AYS6. Classification (NCBI taxonomy): domain Bacteria; kingdom Pseudomonadati; phylum Pseudomonadota; class Gammaproteobacteria; order Moraxellales; family Moraxellaceae; genus Acinetobacter; species Acinetobacter sp. AYS6. Next base: position 279,251 of record NZ_JAOTNV010000007.1, read on the forward strand.
AAGCACAGCGTGTAAAACTTGCACGTGAATTAGCAAAACGAGATACGGGTAAAACTTTATATATCTTGGATGAGCCAACAACAGGCCTGCATTTCCATGATATTGCCAAGTTACTCGACATTTTGCATGAGCTACGTAACAAGGGTAATACCATTGTGGTGATTGAACATAACCTTGATGTGATTAAAACAGCAGACTGGGTTGTGGACTTAGGTCCAGAAGGTGGCTCAGGCGGTGGGATGATCATTGCCGAAGGTACACCTGAACAAGTGGCTGAGGTTGAGATTTCCCATACAGGTCGCTTCTTAAAACCGATGTTGAAGTAATTTATTGAATAAAAAAGCCGGAACTCATTTCCGGCTTTTTTTACCCCTCAACTGCATTTCGCCCTCGGGCTTTAGCTCTTAATAGTGAACGGTCAGCTTTCTCTAAGAGTTCGATCCAACTCATCGCTCCTATCGCAAAACCAATACTGACAGATACATGCAATTTTTCATTTAAACCCGATAAATCAATTTCATCTAAAGAAATGGCAATACGAATTTTCTCTGCTAAAAGCCGTGCATCTACAAATTGCATCTGTTCTAACAATATTAAAAATTCATCCCCACCATAACGAACAATTAAATCCGAACTCCGGATATTTTGCTTTAATTGCTCGGCAATACTGACAATGACTTGGTCTCCGACAATATGCCCATATTGGTCATTCACCTGTTTAAAACGATCAATATCTATAATCATTAAACAGGTTTGCGTAAATTTTTGAGGGTAACTCTCAACAATTTTTAAATATTCAGATAAAGCTAGACGATTGGACACACCAGTTAATGGATCGGTATTGGCAATATTTTTTAATTGAAATTCAAAAGCATCACGCTGTTGCAACATACGCTGTAATCGATCAATCGCTTCAAATAGGGAAAGAAATTCACCTTTTGTGGTGATATTCATCTCATCTGTCCAATGATCTGAACTATGCGATAAATCTAAAATCAAAGTCCTTGCTTTAATTAAAGGTGCAAATACTCTTCTTTGCGCATAATTAAGTGTAAGTAACGCTGTGGCTAAAGAAATTAAAGAAATCAATAACGTTAAAAGAAAACCATTTCGAGCAATCACATTTTCCTGAGTTGCAATCACTACACTTTCATCAAGAATATAACGTTGTAAATCAACTACAGTGGTAAATTTACCCACGATTGCTTCGGTTAACTGTGTACCATTTAAAAAATATGGCTCACCTTTTTGGCTTTCTTCTAATAGCTTTTCTACAATCGGGATACCCTGGTCTATAAACTCTGATTTCACTCGAGAATATAACCGACGGTATTCTGGCGTTTTTGCCTGTTCAGGCTGCAAAGTATCGACCAAAATCCACAAATATCTAGCTTGATGCTGAGTTTGTAAAGAACGTGCGCGATTAGTACTTGGAATTTCTTCATTAAAGCTCACAGGAGCAATAATATTTGAAGCCATCCGTCCTGCCTGATCGCGCATATCGGTCAAAACTATAATGAGCGTAAAGTAATTAGAAATACGGCTATCTTTACTTTTTAATTGCAGCATAAGTTTTTGCAGTATTTCTCTACAATTATCCCATACTCCAAACATCCCTAAAATGGCATTATCCATTTGGACTGAAGTTCTTGCTCCATATGGAATTTCACCATAATAATCGACCACATGCCGAGCTTGTCTAAGGTTTTCTTTGAGGTTGGTTTGAATCTCATTTGCTAATGAAACATAACCTGCTTGTTTTAAAATAAGAATACTTGTATCAATTTGATCGTCGACAATTAAGCGAAATTTTTTTAATTCTTGTTGATTCTTTAATAAATCATGAGGACTACTCGACATCATTTTATTGGCAGGAGCACGTTCCTTAGAAATTTTATAAGCAATATCGGCTACCGCTCTTAAACTTTTTATTTCGGCTAAGGCTTGCCTAGTTTTTATATAATCCTGATAACTTCCCACAATAAGGGGTATTGCCATGAATAATAAGGACAAAATAATAACCAGCATAAAAAAGAACAGTCGATTACTAATATGCTCTGAACGTAATCCTGACATTTTTAGCTGGTACTCCGTAAATGTCCTGCCACTTTTACTACTATGTAAATTAGGCTTAAATGCATCCTAGCATTTTAATAACTAGAATTTCATCAATAAACCCTTCATTTCTCTTTTAATAATTATATCGTTCTACATTTTAGTAAGCTTAAATTATAAACAGTATCGAAAAATTGAATGATTTTTATAAAAAAACTCTATTTTACAGATTAAAAATTTTTAGCAATGGTAATAAACGTATCTCGTTATCCTCTTGGATGCGCTTCTCCCAGCATCCACTGCCCAGCTTTAAGCTGGGTTCTTTTTAACCTACTATTATTTAAAATAAACTTCACGTAATTCTTATTATAGTTTTTAGATTTTCTTATAGATAAAAAAAAGCTCAACCTTGGGGAAAGCTGAGCTCGTAAATTCTGATGTGTTACACACATCGTATCTGGGAAAGCACTTTAAGTCCTAAAAACGTTAGGTAGTGAACTTTGCAATTGAATTATGTGACTTATCTCTACTTTTGTAAAGTTGATTAAATTAATCAGAATTAAAAATTTAATCGATTTTTCAACTTAAAATAGAGATTTCTTTTATTTTATTCACTTATATAATAATTAAGAATAGTTAAATTTTTTAGTTAAACTAATCTAAATATTGTTAACTATTCCTCAAAATATTACAAATTCGACAATAAAACGGTGTTTTTTTATTCACTTTGTAAACAATATTATACTTTTATTAATGGTAAAACCGATTATTACAATCTATTTTTCCAATCACTATTGTAATAACTTTTAAACATTTACATCTTCATTCTGTATGAAATATAATTATTAGCTTATTGTAAATGTTCATTTTTTTATCAGGTTGACAATTTACTTTTCATTTGATTAGTTTTTCACCAATTTTAACATAAGTGTCAAATATCTTTAACATTCCTTTTTTTCATTATTGACTTCATAAATTGTTACAATACAATGACCCCAGCTTTATCTCTTGTTATTGCTGGAAATGATTATGAAAAAACTTGGTTTAGCCACTGCTGTATTATTAGCCATGACCGGTGCTCATGCTTATCAATTTGAAGTTCAAGGTCAATCTGAATATGTTGACACAACTGCAAATGATAAAAACTTCACTGGTGACGTTGCTGGTACATACTATTTAAAAAATGTTGATACCGCTAAAGGTCCTTTAGCTGAAGCAGCTTTCTTGAACCAAGCTTCTAGCGTATCTTTAGGTTATAGCTACCAACAGTATGACCAAGGCAACGTAAACTACCACATTGGTACTTACGGTGTTAAAGGTGAGGCTTACGTACCTACTCCTTACCTTCCTGTATATGCTAGCGCAACTTACAACCACACTGATGTTGATGGTAAAAACAACTTCTCTAAAGATGACAACGGTGACCGTTATGCATTAGAAGTTGGTGCTATGTTGTTACCTAACTTCTTGATGACTGTTGGTTATACAAGCGTTGCTAACCAATTCGCTTTAGACAACTTTGGCATCATCAGCAACGGTATCTACTCTGCTGTAAACCAAACTGCTGCGATTCAAGATGACCAAGATGCTGTTACAGCACGTGCTAAATATGTAGGTCCAATCGATGGAACTAACATGGCAATTGGTTTTGAAGCTGCTGGTGCTTTCGGTCAAGAAAACCAATACGGTTTAAAAACTGACCTTTACTTAACTCCTAAGTTAAGTGTTGGCGCATCTTTCGTGGGTAACGATGGTTCAGCTGACATCAAAGGCAATGACCTTGGTGAATTCCGTCAAGCTTGGGGTGGTAACGTAAATTACTTCATTACTCCAGCTGTAGCAGTTGGTGCATCGTACATGAAAGCTGACGTTAAAAAGTCTAGCTACGATACACAAACTATCGGCTTAAATGCTAAATTCCGTTTCTAATTTAATTTAGAAATCGAATTAAAAAAGGACTCAGATGAGTCCTTTTTTTACATCTAAATATTAGCTTCGCACAATATTTAAGAAATACAGATGACGTTCATATTGATCAATAATGTCTTGAATTAAATCTTCTTGCGTCCAATCCATTACATCATAGTTCTGACCACCCTCTCTTAAGAACACCTCAGCTTGGAAATATTGCCCATCTTCGGCTTCCGTACGGCCAATTAAAAAACTTGGTGGCACTGTTTCACGTGGAACAACTTTATAAATAAAATTAATTTCATTGTGATGGTCTACCCTAAGTTGCATACCATCTTCAAGTTGGCTAATTGAAACTTCTAGATGACGGCGTCTCAATTCATGTTGAATATTTTCAAAGGCACGACCCACTTGCTTTTCAATATATTCACGTACTTCTTCTTCACTATGAGGATAGTGCATGATTAAACCCAAACGCTGTTGCCAGCTTCGTGGATTATGTATGGCACGTGGTGTAATGCGTGCTTCCTGAATGGCTGTCATTTTAGTGACATCAAGATGCAAGGCTCTTATTAACCCCCAACTCATTAAGAGCATAACGACAGTAAACGGTAATGCACTCATAATGATTGAAGCCTGAAGTGCGGCCAAACCACCGACTAGCAATAAAATAATTGCCAGTACAGCCATGAGTACCGTCCAGAACAATCTCTGCCAAGTTGGTGAATTTTCAGATTTAGCAGTTAAATAATCGGTAACCAATGCCCCAGAGTCAGCAGAAGTCACAAAAAATAAAACCACCAAGATAGTTGCCAATATATTCATTACCCCAGACCACGGTAAGTGACCCAGAAATTCAAATAATGCAACTGACGAATCTTGCTGAACAGCCTGAATTAATGTCGTTTGATGTTCATGAATAATGCTAAATAACGCAGCGTTTCCTAAAAAGCCCATCCAGATAATGGTAAAGCCTGTCGGAATAAGTAAAACCCCAACAATAAATTCTCGAATGGTACGACCACGGGAAACTCGGGCAATAAACATTCCAACGAATGGCGACCAAGAAATCCACCAAGCCCAGTACAAAATGGTCCAACCACCAATCCATCCATTTGGCTGATAAGCATATAAATTAAATGTCATGGTAAAAAGGTTAGAGATATATTGCCCAGTGTTTTGAATAGTCGTTTGAAGTAAATAAATACTCGGACCAGCAATAAAAACAAATACTAATAATATTAAAGCTAAAACTAAGTTTAGCTCTGATAAGCGTTTTACTCCCTTATCAAGACCTAGAAACACAGATAAAGACGCTAAAATACTCACAAAAATAATGAGTAGAACTTGAACATGTGTACTTTGTTCTACACCAAATAAATAATGTAGACCGGAGTTGATCTGGGTTACCCCAAAGCCAAGCGATGTCGCGACACCAAATACGGTTCCAATAGTTGCGAAAATATCGATACTATCGCCCCATGGACCATAAATCTTTTTCCCAATAAGAGGATAAAGTGCAGAGCGAGTCTTTAAAGGTAAATTATGCCGATAGGCAAAGTAAGCCAAAGCCAACCCAACTACAGCGTAAATTGCCCAAGCGTGTAACCCCCAATGGAAAAAGGTAACCCTTAGTGCTTGCTGTGCTGCCTCAATCGTTTGGGCCTCTCCACTTGGTGGAGTAACGTAATGCATGACGGGTTCAGCAACGCCGAAGAACATCAACCCAATCCCCATCCCTGCAGTAAACAGCATGGCGAACCAAGACCCATTATTATAATCAGGCTGGCTATGATCAGGCCCTAATTTAATACGTCCAATCGATGAACAGGCGATATAAATCAATAAGATGAGAAAGAAGGCAACAGATAAAACATAGAACCAGCTAAATGAATCAGTGATCCACTGTTTTAATTGCTGCGTTAAAAGCTCAAAAGAACTCGGAGCGATCACAACCACTGCTAAAAACAAAGCAATAATAATGACCGTACCAAAAAATACGTTAGGATTAACGTTTGCGAACCAACCGGACTGTTTGGAAGGCATAAATCCTCCATGTTATTTTAATGACGAGTGACAGGCTTAAATGCCGATAAGATATTCATAGAATGAACAAAGCTAGGGCTTTCAATAGAGAAAGCCGATGACACTCTAAATAAACTTAAAGAATATTGCAGTTACAAAGGTGTAAATAAATTAAAACACCTCCTACATTATTTATCTGAATTTTTTTTAGGGAGGTGGGTAATATATTGTAAAGCGATTAATCGAGTTACGATTAAGGCTAAATACATGACACCACAGAACATTTGAAGCATGGCTAAAACGCGCGCTTGTGGCGTGATGGGCATTAGATCGGATAAACCAGTAGCAGACTGCAAGCTAAAGCTTAGGAAGAGTAAATCTAGCCAAGTTTGTAATGGATGAGGGTTATTTGGATTTTGAAAGCTATAGGGAAAGACGAGCTGGCAAATGTTGTATAAAAATGCAAAACCCCATGCAATCAGTGTAAAGACTGCTGCCGCCGCAAATAATTCATCTCTTGTTAAATATCGGTCAGCAAACATATAACGAAATAAACCATAGGCTGCCGAAAAGTAGGCCAGAGCTTCACAGCTATGAGCAAATAGCTGAATATATAAATTGCTATAGCCCAATACAATAAGTACTGATGACAGAATTGCACCGCTCACAAAGGTTAAGCCTAAAAAAGTAAACATAGGCGTCTGACGAATAACTTTGGCAATCAATAATAAAGCAAGAACACCTAATGACCAGGTTAACGTTCGGTAAGGCAAACTATCCAATGTCAGCATGGCTAAAATCAATAAAATAAACTGAACGAGTAACAGCCATGCAGAAGGCAGTAAGCGAAAACTTGCCCAAAACTCAATAATAGATCGCATTATTATTTTCCTTGTCTCATTATGCTTTTTTGAGATTTAACAGATAATACTGTACACAAAATAGAGCAAACAAGTTGTTCTTTATTAATATCTAAACAGTAAATTGAAAATAAAAAAGTATAAAAAAAGCCCCGTAGGGCTTTTTAAAAAATGAGCTAACTATCTTAATTTTAGTGATCCGATGCACCCGATGCGCCAATACCTGTCATTGAACGAACATATTGAGCATCAAAAGCAGCACGCTCTTTTTTAGCACGTGCAGAGTTGTCAGTCACCGAGAAGAACCAACAGCAAAGGAATGACAACGGCATAGCGAATAATGCAGGGCCATTGAATGGATTGATTGGTGTATCAGAGATTTTTAAAGTATCTACCCAAACTGCTTTAGACAGAATAATAAGTACGACTGCTGTAACAAGACCAACAACACCACCAATAACAGCTCCACGAGTTGTTAAACCTTTCCAGAACATAGAAAGAACAAGAATTGGGAAGTTTGCACAACAAGCTACAGAGAATGCCAAACCTACCATGAATGCTACGTTTTGCTTTTCAAACAAAATACCCAAAACCATTGCGAAGATTGCTAAACCTAATGTCGCAATTTTTGACATGCGAAGTTCTGAAGCAGGAGTTGTTTGACCTTTCTTGAATACGTTAGCGTATAAGTCGTGAGAGATTGCAGATGCGCCTGAAAGCGTTAAACCAGCAACAACAGCAAGAATGGTTGCGAACGCTACAGCTGAAATGAAGCCCATGAATAAGTCACCGCCTAAAGCGTCACTTAAATGCACGGCTGCCATATTGTTACCACCAACAAGCTCAAGTTTGCCTGTTACTGCCATTTTTGCAACATCAAGGAATTGCGGATTGTTCGATACGAAAAGGATCGCACCGAAACCAATAATGAAAGTTAAAAGATAGAAGTAACCAATAAAACCTGTTGCAACCACAACCGATTTACGTGCTTCTTTTGCATCTTTTACAGTAAAGAAACGCATAAGAATGTGTGGAAGACCTGCTGTACCAAACATCAATGCCAAGCCAAGAGACAAGGCATCAATTGGATTTGCCGCAAGTTTACCCGGCCCCATGATTTTTGCAGCATCGGTTAAGCTGATGTCGTGTACTTTACTGAAAACTTCAATTGATTGGCTAAACATGTTGCTAAAGCTGAAACCGACTGCTTTCATTACCATGAATGCCATGAAGGTTGCACCACTGAGTAACATAACCGCTTTGATAATTTGTACCCATGTCGTTGCCAACATACCACCAAAGATGACATATGCCATCATCAAAAGACCAACGATGACTACAGCAATGTTGTAGTTCAAACCAAATAGTAATTTGATGAGCTGACCCGCACCTACCATTTGAGCAATCAAATAGAATGCCACAACAACAAGTGAACTGATTGCAGCTAAAGTACGTACTGGTTTTTCTTCAAGGCGGAATGAAACCACATCTGAAAGGTTGTATTTACCAAGGTTACGCAAACGTTCTGCAACCAAGAATAAAACGATTGGCCAGCCTACCATAAACCCAAGCGAGTAAAGTAAGCCATCAAAACCCGAACTAAACACAAGTGCAGAAATACCGAGGAAAGATGCAGCAGACATATAGTCACCCGCAATTGCCAGACCATTCTGGAAACCGCTGATTCCACCACCTGCTGTATAGAAATCTTGTGTAGATTGAGTTTGTTTCGCCGCCCACTTAGTAATGAACAAAGTGAAACCAACAAAAATGACAAACATAATAATGGCATGCCAGTTGGTTGCTTGTTGTTCAGCTTCACCCAGATCTGGACTCGCCATAGCCACTGTTGAATATAGCGATGCTGCTGCCAATAAAGCTTTCGCCTTTAATGAATTCCATTTCATATTAGTGTAGTCCTTTATCATGCGTGATGGCTTCAACTTCCTTCAACGCTTCTTCACTCAACTGGTCAAGGGTATTATTTGCGATAAAAGAATACACGCCACACAGTAGGAAAGATAAAACAATAATTCCTAAACCTAGCGGGATTCCCCATGTCGTTACACCACCACTAAATGAACTCATCAAAAATTCTTTGTTGTAGCCAACAAGCAGCATAAAACCCACATAAAGAATTAACATGATGATTGTGAGCGTCCAACTTAATGCACTTTTTTTCTTGACCATCTTTTGAAACTTTGGATTGCGTAGAATCTGTTCTACTTGGTTCTGATCCATAACCAAACTCCTTGCCCTGTGTCCAGCCTTGGCCACTTTTTTAATAGTAGTTTCTCAGTATTCAAGTTAGCAAAATTACGTGTAATTCGTAACTTAGACTTTGGTCGTTAAATTTTAATCAATTTATAGCTTTGTTTCTGCTTGGGGTATGATAGGCACAAGGTTTTAATCATGTGAGTCATATGAACAGCTGGCTGATTATTGGGGTACTCACCCTTTATATAGCACTCTTATTTATTTGTGCTTTTTTTGGTGAAAAGCATGCCAGCCGTCTGAGTACACGTGGCCGCATGTTCTTGTTCAGCTTAACGCTAGGCGTTTACTGTTCATCATGGACATTTTATGGCGCAACCGGAGCCGCTGTTCGGGAAGGCGTCATTTTCTTGCCTATTTACTTAGGCCCCCTCTTATTTGTCTGGTTTGGTTATGACATTTGGCGGCGTTTAGGCCGGGTACGTCAGCACCACGCCATCTCATCAATTGCCGACTTTGTTGCGGCACGTTATGGAAAAAGTGGCGTCTTGGCTTCGCTGGTCACGATTTTGGCCGTAATCGCAATTATTCCCTATCTGGCTCTCCAGTTACGTGCGATTGCTTTAAGCACATCTGTCATTATGGAACAGAATGCTCATATCCATACAACCACCAATAGTGTTTTACTTTTAACCAGCGTACTGGCTATTTTGGCAATGATCTTTGGTACAAGGCAAATTGCCAATACTGAGCAACATGGCGGCCTTATGTTAGCCGTCGCATTTGAGTCTTTTGTAAAATTATTCGCGCTGATTTGCGTTGCTTTATTTTTTATTTTTGAAACACCAGCGAACCTTGTACAAGTCACAGCCGATGTGAACCAAACTTTTCAGGAGGTTCAACTATTTGGAGTGCCTGAAACCTTCTGGATTCAGACATTATTGGCAGGTTTGGCAATTATCTGTTTACCACGCCAATTTCATGTCGCAGTTGTCGAACTACGTGATGAAAAGCATATTCGTGGCGCGCGCAAATGGTTTGCGGCTTATCTCATTTTAACAATTTTAGCTATTATCCCAATTGCAAGCTGGGCTTTACACGCAGCACCAAAGTTTCTGACAGTACCCGATGTTGCGGTACTCTCATTACCCCTGAGTTATAACCAAGAGTGGTTGGCTTTACTGGCCTTTTTAGGTGGGTTCTCTGCATCAACAGGCATGTTACTGGTTTCATCAGTTGCCCTATCTATTATGCTCAGTAATGACTTGATTATGCCTGCCCTCTGGCGTTTTAAGTTGCTATCACGTCACGATAAACATTTACCTAAAGTTCTTAAATTTAGCCGCCGCATCAGTATTGTCGCGGTCATGCTCCTTGGTTTTTTATTCTTCCATTTCTTTAACGATATTAACCAGCTTTCAGTATTCGGACTCTTAGCTTTTAGTGCTGTTGCCCAGTTTGCACCTGCTCTCATTGGAGGCTTATATTGGCGTGGCGGAAGCCGCCAAGGTGTCTATGCGGGTCTTATCGTTGGATTTTTAATGTGGAGCTATACCTTATTATTTCCAACAATTTTACGTAGCTTGCCAGAGATTTATCAGGAAACAGCCCAAAGTATTTTACTTTTTGGTCCTTTTGGAATTAATGCATTACGTCCAGAGTCGCTTTTTGGTTTTGAATCATTTGCACCTTTAACTCACGGCGTGATTTGGTCACTCGGTTTAAATATTGTTTTATATATATGGATTTCAAAAATTTATCGACCAAGCGTGGCCGAGCAAATTCAGGCTGAAAGCTTTTTCTATTATGAAACCAAGCCCTTGCCATCACCACACACCTCTACCGATTTAACCTATTTACCTCACGATGCTGCACGTTTAAAAGTAGGAGATCTATTCGCTCTTGCTAAAAGAATTACGGGTGAGCAGCCAACAACACAAGCATTCGAGAACTTTTGTGAGCAAAATCATCTCACGCTTAACCCAAATAGCATCGCGAATGGCATGTGGTGGCGTTTTACCGAGCAATATCTAGCTGGCATTATCGGTGCTGCCTCTGCTCGTACGTTGCTGACTACTGCAATGATCAATAATGGTCTCGCATTAGGCCAAGTCGCGAATATTTTAGACCAAGCCTCACAATGGCAACGTTTCAACCAAAACCTGCTCATGACCATGATTGACCACATGACCCAAGGGGTGAGTGTAGTTGATAAAAATATGTGTTTGGTAGCCTGGAATAACCAATATTTAAAACTGTTTGGTTATCCAAAAGACTTAGTCTATGTAGGTTGTCCAATTGCCGACCTGATTCGTTATAACGCTGAACGCGGCGAATGCGGTCCCGGTTCAGTCGAAGAACATGTTCGTAAACGCTTGCACTGGATGAAAGTCGGAAGCGCGCATGAATTTGAACGAATCCGTAAAGACGGACGCGTTATTCAAATGCGTGGTAATCCTATTTCAGGCGGAGGCTTTGTGACGACATTTGCCGACATTACTGCTTTCCGTGCAAATGAGGCAATACTTGAAGCCCGAGTAAAAAACCGTACCCAACAGCTTGCTGATGCTTTATCAGAACAACAACTTGCACGTGAACAAGCTGATATGGCGAATATGTCGAAAAGCCGATTTATTGCTGCGGCAAGTCATGACTTATTACAACCAATGCATGCGGCTCGTCTCTTTAGTACCGTTCTTGAACAAAGCATTGCAACAGAAGAAGACCGTCAAACTTTGCAACAACTTGACCGTGCTCTTTATGGTGCAGAAAGCATGCTCTCTGCCCTACTCGATATTGCTCGTTTAGAAGGCGGTAGCATACAGCCAAAAAGACAGCCTTATCCATTACACGATCTATTAAGCGATCTCGAACTACAGTTTAAATCGATTGCCGCACAGCGAAATATTTCACTCAAAGTTCACGATGTATCGTTCTGGATTGACACCGATCCACAGTGGATTCGACGTATTATTCAGAACTTTGTTAGTAATGCTCTGCGTTATACAGCCAAAGGCCGAGTGGTTGTGGGCGTTTTACGCTCAGCTCAAAAACCTGGTCATATTCGAATCGGAGTCTGGGACACTGGCCCTGGAATTGCCGAAGAGCAACGTATTAAACTGTTTCAAGAATTTGAGCGCTGTGGGCATTTATCACCTTGGGGTGAGCAAGGCCTAGGTTTAGGCCTCGCGATTGTGCAGCGTATGACAGGATTGTTGAATTATCCTGTTCATGTCTACTCACAGCTTGAGAAAGGCTCATGCTTTATGATTGAAGTTCCAGTCGTAGAAGCGCCAAAAGTAATTACTCCAACCGTGCAAACAGTGCCGTTAAAAACTAAGGCCTACCGGATTTTGTGTTTAGATAACGATGAAACTATTTTAGAGGGTATGAGTAGTTTACTCGGTCGATGGGGATATCAGGTCTTTAAAGCCACTGAACCTGAACAAGCACTGGAGATTATTCAAAAAGAGAATATTCAGGTTTGGCTTATCGATCAGCATTTAAATAATAACCAACTCGGTGTCGATTTTATTATGCAAAATCGACAGCATGACGTTCCGGTTGCTTTGATTACAGCTGACTCCCATCCAGAGTTACCTCAGCAATTGAAAGAATTGAATATCGTTTTACTCAAAAAACCGCTTAAACCTGCCTCATTAAGAGCTTGGCTGTCGGGACTTAAAATTGCCAGCGCGGCAGATTAAAATTTTCTCTCCTAAGCCTTTTTATAGGTTTGGGAGAGATTTCTGGCAAAAGTTATAGGTTTAATTTAAGCCAATAGGCAGAACTGCTCAAAAAGTCTACTTTTGTTGATTGAATAATTGGCCAAACTTTCCAACAGCCCTTTTTCTATGGCAAAGCCCACCTTTTTTGTAAGTGAACACTTGTATACTTAGTTACAATTTAATAAATACTTGTTTTTTAAAATTATTATTAGACGAAAAGCGCCATATACGACTTTAGTCGTATTCTACTTGCATTCTTGATGACACATAACTATTCCAAACGCATTTGATAAATGTATAACCATTTTTTAACCCATTTCTATATTAAGCACCCCCTGCTCACGAATTAATGCAAAGGATAACTGCCATGAATATTTCTGATAACAGCCCCCAAGGTCAACTTTCTTCTCAACAGTTTTATCGTCAATACAGTGCCAATGCTTTACTTCCTGAACTCGATTGGCAAAGTATTTTTCCTAACAGCAAACTGAATGAAGCCAATATCAAAGCGTTAAATACGATTTATCAATGTGCAGTCCCACTCGCACTTAATGTATTTCATGATCTAAATTTTGATGTATTCGCACCTGCTGCTTATCATCCTCAAGGTTTAGGCCTATTTGATAAATTGGCGCAACAAGAAGAGAGCTTCTTACAAGTCCTTACAGCTGAAAGTGAAAACCTTGATCATGACACACGTCATCAAATTTGGAGCATGTTACTCCGTGGCGGCGCTGTACTGGTTTTTAAAGCTTGGCTTGGTCACGTCAAACTTGGCGAAAATCAGTTAGATATGACTCAGTTTGATGAACTCTCTGACTTACTCTTTATTAAGACTCATCCAGATCAATTGGCTGAACGTCTACATGTCGATGAAAAAGCAAAACTCGACCATATCTTCTTAATGTATGGCAATGATATTTTCCTTGATCGCTTCAACAGCCTAGAAACAGCTGCCCTGTTCGTCGATTTAGGTGTTTATGATGCAGCCTTCCTAAGCTTACGTGACGACCGCGTGGCTGAATATTTAAAAAAGAAAGGTTATGTGACTCAAGAACAAATTGATGATTTGCAATGTGCGCTCAACCCATTGTACTGCGACAGCCTAACGCCAAAGCAAGATTGCCTTGCTTAAGTGGCATCCATAAAAAAGACCTCAATCGAGGTCTTTTTTTCTTTTTAGATTTTCTTATCTTCAATATTGAGTGCACTAATGGCCAATACTGCTTGTGTACGGTTTTGCACACCTAATTTTCTAAAGATCGCTGTCACATGCGCTTTAATCGTTGCTTCCGAAACATCGAGTTCGTATGCGATCTGTTTATTTAACAAACCTTCTGCAACCATCATCAAAACACGGAATTGCTGAGGTGTTAACGATTGAATACGTTCAGCTAACGCAGTTTCATCTGCTGCTCTCGGGTCAAGGTTAAGATTAGATGGCAAGTTAGGTGGCAACCAGATATCACCTTCTAAGACTTGACGAATCGCTTCGCCAATATGACTTGGATGAGCCGACTTAGGAATATAACCCATCGCGCCATGTGCAATCGCACGCTGGATGATTGAAGTTTCTTCATGCGCAGAAACCACAATAATTGGAATAGCTGGATACTGTGCTCGTACATAGACTAGAGCAGAAAAGCCTGAAGCACCCGGTAAATTTAAATCGAGTAATACTAGATCAGGTTCTGCCCCATTTTCCAAACGCTCATAAAACTCATCAACCGAAGCTGTTTCATGAATTTGTGCCTGTGGCAGGCTATAACGTACTGCTTGAATTAAAGCATGACGAAACAAAGGATGATCATCAACGATTAAAATATTCATAAGCGATTAAAGTAATCTTGAGCATAAGTATGGCCTATTGTAACCCTACTATTTAGATGAAAGATACGTTCATCTTATCCATTTTTATGCAAAATGTTGATAAATGCAGAACTTAGATAAAATTTTCAGATGTTTTTTAACATTTAATCAAAATTAATCTGTTTTTTATATAAGCTTCCTTTTTATTATAAAAAATATATCATCAATAATTATATAAAATAAAAACAGCAACTTACTATAAAAATAAAGTATAAAAATCCACTATTTATCTTTTATATTTAAAACTGATAAGGTTGACCAATTTCGTTATTTTACAGTTCGCCGTCATTGTTGATTAATAAGTCCAATCTCTTGTTTTAGGCTTAGGAACCAAATTATGACTGGTATCACATCACCAAAACCTTTGAATATTGTTGCTGTTTCTGGTGGCTTAAATACCCCATCTAAAACGGAAAGTCTGGTTCAAGCCATTCTTGATGAGTTATCCGAAGCAACCGACATTAAAGTTCATTTTATTAAATTAAGTGAAATTGGGCCTTTATTAGGCGGTGCATTTTATCGCAATCAACTTCCACAGCGCGTGCAAGATGATCTTGCAGCGGTTGAAGCAGCTGATGCTTTAATTGTAGGTACACCAGTTTACCGTGCATCTTTTACGGGTCTTTTCAAACATTTCTTCGATTTTGTTGAACAAACTGCATTAGTCGATGTACCTGTACTTTTAGCAGCATCGGGCGGTAGCGATCGCCATGCTCTTGTACTTGAACATCAACTTCGTCCATTGTTCAGCTTCTTCCAAGCACAAACTTTACCAATTGGCGTATATGCGACCGATCGTGACTTTACCCCTGAATATACGGTGAAAAGCGAGCAATTATCAGATCGTATTACGTTAGCCGTGGCACGTGCATTGCCAATTTTAGAATGGGCGCCAGCGAAAGGTAAACGTGCTGAAGTAGTCAAATCTAAGACTCAGCAAGCAAATCAAGAGCTTGGTATTAACAAGCAAATTGAGCAAGAAGAAGTGTTGCCTTCAGCGGCTGTACCAGATCTTGATGCGGCAGAGTCTCGCTTGCATCACAAGTCTGGCAAATCATTAACGCATGTTGCCTAAGTGCAGTATGCCTAAATAAAAATAACGAATGGGGAGAACGCACCATGACGCAATTACAACAACCGATTAAATTTGCTTATTGGGTACCAAATGTGAGCGGTGGCCTTGTTGTAAGTAACATTGAACAGCGTACAGACTGGAGTTACGACTACAATGTCCGACTTGCACAAGCTGCCGAAAACAATGGTTTTGAATATGCGCTCACCCAAATTCGTTTTACGGCGGGCTATGGGGCAGAAAACCAGCATGAATCCGTAAGTTTCAGTCATGCATTACTGGCAAAAACTGAAAAACTTAAGGTGATTGCGGCTATTCTGCCCGGCCCCTGGAAACCGGTACTCGCTGCTAAACAACTTGCCACAATCGATTATCTCACCGAAGGTCGTATTGCCATTAATGTGGTAAGTGGCTGGTTTAGAGGTGAGTTTGATGCGATTGGCGAAGAGTGGCCAGAGCATGACCAACGTTATGTCCGCTCTGAAGAATTTATTCGCACGTTAAAAGGAATCTGGACCACCGATAACTATAGTTTCGATGGTAAATACTACCAATTTCAAAACTACACGC
The DNA here is from genome assembly GCF_025630795.1 of Acinetobacter sp. AYS6. Taxonomy (NCBI): domain Bacteria; kingdom Pseudomonadati; phylum Pseudomonadota; class Gammaproteobacteria; order Moraxellales; family Moraxellaceae; genus Acinetobacter; species Acinetobacter sp. AYS6. Next base: position 295,555 of record NZ_JAOTNV010000007.1, read on the forward strand.
TTAAACCGAAACCTTTGCAAAAGCCTCATATTGAAGTGTTTCAAGGCGGCAGCTCACGTGCTGCACGCGACATGGCTTCACGTGTTTCTGATTGGTATTTCACCAACGGGAATACCGTAGAGGAAATTCAGAAACAAGTCGAAGACATTCGCACCAAGGCTAAAGCCAATAACCATCACGTCAAAATTGGGGTGAATGCGTTCATTATTGCCAGAGATACCGAAGAAGAAGCAAAAGCGGTACTTCAAGAAATTATTGATAAAGCCAATACTGAAGCGGTAAATGCATTTGGTGATGCAACACGTGAAGCAGGCGCAGCTTCTCCAGAGCAACAAGGTAACTGGGCGAAATCAAGTTTTGAAGATTTAGTGCAATATAACGATGGATTTAAAACCAATTTGATTGGTACGCCACAACAAATTGCAGAGCGTATTGTGGCGCTTAAAAATGTAGGTGTTGATTTAATTCTTTCTGGCTTCTTACATTTCATTGAAGAGGTAGAATATTTTGGAGAAAAAGTTCTGCCCCTCGTTCGTGAATTAGAACTTCAACAACAAAAGGAGGTAGATATTCCAGCGAAATCAGCCTAAAACTCCAGCCAAAACAGCGCAAGACAATAAAAACAATAAATTAAAAATAAAGACTTATTGGCTCCAAGACTCGGCTTGGAGCTTTATTTTTTTTTTAAGATTTCTCAACTTCTCGAATCACAGTTTCAACCGAATAACGGCACCACTTTGAAAGTTTTTCAATAAATTCATTTAATGCTGAGGGTTCGAAATGGCTTACGATCATATAACAAGCATTGCCCATGACTTTAAAGCATTCATCGATTTGTTCATATTGCTTGACTAGATTTTCAATTTCTTCAAATGCGCGTTGTTCATTTAAATGCAAATGAATAAATTGTTTATGGCTATATTGAACAGCAATGGTGTAGTTTTTGATAACACCAGCATCCATCAACTGAGCAATACGAGCACCCACCGCCTGCCCTGTTCGGTGCACGCGTTGCCCAATTTCTTTATTTGTTAAACGAGAATCCTGTTTAAGCAATGCAATAATTTTTAGATCAATCGGGTCTAATTCAATATTCATTTTTCATGGCGAAAGAAAACTGGCAGTAATGCTTTCATCTGACTATAGCCGATTTTTCAAGCAGAGAATAATCTTGTTTTATCTCATATCAACAAGAGTAATCTCATGAAACAAGCACTATTAGTTATCGATGTACAAAATGATTATTTTAAAAATGGCAAAATGGAATTAGTGGGACCAGATCAAGCGCTTGAAAAAATAAAACAGCTCGAACAATATTTTAACGAGAAAAATTTACCAATTATTTATGTACAACATATTAATCCACCACAAGCGAGTTTCTTCCAAGAAAATACAGATGGTGTTTTGCTTCACCCTGAACTGAGCGCTCACGATGAGTCATTAATCGTAATAAAGCATTATCCAAATAGTTTTTTAGAAACCAATTTAGACGAGCTTTTAAAAGCACATCAAATTGAGCAACTCGTAATTACAGGCATGATGACGCATATGTGTATTGATTCAGGTACACGTGCAGCCAAAGAACTTGGCTATCAACCTATCTTAATTGCAGATGCAACTGCCACGCGTAATTTAAGCCATAACGGAAAAACTGTAAAAGCTGAAGACGTACAAACTGCTTTTTTGACTGCGCTTAGTACGTTTGCAACTGTACAAAATACTACCGATTTTCTAGCAAAATCTTAAATAAAACTCAATAAAAAAGCCCCGATTGGGGCTTTTTTATTGAAACGTTATTTTTGTCGATCGGGATAAACCGTTGCAATGAGCTGATCAACCACAGCAGGTTCAGCTAAAGTAGATGTATCCCCTAAACTATCCAGCTCATTTGCCGCAATTTTTCTTAAAATACGGCGCATGATTTTACCCGAACGCGTTTTAGGTAACGCTGGTGCCCAGTGTAGTGCGTCAGGTGAAGCCACTGGCCCCAGTACTTTACGGACCCAGCTAATTAACTCTTTACGTAGTTCTTCCGACTCTGGAACACCTGCTTGCAAGGTCACGAAAGTACAAATACCTTGTCCTTTAATGTCATGTGGCATTCCCACGACGGCAGCTTCTGCCACAGCTTCATGCGACACAAGAGCACTTTCAATTTCAGCAGTGCCTAGACGGTGTCCAGAAACGTTTAAAACATCATCTACACGGCCTGTGATCCAGTAATACCCATCTTCATCACGACGAGCACCATCACCTGTGAAGTAGGTATTTTTAAAGGTCGAGAAATAAGCCTCAATAAAGCGGTCCGGATCACCCCAAATGGTACGCATCTGGCCTGGCCACGAATCTTTAATTACAAGGTTACCTTCAACCGCACCTTCTAGCTCATTGCCTTCACCATCGACAATGGCGGGTTGAATACCAAATAACGGACGTGTTGCCGAACCTGGTTTTAATGCTGTTGCGCCTGGTAACGGTGCAATTAAAATACCACCTGTCTCGGTTTGCCACCATGTATCAACAATCGGACAGCGGCCTTCACCAACAACATTGTAGTACCAGTTCCAAGCTTCAGGGTTAATAGGCTCACCGACCGAACCGAGTAAACGTAAACTGCTACGGTTACTTTCACGTACAAACGAATCGCCTTCACGCATCATCGCGCGAATCGCGGTTGGAGCCGTATATAAAATAGAGACTTTGTGCTTATCGACTACATGACCAAGACGTGCCCATGTTGGATATTGAGGGACACCCTCAAACATTAAAGTTGTAGTGCCATTTGCAAGTGGTCCATAGAGCAAATAACTATGTCCTGTAATCCAGCCTACATCAGCCGTACACCAGTACACATCATCTTGTTTTAAATCGAAGACCTCTTTAAAGGTACTTGCTACATAAACCAGATAACCACCTGTAGTATGCAAAACACCTTTAGGTTTACCTGTCGAGCCGGATGTATAGAGAATAAATAATGGATCTTCTGCCTTCATCGGCTCTGGAGGACAGTTGGCATCCACTTCCATAATAATGAGGTGATACCACAAATCACGGCCCGGTTTCATTTCAATCGGGTTCGCATTACGGTAAACCACCACTACATTTTCAACACATTCTGTGCCCGGCAACTCTAGAGCCAAATCGACATTTTCTTTGAGTGGTAATAGTTTTCCAGCACGTAGACTTGAGTCTGCGGTAATTACCAGTTTAGCTTGGCTATCTTCAATACGACTTGCCAACGAGTCTGGCGAGAAACCACCAAAAACTACACAGTGAACAGCACCAATACGCGCACAGGCCAACATGGCAATTGCAGCCTCAGTCACCATTGGCATATACAACACAACACGGTCGCCTTTACCAATGCCATATTTCTTTAAAACGTTGGCAAAGCGACAAACTTCATCGTGTAACTCTTTATAAGAAACGATTTTATGTCGAGAAGGATGATCACCTTCCCAAATAATGGCTGGTTTATGAGGGTGTTCTTTAAGATGCCTGTCTAGGCAGTTTGCTGACACATTCAACTCACCATCAGCAAACCATTCAATTTTGAAATTGTCTTTGTCAAAACTCGTATTTTTAACTTGGGTAAATGGCTTTATCCAATCGACAATTTTAGCTTGCTCTGCCCAGAATTCATCTGGGTTCTCGATAGAGTGTTGATAACGTTTAAAGTAGTCTGCTTCAACAGTACGAGCTGTTTTTTTAAATTCCTCTGGTACTGGATAGATCTCATTCATAAGCAACTTCCTTGATCTTGTGCATCCCATCTCGAGATTGTGGCTATTATTTTACTGGATCTTATTTGCATGCCTTTGCAGTATGATGACTCTTTCAAAGTCCAAACAATGCGACTTTGGTCATATATTAACCACTTACTCAAGCATACGAAATTGTGAATATTTTTATAAAATTAAGTTGATTTAAAACATTTGTCTATAGCTTTTACTTTTATAATTTTTTCAAGATTTGATGGTTTTGATCATCAACAAAGATTATTTTGTCTCTCATACGCAACACAGGAATAAAATAATATGTTTGCCCAAACAAACTCTTCACGCCCACCCCAGCTCCCTTTTAAAGATAGTCCTTTTTCGATTCATGGGCGTTTTAATCGTATGAGCTATTTAGGTGGATATGGACTGATTTATTTAGTCACCCTCGTGGGCTATTTCATTTTGGCCTCATTTCTTGGAAGTTATCAGCTTTCAAGCAATCTATTTGATTTTGAGTTTTATAGCTCTCTTTCTGGTCCTAGCGCTTTAGTGGTCTGGGCTTTCTCACTGTTTTTAATTTATTTAAATATTGTTCTCGTTGTTCGACGTCTGCACGATTTAAATAAGAGTGGCTGGATGGGGTTACTGTTGTTCATTCCGGTTGTTCAGTTCTTTTTTATGATTTATTTACTGCTTGCTTCAGGTACAGCCGGTCCAAACGACTACGGTCCTGTTCGACCATCAACGTTTATAGAAAAACTCATGGCTTGGCTTATTTTAGTGGCTATTTTAGTTAGTCTCATTTCAACAGCCGGAATTTTTTATTATTTCTCAGGGACTGATACCCTAGAAACACCGACACAAATCTTACAAAAAGGAACGGAATACTTTTAATTAAAAAACACTTTATTATTCAGATGAACTCATTATAGTAGGCGCACATTTTATCTCCTACTATGATGAAAGCTGAAAATCGCTTTCATATTTTTTTTAATTGAGACTTGTCGTGGCTGATGAACAAAAATCCTTAACGGATGTCGCAAAAAATACTGGCGAACTTTTACAAGAAGCAGGCACTAAAACCACTCAAACGGTTTTAGCCCATACTGAAAAGTATCATGATGCCTATACCACTATCGACAAAATCGTGGATAGCTTCTGGGAGCGTGTGCCTTATATTTGTATTGCGATTATCGTTTTTATTATTTTTTGGCTCCTCACCAAATTATTTAAGTTCTTTGTTCGTAAAACATTAGAAAACCGCTCTTATACGCGTCAAAACCTAGTTTTGGTGTTAAACCGTGTAGGCAGCACAGCGATTTTATTCTTTGGTTTCTTAATTGCTTTAGTGATCTCGATTCCGGGGTTTACGCCAGGGCAACTCATGAGTGCACTTGGAATTGGTTCTGTCGCAATTGGTTTCGCATTCAAAGATATCTTTCAGAACTTACTGTCAGGCATTTTAATTTTATTAAGCGAACCATTCCGTATTGGCGATTCCATTGTTGTAAATTCGCTTGAAGGAACTGTTGAAGATATTCAAATTCGTGCAACATTCTTACGCTCACCAGATGGCCGTCGCATTGTTATTCCAAACGCAACTGTTTATACGAGTGCCTTAACTGTAAATACTGCTTATCAACAACGACGCTGTGAATTTGTAGTCGGAATTGGATATGACGATGACGAACAAAAAGCCAAGCAGATTATTTTAGATATTCTTAACAATGACCGAAATGTACTCAGTCAACCTGCCTTCTCGGTTAACGTAACAGCGTTAGCAGACTTCTCGGTTAACCTGACTGTACGCTGGTGGGTTGATACGACTGAAACTGATATTTCGTCATCTACGAGCACCATCCAAGCTCAGGTCAAACAAGCTTTTAATGCGAACGGAATTAATATTCCTTACCCAATTCAGGAATTAAAAATGGCCGCAAATCAGCCACTTTTAAACCCTGAAGCATCAACTAAAGAGACGACCTAAAATATAAGAAATAGACGTTTCAGTTCTTAAAATACGGTTGCCTAAGCTCACAGCTTGGCAGCCGTTTTTTGTGAGCAAATCAACTTCATAGGGAATGAAACCGCCTTCGGGACCCACGACTACACTACAAGCATGTGGAATATTGAGTGGCATGCTCTGCTCAGCATAAGGATGAGCCACATAGGCTGGTGTTTCTTTCGAGATCAAGCTTGGCAGAACGTCTTCAACAAAAGGTTTAAAGCGTTTGTACATGTGAATTTCAGGAACAATCGTGTCACCTGCTTGCTCAAGCCCTAAAGTCACATAGTTATCGAGTTGTTGCAAAAATGGAGTTTGCCAATAGCTTTTATCTACGCGATAACTATGAATCAAACTAATTTTTTCAACACCTAAAGTCACACTATCCATAATTAAACGGCGTAAAACTTTGGGCCTTGGTAAAGCCACAATTAAATGAACCGGAAGTTTTGCAGGTACAGCTTCTTCACTAATAGGTCGTATACCAACTTCTTGCTCATTAATTGAGACAATTTCAGTGATATAACGTGCGCCGTTGCGAATGCCGACTTTTAGATTTTGACCAACCGTAATATCAAGATGTTCACGCAAATGCTGTAATTGGCGCTTAGAGTGAATGGACCATGTATCTGAATGGATATCTTCAGGCTCTAATAAAACAATATTCATATTTTATCGGCCAAATACCGATTAATTACACCAATATGTTTTTGCAATGAACCTTGATTACGTTGTAAGACTTTATGCGCTTGCTCTACCACTTGTTGGGCCTGATCAGGTTCAGCTAAACATGCCATCCAGATTGCCACAACTTGCTCAGCATCTTGGGCAATAAGCACACCATTTTCATCAATGAATTCATCGACAATAGTTTGGAAATTAAAGTAACGAGGTCCAATTACGGTCGGTACATTTAAAACCATAGGCTCTAAAATGTTATGACCACCACCCGGCTCATTTAAAGAACCACCCACAAAACACACCTGACTTAAGGCGTACCATAACCAAAGCTCCCCCATACTATCGGCTAGATAGACCTGTGTACTTGTATGAATACTTTGGTTCAAACTTCTACGATGAGTAATTAAATCTAGGTTTTGGCAAATTTCAAATACTTCGTCGAAACGTTCAGGATGTCGAGGTACGACAATACAAACTAAATCTGGTTCTGACTTTAAATAAGGTGCCAGCGCTTCTAAAATTTGTTGTTCTTCGGGTGCATGTGTACTGGCAATGGTCAGGACTTTACGCTGCCCCAAATACCATAAATCATGTAACTTGGCTGCCTGATTTATAAATACTTCTGGTGCGTGAATATCAAATTTAATATTTCCAACCACCTGACTTTTGTGTTGATCTAAGCCAAGTTCGACATAACGTTGTCGAGTAGCATTATCTTGTGCCAAAACCCAGTCGATTTTTTCCAGCATTCCTGCTGTTAGACCTGCAACTCGGCTATAACCTTTAGCTGATTTTTCTGATAACCGCGCATTTAACAATAAACAAGGAACCTGTTGTAGCTTGGCTTGATCGATTAAATTTGGCCAAAGTTCAGTCTCGACTAATGCTAAAAGTTTTGGCTGATATAACTCAAAAAACTGTTTTAAAAGATGCTTTTGGTCAACAGGCAAATAAACTGCTTGAAATAAATCTAAATACGGCGCTTTTAAAAATAATGATTTGGCGCGCGCCTGCCCAGTTTTAGTCGTATTAGTAACCAGCACAGGTTGACCGAGTTTAAGATAATGCTCGATTAAAGGCTGCGCAGCATTGGTTTCTCCAACCGAAACAGCATGGAACCAAATTGCTCTCACATTTTTCGGAGATTCAAACGGCCCAAATCTTTCAAGACATTCCTGATGATATAATTCCTGGCTTTCTGCACGTTTTTTTATCCGCCAGTGGTAAAAAGGTTTTAATAAATGGAGTGCGGTGTTGTACCAAAAAGGGGTCGCCAAGCGGTTTGCCTCAAATAGTCAAAGTTTAAAACTGGGGAAAATATAACATAGATAGAAAAAATGGCAGAGTTTCGATACCTAAACTCTACCATTACAAGAAAAGCGATTTACTGAGCCCATAAATCAAATAGGTCAGTAATTCTTAATTTCAAAAAATTTACGAAGCTTCTAGCGTTGGATAGTCTGTATAACCTTCCGCGCCTTTCGCATATAAAGTGGTTGGTTGAAGTTCATTTAAAGGTAAGTCTTGCTCTAAACGCTGTAAAAGATCTGGGTTGGCAATATATGCTTTACCAAAAGATACTGCATCAGCTTCACCATCACGCAAGATACGTTTTGCTGATTCTGGTGTTAGGTTTTCATTGGCAATCCATACACCATTAAATTTTTCGCGAAGTTTTGGACTAATGCTGTCAGCAGCTTCATATTCACGAGAGAAAACGAAAGCAACATTACGCTGGTTAAGCTGTTCAATAACATAACCAAAAGTTGCTAATGGGTTTTCATCCCCCATATCGTGCGAATCACCACGCGGTGCAATATGTACACCTACTCGGCCAGCACCCCATACTTCAATAAATGCATCAACCACTTCTAATAATAAACGTGCACGGTTCTCAACAGGACCACCGTATTCATCATCACGTTGATTCGTATTACTTTGAAGGAACTGGTCAATTAAATAACCATTTGCTGCATGTAATTCAACACCATCAAAACCCGCCACTTTAGCTAGTTCTGCTGAATGTTTATATTGAGCAACAACTTCTTGAATCTCTTCTAATGAAAGTGCGCGCGGTTTTACATACGGACGTTTAGGACGTAATAAACTCACTTCACCCGCAGGTTGAATTGCACTTGGCGCAACAGGAATATCACCATCCAAAAGATCGGGATGTGAAATACGGCCGACATGCCAAAGTTGAGCTACAATTTTTGAACCTTGAGCATGAACTGCCTCAATAATTTTATTCCAAGCTTGTGCTTGCTCTTGTGACCATAATCCTGGAGTCTCTGCATAACCCACAGTTTTTGAACCAATCACTGTTGCTTCAGTCAAAATAAGACCAGCATTTGCACGCTGTTGATAATATTCAACCATTAAATCATTCGGTACTCGGCTTTCACCACTACGCGCACGCGTTAATGGAGCCATTACCAATCGATTTTTGATTTCAAAATCACCAACCGTTAAAGGAGTATTGAGTTCAGCCATAGTCGCCTCGACTTACACTTTAAATCGTTAAAGTGTTTGTTTTAAATGTTCGATATATTGCTGAATCAAAGCTTCGTTACGTGAAAAATAAGACCATTGACCATATTTTTGGACCTGAATAAGCCCCGCCTGTTGTAAAACAGACAAATGATTCGACATTGTAGACTGTGCTACTTTGCCCAAACGTTCAATATGACCTGCACAAACACCCTTCTCAAAACTACCACCACACTCTTCCACCGGTAAATAATGTGCAGGTTCTTTTAACCATTGCAAAATTTGCCGACGTAGCGGATTGGAAAGGGCTTTGCTAATTGCATCAATATCCATAGGCTCAACACGTCTTTTAAACGAACAAAGCTTTGTTCAACATTTCGAAAACATAATATCGCATTTTTTCGATATTCATATCTATTTTTTTCGATATTCATATCGCATTTTTTCGATTAACATTCGAATGCTGAACTGCTTTGCCGTTTTAATCGCTAAAAATCCAAGAGTTCTACATATTCATAGATGAACTGTATTTAAACTAAAAGTTCAGCAGACTCTTATAAACCTTGTTTTAAACTCGCTTCGATAAAGCGATCAAGGTCACCATCAAGAACAGCACCCGTATTAGAGTTTTCAACACCTGTACGTAAATCTTTAATACGCGAATCATCTAATACATATGAACGAATTTGGCTTCCCCAACCAATATCAGACTTCGAGTCTTCTAGGGCTTGAGCCGCTTCATTACGTTTTTGCATTTCCAACTCATATAAACGTGCACGCAATTGTTTCCATGCATGGTCACGGTTCGCATGTTGTGAACGTTGGTTCTGACATGCCACCACAATACCTGTTGGAATGTGAGTCAAACGTACTGCCGAGTCGGTTTTGTTAATATGCTGACCACCTGCCCCAGATGCACGGTAAGTATCTGTACGAACATCAGAAGGATTAATATCAATTTCAATATTGTCATCAACTTCTGGGGAAATAAACACTGCCGAGAACGAAGTATGACGGCGGTTACCACTGTCAAATGGTGATTTACGAACTAAACGATGTACACCTGATTCAGTACGTAACCAACCGTAGGCATATTCGCCTTCAACACGAATCGTTGCTGATTTAATACCCGCTACGTCGCCATCAGATACTTCCATGAGCTCGGCTTTGAAGCCATGGCGTTCAATCCAGCGCATATACATACGTAATAGCATAGACGCCCAATCTTGTGCTTCAGTACCGCCTGAACCTGATTGGATCTCTACATAGCAAGGATTCGGGTCCATCGGGTTACTAAACATACGACGGAATTCAAGTTTTGCTAATTCTTCTTCAGCAGCCCCAAGTTCCGACTGAACATCTTCAAGCAAACTTTCATCATCAGCTTCTACAGCCAAATCTAACATCGCTTTTGCATCTTCAAGTTGTGTTGACAACCCATCCAATACATTAATAACGTTTTCTAGCTCGCCCTTTTCTTTCGCCATTGCCTGAGCGCGGCTTTGATCATTCCAAATCGCAGGGTCTTCTAACTCACGTAAAACTTCTTCTAAACGCTCTTTTTTTAGATCGTAGTCAAAGATACCCCCGTAGTGTTTGGCTACGATCAGTTAAGTCTTTCAATTGGTTTAGATAAGGATTAATTTCCACGCGAGTGTTCCCATAAAAGCAGATAAACAGTCAATTATTTTAGCATAGCTTGTCATTCTCAAACAAAAGCGCTAAAACTTATTGATTTTTATTAACTTAAAAATGACAAACAAATATAATACAATTGACTTATATATTAAAAACACATTAAAATTAACAACTTAAATCTTAATAACTTTATAACATATATTACTTCAGAGTTTTTTCATGAAAAAATCAAATATTTTATTCGCAATCCTTACTGCTACCTGTGCTTTCAATGCAAATGCCTATCAAACTGAAGTAGGTACTATGTATGAATTTACAGATATGGATGGGGGAGAAAATAATAGCTTCGGTATTAATGGAAAATATTATTTTAATCCAGTAGAAGCAAAAACTTTCCCTTTAGCTGAAGCTGCTTTTTTAAATAAATCTTCAAATATTGGTCTAGGCTATGCATATAGCAAGTTAGACGATGATGAAGATTCTGGAAAACTCGAATTTAATTCTGTAGGCATTATAGGTGAATACTTTATTCCAAGTACCTCACTCTATTTATCAGGAGCATTTAACCGTACAAAAAGAGAAGTTACTGTAGACGATATCGGTTCAGCTGATGATAGTGGTAACGGCTATGCTGTAGAGGTCGGCTTCCTACCAACAGATGGCTTATTGTTGGCCGCTGGTGTAACAGATTTATCTGAAAGTTTTGATCCAATACAAGCCGCTAAATATGGCTTTATTACTTCAATCACAAATGCTACAGCTGTAACTGGTGAAGATGATGACACAGCCGTAACTTTACGTGCCAAGTATGTTACTCAAATTTCAGGTTTTTATACTAATTTTGAAGGACAAACTTATATTGGTGATGAAACCACTTATCGTTTAGGCGCAGATCTTTATCTTGATCCTACTTTAAGTATTGGAGCATCTTTTGCAGATTCAACAGCAGAAGATTCTGATGCAATTTTTAGTGTCCGTGCACAGAAATTCTTCACACCTCAAGTAGCAGTAGGTTTAACTTATACAACTGTTGATGATGCTAACTCTTTTGGTATTAATGGAACATTCCGCTTCTAATCCATAAGTATTTATTATTAAAAATATGAATGCTCAAGGGAATCTTCCTTGGGCATTTTTCAGTTCACTTTAAGCTTAACCAGTAACATCCTCATACAAAATTGGGTACTTTTACAGCATTTTTTATGATCTACACAAAATCTCCTCAATTTTAATAAAATAAAACATTCTATTTTTATATTTTTAAATCAAATATTTAAGTTAAACATATTTACAAAAAAAGCACATAGTTACAGTATGGTTACTTGTACAAGATTGACGCTACCCGATTTTCCTCTAGACTAAAAGTTGTAACAAAACATTTATAAAATCGCTTTTTAGAGGGGAGAGATTCCATGAAAAAACTAGCAATTGCATCAGCTCTTTTATCTGCACTCGCAGTAAGTGGCGCAGCAAACGCTTACCAAGCTGAAGTTGGTGGTTCTTACAATTATCTTGATCCAGACAACGGTAGCAGCGTAAGTAAATTCGGTGTTGACGGGACTTATTACTTTAATCCTGTTCAAACTCGTAACGCTCCACTTGCAGAAGCAGCATTTTTAAGCCGTGCAAGTAATGTTAATGCACTTATCAACTATGGCGATAACAGCGGTACAAAAGATACTCAGTATGGCGTAGGCGTTGAATACTACGTTCCTAACTCAGATTTCTACCTTAGCGGTGATGTAGGCCGTAATGAGCGTGAAATTGATAACACTAATATTGATAGTAAAGTAACTACTTATGCAGCTGAAGTAGGTTATTTACCAGCTCCAGGTTTATTACTTGCTTTAGGTGTTAAAGGTTACGACGAAAAAGACGGTAAAGACGGCGCTGATCCAACAGTTCGTGCTAAATACGTAACTCAAGTAGGTCAACATGATGTAAACCTTGAAGCGTTCGGTGCGTTTGGTGACCTAGACGAATATAAAGTTCGTGGTGACTACTACATCGATAAAACTTTAAGTCTTGGTGTGGATTACTACAATAACGACTTAACTGATAAAGATGAATTTGGTATTAATGCTAAAAAATTCTTAAATCAACAAGTAAGTCTTGAAGGTCGTATTGGATTCGGTGACAACGATAACACTTATGGTGTTCGTGCAGGCTACCGCTTCTAATATCGCTTAAAAACACATAAAAAAATCCGCTCAATTGAGCGGATTTTTTTTATTGGGTTAAATGCACAATACGCAATTGCAAATTTACATTGCCATTAAATGCGTTACGATCAATCTCATAGACCAGATGTACCTCATCTCGCATAGGATTAAATTCAAATCGTCCCGCAGCATTAAAAGCAATCGCATCAAAAGTATATTGCTCAAGACCTAATCTAAGTTTTAGATGTGTGTCTTTAAGCCAACGATAATCAACAACTTTAAAATGCCCTTCAAACTGGGGGAAAGGGAATTTTTGACCCCATGGTCCAAGCTGCTCTATCCAGTCCAATGTGCCTAGTTGCAAAGCAGAAGCTGGTAATTCTCCATCCGTCCATAGAGTTGCTTGAAACAGAGATTCGTCCATGGCTGCAACACAGCCAACAAAAACAGTTTTAAAAGCATCAAAGTTTTCTTTACGTATCGTTAAGCCAGCCGCTGCCGCATGTCCACCAAAATGGCTCACCAATTCCGGATGTTGTTCGGCAACCTGTTCAATCATATCGCGAATATGCACACCATCAATTGAACGGGCAGACCCTTTAATATGAACACCATCTTCATCTGGTGCAAAAACTATTGTTGGTCGATGAAACTGTTCTTTTAAACGCCCAGCTACAATCCCAATCACACCTTGATGCCAATTTTCCTCAAAAAGCACAAGAGCTGGAGGAACATCTTCTTTTGAAAGTTGCAGGCTATCTAAAGCAGATAAGGCTTGTTGCTTCATCTCTCCTTCGATTTGTCGCCGCTCTATATTTAACTGATTTAATTGTTGAGCAATCGGGTAAGCCGCTTCCATAGAGTCTGCTAATAAACACTCAATGCCGATTCGCATGCTTTCCATACGCCCAGCAGCATTAATGCGTGGACCTAAAACAAAACCTAGATCTTGGGCACGCAAAGACGAGGCCTCTCGACCCGCAATATCCAATAGTGCCAATATTCCAACTCGACATTGATGTTGCTGGATACGCTTCACACCTGCATCTACTAAAATGCGGTTGTTATAATCTAATACAGCAACATCTGCATAAGTCCCCAAAGCTACTAAATCTAGATATTGAGTGACTTTACTTGTGCTTTTGCCTTGCTTGTTACGTAAACTTGCCAAATTAGCCAGCACATAAAATGCAACACCAACACCAGCAAGTGCTTTACTCGGAAAATCACAGCCTAACTGGTTTGGGTTAACCACCGCTTCTGCCGGAGGTGTTTCTTTAGTCGTTAAATGGTGATCGGTAATAATGACTTTCAGCCCCAAGGCATGGGCAGTTTCAACGCCTGCATGGCTGGAAATTCCATTATCTACGGTAATTAATAAATCGGGATGATAAGTTTGATGCGCAAGCTCTGCAATTGCAGGCGTAAGCCCATACCCATACTTGAACCGATCTGGAACTAAATAGTCGACTTGTGCTCCCATATCGCGAAGCACTAATACCATTAATGCTGTGCTGGTTGCGCCATCTGCATCATAGTCACCGACAATAACAATTTTTTTCTGCTCATCAATGGCTTGATCCATTAATGCTACAGCGGTTTCTAGACCTTTAAGCTCAGGAGCAAGTAAATTCTTAAGCTTTAGCTCTAGTTCCTGTTCCGATTGTACTCCACGTCTTGCCAAAATCTCGGCAATAAACGGAGGCACGCCCTGAAACTGTTCAGGGCGTGTCAATAAAGGTCTTTGTTTGATTTGTATTTTTGTCATTTAAGGCATCAGCCGGTGCAACATCCATTGACCGTCGATTTTTTCATAACTCAAGCGGTCATGTAAACGATTTGGTCGCCCTTGCCAGAATTCATAATAATCCGGTTGTAGACGATAACCTCCCCAGAACTCCGGCTTATCAAGCACTTCACGACTTTCGACTTGCTGCTGTAAGTCTTGAAAACGTTGCTGTAATAGCTCTCGGCTTTCAATTTTACCGCTTTGTGGAGTGCTGATATGCGCTGCAATCTGGCTATCACGTGGTCGTTTAAGATAATAGTCTGTAGATTCTTGCTCAGCAATTTTAACTACACGACCACCAACTCTCACCTGACGTTCTAGACTTGGCCAGTAAAATAACAGTTCGGCATAAGGGTTCTCTGCCAAATCTATACCTTTCTGACTGTCATAATTCGTATAAAAATCATACCCAGCTTCTGTAGCACCACGTAATAAGACTGTTCGTACATGGGGTCTACCATTAGTACCCGCAGTTGCTAATGACATGGCATAGGGTTCATGCAAATTAGCTGCTAGAGCATGGTTAAACCAACCCAGAAACTGCTGATGAGGGTTAGATTCAACCTGACCCTCATGCAACTCGCCTTGCTCATAGCTCAAGCGTAATTCACTTAAATCTTTAATGACATCACTCATGTCACGCACCTTATGCGACTTGTGCTTGTGAACGAACTGAATCTGCTAAATGCTGAGCTAAAGCATTTACTTCTTGCTCATCGTCACCTTCAACCATGACACGAATCACAGGCTCTGTTCCTGATTTACGGATCAAGATACGTCCACGACCTTTAAGCTGAGCTTCTGCTTTATCAAATTCAGCAACCAATGCAGGAATAGAATATGGATCAAGCATTTGTTCTAAACGTACATTTAAAAGGACTTGTGGGAATAATTTAAAGTCTTGAACCAATTCATGAAGGGCCTTATTTTGCTCGACCATCACAGTTAAAACTTGAAGTGCGGCGATAATGGCATCGCCAGTCGTACTCTTGTCTAAAGTTAGAATATGACCAGAAGGTTCGCCACCTATTACCCAACCATTTTCTTCTAAAGCTTGTAATACATAGCGGTCACCAACTTTTGCACGAACAAAGTTAACGTTTGCTTTTTCAAGTGCAACTTCAAGTGCCATATTACTCATGACCGTACCAACAATACCCGCTGGCTTATTTTGCGCCTGAGTCGCCAAAATATATAAGATATGGTCACCATCAATTAAGTTGCCAAACTTATCGACCATCACAACTCGGTCAGCATCGCCATCAAAGGCAATCCCTAAATCTGCTTGGTGTTCAACTACTGCTTTTTGTAATTGTTCAGGATGTGTTGAACCACAGCTTTCATTAATATTTAAGCCATCTGGTTCATTATATAAAGCAACAACCTTTGCACCTAACTCACGGAAAACCGAAGGACCAACGCTATACGCCGCCCCATGAGCACAATCCAATACAATCTTTAAATTATTTAAATCGAAGTGGTAAGGGAAAGTAGATTTACAAAATTCGATATAGCGACCGTTTGCATCATTTACACGAACACTTTTACCTAAGTTTGCAGTGTCCTCAATAAATAAGTCTTTTTCTAATTCGCGGTTAATTTCTTCTTGTAATGAATCAGGTAATTTTTTGCCTTCACTTGAGAAGAATTTAATACCATTATCATAATATGGATTATGCGAAGCAGAGATAACAATACCTGCATGTGCATGCAAAGCACGAGTAAGGTGTGCAATTGCTGGTGTTGGTAATGGACCAAGTAAATGAACATATACACCGGCAGCGTTTAAGCCTGCCTGCAAAGCAGATTCTAAAATGTAACCAGATAAACGTGTGTCTTTTCCTAATACAACGAGCGGTTTATTTTTCGGACTCGTTCGTTTTAATACCTTCCCTGCAGCAAAACCGAGTTTTAAAGCAAACTCTGGAGTAATAGGCATTTGCCCAAATTTTCCACGAATACCATCCGTTCCAAAATAACTCATAGCTTATCTCATTCTTACGCCACTTCAGCCGTGGCTTACTTCATATATGGCAATTCCGCCATATTTCTTTTCGTCAGATTTACTTTACACCAAAAACAAAAAGCCGTCAGTGTAATGACGGCTTTCTTCATTGTCTTGGTTACCAAATTCTAACCAACACGATAGTTTGGAGCTTCTTTAGTGATCGTTACATCATGAACATGTGATTCAGACATACCCGCTGAAGTAATTTTCACAAATTTCGCATTTTGACGAAGATCTTCAATCACAGATGAGCCGGTATAACCCATCGATGAACGTAAACCACCCATCATTTGATGGACGATGTTACCCATTGGGCCTTTATATGGAACACGACCTTCGATTCCTTCTGGTACTAACTTTTCAGCACCCGCTTTTGAGTCTTGGAAATAACGGTCAGCAGAACCTGTTGCTCCCGCCATTGCACCCAATGAACCCATACCACGATATGCTTTGTAGTAACGGCCTTGGAAAAACTCAACTTCGCCAGGCGCTTCTTCCGTACCCGCAAGTAATGAACCAACCATGATCGTACTTGCGCCCGCACCGATCGCTTTTGCCATATCGCCAGAGAAGCGGATACCGCCATCAGCAATTAAAGGAATTTGATCTTTTAGTGCGTTAGCAACGCTGTCAATTGCAGAAATTTGTGGCATACCAATACCTGCCACAATACGTGTCGTACAGATAGAACCAGGACCAATACCTACTTTTACAGCATCTGCACCTGCATCTAATAATGCTAATGCAGCATCACCAGTTGCGATGTTTCCACCAATCACTTGTACTTGAGGGAAGTTTTGTTTCACCCAACGTACACGTTCAATTACACCAGCTGAGTGACCGTGTGCTGTATCAACAACAATTACGTCAACACCCGCTTCAACCAATGCTTCTACACGACTTGGTGTATCAGCACCTGTACCTACCGCAGCACCAACACGTAAACGACCAAGATCATCTTTACAACTGTTTGGATAGCTTTCAGCTTTGCGGAAGTCAGTCACTGTAATGAGACCTTTAAGTTCGTTGCTCTCGCCAACGACCAAGACTTTTTCAATACGGTGTTTTTGCAATAATGCTTGAATATTTTCTTTAGACTCGCCTTCACGTACAGTGACTAAACGATCTTGACCTGTCATGATGTTGCTAACAGGTTGTTCTAAATTAGTTTCAAAACGCGTATCACGGCCTGTCACAATACCAACAACCTTGCCGTCTTTAACAACAGGTACACCGCTAATGTTATTAGCAGTGGTAATTGCAATCAGTTCACGTACTGTAGTTTCAGGCGTTACAGTGATAGGGTCTTTCACCATACCCGCTTCGAATTTCTTTACACGGCGTACTTCTGCAGCTTGAGCAGCAATATCCATGTTTTTGTGCAAAATCCCGATACCACCATTTTGTGACATTGCAATCGCCATACGTGACTCAGTCACTGTATCCATTGCTGCTGAAACTAATGGGATATTTAAATGAATGCCGCGAGTTAAACGTGTCTTTAAAGAGACATCTTTTGGGAGAACAGTAGAGTAGGCAGGAAGTAATAAGACATCATCGAAGGTTAGCGCTTCTTGAACGATGGTCAGCATAACAATCTCACTGGTAAATTCCGTGAGCTATTATAAACAAATTTCAATGCAATTTTCATATTATCTTTGCCTTTTTCAGCAATAGATGTAGAGCCGCTCTAAATTATTCCCACTTATTATCGTCTTAACGTTATTTTTTAACTCATATTTTATAACCCAGAGTTTTATCTGGGTTGATCATTAGACATCATATTTAAGCAGGACAACTAAAAACCTGTTCTGACATAAAGTCGACACCACACGCTAAAGTTTCAATCCAGTCCAAAAACTGATTAATCATTTCTTTACCCATAAATGGGCTGCCATGCTGTGGAACAATCATTTCAATATCCATCTGGCGAACCATTTTAACCCATAAACGGATGACCTTATTGGAACACATATAGCGCTGGTGAAAAGCTTTCATTTTCAGAACATGCGTATCAAAATCTATTAAAGGTTCGCTTGCATCTTCAACAATCGAGGCTCCCATATCGCCAGAAAATAAAATTTTGGCCACTGGATCATAAAACTGAAAATTACCTACCGAATGTAGAAAATGCGCAGGAACCACCACAAGCTTTGACTCACCCAACTGAATCACTTGGCCCTGATCAGGTAATTCAATTAGGCGATCTTCCCAATTCCCTTTCATGCGCTCACTCATGAATGATGAATTTAAGTGAGGTAAAAATCGTGCCCACAATTTTGAGGCTACCACTTTAGCGTCGGTATAGACTAACCAGCGCGGCATTGAGGTAATAATGTCCGGATCCTGATGAGAAGCCATCACATAGTCCAGATTTTTTAAGCGTGTATATTTATTGAGTTCCATAGTCAGTGGGACATAGGTCAAATCGCCACCAGGATCAATTACAGCAGCATGCTCATGATCAATAATTAAAAATTGATTGGCTTGGATACCTTCCCCTTTGACCAAACTGGTAAAACTAATACATTTATGTACGCCATTATCAAATAATATCTGCGATGTTGTTTTTTCAAACCCCATACAATTCCCCAAAAAAACTTTAAATATTAGATATTTTTTATATCCATACTAAAATAAAGGGATTCGATAACTCTTGCAATGAATTGCTTTATTTTTCTCATAATATTCTAAAATAGCTTTCGCTTTTCTTATTTTATAAATGAATCATAATGTTATTTAAAATTAAGACACAATAAATTAAAATAATTCTCATTATCAGTTTTGTCTTTTGCGCTGCCTAGGCCTCCCATGAACCAAGCCCCTTATTTTTCAAGTTCCAAAACATTATTAGCAATTGCTATTTTTAGCTTAATGACAGCAAGTCATGCTGATGAAACAGCAGAACAAAAAAATTCGACTAGTGTGCTACCCACAATTTCTATTCAGGCGCAAAAAGAACCCAGCTCTACGTATGTCGCAACTAAAGCAACCTCTGCCTTAAAATCAGATGCGCCCTTATTTAAAACGGCTCAATCGGTTTCAGTAGTGACGCGTGAACAGCTCGACCAGAAACAAGCAAAGACACTTGCAGAGGCACTTGAAGGCGTTGCAGGTGTTGAAGCTGGAAAACTTGGTCGTCGTGGTTGGGATGATTTCGTTATTCGAGGACAAACATCTTCCGATTCAGTTTATGTAGATGGTTTAAGAGTAGGTCAAAATACTTATGTTGCCACTGAACTATCTGGCATGGATCAAGTCCAAGTTTTAAAAGGTCCGGCCTCTATTAATTTCGGTTTGGTTGCGCCAGGCGGCATGGTAAATTTAGTCACTAAACGACCTGAAGCAGAAAACTTTGCGCGTGCTAGCATGACTTATGGCAGCTATAACCTAAAAGAAGGTACATTCGATTTAAACTATAGTCCTAATAATAGTGAGAAAGGTGCTTTTCGTTTAAATGGCCGTATCTCTGACCAAGATGATTCGACAGATTATGTGTATTTTAAAAATTACTATATCTCCCCTTCTTACAATTTTGACTTAGGAGATAACACTGACCTCTCTGTAATCGCAAGTTATCAGCATCGCGAATATATTCGTCAGCAAGGCTTGCCTGTCATTGGTACATTAAAAGACAATCCTAACGGCGCTATAGACCGAAGTTTATATATTGGCGATCCTAACTTCGGTAAATATGAGGCAGATGTTTATCGTACGGGTTATACGTTTAAACATGCCTTTGATAATGGCTGGAACTTTAACCAAAATTTTGCCGTCCAAAAAACTGAAATGGATGGTACTGCTGTCTTTGCTCGCACAGGTAGCAACTTTTGGGCAAAAAACAAACAAGGTGAAATCGACTACACGACTATTAGTCGTAAAAATAATAGCCGCCACCAGATTATTGATAACTTAAGTTTCGCCATCGATAACCGTTTAAACAAACAGTTTAATTTATATGGCATGCAGCACGACATTAATATTGGCGTAGATGCCTTCCAAGAAAAAAGTGACTACACCAATGATAAATACGATATTGGCAATTTAAATATCTATGACCCCGTTTATGGTCAAAACGTGACATTGAAACAAAATGTTCGGGATATTAATCGTCTCAAATATTTGGGCCTCTATTTGCGTGACCGCATTCAACTCAATGACCAATGGCTTTTAAGCTTGTCTGGACGTCAAGACTGGGCACAAACCCAAAGCACAAGCTTAGTTACAAGTAGTGCAAGTAAACAATCAGACAATGCATTTACAGGTAGCGCCTCTGTCATGTACACCCTTAATGACATTGTTGCCCCTTATGTCAGCTATGCCACTTCATTTACTCCTAACAGTGGTACTGATGTAAATAACAATCCGTTCAAACCTGAAGAAGGAAAACAGGTTGAAGTCGGAATGAAATTACAAAGCCCTGATCAACGTATTCAAGGTGCGATCGCTTGGTATGATTTAAAACGCCAAAATGTTTTAGTCACCGATACTGCGAATAGTGGGTATAAAATACAACGTGGTGAACAGTTAACTCGTGGTATTGAAACTGAACTCAGCGCAGAAATTTTAGAGGGCTTAAAATTAACAGCTGCATATACTTACACCATTGATGCTGAAATTAGTAAAGATGCAAATTCTAGTAATGTAGGAAAAGCACTCGATAATATTCCTGAGCATGCTTATAGCTTGTCAGCGCGCTATAAATTTGACCCAGCATCAAAACTTGGTTGGTATGTAGGCGGTGGATTCCGTGGTGAAACCTATAAAACTGTCGATGGCTTAGATGTTCACGTTCCAGGCTATACAGTCTTTGATACTGAGGCCGGCTATGACGCTGGACATTGGGGCGCACAACTTGCGATCCGTAATTTATTTGATAAGGATTATTATGCAGGTGCACTGAATGAGAATTTAGTGACACTCGGTAACCCACGCCAAATTAATTTTACAGTGAAATTTAACTACTAAAATGACTTACAAAAAAACGCACTCAATTCGAGTGCGTTTTTTTTGGGCAGCTTTAAATGCTTTAGAAGAAGTAATGCTGTACTAAAGTAGAGACACCTACAATTAAGAAAATAGCAGCACCAATTTTATGAATGAGTGAGATAGATAAACGTTCAGCTAATTTATTACCAATAAATACAGCGGGTGCATTGGCAATCATCATACCTAATGTTGTACCTAGCATTACCCAGAAAATGCTGTCATAACGTGCAGCTAAAGCAACTGTCGCAATTTGAGTTTTATCACCAATTTCTGCTAAGAAAAACAGGATAAAGGTTGCACCAAAAACACCAAATTTTTGCCATCTGTTAATGCTATCTGTTTCATCATCTAGCTTATCTGGAATAAGCATCCAGAACGCCATACCAATAAATCCACCCGCAAGTACCCAAACTAAAATTTCGGGACTCAAGACGGTTGTAATCCACTGCCCCAGCACAGCAGAGATACCATGGTTAATTAAAGTTGCTAAAAGAATCGCAATGAGAATAGGGATTGGCTTACGGAAACGTGCAGACAGTAAAAGGGCCAACAATTGAGTTTTATCGCCCATTTCAGCTAGGGCAACGATCGAAGTAGAAATTAGAAATTCTTGCATGTCGTTTCTCTGGCTAGCATAAATGCCCATGACCTACCCCTCCTGCTAGCCAAATATCTGCAGAGTGGTAAATCAAAGGTCTTGCCAACTCGGAAACGATGAGACGTTTAAGCTATGATGACCATGTTCTGTTGAACAATTATGTTGATCATCACCTATTCATTCAGAAATGAATAGCGGCTACTCCCCAATGAAGTATGTGCTTATTATATTCGAGCAGTTCTATTTTTCAAACAAAAAATTTTATCCATGCCCATACTAACAACCGCCCCAAGCCTAATAGTAAAGCTAAACAGATACTTAAGTTAATAAACCCAAAATTGTTCATGCCAGCTATATGCTGTGATTGAAATTCAAATGGCAAAATAAGCGTTGCCACAAATACTTCCAAACCGATTGCAACGTATGTCATCCACTCCCAAGGAAAGTGCAAAAAACTGACCCATAATCCCATCAATAAAAATACAACCAACAGAATCGGCAACATGATTTTAAAAAAACCCATCATTTATTATTTCTCCTTTGCTTAATAACGAGAAATTTCTCCTCTCTCGATCACTCCCTCTTAATCTTTAGATTAACCTAAAACCCATTAAATTAAATATCAAAATAAAACCCCGCCGAAGCGAGGTTTTAATGATTCATTTCAAAATATTAGATTAATAAAGTACGAATATCTTTAAGAAGTTTCGTAAGTTTATTGGTAAATCGAGCGGCATCTGCACCATTAATTACACGGTGGTCATAAGACAATGACAACGGCAACATTAATCGTGGGTCAAAGTCTTTACCGTTCCACACAGGCTGCATCGTTGCAGGTGAAATACCTAAAATTGCAACCTGTGGCCAGTTTACTAGCGGTGTAAATGATGTACCACCAATCGAACCTAAACTTGTGATTGTGAAGTTCGCGCCTTGTAAGTCTTTCGGTGTTAATTTCTTATCACGCGCTTTCTTACTAAGCTCACCTAACTCAATAGCAATTTGCTTAATTGATTTTTGGTCAGGATTACGTAGTACTGGTACTGTCAAACCATCCGGTGTTGCAACCGCAATACCCATATGAATTTCATTACGAAGCAATACAGACTTTTGATCATCTGCCAAGTGACCAGCGAAATAAGGCTCTTCTTTCAACAAGTGCGCTAACGCTTTTGCAATGAATGCTAAGATTGTTAGGCTAATACCTTGTTTCTTAAAGCCGTCTTTTAACTCACCACGCCAAGCTTCTAGCTCAGTGATATCAGCAAGGTCAAACTGGGTGACCTGTGGGATATAGTTGTTTAGAGACAACTGTGGCACAGATACTTGCTGTAAACGAGTCATTGGCTTCACTTCACCGCCACCAAAAGCAGTAAAGTCAGGTAATGATGGTAATCCAGCTGGTGCTGCAGCAGCTTGAGCAACAGGCGCTGCTTGCGGTGCAGTTAAACGAGTCTTCACATATGCAAAGATATCTTCTTTAATAACACGACCATGTTCACCAGAAGTTTTAACTTGTGATAAAACTACACCAAGCTCACGAGCAAGCTTACGCACAGCAGGGCCTGCATAAACTTTAGCGTTTTCAGCTTCTTGTTCTTTGGTTAATTTATCATTACCAGAAGAGGCTGGAGCAGATACAGCCTGAGTCGGAGCAGGAGTTGCCGCTTTAGGCGCTGCTGCCTGTGGAGCTGGAGCTGCTTCTGCTTTTGCCGCTGGTGCAGCAGCAGGTGCTTGGCCTTCAGCTTCAATTGTTGCAAGCAAAACACCTTGTGAAACCTGTTGACCTGCTTGCAAGTGAATCGCTTTCACAACGCCTGCAACAGTACTTGGAACTTCAACAGTCGCTTTATCTGACTCAACCACAACAAGGCTTTGGTCTACGTCAACTTTATCGCCAACTTGTACCAAAATTTCAGCAACAACTGCTTTATCTACACCCAAATCAGGAACGTTAATGTCAACTGGTCCAGATTGAGTAGCAGCCGCAGCTACAGTTTCTTGCTGAGCTGGTGCAGGTGCCGCCGCCGGAGCTGCTGTTGTAGGAACAGATTCAGCCGGTGTACTTGATGCAGACGTTGTTTTCACTTTAATGAGCACAACACCTTCTTTAACTGTATCGCCTTCTTTCACTTGAATGCTTTCTACAGTACCCGCAACACTGCTTGGTACTTCTACAGTTGCTTTGTCAGATTCCACAACAACGATGCTTTGCTCAACATCGATTTGCTCACCAACTTTTACTAAAATTTCACCAACTAGTGCTTTTTCAACACCAATATCAGGAACTTGGACTTCCACCACTTGGCTAGTGGTTGCCGCTGCTGGTTGTGCAGTAGTTGAAGCATGTTGTACCGCTGCCGGCGCTGCTGTTTGTTCAGCTACTGGGGCAGGTTTTTCAACTTCTTCTGCTTGAGCTACAGGTGCAGCACCTTCAGCTTCAAGTTCAAACAATACCGTACCTTCAGTTACGCTATCGCCTTCTTTGATTAAGATGCTTTTTACGACACCTGCTGAAGTGCTAGGCACTTCAACAGAGGCTTTATCTGACTCAAGCAAAACAAGGCTGTCATTTTCAGCAATGCTGTCACCAACTTTTACCAAAATTTCAGCAACAACTGCTTTATCTACGCCAATATCAGGGGTTTTAATTTGCATGCTTAGTTCCCCTCACCTGTTTGCGCTTCATTGTATTCAGCAACTGCCTGAACTTCTGGATGTGCTTGTGGAGCCCATGCCACTGGACGATCAGTATCTAACTCAAAGTTAGAAATTGCATCTTTAACTAAACGTGCATCTACTTCACCTTCGTCAGCTAATTTTTTCAAAGTAGCAACAACGATATGTGCAGCATCAACACCAAAGAAACTACGTAAGTTAGCACGTGTATCTGAGCGACCATAACCATCTGTACCCAATGCTACAAATGGGCGACCATCTGGAAGATAAGCACGGATTTGTTCGCTATACGCACGCATATGATCTGTTGCCGAAACAACAATACCTTCTGTACCGCGTAATTGTTTAGATACCCAAGACTCTTTCACTTCTTCAGTAAGTGGGTGTAAGCGGTTGTATTCTTCACATGCCATACCATCACGCGACAATTCATTGAAGCTTGTTACACTCCAAACGTTTGAATGGATTTGGTATTCATCACGTAAGATTTTCGCAGCTTTGATCACTTCACGAAGAATTACACCTGAACCGAGTAACTGAACAGTTGCTTTTTCATCTTTTTCGAACAAGTACATACCACGTTTAATGCCTTCCTCAGCGCCTTCAGGCATTGCAGGATGCTCGTAGTTTTCGTTCATTACAGTTAAGTAATAGAACACACGCTCTTGGTTCACGTACATACGTTGTAAACCGTCATGAACGATTACAGCTAACTCATAACCAAAACATGGGTCATAAGATACACAGTTAGGAATCGTGTTCGCCAAGATATGCGAATGACCATCTTGGTGCTGTAAACCTTCACCGTTCAATGTGGTACGACCAGCAGTAGCACCTAACAAGAAACCTTGTGCTTGTGCATCACCAGCTGCCCATGCAATGTCACCAATACGTTGGAAACCAAACATTGAGTAGTACATATACATCGGAATCATTGGCAAGTTATTGGTTGAATAACTTGTTGCCAAAGCAGCCCATGCGCTCATCGCACCAGCTTCGTTAATCCCTTCTTGAAGCATGTGACCATCACTTGCTTCACGGTAATGCATTAATTGTTCTTGGTCTTCTGGGGTATATTTTTGACCGTGAGCTGCATAAATACCAAGCTGACGGAACATACCTTCTAGACCAAAAGTACGCGCTTCATCTGGAACGATTGGTACTACGCGGTCTTTAATTGCTTTTTCTTTAAGTAAGGCAGCAATTAAACGAACCATGACCATAGTGGTAGATTGCTCTTTACCACCTGAACCATTTAATACAGCATCAAATACAGATAATTCAGGAATCGCTAAAATTTCACTCTCTTTACGACGTGCAGGTAGGTAACCACCTAACGCTTCACGACGCGCCTTCATATACTTCATTTCTGGAGAGTTTTCACTTGGGCGGTAGAATGGAAGCTCTTCTAATTTATCGTCTGTAAATGGAAGGTTAAAACGGTCACGTACATATTTCAAAGAATCGATCTGCATTTTTTTGATTTGGTGAGTTTTGTTCACCGCCTCAATTTCTTCAGACAAACCATAACCTTTAACAGTTTTCGCAAGAATAACCGTTGGTTGACCTTTGGCTTTCATTGCTTCTGCATAGGCAGCAAAAACTTTGTAAGGGTCATGACCACCACGGTTGAGGTTATCGATGTCTTCATCGCTTAAATCTTTTACAAGTTCCGCAGCTTCTGGGTACTTGCCAAAGAATTTCTCACGTGTATATGCACCACCTTTCACTTGATAGCGTTGGTATTCACCATCAACTGTTTCTTCCATGACCGCTTTTAAAGCGCCTGAGCTGTCTTTTGCAAGAAGTGGGTCCCAATGACGGCCCCATACAACTTTAATGACACGCCAGCCCGCACCACGGAATAAAGATTCTAATTCTTGAATGATTTTACCGTTACCACGTACAGGACCATCTAGACGCTGTAAGTTACAGTTAACCACCCAGATCAAGTTATCAAGTTTTTCACGACCAGCAAGTGAAATTGCACCAGTACTTTCTGGCTCATCCATCTCACCATCGCCAAGATATGCCCAGACTTTACGATCTTCTTCTTTGATCAAGCCACGGTTCATCAAATATTTCTGAATGTGTGCTTGATAAATCGACATGATTGGACCAAGACCCATTGATACAGTTGGGAATTGCCAATAGTCAGGCATTAAATATGGATGTGGATAGCTTGGTAAACCGTTACCGCCAACTTCACGGCGGAAATTACTTAACTGTTCTTCAGTTAAACGCCCTTCAAGGAATGAACGTGCATAAATACCAGGAGCACAGTGGCCTTGGTAATAAATCATATCTCCGCCAAAGTTATTGCTGTTTGCGCGGAAGAAATGGTTAAAACCTACGTCATATAATGTTGCACTTGATGCGAAGCTCGCCAAGTGTCCACCTAAATCATCACCTGTTTTATTCGCGCGAAGTACCATTGCTAAGGCATTCCAACGAATCAATGCACGAATACGGCGTTCCATATCTTGGTCGCCTGGCATTGCAGGTTGTTCTTCAACAGAAATTGTATTTAAGTAAGGTGTATTGAGACGTTGAATGGGAACATGCTTAGCAATTGCTTGTTGGTAAAGTTTTTCCAATAAGAATGCCGCGCGCTCAGTTCCCATATGTTGTAAAACTGAATCGAATGCATCTTGCCACTCTTGGGTTTCTTGTGCATCGGAGTCACCGTAAAACGCCATAATTCACCTGTTCCTTGTTCTTTAATCTACTTTGTATTTTTACCACGTTTTACCCCTCTCTAGTTATTGCCACGGGTGAATGTGAGGGGGGCCTATTATTTTCTGAATGAATAGTCATTGACCGAGCATTAAACAAAATAACAAAAAAACGCCAATAATGGCGTTTTTTTATACAATCTTTACGTTAAAAAAAGTTTAGCTTAGTTTTAGATTCATAAATTTAATAACCTTACTTTTTTAACTATGCTTTTATGGAAGCATCGCCAAGTAAGTGGTTGGATTCTTACGTTGACCATCTTTAACTACTTCATAGTGCAAATGTGGACCAGTACAGCGGCCAGTACAGCCTACATTGGCAATATGTTCACCAGCAGACACTTGGTCGCCTACACGTACCATTAAGCGCGAAGCATGAGCATAACGTGTTAAATAACCATTACCGTGGTTAATTTCAACATATTGGCCATAGCCCGTACCCCAACCAGATTTAGTTACAATACCTGGGCCTGTTGCATAGATTGGTGTGCCACTCGGAGCAGCCATATCTAAACCGCCATGATGTTCGGCACGGCCACTCATTGTACGACCACCAAAGTTCGAAGAAACTCGTACAGTATCAGGAAGAGGATGAGCAATTAACCAAGAGTAAGCATTTGAAGAAGAGGCATTGAAAGAGTTCTTTGCGCTCGTATTGCCATATTTTTTTGCGAGCGACTCATTGTTGAGCTCAACCGTTTTTTGGCGTAAGGTCACTGAAACTTTCGCGCTCGCAGGAAGATCTAAATCGTCAGGATGGGTGTATGAACCTTGAGATAATGTTTTTGATAGTTGTTCCAATCGATCTGAATCAGTAGATTGGTTAATTGTTTGATAATCTGCAAAAGCAACTGATGCTGCCGAAGCGGCAAGTGAAAACGCTAATAAAATACGACGCGTGTGCATAAAAACCTCTTGAAACTGTTCTTACTCAAGTTCCTTATGATCTCTTCCTTGATATCAATCGAAATGAACGCTTAAGATGAAGACAAGAATCTATCCGAGAATGACCCATGTCTAAACCCGATAACGTTTTTCAACAAACCGGAAAACACATAAAAACAGGAAACCTTACGTTTCTAACAACGCAAGTCGCGCAATGGCAAAGACTTACGAAAATTATCCAACCCTTATTGCCCCAACCGGAACAATGGCAGGTCGTGTGTTATCAAAATGGTTCTTTAATCATTACTGGTGAAAATCAAGCGATGATCAGTCAACTCAGTTATTTACAGAACCAATATGTATCTAAATTATCTCAACTTGAAGGGTTAAAAGACTTACAAAGAATTCAGGTTCGCTTGAGAAATAAAAATATTCCAAATCCACCCTCATCTGAGCCATCTAAACCCATCCCCCCGGAAACACAAGAAATGTTACGTAGTGCAGCCGACTTTGTGAGCGACCCTAAGCTTAGCCAAGCTTTACTACGTTTGGCAAGCAATAAAAAATGATGGGCTTTCTATTTCTTAATTAGAATCGTTCTTATTATGTGATGATAATCACACTTTATAACGTTACAATATAACGTAGCCAAGTAAAGACAATGACTTATGTCACACTGACATATGGAATTGGACATTCATTCTCGTCATTAAATGTTACAATTTCATAATTACTTGGATCACTTTGAACATTGCGTAACAACTGATTATTTAAAGCATGTCCTGACTTATAGCCATCAAACTTGGCAATAATTTGATGACCAAGCAAATACAAATCACCTACTGCATCTAAAATCTTATGTCTTACAAATTCATCAGCGAAACGTAAACCTTCTTCGTTAACAACGCCTGTGTCATCTACACCAATCGCATTATCTAAACTTGCACCCAAAGCTAAGTTATTTGCTTTGAGATAATCCAGATCTTTCATAAAACCAAAAGTACGAGCTTCACTTACTTCATATACGAATGTTTCAGTAGAAAAATCGATTGTGGCAGATTGATATTCTTTAGCAAATGCTGGATGGTCAAAATCAATCGT
This sequence comes from Acinetobacter sp. AYS6, assembly GCF_025630795.1. Taxonomy (NCBI): domain Bacteria; kingdom Pseudomonadati; phylum Pseudomonadota; class Gammaproteobacteria; order Moraxellales; family Moraxellaceae; genus Acinetobacter; species Acinetobacter sp. AYS6. Next base: position 325,034 of record NZ_JAOTNV010000007.1, read on the forward strand.
AAAATTTAACTGAAAACCATTATGGGGGCTAAAAATTGCTTTTTTATCATCTATTAATGCTTCAACTGGCTTTAATATTTTTATAAATTTTTTCGGCGCATCCAGTTCACGTAATCCACCTTGCATTAATAGGTAAATAAATGGACCAGCACTTCCATCCATAATCGGAACTTCGGACGCAGATACCTCAACAATAAGGTTATCAATTCCCAAACCTGCAATTGCGCTCATCACATGCTCAATTGTTCCAACTTTTATATCTCCAATCACCAAGTTAGAGCACATAAAAGCTTCTTGAATGAGCAATGCATTCGCATGGATTTCAACAGGCGGATCTAAATCGATACGACGAAATACAATACCTCCATCCGCGGTATGTGGAATGAAATTGATCATCACTTTTTGACCGCTATGAAGACCTATTCCACTCGCTTTTACCACACGATTGAGAGTACGTTGTTTCACCATGCTTTGTAACTTCTTTTTTAAAACCGCTATACGTTAGCATATTTAGTCATTGATCAAAAACAAAAAAAGGCAGTGTTTAAACACTGCCTTTTTTAAAATCTAATAATATTTTACTTACGTTGCTGATTTTTCAAGTAATCTTGAATACTCATTGGAGAAGAACGTGGAGAAGAACTTGCTGTGCTACTCACTTCATTGTCTGCATTTTGACGCTTATTAATTGCAGGAACGTCATCTTCATCAACAGATTGAGCTGATTGAGTCGATGCATGACTTACTGTATTACGTTTTCTCGGTTCTGCATCTGCTGCATTACGAGTTAAACCAGTTGCAATCACTGTTACGCGTAATTCATCACGCGCATCTGGATCAAATACCGTACCGTAGAAGATTTCACCTTCATCAAGGTCAACAATCTGGTTCACGACATCAGTAATGATTTCAGTTTCACGTAAAGTAATATCATCACCGCCAGTAATGTTAATCAACACACCTTTAGCATTAATAATATTGACGTTATCAAGTAATGGACTACGAATTGCTTGTTCAGCCGCTTGACGTGCACGATCTTCACCACGACCTAAACCTGCACCCATCATGGCATAACCACGTGTACTCATTGCAGTTTTCAAATCGGCGAAGTCAAGGTTAATGTGACCACGATTTACAACAAGGTCAAAGATACTACGTACAGCGTTTAACAATACATCATCAGCTTTTTTATAAGCATCTTTCATTGAAATATCGCCATATACGCTGAGTAAGCGTTGGTTAGGGATAATAATCAATGAATCAACATGTGCTTCAAGCGCTTCAATACCGCGTTCAGCAGACTTTAAACGGCGACGACCTTCAAAGTTAAATGGAGTTGTTACAACACCAACAGTCAAAATACCCATTTCTTTGGCAACTTCAGCCACCACAGGTGCCGCGCCTGTACCCGTACCACCACCCATACCAGCGGTAACGAATACCATATCCGTACCTTCAAGATGGTGACGAATAATTTCACGGCTTTCTTCTGCTGCAACTTGCCCCACTTCAGGGTTAGCACCAGCTCCTAGACCACGTGTGCTTTGCTCGCCTAACTGAATTTTGAAAGGTGCATTCATACAGTCCAGTGCTTGTTTGTCTGTATTGGCACAAACGAATTTAACACCTTGAATATCAGACTGCACCATATGTTGAACGGCATTACCGCCACCACCACCTACACCAAATACAGTGAAACGGGCTTGACCGTTGCCATCGTTTAGTTCATCTTCTATAAATTCAAATGAGGCCATGACCTTTAGGGTTCCTAATACATTATGGCAGTCACTTCAGCCCGTATACTGCCTTGATTTTCAAAAATAACTAATTTTAAGAATGCTGTGCAATACAAACCTTGTCAAGTACAGTGGTTTTCTCTTACAACTTCCTAACAATTCTACCAATAAATCCATACATCCTAAAAAATGGCTTTTAGCTTGCTATTAAATGCATTCCAGCCATTTACCATTCGCTCCCATACCGAACGGTCATTTGCCTCTTCAGGCTCTTCAACAGCTTCTTGCAACTCACTTTGGCTAAACATGAGCAAACCAGCTGCTGTTGCATACATCGAACGACGTAATGCTGCCTGATGTTGATCATCAGCATAAACCTGTAACGGCGGATTACCCAAATGGGCAGATACCCCCAACATACGACGAGCCAAACTCACCATACCTTCGATTTGACAAGCATCCCCTGTCAACACTACACCATGGTATAAACCATGAATTGCGCCGCTCTGTTCGAGTTCATCGCGAATCTGGCTAAAGATCTCTTCATAACGGGCAATAATAATTTCTGACAACTCAATTCGACTAATAGTTTGAGGGCCATCAATTCCTTCAACCTGAATCATGTGATCTGGCTTAACAGCGCTTAAATCAACACAACCATGCAGAATTTTAATTCGTTCAGCTTCTTCTGTCGTGGTTTGCAATACAGCAGCAATATCACGTGTAACGTGTTCACCACCGCGCTGCAATGTACGAGCCAGAGCTAAACGTCCATCCAGATAAACAGCAAGATTGGTAATGCCTGCGCCAATATCGACTAGACAAACACCATACTCTTTTTCATCTTTCAGCAAGCTTGCCTCAGCGGTTGCCAGACAAGATACCACCATTTTTTCAACCCCGATATTTGCACCTTTCATAGCGCGATCAAGGTTTTGCATAGTTGCTATAGGCATCATCATGAGCTGATAATGTCCTGTCATACTATGGGCAGTCATATTAATTGGATTCTGCACCCATTCAGCAGAATCACCCAATTCAAAGCCTAACGGCACTGCACTTGCTAAATAGTAATCAGAAGTCACATGACTTGCTTTTGCCAATTCTAACGCGCGCACGACTTCATTTGTTGTAATAACATGTGCTGGATTAGCAACTGGTGTACGACCAGAGGCATAAAAACTTTGCAACTCGGTACTCGGAATCGATACCCATGCGCTATGAATGCGACATTCGGCCATATTTTCCGCTTCAGCAACAGCATTTTTAATCGCAGCGATGACTTTATCGAGGCTTACAATTTTTCCTTTATTCATGCCTCGATTGCGAGCAGTTGCCATACCGATAACTTGAATGTTATCCGGCGCATGAATTTTTCCAATCAAAACTGAAACTTTATGTGTCCCAATGTCAATCGCAACAACTGAGGGAACAGCTTCACTCATCACTCATACCATTTCTTTGTTGTTTAATACCAGGCAAATTGCCTATTTTAAAGCCACGTATTATGGCTTTGCTTTTGTTCCACCTGCAATGCTTGTGTCATCAATCGTTACAACAAACTGACCATTCACAATTTTAGGTGGTGTTGCGTTCTTCCATTGAATAGATAATCCATTACGATATCGCAAATCAATGGCTGAGATTTTCGACCACACCGGTTTTAAGTCAGATTGTGCCAGATGACTTAAACGTTGCAACTTATTCATTGTTTGATCTTGGTCAACAATAATTCGTAAACCTGAGTCAAACTGCATAAACCAAGTCATTCGCTCCGTCAGATATAACTCTTTTAAGCGCAAATTGACAGGATGGAATAATTGATTAATTTCATTATAGCGTCGCATCATCATTTTCGACTGGCTTACCGGACCATGGAGTAACGGAAGCTCAGGATGAATTGTTGGTTCTGCCTCACTAAATACATCGCCTCCATCGCTTAACAAGCGACCTGTTCCCCAACGGGCGATGGCATGTCGAGGCATGACACGAACACGAATACCATTAGGCCAAGCACGAGATACGACAACTCGGTCTACCCATGAAATTTCCAATGTCTTGTCACGAATCTGTTCTAAATCAGATGTAAAATAATTCGCTTTTATAATTGGAGCAACATGCTGCATTACTTGTTGAGTTTCAACTGAAGACGCCGAACCCACAACTTCTAGCTTTGCAACTTTTGCATCGGTAATAACTTTATATAGCCCATAAATTCCGACTGCCAGCACTACAAAAGCAATAACCAACAGCACCCATCCACCAGCATTCGCAAGCTTTTGCTTACGTGTAGGCGGTTTATCATGAATAGAGGTGATGGCCGCACGTTTACGGCGCATGGAAGCCGGAAGTTGTGCCATATTTAAGCCGTACCTTCCAATGTTTGCTCAAGAATTGCAACACACAATTCATCAAAACTATAGCCAACAGCTTTCGCAGCTTTTGGAACTAAAGAGTGGCTGGTCATACCTGGCACAGTGTTTACTTCTAAAAGCCAGAAATTACCCTGCTCATCCTGCATCGCATCAATACGGCCCCAGCTTTCTGCACCAACTGCCTGAAAAGCACGTAAGCATAATGCTTGTAGGTTTTTCTCTTCTGTCTCACTTAGACCACAAGGAATACCATACTCTACATCATTACGTTGATATTTCGCTTCGTAGTCGTAGAAAGCAACATCTGCTGGGGGCTGTAAACGAATAACCGGTAAAGGCTGACCATTTAGGAATGAAATTGTGAATTCACGACCTGTGATCCACTTTTCTGCCATCACAACTGCATCGTGCTGAGTCGCTTTTTCAATTGCAGCAGCAAAGTCTTCCGCTTTCTCAACCTTACTCATGCCCACACTTGAGCCTTCATGTACAGGTTTGATAATGACAGGTAAACCCAACTCGGCAATAACCGCATCTAAATCTGTTTCTTTAGTAATAATGCGATATGGCGCTGTAGGTAAATCGCTACCTTGCCAGATTTGCTTAGTTTTAACTTTATCCATGCCAATGGCAGAACCTTGCACACCTGTTCCGGTATAAGGCAGATTTAACCATTCAAGTACACCTTGAATCTGGCCGTCTTCACCACCACGACCATGCAATACGATAAATGCACGATCATAATTTACAAGTTCAGTCACACTGCGGTCTTGCGGATCAAATGCTTCAGCCTGAACACCTGAACGCAATAAAGCATCCAGAACTGCCTGACCACTATCTAAAGACACAGCACGCTCAGCCGATTTCCCACCAAATAGCACGGCAACTTTGCCGAATTTTGTAGCATTTGACACGTTTAAATCCTTAACCCGATAATTCAATACTTTTTTGTTTATTTCACATACAAATGGTGTTGTGCAAGTTCTACAGAAATTGCTCCCACGTTACCCGCACCTTGCGTTAATAACAAGTCATTTGGTTGTAACACATTTTGCATGATGTTTTGCAAATTACCTTCAACCGGATCAACCAAAATCGGTTCCACCTGTCCACGTAAACGAATACTACGCGCCAAAGTACGGCTGTCTGCACCTACAATAGGCTTTTCACCTGCAGGGTAAACTTCCAACAATAATAATTGATCGACTTGAGAGAGCACTTCAATAAAGTCATCAAAACAATCACGGGTACGAGAGTAACGGTGTGGCTGGAATAACATTACCAAACGACGATCTGGATGGCTCTGACGAGCAGCTTTAATAGTGGCTTCTACTTCTTTCGGATGGTGTCCATAGTCATCAACTAACTTAACGTTACCATCGGCAAGTTCGAATTCGCCTTGTACTTGGAAGCGACGACCAACACCACTAAATCCTGCTAAAGCACGGCTAATTGCATCATCAGAAACACCTTCATCAGTCGCAACACCAATAGCAGCCAAAGCATTCAAAATATTATGCATGCCCGGTTGATTAATCGTTAAACGTAGCGGTTCACGACCTTTACGTAATACGGTGAAGTGTGAACGCATACCATCTTGTTCAACATCAATTGCGCGAATGTCGTTGTCTTCGTTAAAACCATAGGTAATCACTGGACGGCCTACACGCGGCATAATTTCACGAATGTTGGCGTCATCACCACAAACTACAGCCAAACCATAAAATGGTAAGTTATGAAGGAACTGTACAAACGTATCTTTTAATTTATCAAAGCTACCTTCATAGGTATCCATATGGTCAGCATCGATATTCGTTACAATCGCTGCCATTGGTTGCAAATAAAGGAAAGATGCATCTGATTCATCAGCTTCAGCTACAATGAAACGGCTTTCACCTAATGCAGCATTTACGCCTGTACTGTTAAGTAAACCACCAATAACATAAGTTGGATCAAGGTTTTCTTCAGCCAACATCGTCGTTAAAAGACTTGTGGTTGTCGTTTTACCATGTGTACCAGCTACAGCAATACCATGACGGTAACGCATAAGCTCACCTAGCATTTCTGCGCGGCGTACGATTGGAGTACGTTGCTCAATCGCTGCTTTAATTTCCGGATTTTCTGGATCAATCGCTGTAGAAACTACAAGCACATTGGCATTTTTAATATTTTCCGCTTGATGGCCGATATAAACCTTGATGCCATTTTGCTCTAATTGTTCTGTAGTTTTAGATGCTTTAATGTCTGAACCGGAAATTTTATAACCTTGGTTACCCAATACCTCTGCAATGCCACACATCCCAGCACCGCCGATCCCCACAAAATGAATGTGTTTGATACGGCGCATTTCAGGCACTTTAATCAGTTTTTTTGCTTGGTTCGCAGCTGTTGATGGAGACATAGTAAATCCGATTACATTTTTTGGATAAGATCAACCACATGCTGAGTCGCATTTGGTTGGGCATGTTGACGCGCTTTCACTGCCATTTCTGTAAGTAATTGGCGGTTTATCAGCGAAGTGAACAATTCATTTAGAACATCTGGTGTCATAGTCGATTGCTGACAAATTTTTGCAGCACCGAAATCCGCCAGAAATTTGGCATTTGCAGTTTGATGGTCATCAACTGCTATAGGAAGTGGTACAAAAACTGCAGCCACACCTGCTGTTGCAACTTCTGTTACCGTGAGTGCTCCAGCTCGGCAAATAATTAAATCGGCCTCACTATACGCTTTTGCCATGTCTTCAATAAACGGCAAAACGTGTACAGTTAAATTGGCTGGTGCATCTGCATAGAGTGCTTGAGTTGCCTCAACTTGTTGCTGACCGCACTGGTGAAAAATATTAAGTGGAACTTGTAATTGTTTTAATGCTGGAGGTAAGCGTTCGTTGAGTGCTTTGGCACCTAAAGAACCACCAACAATTAGAATATTTAGAGGTTGCCCTGCTTGCGCACGCTCATCATAACGCCATTTTGGGCTTAAAATATCCGTGATTTCATGACGTACAGGATTTCCTGTTGTAACGACTTTTCCACCAGCAGGAAATGTATTTGGAAATGCTTCACAGACGACTTTAGCAACACGAGACAACTGCGCATTGGTAAAACCAGCAACCGCATTTTGCTCATGAATAAGTACAGGAATACCTAACAAGCGTGCGGCTAAACCGCCCGGGCCTGCTACATAACCGCCAAAGCCTGCAACCGCATCAACTTTAAGCTGTTTCATATAACGCATTGCGCTTAAAGTGGCTTTTAAAATTTTAAAAGGTGCGGCAATTTTACGGACTAATCCATTGCCACGGACACCTTGAATATCAATTTGATATATTGGAATATTTTGATCTTTTAATAATCGGTTTTCCATACCTGTTGGCGTGGCTAACCATGAAACCTGACAACCTTGTTGTTGAAGTTTTTTGGCTACGGCGAGGGCTGGAAAAACATGTCCACCTGTACCGGCAGCCATCATCATGACATGTTTAGGTTTGCTTTGCTGTGAATCGGTCACGGTCTAATTCTTCAACTCAAAAAACAATGGAAATTGTCATCTATTTTTGTAGCCGTTTATTTTAATCCTAAAGCTTCATTAACGAAAAGCTAATTTCACTCGTTTATAACAGAAAGATGTGCTTTTTTGAAAATATGCCTACAAAGCTGTGGTGTATTTAGTATTGTTATTTTATTAATTCATATATTTTCAGGTGATTTCCCATAAATACCACGGAAAACCACCTGAAATAACTAATTAAGCTGTACGACCAGCTTCTAATACATCAAATAGATCGTCTGCAATTGATGTACCAAATTGAGCATCAATTTCGCGGATACACGTTGGGCTAGTGACATTAATTTCAGTGACATAATTACCAATCACATCTAAGCCTACAAAAATCAAACCTTTTTCGCGTAAGAAAGGGCCAATTTTAGCTGCAATCAGCTTATCATTTTCAGTCAGTGGGCGCGCTTGGCCTAAACCGCCTGCCGCCAAGTTGCCACGAACTTCACCATTTTGTGGAATACGGGCTAGACAGTAAGGAATAGGTTCGCCATTCACCATTAAAATACGCTTATCCCCTTCTACAATTTCAGGAATATAGCGCTGAGCCATAATTGGACGGTTGCCTAGCTCTGTAAGCATTTCTAAGGTAGAACCAATGTTTACGCCGTCTTGGTATAAACGGAAAATTCCCATGCCACCCATACCGTCAAGCGGCTTAACAATCACATCACCATGTTCTTTAATAAATTCTCGAATTAAACTTTGTTGCGATGTCACAAGTGTAGGTACTTGTAGCTCTGGAAATTGCGTTGCAAAAAGTTTTTCGTTGCAATCACGCAATGATTGAGGCTTATTAATAATCCATGAACCTTCACGCTCAGCTTGTTCCAGCACGTAAGTTGTGTAAACAAAATTCATGTCAAATGGCGGATCTTTACGCATGAGTACTACATCATAAGCCGCGATAGATTCTTTTTTCTTTTCGCTAAGCTCATAGTAATGATTGTAATCTTCAAAAACTTTTAACGGTGAAATTAGACCGTAAGCCTTACCTTGATCGATATATAAATCTTGCTGTAATGCATAACCTAATTCATGTCCACGACGGCTCGCCGCCCACAACATTGCCATGGTTGAATCCTTTTTAAGGTTTACGGTTTCAATCGGATCCATGACGACAAGTACACGCATGCTCAAGCTCTTCTTAAAATTTAAATTAACATGAGTATAGCTGAGATTTTTCACTGGTTTTTCTTAATTTCAGTAAAACCTTATCTGTTATTTCTTGATCTGGAATTTAAGTAAATTCAGTTAAACTATGACTATAAAATATTATTTTTAAAGGCTAAACATGAAACTTTATCGCTATTTAACTGGCCCTGATGACTCTGCTTTTTGTGCACGAGTGACTAAAGCATTGAATCATGGTTGGGAATTATATGAAGCGCCAACCATGACCTTTAATGGAACGCATGTCATTGTGGGACAAGCAATTTGCAAAACAATTAACGAGAATTATGATCCAGAAATGGATATTTTAGATGTTCTGAAAAATAACGCTTAATTCCAAGGGGGAGTTTTTATTGCTAAAAGCCCCTCTCCACAACTCAATTAACAAGAAAAACTAATGAGTTAATTCCCATAGTTTGCTTAATTTACTCATTACATTCCTAAAAAATAGTTATTAAAAAATAAATATGTCATTTTTTGAGGCAATAGTTCTTTTATTCTAAACAATTAAATGATTATAATTATCATTTATACTTTTATTTTTGTTAATTGATTTTATTTTTATGTTAAGAATTTCTATATCATCTCCCCAAATTAAGCGTCTTTTCCCACTGAGCTTACTCAGTTTAATGATTTTAAATATTCAAGGTGCTAACGCCGAGGAATTGATTGAATCCTCATCAAAAGCCGCAGCCACCATGCCAACCATAAAAATCGAGGCCATGAGTGAGCTCGACCCGATTAAAAGCTATATCGATTATGACAAAGCCAATGTCACACGTAATGGTTTAGATAAAAAAGATATCCCTCAAACCGTTGATACCATTGATGTTCAGAAATATAAAATTTATGGATCGAATGATTTAAGCGTTATGTTGCAAGGCACCCCTGGCGTATCAACCAATTACGATATGCGCGGTGACGGCATCACGATTCGTGGCTTTGGTGCCGATACAGGTGATATTTACCGTGATGGCATACGTGAAAGCGGACAAGTACGTCGTAGTACAGCAAATATCGAACGTATTGAAATTTTAAAAGGCCCCGCTTCTGTTTTATATGGCCGTAGTTCTGGTGGCGGGGTTGTAAATATGGTGAGTAAGTTCGCCAATTTTGACTCTAAAAGTTCAGTTGGTGCGTACGCAGGTTCTTACGATAACTACGGAACCACTGCTGACATCAATCAAGTCATTAATGACAATTTAGCAATACGTTTGACTGGAGAATATAGTGAGTCAGGAAGCTTCCGCTCTGGCATTGAAAATAAAATTGAAATGTTTTCACCAAGCTTCACTTATAAAAATGATGATGGAACACTCACTTGGACTACACAATATACCTATGACAAATTAGGTCGTGTACCTGATCGTGGTCCAGCATATGAAAACTTGCCTGCGGGAACCTCAATTAAAATGGGATTTGCCCAAGACGGCGATTATGTTGATGATATCTTGCAAGTTGTGCGTACCGATGTGAATTATCAATATGCGCCTGATTGGAACTTTCACTGGGCAGCAAGTTACCGACAAGCAGAACAAAACTTTGACCACTTTTACTTTGGCACTTATTGTGGGTTAGATGGAAAAAGTTTGAAAGGTGAAGCATGCACCACTAAAAAAGGTTACATCAATCAAATTTACTACTGGCAGCAAACCAGCAATAAGACCACCACCAATACATTTGATATTAAGGGCAAGTTCAAAACAGGCCAACTTGAACATCAAATCATGATGGGTACAGACTGGACTTATGAGCAAAGAGAACCACATCTAGCGAACGCTACCAAAAATGGATCTATTTACGGCTACGTTAATCCATTCACAGGTGAACGTGAATATAGTCGTGGCAATGGCCCATTAGTGATGAGACAGCATAACTATAATGAAGGCACAACTTACGGCGTATTTATGCAGGATTTAATTGGTCTAAATGACCAACTTAAACTGATGATGGGTGTCCGCTACGATTACTTTGACTTTTCAACCACTAACAAATTAACTAATGAACACCGTAATGTAAAAGATGGCAGCTTTAGCCCGAATGTTGGTTTGGTATGGCAACCGCTTCCGGAACATAGCTTTTATACCTCTTACTCTAAAAGCTTTGCACCGTTTGGTGGACAAATGGGTGTTAACCAAGTTACTGGAAGCACCGATGTCACAAAAATGGATAAAGAGCCTCAATATAACGAGCAATATGAAGTGGGTGTAAAAAGTGAATGGTTAGATAATCGTTTAAATACTCAATTTTCTGTCTTTGATATTCGTAAAAATAATATTCGCTATAAACCAAACCCTGACAGTCAACCAGAGGTATGGGCAACTGCGGGACAGCATCAATCTCGTGGTCTTGAATTTAGCTTTATTGGTCGCGTACTTGATAATGTCTTTGTCCGCGGTGGTTATGGCTATACAGATGCAAAAGTAAAAGAAGACAAACAAAAGCCTGAACAAGAAGGTAACTCTTTAGCCAACACATCTAAAAACACAGGTAATTTATTTATTCGCTATTTACCAACTGAGCAGTGGTATACCGAGGTGGGCGTGACCTATGTCGGCTCGTATTATCCAAATATTAATAATCAAGTCAAAATGGAAGGCTTTAACCGTGTTGATGCAGCAATTGGCTATAGTGCAGCCCCATGGAACGTTACGCTCGCAGTGAATAACTTAACCAATAAAGAGTACTGGCGCTCAGATAGCATGCCAGGCACACCACGTAATGTGTTATTACGTTTGAATTATCAGTTCTAAGTAAATATTAAAAAGGCATACCCCTATTTTAGGTGTATGCCTTTTTCTTTTTTAGATACCGTATTTCTCGCGATAAGCTTGCATATTTGCTAGGGCTTCTTTTTCGCCTTTCTCTTCTAAATAATCCATTAAATCTTTCATGGTAATGAGTGCATGTACAGGAATTTCTAATTCTTTTTGAACTTCTTGAATTGCTGAAAGCTCACCTTGACCACATTCTTGACGATCTAATGCCACCAAAACACCCGCAATAGTTGCGCCAGCATTTTTCAAAATCGTTACAACTTCACGAATCGCTGTACCTGCAGTAATTACGTCATCAATAATCCAGACTTTTTTACCTTCAACCGCCGCACCCACTAAAACACCGCCTTCACCATGATCTTTAGCTTCTTTACGGTTAAAGCCCCATGGCACACTTTTGTTATGTGTTTGCGACAAAGCAACAGCAGTTGCCGCTACAAATGGAATCCCCTTGTAAGCCGGCCCAAAAATCACATCAACATTTTCACATTGTGTTAATTTATCGGCATAGCCTTGTGCTAAAAGAGATAAAGCTTCACCATCGTTGAGTAGGCCTGCATTAAAAAAATAAGGACTCACGCGTCCAGATTTTAAAGTAAACTCACCAAATTTAAGCACACCGCGTGATAATGCGAGTTCGATAAATGCTTGCGGGTTAAATGACACAGGCGTTGTCATGAGGTGCTCCAAATTCACAATTGAGGTTAAATTTTCGCATGATACCAAAGGATCAGTATCCAAGTGATGTAAAAATTCTTCGAGTCGTTTCCATTAACGTAAATGGCTTGCGTTCTTCAGTAACGAAAGGCTTACTTGAATGGTTAGAACAATCAGATGCCGATGTCGTATGCATGCAGGAAAGCCGCATTACCCATGAACAATGGACTGAAAAATTTAGACCCGAAGGATGGCATACCCATCTCTTTCCAGCAGAGCGTGCAGGCTACGCAGGGACTGCCATATATAGCCGCTTACCCTTTGTCTCTGTTAAAGACGGTTTAGGGTTTGAACTGGCTGACAGTCAAGGCCGCTTTATTTCTGCTGAATTCGATTTAGGTTTGTCACATCCGGTACATATTGCGTCATTATACTTACCTTCAGGCTCAAGTGGTGAAGAAGCGCAGGCACGTAAAGATTTATTTTTAGGTGAATACGCAAAGATCTTGAAACAATGGCGTGATGAAAATAAGTCAGTCATTATTTGTGGCGACTACAATATTGTTCATAAACGTATTGATATTAAAAACTGGTCAGGTAATCAAAAATCATCTGGCTGTTTACCACATGAGCGTGCATGGCTTGATCATATTTACGATGAACTTGGCTATGTCGATACATTCCGTGTAGTTCGCCCCGAAGCAGAACTTTATTCATGGTGGTCAAATCGAGGGCAAGCTCGCGCAAAAAATGTAGGATGGCGTATTGACTATCATGCATGCTCTCCAGACTGGAAAGCGCGTACAACCAATGCATGGGTCTTTAAAGATCAATGGTTTAGCGACCACGCACCCGTTATTATCGACTATAAAATTCAAGAATAAGTGAACAGTTGTTCACTTACATTGTCGTTTTCGCTTACAGCATATGTCGTTTTTGAGTATTTTTCTTACACAGCTTTAACGGCATTATAGCCCCACGGCACAGGGAAGCAGTCAGGATGACGCAAAAGGATAGGACGCCGTAGGAAGATAAAATAAACTTATGATAAGTTTATTTGCAAGGATGTGACATTGGACGTTGAAATGAGACCCGCATGATCAGGATGATTAAATGCGGGTTTTCTCTTTTCAATCTCTTATTTTTTGCGCTAAGTTCTTTTAGTTTTAACTTCTTCTTATTAAGCTCATTATCGCTTTGTCTTATGACAATAACATGACATTTCTCTTTTGATTAATCATTATTTTTCATTTGTTTTAAAAGTATCTGTATAAAGTAGTGCTCAAATGCGTTTTGAGTTAGGCTGTGTGCTCTCTCTTTTTGACATGGTCCGATAAAATGTTAAAAATTTATGGAATTAAAAACTGCAACTCAATGAAAAAAGCATTTGATGCTTTGCAAGCTAAAGAATTTAGCTATGATTTTCACGATTATAAAAAACAAGGAATTGATGCAGATACTTTAAAAATCTGGTTAAAAGAAATTGGACAAGATACAGTTCTAAATAAAAAAGGAACGACTTGGCGTAAGCTTTCAGAAGAAGAACAAAATCGCGCATTAAGCAGTGAAGATAACCTGATTGAAGCGCTCATTGCCCAACCAAGTTTAATTAAAAGACCTGTTTTACAAACCTCACAAGGTTTTATTGTAGGTTTTGATGAAACAACTTATCAAAATATCCAAGCATAAAAAAACGAGCCCAATGGCTCGTTTTTTATTGAATCTTTTAGTTAGCGCGAATCCACGTTTGGTTACGACCAAGCGCAGAAACACCAATATAACCACGCAATTTAAGCTTCTTACCGCCATCTGCCAACTCACCTTTCAGTTTGTAAGTTTTACCAGATTTTGGGTCTAAAATCGTACCGTTTTCATAACTGTTACCACCTACATTTTTTAAATTATGTACAATGGTGACACCTTTAAGTGGTTTGTTTTTGTACGGACCTTCACATTTTGTACAAGCGTTTTCTTCGCCTGGTGTCAAAATATTTTGAATGGTTGCAGTTAAGGTTCCATCCTTCTGTTCCGTGAATTTAACTACGGCTTTTGGCTTGTTGGTCTGATCATCAATTGTTTTCCATACCGTTCCATTGAGTGAATCAGCCGCATTGGCAAATGCAGCCATACCAATGAGTCCTAAAGCTAAAGCAATCTTTTTCATTTTTGTAATATCCTTGGGTCTTTCAAGATTTTTAGTATTCAGAAGTCGCAAAGATATTGCAATTTTTGAATGTGACTGTTTCGTGTAACCTTGTAATCTTGCAAAATAAAATTTACAAGAAAACAAGAAACTAGCATAAAAATGGATGCTCTATGAATATATCAAATGTTTGGAAATATTACTTTACAGAAACTTTTCTTAAAACAACAATTCGCAAGCCAAGTCAGCTAAATTTGCCGGCTACCGCCTTACGTCCCGTTCTAGATCAGATGTGTCGTGCTTTCCCACGACAAAAAAATGTTTCTGTTCGCCCGATTCGGCTAGCAGGCATTAAAGGTGAAGAAATCAAGCCACAAGATTCTGCCACTCAACTGATTTTTCACATTCACGGCGGCGCATTTTTTCTTGGCAGTGTCAAAACCCATCATGCTTTCATGACGGATTTAGCTGCTCGCACCCAGATGCAGATTATTCATGTGGACTATCCTCTTGCACCAGAGCATCCATATCCTGAGGCAACTGAAGCTCTGTATGACATCTATCAATCTTTAATGGTACAAGGTATTCAACCTAAAGATATTATTTTATCGGGTGATTCATGCGGAGCAAATTTAGCACTGGCGCTTTGTTTACGCTTAAAAGAACAACCTGAACTCATGCCGAGTGGTCTGATTTTACTATCTCCATTTTTGGATTTAACGCTCACCAGCGAGTCTCTTAGATTTAACAGAAAACATGATGCCTTATTGTCTATTGAAGCTCTTCAAACAGGAACTCAATACTATATAGGCAATCATATTGCAGCCGACGACCCACGGGTTTCACCTATTTTCGATGACTTGCATGGGCTACCACCAACTTTGGTTCAAGTGGGTTCTAAAGAAATATTATTAGATGATGCCAAGCGTTTTAAAGAAAAAGCCGAAGATGCCGGCGTTAAAGTTCAATTCAAACTTTATACAGGCATGTGGCATAACTTCCAGATGTTTAACGCATGGTTTGATGAGGCAAAACAAGCATTGGCAGATATTGCTGAGTTTGCTCATGAACTCGATAAAACTTAATTTATCTATGAATGATGTGAATAGTGAACAGAACTTTTCACATCATTTACTTTATAAAAAGTCATCATGCTTAAATTGAAAATCATGTTATGTTTAAAACATAAATTATTTAAACAATCCAATTTTAGGATGGTCTAACAAAGAGGCATCTATATTTAGGAGCCCTTACTTACTATGAAAAATCGTTTAATCACTCATCCAATACAAAGAACAAAACAGGTGATAATCGATTTCATCCACAATAATCACATCATTAACTGGACGCCATTACAAAAAAGCGCTCTCATGCTCACACTTGCCTGTGCCATGAATTTCAGTTGGATTTTATGGAAAGGTTATATTCTAATCACACCAAGTGTCTGGCGATGGGCACATTTACCTTTAGTTGAATCACAGCTCTGGCTCAATTTATTGACCTTACTTTTATTGGGTCTTTTGATTATCCCCTGCTATCGCTATAAAAATGATGAACAAGCTCAAAGAATTATTCCTTTCGTTAGTGTGCAATTTTTTACGCTTATGCTATGCCACGATGGATATTTAATTGGCAGTATTAGCCCCGCCACCATGGTGGGTTATGTCGGCACCATTGGTGTGGGACTTGTGTTATTTGACCGAAAAATTGTTTATAGCGCTCTTATACCTGCGACAATTATTTTAACCGTATGTACTTATTTGAGTATGAAAGGTGCTTTGCTTTATGCCCCTTTATTTAATTTTAAAGCTATGGAACATGCTCAAACTAACCCCTTTTGGTTGGGAAGCATGGCATTTTTTATTATGCCGATTTTATTGGCCTGTTTTATTTTATTTGAAATATTACTCACCCAATGGCGTCAAAGAGAAACTTATATTCAACGCTTAAGCCAACTTGACCCATTAACGAATGTATTAAACAGGCGTAGTTTAAACACTCATTTAGAATCAATGCACCAACAGCAAGTTGACTATGCAATAGTCCTTCTTGATATCGACCATTTTAAAAAAATTAATGATATATATGGACATCATCAAGGTGATCAGGTCTTAATTGAAATAGCGCAATGTCTTTCTGAACACTTGCGCAATGAAGATATTATTGGTCGATTTGGTGGAGAGGAGTTTATTTTATTACTCCCCCATACGGATATTATTCAAGCGGAAAAAATTGCTGAGCGCTGTCGCCAGGCTTTGCAAGAATTACCTGTTTGTAGCACTCAAAATAATCCCATCCATATTAGTGCTAGTTTTGGAATCAGCAGTTCAGCTTTTGCACAGGACCCTTATCTTGTTATTCGACAGGCTGATCAAGCACTCTACGCGGTAAAAGCTTCAGGACGTAATCAGGTCCGTACATTTCATCAGACCGAAGCTATTCAGACACTATGATTTTTTTAGCTTCGCCAAACTCGCGAGTTGCTGCAAAAGTTCTTGCTGACTAAAGGCCCCAGTTAAACGTAACGCACGAATTTCTTTTTGCTCTGGGCTTAAAAATAGATAAGTCGGTGGTCCTAAAATATTCCATTGCTTGAGTAGAGCTTCATGTGATTGGTCATAATGGCTCAAATCCAGCTTAATCAAATAGTAAGGTGCAAGAGCAGACTGAACCTCTGGCGCTTTTAAAATACGGTGTTCAATCGGTTGGCAAGCAACACACCAGTCTGCATAGACATCCACCACAATCGCCCGATCAGCAGGCGCTGCTGCTAAAATCTTTTGGAAGTCTGCCGCACTCGTTGCAACATGCCACTCCGCCATGTGCTCAGAACTTTGCAAATTTCGATTATGAATATGTTGATATTGGTTATAGGCTACAAAAGGTGTAACGACTAACAATAAGATCGCGTAGAGCCATTGCAGCTGCCCTTTTTTCAAGAAAAGCTGATAAAGCGAATAAGCTATAAAAGCGAGTCCTAATAGGAGACTAAGTACTTGCATGCCCCAATCTGGCAATAAAGGACGAATAAAGTAGAGACTTAAACCCAACATCAGAAAAGCAAAAATCACTTTAATCTGATGCATCCAGTTGCCCGCTTTAGGTAGGAATTTTGCTCCTAATATGCTCGCTAATAGCAACGGAATTCCCATTCCAAAACCTAGACAGAATAAAAGCAAAGCGCCTTGCCATTGGTTTTGTGTTTGAGAAATAAATAATAAAGTTCCAGCGAGTGGTGCAGTCATACAAGGACCGACCAAAAGTGCAGAAACCACACCCATGACTCCCGCACCCACTAGAGTGCCACCTTGTTGCATCGACTGAATGCGGTCAAGTCGGTTTAGCCATGTTTGCGGTAAACGAAGTTCAAATAAGCCAAATAGGTTCAGAGCAAAGATAATAAACAGCAAGCTAAAAGCAATTAAAGTCGCAGGTTGTTGTAACCAGCGCTGGAAATTTAAACCTGCCGAAGAAGCAATTAAACCTAAACCTGCATAAACCAATGCCATGCTACAAACAAAAGTAAGTGCAATGGTCCAAGCCTTTAAACCTTTGTGATCTCGAATAATTAATGAGGTTAAAATAGGCAGCATTGGTAAAGAACATGGCGTAAATGCGAGCAATATGCCTAAACCGAGAAATAATAAAATCCCATACCACAGCGAGTGTTCAATTAACTTGGCTGACCAAATCTGATCTTGCGCAATTTCTGGTGTGGTTGTAACAGCTGTTGTCTCTGTATCTTGCTCTTTTTCTAAAGAATCTGAAGAAGTGTCGGACTGTGTATTTGCCAAATCTAGCAATCGTTTTGACGCTGATCCTGCTTGATTTTGTACACCAACCAAGCCATCTGCATCAGTTTGAAACTCAATGGTTTGTGGCGGATAACAAATACGATCTTTTGCGCAGCCCTGCCAAGTCACGCTATAGTGTTCTGAAGGCTTAGTCTTAATTTGAAAATTAACTTGATGATAGTAAACCTCACTTTGCCCATAATTTTCATCATATTGAGCAATCGCTTTAGGTAACTTTAAAGCTAAAGGTTGCGTACCTTGTTGTACGGTAAATTTATGCTGATATAGATAGTAATTTGGCTGAATTTGCCAAGACAAATTCGCCGTATGCGGCTCAGAAGATTCAACCGAAAATGAAAAAGCTTGTTCGGGTGAGAGTAGCTTATCTTGTGCAGAAACCAACTGGCTAAATAGACAAACAGCAACTGCTAGAAAATAAAGAATTCCCTGATGAATAGGCTTTTTCATTAACATAAAATTTAAATTGCTTCGATTAGAACAAGAACGCCACGCCTAAGCCACCACGGTAGCTCTTGTCTTGACCCTCTAAATCAACCCCTACACTTGCATCAAGCTGAGTACGATTATTAACTGCATAGACTAAACCTGTGCCTAAACCATATTCATAGTCTTGGCTTTCAGCTTTACGATAAACAAATTCTGAATAACCAGAAAGCTTACCTGCGATTTTATAGTCAATCGTTGGGATTGCAGTTACTGCCCAGTTACTATTTTGTACTTCGTAGCGCATAGTGATTGATGTGCCTACCAAGTCATTATATTTATAAGCTACCGCTGAACTCAGGCTATAAATATCATCATGCGCAGTAAATTCATCATTTCCTGTTGCAATAACAGCCTCAGCTAAAACAGCCATTGATAAGTTATCATCATCTAGATCAATTGCTTTTTTCAAACCGATGCTTACATCACCAAAACCTGAATTGTCAGTTTTTTTGCCAGCACGTTTGGTTTGAGTCCATGCTGGACCTTGCCACCCTAATTGTAATTCTAAGCCATCAGCCAAACCTGTACGGAATAGCATATCTTCATTTACAGTTACGGTCTTTTCTTTAACGCCATTAACAGTCGACTCTGTATAAGTTGCGCTAGGTAAACCTTGCTCCCAAGCTAACTTACCTACTGGTGTGATCCCTGTTCCAAAGCCTGAACCTGGACGGTCAAAAGAAAACTCTGCTGCGAAAGTACTTCCGGCAGCAACAGTAGTCAGAGCAAAAGTTAAAATTTGTACTATTTTCATTTTAATATCCAATCAAGCAGTTAATTCTTTTGTCATTTTAGCCCCATGACGGCGCAATAACTCTAATGTTTCACGCTCTTCTTCAAGCGATTCTGACCAATCTATTTCATCAAAGTCACAATCAAAGAACAACTGACTGATAGAAGATAAAATGGTGAGACCTTCTTCATCACGTGAGTTTGGATCAACTTTTTCATCGAGTAAACGTTGAACGGCTGGCGCGCATGCCGAGCTTGCTGCATCCCATAGCGGACCATAAAACTCTTCTGCATCCCAAAGGTGTACATTGGCTTTGGCCTGAATCAAAGCTTCGAGAATATCGAGGTAAACTTGTAAAGCTTGTTGCTTTTCTTCTTTTGATAATGGTGTACCAGCTTCATAAGCTTCCGATACATTTTCCCACCATTTAAAAATTCCGTCACAGATAATCGACACAGGTGGTCCTTGCTCCGGATCAATAAAGTTCGGATCAAGTCCTTCAGCAAGTAATTTCTGCACTTGCGCGAGTTCTAATTCTTCTATGGCTTTAATTAAAGCTTGCTGCTGGGTGGTTAACATGACCATCTCTCAAAAATATATTAGGGCTATTATGCCTAATCTCTTATCCAGATTTTAGAGGTTGATTGCATCGCATTGCAAACCTAATGTTGTGAATAGTTTTATTTTCATCAAATATAAAAAAAGCCCCGAAGGGCTTTTTAGCATTTTTAATTAAACTTCATCATCAATGAATTCTGGTTGCCCACCTCTCGGGTGTTCTTTTTTCTCAAAAGTATGTTCGAGGCTACGTTTTAATTTTTCAATCGCGCCATGAATTGAAGCATCAATATTTCCTGCTTTATGGTGCACTGCAACCGGTTTCAAACCTGAAGGACGTGCTTCAATCATACAGTGGATATCTTTGTCACCACTTTTGTCCCCATTTTCATCACTAAAATGAACCGAGAAATGTGTAATACGTTCGCTATGACGTTGGAATTCTTGAGTAAGTTCTGCACGTACATAAGTAATTAAACGTTCACTATTATGGATGTTTTTATCTGTGCGGATTTCAATATTCATAAATACCATCCTCTCTTTCTTACTGTGGATCTTTTCTATGCAAAACTTTTTTATGTTGGCATGTTTTAAGCATGCATCAACTGACTTTAATTGTACATTTTGATGGTGTAATGGTTTGTTATCTCCTGACTTAAACGTACTGGTTTTAATATATTTTGAAGATCTCCATATCTTCAATATCAGTCCATCTATAAAAATATGCAAGCTGATTTTTTAAATTTTTATGAAAAAATGAACAAAAGGAGAGCAATCGTGTCCAAATCTTATCTATCTGGAGCCGAGCTTATTGAGCAAATTCAAAAGTCTCCTTATTCACGTGATTTAATCGGTTATCACGGGCAACCTCCACAGGTTAAATGGCCTAACAATGCTAAGGTTGCAGTGCAATTTGTGCTTAATTATGAAGAAGGTGGAGAAAAACATATTGAGCACGGCGATGAGGGCTCGGAACAGTTTTTATCAGAGATTATTGGCGCTGCAAGCTACCCTGCTAAACATATGTCGATGGACTCTATGTACGAATATGGTTCACGTGCTGGTTTTTGGCGCATTCATGCTGAATTTCAAAAACGTAAGCTCCCGATGACTATTTTCGGAGTTGCGATGGCGCTCGCCCGCAACCCTCATATTGTGGAAGCAATTAAGCAAGCTGATTATGATGTGGTTTCTCATGGCTACCGCTGGCTTCACTATCAAGATACTGATATTGAGTTAGAAAAACAGCATATAGAACAAGCTTTATCTGTTTTAGAAAACTTGTTTGAAAATAAAGTGATAGGTTGGTACACCGGACGTGATAGTCCCAATACTCGTCAGTTACTTGCAGAGTTTCCACAACTACAATACGACTCTGATTATTATGGCGATGATCTGCCTTTTTGGACAACGCTTACCGATACGGCTGGTGCATCGCGCCCTCATCTAATTATTCCTTATACCTTAGAATGTAACGACATGAAGTTCTGCTCGCCTGGTGGCTTTAATAATTCAGAACAGTTTTTTCAATATTTAAAAGATAGTTTTGATGTGCTGTATGCAGAAGGTGAAACTGCACCAAAAATGATGTCGATTGGAATGCACTGCCGTATTTTAGGGCGTCCAGGTCGTTTTAAAGCACTACAAAAATTTCTCGACTACATTCAAATGCACGATCGAGTCTGGATCTGTCGTCGTCAAGACATTGCGCAGCATTGGTATAAAAATCACATAACTAAATAATCAATTTTTAATTTTCCAAATTCATAAGAGACACATAAACCACTATTGGCACTGTTATTGCTAAAAATCTATATCACAACAACGAGTTTAGGAATAACAGTGTTTTTAGCCGAGTTTAATCAAGCCCCACCCGAACAACTCAAGACTTTGTTAAAAAACTGTGTCCACATTCCAGCATGGGCTGAGAAAATCATCTCAAAACGCCCCTATTCATCAAAAGCATCTCTTTTAGAGCATGCAGAAAATTTAAGTCAAATGTGGTCATGGCAAGACATTGAAACTGCTTTAGCAACTCACCCAAAAATTGGTGAACGACAAGCAAAAAAACAACTCAATGCAAAAGAGCAAGATTTTTCAAATCAGGAACAAGCTGGCATTTCCTTAGATGAACAGACACAAAAGGCTCTGCTACAAGGCAATCTCGATTATGAACAGAAGTTTGGCTTTATTTTTTTAATTAAAGCAGCGGGCCTTAGTAGCGATGAGATTTTAAAAAAGCTACATGAACGCTTACAACATGACTTAGCTATCGAAAAAGTAATTGTACATCAGCAACTTGCAGCGATTGCTCTATTACGTCTATCTCAGGAAATACAAGCATGATCAGCACTCATATTTTAGATACGAATTTAGGCAAACCAGCGGCCGACGTAGAAGTGAAATTGTTTCATGCAGAAACTCATGAGCTGCTAGCGACAGCAACCACTAACCCAGACGGTCGAGTGGGTAATTTTGGAATAAAAGATTTTGCAAAAGGTGCTTATCAACTTGAATTTGAAATTGCGCCTTATTTTTCATCTCAGCAAGTCAAAACTTTTTTCCCGCGTGTTTGCATTCAATTTTTTATAGAAGACATCAATCAGCATTATCACATTCCATTACTGATCAGCCCGTTTGCTTACTCCACTTATCGCGGTAGCTAACTCAGAATATAAATAGGAGAAAAATATGAATCATCAGCAAAAGAATGCGATTTCTCCAGAGCATGAATATTTAGGAATATCCAAAAGTTTTGCTTACGGCTTACAGCATGTGCTGACCATGTATGGTGGTATTGTAGCCCCGCCACTGATTATTGGAACAGCGGCAGGCTTAAGCTCAGCACAAGTCGGAATGTTAATCGCAGCCGCCCTATTTGTAGGTGGGTTGGCAACACTGATTCAGACCATTGGGACGAAATATCTAGGCGCTAAGTTACCTTTGGTTCAGGGTGTATCTTTTGCTGGCGTGGCAACCATGGTCGCCATTATCACCACTGGGGGAGGCTTACCTGCTGTTTACGGTGCGGTGATTGTCGCCTCTCTAATTGGACTATGCCTTGCACCTTATTTTTCAAAAATTATTCGGTTTTTCCCACCCGTTGTGACTGGATGCGTCATCACGATTATTGGGCTATCGCTGTTACCCGTTGCGATTCGCTGGATGATGGGTGGCAACAACAAAGCACCTGACTGGGGTAGCGTAGAAAATATCTCTTTAGCCTTACTGACCTTAGGTATTGTGATTGTTCTGAATATGCTGCCGCAAGCAAGCATTCGCCGCTTATCAATTTTGTTGGCTATTGTTGCTGGTACCACCCTCGCCTACTTTATGGGTTTTGGTGATTTTAGTCAGGTGAGTTCAGGTGCATGGCTGCAATTTCCACACTTATTTGCATTTGGCTTGCCTACTTTCGAGCTTAGTGCAATCTTGTCGATGTTGATTGTAACTTTGGTCATTATGACTGAAACGACAGCCGATATTATTGCTGTCGGAGATATTGTAGGAACTGAAGTCGACGCGAAACGGATCGCCAATGGCGTACGTGCCGATATGTTTTCGAGTGCTTTCGCACCTATCTTTGGTTCGTTCATGCAAAGCGCTTTCGCCCAAAATGTTGGGTTAGTTGCCATTACAGGTATCAAAAGTCGCTTTGTAGTCGCAGCAGGTGGTGTCATTCTCATTATTTTGGGCCTACTCCCTATTATGGGTCGTTTGATTGCAGCGATTCCAATGCCCGTACTTGGTGGTGCGGGTTTGATCTTATTTGGTTCAGTTGCAGCAAGTGGAATTCGTACTTTGGCAAAAATAGATTATAACGATCAGAAAAATTTAATTATTGTCGCGACCGCTTTATCAGCAGGGATGATCCCCATTATTAACCATGAGTTTTATGCTCATTTTCCAGTTTGGGTACAAACTTTGTTCCATTCGGGTATTAGTTCAACATGTATTTTTGCTATCTTGTTGAATTTATTATTTAATCACTTACCTTCATTTCGCAGCTCGCGTACCCCGCATTTAAGCCAAACAATAAACACAAGAAATACTCATTAAAGGTTTAGTTTTTAGCGCCCCACTTCGGTGGGCTTTTTTTTAACCGTTGATCAAATTTGGCTTCATTTTTGCTTAAGACCCTGTATCCTTAGCGTGCTTTATTTGGGGGGAGATCATTTAAATGCAATTAAAGCAACTTGCGGCGACTTGTGCCTTGTTATCTGCAACTGCCATGGTTCAGGCAAAACCAATCTGGCAAGATTTTAGCGTGACCGGACTTTATGGTGAAAACTATGAAGTTGTAGATGACAAAGAAACCACGATTACTTTGGAATATGCAGCGAAAGTTAAATACGCTGATGTGTTTTTCTTTATGGACCGCATGCGCGGTGAAAATGACCATAAGAGTACTTACTTTGAGTTATCACCACGTTTAAGCTTAGGCGAAGTGTCTGGTAAAAAACTGTCGTATGGCCCAATCAAAGATGTACTCATTAGTACTACTTGGGAAGGTAACAGTGAAGACGGCAATAACTTCGATAACTTCCTTTATGGTTTTGCAGTTGATTTAGATATCCCATATTTCCAATATGCGAATTTAAACTTCTACCGTGCAAATAATGAGAACACTGACGACGATTATCAAATGACATTCGTTTACGGCATTCCATTTAAAATCGCATCTGAAGATTTCTTGGTAGATGGTTTCCTTGACTGGTCAACTGCTGAGGGAGACCATGCCAGCGAGTTGAACTGGACAACTCAGTGGAAATGGAATGTAGGTAAACACATTTCTCCTGATACACGTCTATACCTCGGTATTGAGCACTCTGTATGGAATAATAAATTTGGTCTACAAGGCCGAGATGAAAATAACGTCAGTGCTTTGGTTAAATACCACTTCTAAAATTTTGATTTAGAAGATTAAACAGCAAGGAAAATTCCTTGCTGTTTTTGTTTTAATCGAGTGGATTACCCACAATATTGCTAATAATCCCCTGCATAATATGCCCGCCTTGCTCACGGCGTAGTTCTGCATACCATGCTTGTGTAACGCCTTCATCTTTCATATGAGTCACATCACAGCGTTTACGCGCACGAAGTACCAGTTCATTTGCTCGTTCATTGCGCTTGTTTTGATAGCGTCGCAAAGCATCCTCTAGCCCCAAGGTGTTAATTTGCAGAGAACGCGCTAAATAAATCGCATCCTCCATCGCTTGGCAACCGCCTTGACCAATATCAGGTGTCGTGCTGTGTGCAGCATCACCTAAAATCACTACACGACCTTTATAAAATTGTGTAAATGGTTCAATGTCATGGATTTCTACCCGATTCGTCTTTTGCGGGTCTAAGCGCTCAATGAGTTGCTGTACTGGCAAACACCAATCCGCAAAATATTGTTTTAAAAGTTTTTTATAATCATCTCGATTATTGTCTAGACCTGCTGGCAAAGGCACATCTAAAAAGAAATAGAACTTGCCATCTGCAACTGGCATTAAAGACGCTCGCTTGCCTTCCCCCACATAAGTCGTCCATTGCTGAGCTGGGGCTAAATCTTCAGATATTTCAACCAAGCCATTCCAGTTCACATAACCCGCATAACGGCGCTGTACTTGTTGGCCCAACACATAGCTCCGTGTAAGTGAGTGGGTACCGTCAGCCCCAATTAATAGATCAGCCTGCGTTGAACTGCCATCTGCAAAATGGACCTCAACATAATCAGCTTTGTCTTGAAGGCTAACCATTTTTTTGCCTAAATAAATCTGATCTCTGCCAAATTCATCCATTAGCATATTTTGTAAATCGGCACGTGCAACTGGATATGGTCGTTGGCCTACTTCTTCAATTAATGGTAGTAAACTGAATTGTGTCATCACATCTCCAGTTAGACCATCCACATAGGCCAAATCATCCATTTGTCCACCAAGTTTAGCAATTTTGTCTGTTAATCCCAGATAGTTTAGACATTTCACACCATTCGACCACAGCGAAATTGCAGCGCCCACTGGAAGAATCTTTTCAGTTTGTTCAAAAATACGAACTTGGTGACCAAATTTTTTTAATGCAATGCCTGTGGTTAGACCTCCCATTCCCGCACCAATAATCACCACATTCATAACACGCTCCTATAGATATTCACCTATAGAGTGCTTATGCTAAAAACATGCCATCCTTCAAAATTTATTTAGCTTTTCCACAAAACTGGCATGCACCATGCTTATATATTTACATGTAAAACTCGTCTCAGCACGCTCCGTGTTGGCGCAGTTTTAAATGAAAAATCATGTTTTTAACAAGAAATACGGATAATCTACTATGGCAACATTGCATGCTCCAGCATTTGAACTTCCTGAAATTTTGAATACGAAAACCAATTTGGCAGATGCCCGAATTGGTGCACAAGTCATTGAGTGTTCAGATGATTTCTTTGCAGAAGCAAAGCGTATGCTGCAATTTGATGCACCTATTTTTGTTGAAGATAAATTTGATGACAACGGCAAATGGATGGATGGATGGGAGACGCGCCGTAAACGTCACGCAGGTTATGATTGGTGTATCGTGAAGCTCGGAGTAAGTGGAAAAATCAGCGCACTTGATATTGATACCAGCTTTTTCACAGGAAATTATCCAGCATCTGCATCTTTAGAAGCATGCTATGCACCAAATGGGGACCTGACAGGAGCAAAATGGGAAAGTGTTTTAGGAAATACTGGACTCGGCCCAAGCCAGCACCATATTTTTATGGTCAATAATGATGCACTTTTCACTCATATACGCCTTAATATTTTCCCAGATGGTGGTATTGCCCGTTTACGTGTCTATGGAGATGTTCATATTCAGGTAACTGACAGCGAGCAAACTCTCGATTTATTGGCTCTCGAAAATGGTGGCCGCGTAGTTGCCTATAGCGATGCGCATTTTGGCCATCCTCGTAATTTGATTAACCCTGGCCGTGGCGTCAATATGGGTGATGGATGGGAAACTAAACGCCGCCGAGCGCCGGGTTATGACTGGTGTATTCTTGCATTGGGTAAAAGTGGAAAAATTGAGAGACTTGAAATTGATACGGCTCACTTTAAAGGAAATTTCCCTGCCCAAGTATCCATTCAAGCGGTTTACCTTGAAAATGCAACCGATGCACAACTGATTCCACAAAGTATGTTCTGGTCTTATTTACTTGAAGCTCAACCGATGCAAATGGACCATATTCATGAATATGTGAATGAGATTTTACAGCATGAAAAAATCTCGCATATTCGCATTAATATGATTCCAGACGGGGGGATTAGTCGTGTTCGTTTATGGGGGAAAATTGCCAAGTCATGATCATGAAGAATGTTCAAATTCAGCCCTTAACAATTGAAAACTTTCAGCCCTTCGGAGAAGTCATCTGTTGTGACGGGCATGACTTTTTTCATATTAATGATGCCCACACCGAGCGCTACCATGCGCTCGTTGAAACTGAAATTGAAGGGGAAGCAAAGGCAGGAATTAGTATTTTCCGTAATATTAAGACCAGTGTACTACCTCTGGAAATTTCAATGCTAGAGCGCCATCCGAAAGGCTCTCAGGCATTTATTCCACTACAGCAACAAAAGTTTTTAATTATTGTGGCGCCCGCTCTGGATGAAAATACTCCTGATATTTCAAAGTTATGTGCTTTTATTTCAAATGGGAAGCAAAGTATTAATTATCGGGCAGGCACATGGCATCATCCTTTGCTTACCTTTGAGGCACCAAGTGATTTTGCGGTGGTAGATCGAATTGGAGGTGGAGCGAATTGTGATGTTTTTCAATTTCCATTTGCTATAAAAATTACGGCCTAAATTAAAATATACAGATCTGTCTATTTTTTAATTTAATGGTAGAACCCATTGTGGTGATTTCCAATAATTTAGGTTTACATAAAAAATCCCCGCCTATTGAGCGGGGATTTTTTAATTCTGTTTTAAACAGTGATATCGGCTAGGTTACCCTTCTGCTCAAGCCACTGTTTACGATCGGCCGAACGTTTTTTCGCAAGTAACTTATCGAGTAAACCTGCTGTAAAATGAGCATCATCTAGATCGAGTTGAACTAAACGACGTGTGTTTGGATCCATGGTCGTTTCACGTAGCTGAATCGCGTTCATCTCACCCAGTCCTTTGAATCGGGTAATTTGCGGATTACGATTGCCTTTCACATTTTTCAAGATGACTTCGAGCTCATCATCATCAAGCGCGTAATGGACATCTTTACCAATATCGATACGGAACAATGGTGGCATTGCTACATACAAATGTCCTTCTTCAACCAATGCTGGAAAGTGTTTAACGAATAAAGCACAAAGCAAAGTCGCAATGTGTAAACCATCCGAGTCGGCATCGGCCAAAATACAGATTTTGCCATAACGCAGCTCTGATAAGTCATCACTACCTGGGTCTACACCAATGGCAATCGCAATGTCATGAACTTCTTGAGAAGCCAAAACCTCATCTGAAGAAACTTCCCACGTATTTAAGATTTTTCCACGAATTGGCATGATGGCCTGAAAGTTTTTATCACGTGCTTGCTTGGCACTACCACCCGCCGAGTCACCCTCGACAATAAATAGCTCACTGTCTTCACGAGTTTGCCCAACACAGTCGGCCAATTTCCCCGGCAATGCAGGGCCAGAAACAATCTTTTTACGCTCGACTTTTTTAGCTGCTTTTAAACGACGACCTGCTTTAGAAATCGCCATTTCAGCCAGTTGCATGGCAATTTCAGCATGTTGGTTTAGCCAGAGTGAAAAAGCATCTTTAGCAATATTTAAAACAATATTAGAGGCCTCGCGACTAGAAAGACGCTCTTTGGTTTGACCTGAAAACTGCGGTTCTTGGAACTTGAGTGACAAAATATAGTTCACACCGTCCCAAACATCTTCTGCTGATAGTTTGAGATTACGTGGCAACAAGTTACGTAGCTCACAAAACTCACGTAATGCTTCAGTTACCCCTGAGCGCAAACCATTCACATGAGTACCGCCTTGTGCAGTTGGAATCAAGTTCACATAACTTTCTTGAACCTGCTCGCCGCCTTCTACATTCCAGCAGATTGCAAACTCACATGCCGCACGATCTGCCTGCCCACTACTTACGAAAGCAGGATTTGGCAAAATTTCGCGGTCTTGCAGTTCATCCATCAAATAATCGACGAGGCCATTTTCAAATTGCCATTCGATTTTTTCATCGTTAATCTGATCAATATAAATAATTTTTAAGCCTGCTGCTAAAACAGCTTTGGCTTTTAAATTGTGTTTAAGTGCTTTTAAAGCAAATTTCGGGCTATCAAAATATTTCGCTTCTGGCCAAAAATGTACCGTTGTACCTGTCGCGCGTTTTGGTGCTTTGCCTTCTAACACAGCCAAAGGTGCAACCGGTTCACCTTGCTCAAAGGCCATTTGATATAGGTTACCCTGACGTTGAACTTCCACCTCAACACGTGTTGATAAGGCGTTTACAACGGAAATACCCACACCATGCAAACCACCTGAAAATTGGTAATTATCGGTACTGAATTTACCACCCGCATGGAGCTTGGTCAGAATAATTTCGATACCACATTGGCCATATTCAGGATGAATATCAACCGGCATACCACGGCCATTATCTTCAACCGACAATGAACCATCTTTATAAACCGTGACACATATTTTGTCGGCATGACCAGCTAATGCTTCATCAACAGCATTATCAATAACTTCTTGGGCTAAATGGTTAGGTCGAGTCGTATCGGTATACATCCCTGGACGACGACGAACAGGGTCTAAACCAGAAAGGACTTCAAGCGATTGAGCCGTATATTGTGTCACGTTGTACGTTTTCCTTATTTGATGGTGTGCGCAAAGAATTCGATCACTAACGGTAATTTTTCTTCAAAATCTTCCATAGCATGATTGCCATGAGCATCCGTCAAAATCAATGAGGATGGCGTTGCAGCACTATAATAGCGTTGTGCTTGACGATAATCCAAAATTTCGTCGCCTTGTTGCAATAAGACGAGTATTTTGTCGGCATTTTTAGGTTGTTTCAGTTCCAGTTGTTGCAACTGTCGCAACTGAACATGATCAATTGACCATTGATCATTTACCACATAGGGCATGCTTTCAACTTGAAACAGCGCATCAAACAACTTCCATGGTTGCATAGCAGGATTAATCAGTACAGCAGGAATATTATATTTCGCGACAAAGTATGTCGCAAAAAAACCACCTAAACTACTACCAACCAATGCAACATCTTCCAGACTTTCAATAAGCTCTGAAACTTGCTCAACCACCTGATCTGGAGATCTATTGAGGTTTGGCAAATGCACATTAATCCCTAATTCGCTACAATACTGCTTAAGGCTTAGCCCTTTAATTGAAAGAGAGCTACTATTAAAACCATGGAGGTAGATAATATTCATATATTTCCCTCTAAATTGAGACAAATTCCACAATTTTGTTCTCAGTTTGTATAGAAAAGCACAATTGTTAGACAAGAAAAACCACTCAACTAACCATTCATCAGTATTTTAAAAAAATGTGTTATTTAAACTACTAAGATGGAAACGTTTACTGCCGTTGATAAAAAGTACAGCTTAAAACGTCGGTTATAACGTATATGGGGAAAAGATATGCCGAGCTTAACACCACTACATGAAACTTATTGTAAATGGGATCGTACGCCACCGAGTCAGGCAGACGTACTAGAAGGTTTAGCTCAACTGTTCAGCACCAGCTTAAATGGTGTACACGAATTAATACAAGTTATTAATATTGAAGTATTAAAAAATGCTTTTGGTATTAGCACACAAAATGCAAAAAACTTTCAAAAACGACCATTTGTGCAAAAGGCATATCAATTTTCTTATGGCGCTTTACAAAAATATGGTAGCTGTTTTTTAGCGCCAAGTTTACGTCATATTATTGAAAAGTATCCAACACTTCACGAAAAACCACTCACTCCAAGCCTACATTTTTTGGTTGGAATTTTGAATGGAATTTTTGGGGATTATCTGCTTAAACAGCACAGTCCACTCGCCTTACCCATGGTGCTATACGATCATTACGGTGCAATTCAACAAGGGGAACTTGCGGGACGTATTGTAATTTTGGTCCATGGTTTGTGTATGAATCATCTGACTTGGTCAAACGCACATTATGGCGGTATTGGGGAGCGCCTGTTAGCTCAACGTGACCATAACACGATGCTGTATTTAAATTACAATACCGGTCGACGCATTTCAGCCAATGGGCGTAGTTTTTCAAACTTATTAGAAGACTTGGTACAACGTAACCCAAGAATTACCAGTATTGATATCATTGGCCATAGCATGGGCGGATTGGTTTCTCGTAGCGCCTTGTTTTATGGCAA
The DNA here is from genome assembly GCF_025630795.1 of Acinetobacter sp. AYS6. NCBI lineage: Bacteria > Pseudomonadati > Pseudomonadota > Gammaproteobacteria > Moraxellales > Moraxellaceae > Acinetobacter > Acinetobacter sp. AYS6. The sequence continues at coordinate 356,423 of NZ_JAOTNV010000007.1, forward strand.
ACAAAATATGTATCAATGGATCCATATGGTCGAGAATCTGGTATGCATTGGATCTCCACATCATGGCGCAGTCTTGGAACGCTTTGGCTTTACCATACAAGATAAACTTGGGGCTTTCCCTTTTGTGGGCTTAATTGGTCAACTGGTTAATATTCGTAGCAACGGCATTTTAGACCTACGCCACGGCAGCGTTCGTGATGACGACTGGGAATATATGGATGCCCGTATTGGCATGATGGATGATAACCGTGCTCCGGCTCCGCTACCTTCCCATATCAATACTTTTTTAGTGGCAGGCACCCTCGAGTTTGAAAAAGTACGCAACAAAGCGTTGACCGTAATTGGCGATTACTTAGTGAGTGTGAAAAGCGCACTAGGTGAACATCCTAATCCACGTTTTCAGCTCAAAGTTCCAGACTCTCATAAAGCCGTGTTTTATGGCTTAAATCACTTTGAAATTCAGTATCACTCAAGTGTTGCCGAACAAATTACTCGCTGGTTATATCCTCATGTGAATGATTATGTGCAAGAAGGTATTCAGACCCATATTATTGATATGCCGAACTATACGCTCGAAGATTTAGATGGAATTGTAGAGACATAAAAGAAGCCCAACTTTTGTTGGGCTTCTTTTAATTAATTAGCTTTTGTAGCAGGAAGAGCACCTATTGTTTCGCATCCCAAAGTAGAGGAAATACATTTTAAGTTACTATTAAAAATAGTTTTGACAGATTGTATTTTCCCTGTTTTATAAGATTTTATATTTGCTAAATAAATATATTGTCCTTTTTTTGAGTCATATGTTAACTGATCTCCCTGTAAGATATCTGTCGCTTTACTTTTATCCTCACTATCTGAATTTAAAATCGGTAATTCAATAAATTTATTATTTACGATATTATAAAAATATGCATTTGTAGTGAAATTTTTATACGGTTCTTTTACATAATCTATATTACTATTTTCTCGAATTCTAAAAGCTACAATATTTTTATCATTGTACAACAATGTAAAGTCAACATTAGATTTTAAAGGAACTTTACTTTCAAAAATATTATATACCTCTTTCCGATTTAAGATTTGAACTCCATATTTTTTTAAAGAATATTTAATCTCTTTTTTAGTTTTATTAATATTACCAAAATCCACTAATTTAATTTTTAAATTAGGATTTATAACTGTATATTTATTATAAGAATCTATGTATTCTATAGGTGAATTTATTTGGGTGGAATCTTGTAAATAGTCACTCCACTCATTATTTTCTTTTGCATAACAAATATTGAAAGAAACACTACAAGCGATCATCATTGCAAAAGAATTTAAAGCTTTCATAAGTACCTCAAAATTAATATGGTAAATTTGCATTTATAAATGGTATTGGGTCAATTCTTCCATCTAATCCTACCCCTAATAAGGGAGCACTTCTAGCTTCAAAATGAAGATGAGCACCTTTGGATATAGTGGTCATTTTATTCGCATTACCTGTTGCACCAGTTTTTCCAATCACTTCCCCAGTATCAACTGGATCACCTTTATCTACATCAATAACCGATAAATGAGCATAAAAGAAGTAGACATATTTATTTTTTGTAAGTTTAGTTTGAGCATATTTCTTTTGCTTTTCAGGTAAATCATTTATATCAACTTTTAAAACAATTACTTTACCATATGCTCCACCAGTTGCCCCAGCAAATGCAATAACGCCACCGCAGACTGCATATATTTTTGTACCTGGATTAGCTTGTAAATCAACACCTTGGTGATTTTTAGTACCATTGTTTCTTACTTTACCGAATGTTGCACCTTTAGCATTCGCTAAACCTGCTGTTCTTAATTTGCAATCTGCTAAAGGATTATGCCAATTATTATCTCCTCCAATATTATTTGTTGGGGCTTGTGAAGTATTAATTGTAATTTTAGATTCAGATTTTTCACTAGTACTGACTTTTGTCGTTTTCTGATTATTAGAAGTAGTTGATATTTTAGGAGCAGGAGTTGAAATTGTTTGGCCTTTCAATAGCTTTATAGTTTCATCCGTACTTAAATTTATTCCAGAAGTCTTGTTCTTATCTACAACATATTGATAAATATTTATATGCCCATCAATATAATTTCTTAGCCATGCTCCGTAAGCAGCTTTTGCATCACCTTTATACCGATTTAAAAAATCTGCAGCTTGCTTAGCGCCATTCTTTCCAAATTGAGTAAAAAGTAATTTTTTTGCACGTTCCTGACTTAAAGAGTTTAGTACAAAATTTTTCCCTCCTGTAGCTCCTTCATGATGTAGCAAATAAGCAAACTTAGCTATTGAACTTGGTTCTGTTAGTTTTTGATAGGGCAAACCAGATGATTTAAAATTACTAATTGCATAGGCAGCAGCAGCATCAATAGCCATTTCCGCATTAAATCTTAAATTTAATTTCTGCTGTATAGTTAGTTTAGGATTATTCAATACATATTGCCCAACTAATGAACTTTTATCCTTACACATAGCTAACCATGTTTCATCTAAGAATTGGGTCAATCCTGCTGCAGTACTCGAATTTGCTTTACTATTAGTATTCCATTCACCTGTCTTTCTTATTTTTGCTGCTTCAGCTTCAATAACAGCTGCTAAAGAGTGAGGGGTAAAACCATGTCTTTTAGCTGCGCTCACAATATAAGCTCGATATTTATTATTAACTGGTTTTAATAAAAAATTATCTTCTGTAAATTGTGCAGCAATTATATGAGTACTATTACCATTATCAGTACGCTTTTGCTCTATTTTTTCTTCAGGCATTTTGGGTGACGGTTGCTTATTTTTCAATTCATCTTTCGTAGATATGCTTTCAACTATAGGTTTTCCAATCCTTTTTAAATTATTCATAATCTGATTAACTGTTTCATTTAGTATTCCATCTTTTGCATAATGAGAACCTTCTACTTTCATTTTCCTTGATGTTAATTTTAGTACTTTTCTTCCTAATGGAAGCACTTGATGATCAGCGATCAAATCAAAAGTACCATTTAAGTTTTTAAAAAAAACTTTCAATCCTTTCGAATGATCTTGAATATTTATATCTTCAAAAATACTATTCTTTGTATTTCTAATAATTTTTTTCCCATCAAACTCTAATTGAATAGTAGCTTTTAATATAGGCTTAAAAGAAAGATCCATTAAAATAATCTTTAATTGGGTTTCAAAATTATTAGTGTTATTTACATCATTTTGTAAATAAATCTTTTGCCCAATTTTAAGATTATGAATCATTCTACCTGATAATGAATTAATTCTAGCTAACTCTTTTACTGAGGTATGATGCTTTTTTGAAATTCCCCAAAGAGTATCACCTGATTTAACAATATAAATTTTTGACATAAATTACACCTATTCTTCTAAGTTATTTTCTTCAGCTTGCATACCATGCTCACCTATTTCGAATTCTTCTTCATGTTCTTCTTCATAATTATCTTCATCGTCAAATATACTTGACCAATCATCAAAGCCAATCAGAGCTTGATATCGTTTTGCCTCATCCTGAAGAGATAAATTACTTTTCCCTCTTAAATCTGTTTTACCCTCCCAAATAATTTCTTTTTTGTCCGGTTCATACAGCTGTATTTTTGCATTTTCTATACCATTTCCAGCTAAACTAGCAAATAAAAAATCAACAGCATAAGGCCCAATTTTTGGCAATTCAGGGACTTCATAAGAAACCTTAGCCCCACTCGTAAACAAATGCTGCCCAGCTTTACTTTCAAACTTACCGCCTGTTGTTGAAAATACGCCATCCGCATTAATTTTGAGCTGCGACCCACCTGCTGTTAATACAATTTCTTTTGGACTGGTAAGCTCGATTTTTTCTTCAGTAGAAATGAGCTTAATGACCTTCTTGGCAATCGCTTCAATAGCATCATCTTGCGCTTGTAGTTCGAGCTTCCCTTTTGCGGCATAAGCACGTAAACCCTTTTGCGCAGCAAACAAACTGATTTTGTCTTGTGCATGCCCAATAATATTTTTCTGTGCACTTAAATTAATTGAACCGCTGGCACTTTCAGCAATATCTTGCGAAGCTTGCAGAATAATATTTTCAGGTGTCGTTAAAGCGATACCATTTGGCGATGCTAATAACATAAGCGCTTGTCTAAAGATTTTGCCTTGTTCTTGCTGTTTCGCATCTGCACTACTTTCTAAACCTTGGGTATAACCTTCCATAAAACCTTGCAAAGAACTCAATGCTTTTGATGGTGATACTTCTAATTTACTGCCTTTACTAAACGTTCCACATACACTTCTCATGTCAAAGTCTTTAGTCTCGACATTGGCTAAGACTTTTCCAACCACTTGAATGCTTTCAAATGGATTTTTATGAATGCGGTCTTTAATGCTGGCAAGTTTTCCTTTAACCATGTCACCACCATGCTCTTCAACATTTTCAATAAATGCTTTTAAATTCTCTACCGCATCTTTAGCGTCGGTAAAGAAAGCATTAAATTCGTCTACAACGCTTTTTGCATTTCCACCTAGCGCACCAATGTCTTGAATAAAGCCACCGCAGTCTTTTAAGGCGTGAATAGGATCATTATTAATCCCTTCTTTAAACAGGTTCACCGTACTGTTTAACGCCTGCCCTGTGGTTTTTAGTTCAAGTGACTGGATAAATTTGGGTAAGCGATTAATCACATTTAAGGCATCAGTTTGTTGCTTGGCTGCAACTTCACTAAGCATTTTCATGCTTTCATAGCCTTGTGAAAGTAAAGATTGTGCTTGTGCGGCCTCTAAATGGTCTGCAATCGCTTGCTCTTGTGCATAGGTACTAATGAGCATACCTTTACCTGCACGCACAGCTCCCCAAGCATCTGTTCTAAGCTCAAAGCCTTCTCCACGACCTTGGCTCGTCGCTTGTTCTTTCGGATGGCTCAAATTACCTAAATTCAGTTGCGTCGTTGCATGACTACTTTGTAGTTGGGTACTAATTTGCCCAGTTGTGTCATCAAAGCGTAATTGGTTAAACCCGCTGCCATTAACTTCCTGACTGCGAATCCCGCTCAGTTTTTTAGTATCAGGAAGCTGTCCTTTTACATCGAATTTGGTTGGTGAACGCTGTGCCTCATGGATGCGTCCGGTCACAAATGGACGGTCAATATTGCCATCAAAGAAGTCAATGACAACCACTTCACCAATACGGGGTAAGAAGCGTGCTCCATAGCCTTCACCTGCCCAAGGAGTCAGTACATCAACCCAAGCCGAGTCCGTATCATTGTCATTGCTACCTGCGCCACCATCATGGCCATGATCATCACTACGGGTAAATAGAAAGCGTACTTTGATACGTCCCCATTCATCTACATGAATAGTCTCTCCCTCTGGCCCCACGACTTTCGCTCTTTGTGGGTAGGCCATTGGTCGATGCAGTTCCGGATTATATTCAGGTGCAGTTTTAATTTGACGGCGTATTAAGGTCAGTTCATTACCTTGACGCTCTATATCATCATAACCATGTTGATCCCAACGGCTTTGGGTTAACAACTGGCTAACTTGCAGTTGTAAATCTTTAGGTAAGTTATTTTGGTTATAGAAATTTTTAGCAATAATCAGGAACTCTTGATCTGCTCCCTCATGCTGATCAATTTCAGGATGTTCGCGTAGATTAAACCAATAGCCGACTTGGCTATCGCGGACACTACTATAGGCCTTAAAATATTTGGCCTGACTTGCATACATATCCGTAAATTGCTGATTTAATTTTTCTAACTGATTACTACTTGAAGCGGTAGCTTGATCTTCCCCTTTTAAATCTTGCATCCAAGCTGGGCTCATGTGCCATGCTTGTTCAAGGCTTAAACTCGCTGAATCAAATTGCTCTGAATGTATGTGTGTAGTGATAACTGAACCTACACCTTCTTCATGTGCCAGAGCATCAGGTTGCCAACGCTGCACGTGTACAGCAGTCGGCTGCAAAGTCCGCACCGCAACAAAACCTGTAATACTATCTTGATATTCTGTTGCACTACTTCTGTGATAGCGAATGCTACGACGTGCTAAAGCTTGGTACTGACTATTGTCATCAATGAGTCTCAGTTTTTGAGGTTGTATTGGTGCAGTAAAATGAGGAACAAAAAGTTCTTTTTCATCAACCAGCCAACTAATACTTTCACTTCGCCACAAACGCGTCAGAAAGTCATAATCAGATTCATTGTGTTGCATAATAAATGGGCGAATATCATAACTCTGGCTTAGCCCACTAAGGTCAAGACTTAAACTTGTCGCAAAAAGCTGACTTTTTTCTTGCCACTCTTTAAATAAAATTTCCGTGACTTCAATAATACTTTTATTCATAAAAACACGACTATTACGGCGTTTGTGCCATAAATTTGTCGCATCTTTTAAAGTGAGTTTATAAAGCGTTAACGCACCGTCACTTTGACCATAACAGGCTTCTGTTATAATTCCCGTAATTCGAAATAATTGTCCTGAATCAGTTACTTGATCAACAGCAATTTGTGCCCCTATAAATTGCTTGAGTGCAATTTGGGCACTCGTTGAAAGACAAATTAACTCAGCTTCAATTTCCCCATTTAGCTGATGTTGGCCTTCGATACGTTGCAAGAAAACTTGGTTATTGAGCAATTCATTAGAAAATTGCACGTGAATCGCACGTTTTTGCGCACTTAACCCTATTTTTTCCAAAACATTAAATATATTAAAAAGCATTTTTTATAATCATAAGGATATAAAACGGCTGCACTTTATAAAAAACAGACCTATCTGTCTACAAAATTATGCTTTATTTCTATCAATTTTTTTATATTTTCACTCATTCGAAAGTAATAAAAAAAGCCCAACATCAAGTTGGGCTTTTTTTATTCTGTTTAAACTCTTTTTTTAGCAGTTTTAAACACTGGATAAAAACGGAATAACTGCCATAAACAGACCAGTAATAGCAAAATGAAATAGACCAATGACCAAACTGGTAAAGATTGACCTAAAAAGGTCCAGTCAATTGCAGCGCACTCACCTGAGCCAGAAAGCACTTCTTGCAAAACTGCTTTCATAGGTAAAGCCTCAACTAAATAGTTTAAACCCGGTCCACAACTCGGTACTTGATCTGCTGGTAAATGCTGAATCCAAACATGACGACCTGCTACTCCGACTGACCATAAAATTGCGATGCCAGCCAAAAAAGCATAAAAGCGTTTAATCGCGTTGGAAACCGGGTTATGCAAAAATGCAATCAGTGCCACAAGGCCCATCGCCATTAAGCCAACACGTTGAAAAATACAGAGCGGACATGGCTCTAAACCTTTTACATGTTCCAGATACAACGCAAAAGACATGCCGACAATACTTGCCAAAACAAGTAGTCCACTCACCAAACGGTAACTTAATCGCATGTAAAACCTCGTTTTATTATCGATATTGTTCAAGATATTGGTCAAAACTGACCTGAGTATCTTGCTCAAGTTGTTCTTGCTGCTGTAAAGATTGTGCAGCCAATTGTTCAAAATGTTTCAAAGTTTCCACACTAAGCTCATGCTGCTCATAACTTTCAGCATGTAGCTGTGCCATGTGGCTACCAAAACTCCAAGTTCCACCATGCTTTAACGTATCGTCAATAACATGTGCAGACAAAGTCTCATCAACTTCATCAATTCGTGCTTGCATGATGGCTAATGCTGAACCATACAGCTCCGTTGCATAGGTCTGATCGAGTAGCTGTGCACAATCTTGCATTTTTGCAATATATAAACGTGCCCAATCTTCGATGTGATATGACCCTGTTAAATCAGTAATGGTTGCATTCGGCGCTCGACCTCGGTTTACCACCTCGGTCTGATTTTTCTCAACCAAGTCTTGTTCAGGACCTAACAACTCTGGACTGTCACTTAGCAAACAATAAAGTGCTAACACTTCAAGAAAGCCTGCCGTCGTTTCATCAACACCAATTGCCGAGTAGGGATTTACATCAACAGCACGTAGCTCAACATATCCCACTCCCCGATTTTTCAAGGCTTGAGACGGCGTTTCACCTGCTTGAGGCACCTGTTTTGGGCGTACAAGACTGTAATATTCATTCTCAATCTGCAAAACATGATCATTAATTTGCAACGGCTCACCAGCGGCATCATTTAACCCTAAACGGCTAAATGGTGGGTAAGGAGAATGAACGGCTTTTTGTAAACCATCCAGATAGCCAGTCAAATTGTTGTAATGAATACCTAAGCTTTTTTGAGCTGAGTTTTGATAACCCAATCGTCCCATGCGGAGTGCAGTAGCATACGGTAAATAGTATGAACCTTTGATTAAAGGCAACAACTGATGTTTATGTCCAGTTAAGAAACAACGACATACCGTGGGGCTTGCACCCACTAAAAACATAACCAGTGGTGTTAAACGAATAAAATTACGAATAAGACCAAAATAACGATGGCTACGATAATCCTGCAAACTTAATGATTTTAATTGTTCGTTAGTTTCATGAGCTTGTAGCTCGGCAAAAAGTGTATCTGGGAAAGATAAATTATAATGCACACCTGAAATCGTCTGCATACGACGACCATAACGAATTCCCAACCCACGGCGGTATAGTGTTTTAAAGCGACCAATATTAGAAGTGCCGTATTGTGCTAGGCGAATCCGTTCTTCATTGTCGTCTAACATACATGGCATCGAAAGCGGCCAGAGTTTTTCACCATTTTCTAAATGACGGTGCACAACCACATGAATATCGGTGAGCTCATGCAAAGCTTCCTCAATCGTTGGCTTAGGTGAGGTAATAAACTCCATCAACGCTTCTGAATAATCAGTCGTAATTTGCGGATGTGTTAAAGCTGAACCTAATGCTTTTGGATGTAACTCTTGCGATAAGAACCCATTACTTTGCATACGTAGGCTTTCACGCTCTATTCCACGTAACATGCCTTGTAGTAGCGACGAATCCACCCAAGCAGGAATAACTGATTGAGAGGGTGTAGTGGGTTGACTCATGCATTTGCTCGCTTATTAAAGATCACTATATACAAAATCGTGAGATGATACGGCTATTTATATAAACACATCATTCCAGTTTGGCAATTTTTATCACAATCTTGTTATTTAAGACACGAAAGAATTGTGATTTTATTGAAGAATAATTGCTAAAGAGTTGTCAATATCATGAACGATCAAGACATTTTAAACTTCTGGTTTTCACCTGAACACCGTTCACTTTGGTTTGCAAAAAGTGATGATTTTGACAAAAAAATTCGTGAAAATTTTTCTGACGTTCATCGACAGGCAACTCAAGCAGAACTCTGGTCTTGGCGAAAAACGGCTGAAGGCCGTCTGGCAGAGATTATTGTACTAGACCAGTTTTCTCGCAACATTTATCGTGATAAACCCGAATCTTTTGCCTATGACAGCTTGGCATTAGCTTTGGCACAAGAAACCATTAGCTTGCAACTTGATGCACAGCTTAATCCAGAGCAACGCTCTTTTTTATATATGCCATTTATGCATAGTGAATCAAAATTGATCCATGAATTTGCCTTAAAATTATTTCAACGCCTCGGCAATGAAATTAATTTAAGCTTTGAGAAAAAACATAAAGTGATTATTGATCGATTCGGGCGCTATCCGCATCGCAATGCCATTCTCGGACGTGTTTCCACGCCAGAGGAAACCGAATTTTTATTAGAACCGAACAGTAGTTTTTAAAACTTCTTCATTTTTAATGCTGAGTCATCTATTTTTCAATGCTCAGCTGGGAGTTCATCATGAAATATCTCTCTCTTTGTTTAGCCTTAGGCACTGCCTTAACTTTAACTGCGTGTGCAACGACTCCAAGTAAACCAAGAACCTTTGATCAGCTTGGCCAGTTTTCCGCATATCCTTTAAATGCCCAAACGTTCCGTATTAGTTTTCAAGCCGACCCTAATATGAGTTATGGCAGAGCTGAAGAAATTACCTTGGTGAAATCAGCACAAACGACCATACAAAAAGGTTTCCGCTTTTTTAAAGTACAAAATGACCCAAGTAATCAGAGCCAGAAACCACCACGTCAAGCCGTGGTTTATCCATCTGCGCCAAGTTTTTACCCCTATGGTTACGGTCGTCGTTACCCTGGTTTCTGGCATGATCCGTTCTATGATTACCCACAAGTGGTCAATATCGACCCTGTTCAAGTATCGTATACTATTGAATGTTATCGGGATCAAAAGCAGGCTCCTCAGGACGCTTTTGATGCAACCTTGATCTTGAAATCAATCGGACAAAAATATGGATTGAGTCCGACAGGAGAGCTGTTGCCACCGCCCGAGCCCTCAGTAAAACAAAAATGAATAGGATAAATTTATGAACATGGCAGAAGAAGTCCACCACGTGCCCAGTCTTAAACGTAGCAAATATTTTGCTACTCTAGCGCTTATTATTGTCGTTGTGCTGTGGATTGCACTGATGGTGGCTGATCGTTTTCTGCCAGAGTACACAGGTTTTATTCATATTTTAATGTTAGGGGCAGAAGCTGGTGTAGTCGGTGGTTTAGCCGACTGGTACGCGATTACCGTTCTGTTTCGGAACCCATTTGGTAAATTACCCATTCCTAAGTTTTTACGCGATCATACCGAGATTATTCCGCGCAACAAAGCTCGCATTGCAGAATCAATGGGCCGTTTTGTACAAGAAAATTTTCTTTCGCCTCAAGTGGTTGAACGAAGCTTAGAAAAAACTGACTTAAGCCTTGCAATTGGTCAATGGTTGGCAAGCCCACAAAACAATACGCAAGTGGTACAGCTCATTCAGCAAACCGTACCGAAAATTTTTGAATTTGTGAGCCAAGATCAGATTGCCAACTTTGTGCAAAACAATAGTGTGCAATGGGTGCGTAATACTGAAGTCAATAAACTCGCAAGTGAAATACTGCGTGCGGTACTGGAAAATGATTTCCACCAAGACGTTTTACAACGTGGACTTGATATCGCCCACGAGTGGGTGGTACAAAACCCAGATAAAACCCGTGAATTAACCCGAAAAATGTTTAAAGCACTTGGTGTCTGGTCACTTGCAAAAGGCGCAAGCTGGATTGGTATTGATGTTCAACAACGCACCATCGACTCATTGGTTGAAAAAGTAGAATCGATGCTGGCAGACCCTGAACACCCATGGCGACAAGAAATTGAAACCATTGCCCACTCTCTCATGCTTGAGCTGGCAAAACCAGACAGCGTTGCTAGCCAACGTCTCAACAGCGGTAAAGATGCTCTTCTAGATAGTCCGCAAGTCTTAAATTTCATCAGTGGTGCTGTCACCATTTTGTGTGATGCCATTAAAGAAGATTTAATGAAAAAAGACTCTGGTATTGCGATGAACCTTCGAGCTGCTATTCAGCAATTGGGTGAAAACCTTGTTCAAAATGCCAAAGTACGCGAAGTATTGAACAAAGAAATGACAGGTCTTGCGCTGACTTTTACAGATCAATATAGCCATAAAATCATTAGATATGTCAGCGAGCGCATTCATGAATGGGATTCGCGCGAAATGATCGGGAAAATTGAAAACGAAGTCGGTGGCGACCTACATATGATCCGTGTGAACGGCGTTGTGGTCGGGGCATTTATTGGTTTAACACTCGGTGTCATTCGGGCTGTGATTGAATCAATTTTATAACTTTAATATTTTTAATAAGAGAACAATATGCTACAGCTACAGTCAAAATTGGCCACTCAAGGCGTGACTATTTTCAGTACCATGACGGCAATGGCACATCGATTAGGTGCTCTCAACCTGTCACAAGGCTTTCCAGATTTTCCGGCACCACAAGCCTTACTGGAAGCTTTATCACAGGCGACTTTAGCTGGACATAATCAGTACCCACCCGGCGATGGTATTCTCGGTTTACGTGAACAACTCGCTTTACAATTTCAGCAGCGTGACCAACTTCAACTTGACCCTGTAACGCAAATCACGATTACTCCCGGTGCAACCATAGCAATTTTCTGTGCCATACAAGCCTGCATCAATGCAGGTGATGAAGTCATTATTTTTGACCCAAGTTACGACAGCTATGGCCCTTCTGTCGAGTTAGCAGGCGGCAAGGCAGTTCATATTGCCCTGCAAGCACCTGACTTTAAGGTGCACTGGCAACAAGTTAAAGATTTAATTAATGACAAAACCCGTATGATTGTGGTGAATACGCCTCACAATCCAACTGGCACCATCTGGGAAAAACAAGATTGGTTAGAACTGATTGCACTGATTCAAGATAAAAACATTGTGGTTTTATCCGATGAAGTCTATGAACACCTAGTCTTTGATGGTCAACAACACTTTAGTGCTTTGCATTTTCCAGAGCTCAGAGAGCGTAGTTTTGTAATTGGGTCTTTTGGAAAAACCTTCCATGTCACTGGTTGGAAAACAGGCTACTGTGTCGCTTCACCTGAGTTAATGTGTTTATTCCGCCAGATTTACCAATATGCGAATTTCTGTGGCACGACACCTTGCCAGATTGCTTTAGCGCAATATATGGAGCAGCATTCAGAACATATTCAAGAGCTTTCGCAGTTTTACCAGACTAAGCGAGATCGTTTTAATCAGGCAATTCACAATAGCCGTTTTTTACTAAAACCATCTCAAGGTACTTATTTCCAAAATCTTGATTACAGTCAAATTAGACCCGACCTAAATGATGTAGAAATGTGCCAGTTTCTTGCCGAGCAACATAAAATTGTGGCTATTCCTGTTTCGGTGTTTTACCAGCAAGCGCCGGAGTCTTTACGCCTGATTCGTTTCTGCTTTGCTAAAAATGATGTAACTCTGCAAAAAGCAGGAGAAATTCTGAATCAATGTTAATAAATTTAGCTACTTAGCACAGTAAAAACACTACAAGTCATTTGCTCCAACTATGCTAAGTTAGATATCTGCCCCGCTCATCAAAGAGATGGGCGATGGAGAACACATGCCACCAAGACAGTCTTTAATTCATCAGCAAAATCTATGGAAAACATTTTTTGTTTTCTTGCTGCCTCTGATTGCAACCAATATTTTGCAGAACTTGTCGGGGACGATTAACACCATCTTCGTTGGTCAAATGATGGGGGTAGACGCGATTGCCGCCGTCTCGGTTTTTTTCCCTATTTTATTTTTGCTCCTCGCTTTTATTATCGGGATTTCAACGGGTACGACTGTTTTAGTAGGGCAAGCATGGGGCGCGCAAAATATAGAGAAAGTCCAAAGTGTGGTCGGTTCTACCCTGTTTATGACATTGATTGGGGGAGTAATTACCGCGATTATTGGTGTGTTTTTTGCCCATGATATTTTAGAGTTATTGGGTACTGACCCCAAGGTGATGCATCTCTCTTTGCCTTATGTGCAATGGATGCTGGCGGGTAGCCCGCTTCTGTTTGTCTATATTATTTACACTTCAATTTTACGTGGTGTGGGTGACAGTACAACCCCATTAATTGCCCTTGCTTTAACCAGTGTGATTGGCTTGGTGATTACCCCAATATTACTTAAAGGTTATTTTGGTTTACCTGCTCTGGGAATTATTGCTCCTGCCATTGCCACCATTACAGGATATGTGGCTATCTTAATTTTTCTTGCGATTTATCTGAACAAGAAAAATCATCCGCTTCGACCAAATCGGCAGCTTTTGCAACATATCCGTCACAATCCAGAACTGAGCAAAATCATTTTGCGCTTAGGCGTTCCAACTGGCATTCAAATGATTACGACCTCAATGGCTGGCTTGGTTATTGTTGGATTAGTTAACCATTACGGTTCGCATGCGACAGCAGCCTATGGTGCGGTGAATCAGGTGCTCAATTACATCCAGTTCCCTGCTTTATCAATCTCAATTGCAGCTTCAATTTTTGCCGCACAAGCGATTGGCGCAGGTAAATCAGAACTATTAGCTCGAGTAACCCGTACAGCCTTGGGAATGAACTTTTTATTTACAGGTGCCTTAATTGCACTTGGCTATCTATTTTCAAAATATTTAATGGCTTTGTTTATTACTGACCCAACTGTGGTGGTATTAGGTCAACAGCTTTTATTTATTGTACTGTGGGCAATTCTATTCTTTGGGGCAGGTGCCATTTTTGCATCGATCATGCGTGCCAGCGGAACCGTGACTGTCCCAATGCTACTTAATATTTCTGCTATTTTATTTATTGAAATTCCATGTGCTTACTGGTTTAGCTCAATATGGGGGCTTAAAGGAATCTGGGTTGCCTATGCCTTGGCATTTGTCAGTTTATGTATTATTCAAGGCTTGTATTACCAATTTATCTGGAAGAAAAAGAAGATCATAGTTCTTATTTAGAACGATTCAAACCTCATAAAAAAAGCCATCATTTGATGGCTTTTTTACTTTAAAAATTATTTCATTAACTTGGTCACAATCGTAGAAGCACGTTGATATCCTGTTGGGAATAAACGCTGGAAAGCATCAAGAATTTTTGCGTCACTGCCAATCAATAAACGGCGTTTATTTTTCAATACTGCTTGTAAAATTTGACGAGCTGCCTCTTCAGGTGGAGTACGTAGTAACTTGTCAAAGTTTTGGATCGATTTTGTTGGGTCCATACCCAAACTATTCAGGCTATCGCTCATTTTTGCAGATTTAGCAATATTGGTGCGAATGCCGCCCGGATGAACACACAAAGAGCTTACGCCACTTTTTTCAATATCTAACTCTTGACGCAATGACTCAGTGAAACCACGTACAGCAAATTTAGTCGCGTTATAACCAGATTGAGTAGGTTGAGCAGTCAGACCAAATAAGCTCGAGATGTTAATAATATGGCCATCTTGAGTTTGCTTAATGAACGGTAAAAACTCTTTAGTACCGTACACCACACCCCAGAAATTAATCCCAACAATCCACTCTAAATCTTCGTAGGTCGCACCTTCAACAGTTGAACCTAACGCAACGCCAGCATTGTTAAAAATCAGGTTAACCGAGCCATGATCTTGAACTGTTTCTTGTGCCCACTGCTTTACTGCTTCACGGTCAGAAACATCAAGTTTTTTAGTGGTAACAGTAATATCGCTATACGGTTTTAAAAGCTCAACAGTTTGCGCTAATCCCTTTTCATTAATATCGCTTAATGAAAGATGGCAGCCCTGTTTTGCCAAAAGAATTGCTAACTGTTGTCCAATGCCCGAACCCGCGCCCGTAATTGCAGCGACTTTGTTTTTAAAATTTTTCATTGTCCATCCTTTGTTTTTCGATATTTGCACAGTCGGTTCATTGCATGTGCAATTCAGACCTCTTCAATATAATTTTGACAATATCCATTGTCAATATAGTACACTGTAATTTCAGATAGAATGGCACAATTCTGCTGAGAGCTTTATCATAGTAAGCATATTTGGCCAAAACCTATAAATTAGGAAAGCATTCATTAGGACACGACTTATTTATGGCGACAAACGACTCAACCAGTAAAAAGAAAACAAAAACTGTGAGTAAAGAACGTCAGTTCAAAGGGTTATCTCTATCTGAACGTAAAGAGGCACGCCGTGAAAAACTGATTGAAGCAGGTATTGCGACCTACGGAACGCTCGGTTTTTTTTCAGTGACCGTCAAGGATGTCTGCCAAGAAGCAAAACTCACAGAACGCTATTTTTATGAATCATTTAAAAAGAGTGAAGATTTATTCCAAACCATCTTTTTAAAAATGATTGAAGAATTACAGCAAAACTTAATGCAAGCTGTCATTAAAGCGACACCCGATCCAGAAAAAATGGTGGATGCTGGCTTAAGAGCATTGTTGACGACATTAAAAAACGACCCAAGATTAGCTCGCATTGTCTATGTTGACGCAGTTTTGGTCCAAGAATTACATAATCAGGCCACCATTCAAGAGACACTTGCGCAATTTGATCGCATGATTCAGGCCTTTGTTATGTTGACCATGCCGCAAATTCAACATCATGAAAATGAGCTCTCTTTAATCGCCACTGGCTTAAATGGATATGTCACTCAAATTGCAATTCGATGGGTCATGGGAGGGTTTGAGCAGTCTCTTGAGCAGGTTTTAACCGCATGCCGTATCGTTTTCTTATCTTTATTAGCTCAAGTTTCAAAATAATATTAAAGTTTTTTGACAGCCATAAATATGAGAATATTAAAAGCTTTTAAGAAGGTAACATATTGAATGGCTTTAAGAATATTTAGTCTTTCATGTCACAATTTGGTCATACCTTTGCCTTACTTTTGTCACAAATTATTGCTAAATTTAATTTTATAGACTTTTCTGCAATGAAATTGTCATAATTAATCTTTGTAATAAGCCTGTCATAACTACAAAACGGTTCACCGTTAAATCTATAGGATATTGCGCTGTGAAAGATGACTATATTTTAATTGTCGATGATGAGCTTCCTATTCGCGAAATGATCCATACTTCTTTGGACATGGCAGGCTTTCAGTGTTTACAGGCAGAAGATGCCAAACAAGCTCATCAAATTATCGTCGACCAACGTCCGGCGCTTATCTTGCTTGATTGGATGTTACCTGGAGGCGTAAGTGGTGTTGATTTATGTCGCCGCTTAAAACGAGATGAAAACCTAGCAGAAATTCCAGTCATCATGTTGACTGCCCGCGGAGAAGAAGACCATAAAGTACAAGGTCTTGACGCAGGTGCAGATGACTACATGACTAAGCCGTTCTCAACACGTGAACTGGTTTCACGTATTAAGGCAGTTCTTCGTCGTGCTAATGCATTAAGTGGCGAAAAAACCATTGATGCCAATGGATTAATTCTTGATCCTGTAAGTCAGCGTGTCAGCTTTGGCAACAGCATTTTAGATATGGGTCCAACTGAATACCGCTTACTTGCATTTTTTATGACCCATCCAGAGCGTGCATATACACGTGCCCAGTTGCTCGATCAGGTGTGGGGCGGTAATGTATATATTGAAGATCGAACTATCGATGTACATATCCGTCGTTTACGTAAAGTTTTAGAGCCTTTCGGTGTTGACCGATTTGTTCAGACTGTGCGTGGAACAGGCTACCGCTTCTCAACACGTGCAGATTTAGCCGCAGGTTAACCAAGATTTATGTATGAACCCTACCCCGTCCCCGAACAGGTACGTGAACAAAAGCTTTCCCGCTACAGTAGTTTATGGACGTTTGCCAAACAAGATTTACGGCTCTTATTATTTTTTCTAATTATTGCCGGTTTAGTCGGTTTAGGCCTTGGGTATTTCTGGAGCTGTATTTTTATCGCCTTTGTGGTGTTTTTTACACTCCAGTTGCGTTCTTTATATCTGGTCAATGACTGGATTGCGAATAAGCCTTATGACGTTCCTCCAAATCTTAACGGGATTTGGGGGGCATTATTATTTAATGTTTACCGTGCTCAGCGTCAGGAGCGAATTGTTCAGGCCGAAATGGTCGGTTTAATTGACCGAGCTCAGTCATCTTTGGTTGCACTTGCTGAAGCCGTTGTTTTGATTGATGACCAACATCAAATCGAGTGGTGGAACCCTGCTGCTGAACGTTTGTTAGGCATCAGCCCTCTCGACCGTGGTCGTAACTTATTAACGATTTTACGCCAGCCGACTTTTATTGAATATTTTAACAATATTGATCAGGCACCCGATGGTATCAAGCTCCACTCTAATTTCGATGATGACCGTTATGTACAGGTTAAACTCACACGATTTGGTGGAGAAAGTCGTTTATTAGTGGCTTACGATGTTACGCGTATGCACAACCTTGAACAAATGCGTAAAGACTTCGTCGATAATATTTCTCATGAACTTCGTACGCCTTTAACGGTACTGAGTGGTTATATCGAGACATTTACCGATCAGGAAGATATTAGTCCACGCTGGAAACGTGCATTTGATCAGATGCAGTCACAAACCAAGCGCATGAATGCTTTGGTGAATGATTTACTATTGTTATCAAATTTAGAAAACAACAAGAAAGTTGCAAAAAATCAGATTATTGAAATGCCGAGCTTAATGAATCAACTCTTTGATGATGCTCAGGCCTACAATGCCGATTATGGACACACGCTCAATTTACATATTGATAGTCACTGTGACCTGATTGGTTCTGACATGGAAATTGCCAGCGCGTTTAGTAACTTAATTACCAATGCTATTAAGTACACACCAAAAGGTGGAACCATTACCATTGGTTGGCACGATGACGGTGAACACGCTTACTTTAGTGTACAAGACACAGGCATCGGGATTAACCCAAAACATTTACCACGTTTAACTGAACGCTTCTACCGAGTTGACAGCGACCGTAGTCGTCAAACTGGTGGTACAGGTTTAGGTTTGGCCATTGTGAAACACGTATTGATGCAACATGGCGCGTATTTAGATGTGCAATCTAAAGAAAATGAAGGTTCAACGTTTACTGTAGTTTTTCCAAAAGAAAGACTATATAACATGACCTAAATCCCTCTTCAAATATAAAAAGCCGGCTCATGAGAAGTCGGCTTTTTTGTAGCATTTAAACCCATTTACTTAGAAGTTGAGCAATAGGACTTGGTCTCATTTTTCTCGATTACGTTTAAAAAGTGAGTGGCAAAAGTATTGCTCTGACGCAGTGCATCACGATGATCTCCGCCATCAATCGTTTGATAGATGGTCGGTTTTTTTAATTTACATAGCTGCTGATAATAAGCAGATGTCCCTCTAGGGTCGACTAAATGATCTTTAGAACCCTGAACAATCATTAATGGTACGGTCGGCACCATATTTTCAATGGACTGTTGTTTTAGATAAGCCAAAAGAGGTTTTAAGTCTGCATTAGGGCGAAATATGCTAGAAGGAGATTTCTTCAAATCAGATTGAAGTTCAGATAAACAACGACTGCGCGCTTGAGTTAGCACCGCATTCATTTCTGCACTGACTAAATTTTCAGGAACAATACTTGGTTCTGCGGCTTGTGCTCCCAATAATACAATCGGAAAAAAAGCAGCCACACTAGGTTCTGGGTTCGGATTAGTTTTCACGTATTCTGCAATACCCTCATATTGATAGCCGCCTGGCGCAAGAGCGATCGCTCCTTTTAAATCTAATTCGGGTGCATCTTTTTGACCATAGGCAGATACGGCAATTGCCGCAGCCCCGCCTTGACTATGTCCCATCACCAACCACTGTTTATTAAAATCTTTAGGCTTGAGCATATGTAATGCCCGCACCGCATCGACCACCGTATGTAGCTGGCTCTTTGCATTCATATAAGGATGCGCACCTAATGTACCTAAGCCCTGGTAATCAGGTGCGACAACTGCATAGCCACGTGCAAGCCATGCATCTAAAGCTTTGGAAGCAACTTCTTGGTATGAATGAACTGGTCCGCCCCCATAATCACCCGAAGGTGCACATGTGTCGGCAACTCCCGTCGTACCATGCGCCCAAGCAAGTACAGGCCAGCCATTTTTTGGAGGTGTGCCTTTGGGTAATAAAACAAAAGCCGATGCAACAATAGCTTCGCCCTGAATACCTCGACTACGATAATTTACCAATAAGCGCTGATCTGCATGAGGAAATAAACTCGTCACCTCTTGCTGTTCTAAAGACAATATTGAACCCGGTTTTTCGCTCACAATTTGCTTATTCAAATCTGTAATTGGTGCAGCCATAGCAGAGCCAGACACTAAACACGCACAGCTAAGTAAAGTTTTTAAAAAAGAATTACTTTTTCTAATCAAGGGATTACTCCTCTATTATTTACACTATATATTTTTAAATAATCAATTTATAAAATATAAATTACCATAAAATTATCTATATTTATATTCAAAGCAAAATAAATTACCTTTATATAACCACTTAAAATTTAATTAAAATATATTTTAAAGAAACGCATTATAAATATCGTTGCAAAAATTAATCACATTTAAATAATAAAAAATATATGCTGATATTTTCTTAATTACTATAGCAATCAAAATGTCAAAACAATATAAATTTATACACTACCTGCTTTATCTTATTCTCGGTTCTCTATCAATGCATAGCTTTGCAGATGTACAAGTATATGGTCCTGGTGGGCCAGCACCCGCCATGAAAGAAGCAGCCAAACAATTCACCAATAAAACTGGTATAGCAGTTCAGGTGACGTCTGGTCCTACTTCTCAATGGTCTGAAAAAGCGAAACTAGACGCCGATGTTATCTATAGTGGTTCCGAAGCGATGATGTCTGATTTCGAAAATGCTTTTTCTGAACACATTATAAAAGACTCGGTAGAACCTCTATATTTACGTCCAGCGGCCATTTTAGTAAGGAAAGGGAACCCTAAAAATATTAAAGGATTTAAAGATCTAGCTAAACCCGGTATTAAAGTTTTAGTGACCCATGGTGCAGGTCAAGTTGGCATGTGGGAAGATATTGCTGGCAGAACCGGAAATATTCAATTAACAAAAGCTTTTCGCAAAAATATTATCACTTATGCAGCCAACACAGGAATTGCCAAGAAAAACTGGGAAGAAAATAATAGTTACGATGCTTGGTTAGTCTTTAATATTTGGGGAATTAGTAACCCAGACGTTGGACAAATTATTCCTATCGAACCAGAGCTGGTTGTCTATCGTGATACAGGTGTTGCCTTAACCAAACATAGTTTAAAAAATGCTGAAGCTAAACGTTTTGTAGAGTTTTTATCTTCTCAGCAAGGTAATGCTATTTTCAAAAAATATGGTTGGACTAAATAGTTAAAAAAGGGAGCTCAGCTCCCTTTTTCATTACTTACTTTCAAACTCTTTAAAATCAGCTTTTCTGATTTTTGCATGAATACCTTTAGTTTTATCTACAACTTGTGAAACTTCAAAATCAGTTGCGGCACTTAAATACGCATATGCTGTCGCCTCATCAATCCCGTATTCTTGGTTTAAGAAACGAATGGCTTCACGTGTAGACTTTTTCATGGCTTCGTCCAGATCCTCATCAAGTCCCGGCGTAATCCAGAACTCAGCATTTTCAGCTAAAGGCTGTTTTAAATCTTTGCCTGGTATTTTGTCTTTACCTGCCTTGAGCAAGGTAAATTTCAGCGTCGCACGTGCGGAAGCTTCTAGAGCAGTTAATGCTACTTCACCATCCCCTTGCGCAAAATGGCTATCACCCGTATAGAATAACGCGCCCTTGACCTGAACAGGATAATAAGCGGTTGAACCTGCACCTAACTCATTAATATCAATATTTCCACCATACATTGCAGGGGGTACAGAGTGAACAGGTTCAGACGTATTTGCTGCTACCCCCATAATTCCCATAAAAGGATAAAGCGGGAAACGTATTGATTTACCCGATTCTGTTTTTAATATCCCTTCGTATTCACCTTGAGCATTTTTTTCAATTGGAGTGAAAATTGAGACATTTCCATAGCGTTCAGGATGCTCAGCCGAGGCGTTTTCTTGTTTTGCTTTTTTAGGAAATTCTCCCGCTAAAGCACCTTTACCATGTCTGTTGGAAATAACACCGTAAGGTACACGCGGCTCCACTTTAAGTACTTCAACTTTCAAAATATCGCCGGGCTGTGCACCTTCAATTGCAACAGGACCTGTCACAATATGTGGTCCATCTTTATGAAAATCATGCTTTAATTTCGACTGCGTAATCGTTTTTGCATCTTCCAATATTTCATTAGCTTTTACGCCTTTCGATTGAAAGAACTTTTCAGCATTACGTCCTTGGTCTTCAAGCAAACCTTCATGAGAAACCGTATCAAATGTCACGATACTTCCCGACGGAACAGTAAGAACGGGTTTAGCATCCCGATTTGGTAAATAACCCCATGTGATCGTATTTAAGGTAGAGGGAACATAATAATTACCTTTATATTCGCCACTTTGAAGTTGGGTAGGTTGTTTTGAAATTTGATTTAAAACTTTAAAATCATTGGCATGGCTGAGTGAAATGCAAAGCACAGATAAAACCGAAGCTGTCAGGCGTTTAACTTTTAACATGATTTCAGAACCTAAAAAAATATGAAAATTACAGTAAGGTGCTGAATAATTAGCAATCATTGTGCCAAAGCTTTATTTATGTATGACCTAAAATATTATTCTCAGTTCTAGGAATTGAATAAATTTTTTATATTTAATAACTTATCTTCAAATAAAATTAAAATTACGACTTAAGTCTAACTTAAATATTTCTTTCTATTTTTGTTTATAAAATTTCAATCATATTAATATTTTGCTCTCTTCAGACACATATTTATCATCTAGCTCATATAATGTACTCATTTAGATCACTTAATAACAATTATATTTCCATATTATATAAATCCAAACATAGTTATATATTTTACTTTTATATAATTTAAATAAAAATAAACCCTGAATAATTAAACTCAGGGTTCATTTGTTTTCTAAGGGTTATATCGTTTACTAAACTGTATGTCCCATGCGCTCACCCATTACAACAACAGACTCAGCTTTAAAACGTTGTTCCCACTCGATCTTATCTTTTTCAAATAAAATAACGGCAGTAGAACCTAAATAAAAACGTCCAAGCTCGGCACCTTTTTCTAGCTTCAACTGATGATGCTGTAATTCGATACGACCTGAAGGTTTTACCTTGCCTGTTGCCACAGTTTCGATACCTGCAACAATCATTGCACCCACTAACACAACAGCCATACGGCCAAGTTCAGTATCAAATAAACACACCATACGTTCATTACGGGCAAATAGTCCCGGTACATTTTCAGCTGTCACCTGATTTACCGAAAATAACTCACCCGGTACATACAAAGTTTCAGTTAATGTGCCTGCAAACGGCATATGAACACGGTGATAATCGCGCGGTGACAAATAAACCGTTGCAAACTCGCCTTCTTGAAACGGCTGAGCAAGTTGTGGGTCGCCAATTAATTTTTCTACAGAAAAACTTTGGCCTTTTGCCTGAAATACTTCACCCGCAGTAATTTTACCAATCTGAGAAATGGCGCCATCAGCAGGTGACACGATGCTATCTGCCTTTTCGTCAACCAGACGTACACCATCTTTTAAAGCACGGGTAAAAAATTCATTAAAAGACTTATATTTTAGTGCATTGCCTTGCTCAGCAATTGATAAATCAATCCCATATTTGGTTTTAAATGCATGAATAACAGCAGTTTTCACAACTGGATTTTCACTCGCTGCAACTTTACCTACCACTCGGCTCAATTGGTGCTGCGGAACGAGATTTTGCACTTTAATAAATAATTCTTTTTTTAATCGAGATGTGAAACTCACGACGGTGATTCTCCAGTAATAATAGGACTATCGAGGCGATTGCCCCATTCACTCCACGCACCATCATAGGCTTTTGCTTCCCAGCCCAAGAGTCTAGCCAAGATATAGGCCAAACCGGAACGGTGATGTGACTGGCAGTATACGACCACAGGTTGTTTTAAATCGAACCCAAGTTGTTCAAGACGCTGCCGCGTGCGTTCAAGCGGATGCAATTTTAGATGATTTTCACGATTAAGTGCAGTACTCCATTCAAAATGGAGTGCATTTGGAATGTGACCGCCGCGTCGCGCTGCTAAACGGACCCCACTATATTCATCACTTGTCCGGCAATCCCATAATTGAATATTTTCTTGTTCGACTTGTTTTCGTAGTTCTTCATAGTTCACTCGGAACTGAGCAGCATGCGATAAATCAATTTGAATTAAATTATCAACCCGAGGAATTTCTTCAATTTCGGCAGTCGTTGGCAAGCCCGCTCCTAGCCATGCATGAATACCACCATTAATTAAACTGGTGCGGGTAAATCCTAAGCAATGTAAATTCCAGATTAAACGCCCCGCCCACGCTCCGCCTTCATCGTCATAAACTACGACATGATGATTAGGTGAAATATTCAATATTTCAATAAGTGCTTGTAAACCCGCTTCATCTGGTAAAACGCCCGTAGCTTCTTCGTGTTGGGCCACTAACCATTTAGGTTGTAAGTGAATGGCGTGTGGAATATGGAGTTGTTCATAAACAGACGCACGGCTTAAATCTATAATGCGAATATATTCATTGCCTAAATAAGGCACTAACTCTTCTGCTTCTATTAATAAATCGAGTTTAAAATCAGGGAGGGTCATCGTCATGGTTTCTTTTTATACCAGCTTAATTTCATATTAGCATAAGCATATATCTAACAAACTCTGATTTTCTGCAACTCTTTAGCAGAAAATCAGATATCAGCATTCTCACCTTTAAAAATAGCGGGACTACTTTTACTTAAACCACTTCTTCAAGTTCTTCGATTTCAAAAACCTGACGTAAATAGGCTAAGAACGTATCATTATCAGTCATGGTTTTACCCGGACTATCAGAGATTTTGGCAACTGACTGACCATTACACTCCACCAATTTCAACACAATATTGAGCGGCTTTTGTCCCATGTCATTGGTCAAATTCGTACCAATACCAAAACTCACCTGAAAACGATCTTTGAAGTATTGATGCAATTCCCATGCCTTTGGCAAATTAAGCCCATCGCTAAAGGTCAACATTTTGGTTTTAGTGTCAATTTTTAATTTTCGGTAGTGCGCGTAGGCCTTATCGCCCCATTCATAGGGGTCACCACTGTCATGACGCAAACCATCAAATAATTTCGCGAAATACAGATCAAAATCTCTTAGAAAAGCATCCATACCAACAACGTCAGTTAGAGCAATTCCTAAATCGCCACGGTACTCTTGTACCCACGTTTCTAAAGCAGCTTTCTGGAAATCACGCAGTCTTACATCAAGTGCCTGAAACGCCTGTAAAAACTCATGGGCCATGGTTCCAATTGGTGTGATGTTTAACTCTTTGGCAAGCAATACATTACTTGTACCACGAAACACATTTGGAACAGTTTTATGAAAGGCAGCAACTACATGTTTTTGCCATTCAAAGCTATAACGGCGACGTGTACCAAAGTCAGAGACTAAAAATGGCGGATCATTCGGTTTTTGAGTTTTTTCATATTGCTGAATCAATTCAAGCTTGGCTTGTAAACGGCGCTCACCCTCAGCCCATACTTCATCAGTTTTAATACGGCTAAAATAAAGTTCATTTACAATCGCCAATACAAAAATTTCAAACATCATGGCTTGAACCATGGGACCTTCAATATGAATATCCAAACGACCTTCGGCATCAATGCTCGCACGAATAAAGCGTCGTTTTAGTTGAAAGAGTTCCAAATAATCAACAAAGTCACTTTTTATAAAGCGTAATTTACGCAAATATTGTAGTTCGTCTTCTTTATATTTGAGATTACATAAATGGTCGAGTTGCTCATTTAAGTCATCCAAAATATCTACTAGTGGATAGACAGTATCTTCTAAATTTCTACAGCGGAAATGATAGACACTATGGGTTTGCGGGAATTTATGCAAAACCACTTGTAACATCGTAAATTTGTACAAGTCTGTATCTAGTAAAGAATGGATAATTGGAGACATAGTCAATGATTATTCGCTTGCTTCTTAGCATTAAAGCATATTTTTAGAAACGAATTGCGAGCTTTTAGACCATTGTTGCAATTCCATGAAATTTCCTTTTAAAAATCATTTAATTTAAATTCTGCTAAACTAAACCAATTCAATTAATTGCAGAAATTTGCTTTAACTATGCGCGCTTTAATACAACGAGTTCTTGAAGCCAAAGTGGTGGTTGACGGTGAGACGACTGGTGAAATTCAACACGGACTACTGGTTTTTTTAGGCATCGGTCGAGATGACACTTTAGCAATTGGCCAGAAGCTTATTGATAAGATTTTGAAATATCGTATTTTTGATGACGAACAAGGTAAAATGGGCTGGAATGTCTCTCAAGCAAATGGAGGAATCCTGCTTGTTTCGCAATTTACCCTGATGGCTCAAACACAAAAAGGTTTACGTCCAGATTTTGGTCCAGCCATGCCGCCAGCAGATGCCAAAGCGCTATATGAACAGTTAGTTGAATATACATATTCACAATTTGAAAAAGTTCAAACTGGTATTTTTGCAGCCGATATGAAGGTTCATCTCATTAATGATGGTCCAGTTACATTTAACTTGGAAGTCGAAGCATAGATATAAAAAAACTCCCGTTCGGGAGTTTTTTTATATCTGGCGATTAACGACCAGTTTTTTCTTTAATAAAAGCACGTGCCTGACGTACTTTATCTTTAACTGGTTTTGGCAACTTAGGTGGAATAAGTCTAGCTACTTGGTTAAACCAAACGAGTAGGCTGAAGTCACCTTCCATTTTAATACTGCCGTTTTGCATACCCGTCATAAATGCTGTTGGGTCACCTTTAATTAAAGTTTTTACACCCTGTTCGCTATCTGCAAACTGCAAGATAAAATCAGCTTTTTCAGGTGCGCCTGCAACCGTGTCAATATGGCCATTATTAATAATGATCTGACGTGCAACACCTAAATCCGTACCGATCTGAATACGGAATGCGCGGTCATGAATCAGTTCAATAAACTTAGGGCTCGTACGCGCCAACTGCTTCATACGCAGCACTAAACCTGCTACCAATAAATCTAACGGGTCTGTACTGACATCAACGAGAGGTAATTTGATTACAGGTATAGAAGAAAGTTTCATGAACATTCACGCCTATTGTATTTTTATGAAAACTTTAGAGCAAAACTCAGCAAGAACATACCATTGCGTGAGTTTTGTGCATCAACTGATAATTTTTAGCTGGCAACGCAATCTAGATGAAACGTCAACCGACTTATGTATCGTAGCATAACTGGCTATTTTTTAATAAATGCTTTGTATAATAAAAATCACGTTTCGTAAATAAAAAAGGCATGCTGTGCATACCTTTTTACTGTTGGATAACAATTTAATTATCGGCTAGAACATTGCTGCTGATCATCTTCATATACTGGCGTGTGTTCTATATATTGGCGATTTGCCAAAGCCTTTTGTGCCTGTTTATCCTCACGTAACAAAATAAATGTAACCATTACCATCGCTAGACTTAGTGCAGTTAAATAACTATATGTGACTGGCATTTCAAAAGTGACTTGAACTCCAAAACGGACCACTTCCAATAGCCCCCAAAAGAACATCCCTGCAAGCATAAAACCAAGCCAACGACGGTAAGGAGAAAAGAAAACAGCAACAAGCGCGACAGCAATCAAGCTGAATCCGGCGATAGCGGCAAAATTCGCTGTTACCATAGAAACCTCCGTCTTAATGAAAACGTCTAAAAACATTCGGTCTTAAAAACCCGACCTCATTCCAAAAACAACTTTAATTCATAATTTGTGTTGAAGCTTAGGATGCATTATGGATGTTTTTTTTTAGAAAAAAAGACCCGTTTTTTCTTAATGCGACATACTTTGTCGCAACATTCTTTTGTCATTACATTTTTGTAAAATTCAAAAAGTTCGATTCCCTATATGGCATCAATTCTGGCGTGTCATTACAAAAAAATATGCTGTTTTTAAGGACCTAAATAAGTTTTTTTCAGTTTTTTTTATTGCCTTTTTTCTGTGCACGATTTGAGCATAACATGCTTGATTTTATAACTATTCTGCATAAAAAAAGCGCTACTCTGAAGTAGCGCTTAAAGCTTAACCTTATAGGTTAAGCACGGTTTAAATCTTTGTCATGCATGCCGAGTAAATACAGCACTCCATCCAAGCCAACACTTGAAATAGCCTGATTTGCATTTTGACGAACTAAAGGTTTAGCACGATAAGCAACCCCAAGCCCTGCAATCGCAAGCATTGGTAAATCATTCGCCCCATCGCCTACTGCCATGGCTTGTTCTAAAGAAATATCCATTTTATTCGCAAGCTCGCGTAATAGCTCGGCTTTACGGGCGCCATCAACTATTGCGCCTTTCACTTCACCTGTTACGAAACCGTCTTGCACATCTAAAATATTGGCATGAACTTCATCAATACCAAGTTTGCCTTGTAGATATTCAGCAAAATACTGGAATCCGCCAGATAAAATTGCCGTTTTATAACCTAGTGCTTTCAAGGTCGAGATAAGACGCTCTGCACCTTCAGTAATAGTTAAACGTTCAGCAATTTTAGGCAAAACAGCTGCATCAAGCCCTTTTAATAATGCAACACGGGCACGGAAGCTTTGTTGGAAGTCCAATTCACCTTGCATCGCTCTTTCAGTAATTTCAGCAACTTGCTCGCCTACCCCTGCTTCAATCGCCAACTCATCAATTACTTCTTGCTCAATTAAGGTTGAGTCCATATCAAAACAAACTAAACGGCGATTACGTCGATACGCATTGTCTTCTTGAACAGCAACATCAATGTTTAATTCACTTGAAAGAAGTAAACAGGCAGCACGCATAGCTTGTGCATCTAAAGTCGGTCCACTGCTTAAACCAAACTGTACACATGCACGACGTGGGAATGCGCTATCCTTTTCAAAGTCGACACGGCCTGATAACCGGGTAACAGTTTCAATGTTAAAGCCTTGGGTAGACACAATTTGTGTAACTGCTTGTAAATGTGCAGCAGTGAGTTCAGGTGCTAAAGCCGTGACGATATAACGAGTACGGCCGCCTTCACTTACCCATTGATCGTATTCTGCGCCTGTGATTGGTTTAAAGCGCACTGTTAAGCCAATATCATGTGCTAAAATCAGAATTTCTTTCATTGCCAATGCGGTTGCAGTTTCATTTTCAGAAGCGACCACAATGCCCAATGTTAGTTGATTATGAATAACAGCCTGACCTACATCCAGTATTTGCAATGAATGTACGGATAGCACTTGCATTAATCGGGTAAACTGGTTTGGTTGGTCTGGTCCTAAAAAGGATATAAGAATGATTTCTCGCATGAATTGACTCTAGTCTGAGTGACAACTATTGTAAGAATCATAATCGAATTTCAATATAATTGCCTTGGAAGTTTAACTTGATTGCGCCTAGACAAGGGCTATTTGCTAGCCTACTGATCGTTAGTTTTGCATTGCATACCTTTTTATTGGTGATTGCAACGACACACCAGCTCAATGAAAACCGTGCGAGTCAAGGTCAGCTCATGACCAGTCAGCTCGTTGCAGACAGCTTATCCGAGCTAGAACCGGCAAATACGGTATCTTTAGCTCTGATTGCCAATCGCTATGCGACCAATCCAAGCGTTGCGTCTATTCGCATTCTTGATGCCAATAAACAAGTGTTGGCAACGAGTGGAATTTCAAAAACTCGCCAAGGTGAGATTTTTGCTCGCGATGCGCTGCAAAATGAAAAGAAAGTGGGCTCTATCGAGATTACGCTGATTCAGCCAAGTATTGGGGAAATTCTTCGCACTCAATGGCTGGCAATCTTAGCTTCTTTGTTTTTGCATGTTTTATTATGGCTTGCTTATCGCGCGATTGCTCGTCCAACCCGTAGCGAATACTTGGCACGCATTAACGAAGAAAACCGCTTAAAACATGAAATTCAGCAGTTAACTCAAGCATTGGCTCTAGAAAAACAAAATACAGTAACGTTGGTTGCTCAAGCTCAGCAGCAAGCCAAAGGTAAACCAGTGGCTCGTCCACAGCCAGAGAAAACCGCAGATTCAGCTGACCAACATACTTTGGCGCTCAATATCCAGTTTTATGACCCTAAACAGTTATTAAGCAGTGTTAACCAATCAGTATCTGTTCCGTACTTTAAACTCTGTCAGCTCTTTTTAAACAAGAGCATTGAGTTATGCGTTAAGCATTACCAATTGAAGCTAACAGATATTGAAGTGGTAAATGAGTTTAATGCCGATGGTGCGACACTTGCGATTTCAACTTCGCATAGTCACGCTGTAGAGTGTCTGCTTATGATTGGAACTGTATTCCAATTGCTCTCTGACGTTTTATATAAACGTTATCGCGAAGATAAACGCTTTGCTTTGCAAACGCGTAGCGCAACTTGTAATGCTGTAGAAGCCATGCAAATTGATGCGAAAGAAGCTGCTCAACGTTTAGCACAGCATCTTCATGCGAAAGAATCTGCTTTATATCTTGAGAATGACCAACTCAAGGCAATTCAAGACAGCTATCAACTTGTTGCAATGCCAAACCCAAGTAATGTCATGACTCGTCATGCCTTTATGATTAATGGTATGAATGCAGAGTGTGCTGAACTTGCTCAAAATATCCGAACTGAAATTTTGATGGGGAAAAAATCAATCCCACAAAATGATAGTCCGAGCAGTGCAGCTTCGTAAAAAGTAAGTGCGCACAACAGAACCTAGCCTTTTGGCTAGGTTTTTTTTATTTAAATTCATGGCTTTTATTTTAAATTACTCCATGTTCTTATGATTTATTTGTATAAATAAAGCTGGATCTATTCTTAAGTGTCACAAATTTGGATAAATCAGAATCATAGGCAAAATTCTCTAAACAGCGTAAACTATGCAAAATTTATTAAATAGAAATTGTCTAACGACAAAAAAAGGTGAAAGCGAATGCCGCTGAGTCGTGTTGAAGATCTTGTCGCCGATATTCGTGCAGGCAAAATGGTTATCTTGATGGATGACGAAGATCGCGAAAATGAAGGTGATCTTGTCATTGCAGCAACGCATGTTCGTCCTGAAGACATTAACTTCATGATTACCCATGCACGTGGTCTGGTTTGCCTAACGTTAAGCCGTGAGCGCTGTAAACAGTTAAACCTTCCGTTGATGGTTGACCAAAACGGTGCTCAGCACAGTACAAACTTTACCTTATCAATCGAAGCCGCTGAAGGTATTACGACTGGTATTTCAGCAGCAGAGCGTGCACATACAATTCAAGCTGCTGTCGCAGCGCATGCAAAGCCAAGTGATATTGTACAACCGGGCCATATTTTCCCGTTAATGGCTCAACCAGGCGGTGTTCTACATCGTGCGGGTCACACTGAAGCGGGCTGTGATTTAACACGCTTAGCAGGTCTTGAACCCGCTTCTGTCATTTGTGAAATCATCAATGAAGATGGCACAATGGCGCGCCGTGCAGATTTAGAAATTTTTGCCGAGAAGCATGGCTTAAAAATTGGTACAATTGCGGACTTGATTCACTACCGCATGACGAATGAGCAAACGGTTGAACGTCTGGATCAAAAAACCATTCAAACAGAATATGGTTCATTTGAACTTTATCGTTATCGTGAGATTGGTAACCCGGACATCCATTTGGCTTTAGTTAAAGGCGAGCCAAAAGAAGGTGTTACAACAGTACGTGTACATGGTTTCAGTCCAATTCGCGATTTGCTTAAGCTAAATAAAGCTGATGGTGAACCTGCGTGGAATCTAGACCGTGCACTACAGACAATTGCAGCGAGTGATCGCGGTGTTTTAGTCTGGATCGGGCAAGATCATTTGCAAGACTTGGGACCAGCGTTGGATGATTTAAATAAGCCAAAACCGGTGAAATCCAATGCAGCACTTTCACATCAATATCAAACCATTGGTGTCGGTGCTCAAATTTTGCGTGACTTAGGTGTTGAAAAAATGAAGCTTCTTAGCTCACCATTACGTTTCAATGCTTTATCTGGCTTTAATTTAGAAGTAGTGGAATATGTCACTGCTGATCAAATCACAACGAAATAATCGAGGTTGCTATGGCAATTCGCCGTATTGAAGGTTTATTACATCTCGCAAGCGAAGGTCGTTATGCGATTTTAGTGGGTCGTTTCAACAGTTTTGTTGTTGAACACTTATTGGATGGTGCAATCGACACACTAAAACGTCATGGTGTAAATGAAGATAACATTACTGTTATTCATGCTCCTGGCGCATGGGAACTCCCGATTGTTGCTAAAAAATTAGCTACATCAAACCAGTTTGATGCAATCATCGCACTTGGCGCAGTTATTCGTGGTAGCACACCACACTTTGACTTCGTTGCTGGTGAATGTGCAAAAGGTTTAGGTGTAGTCGCGTTAGAAAGCAGCTTGCCTGTCATCAATGGTGTATTAACTACTGATAGCATCGAGCAAGCCATCGAACGTTCAGGTACAA
This sequence comes from Acinetobacter sp. AYS6, assembly GCF_025630795.1. NCBI lineage: Bacteria > Pseudomonadati > Pseudomonadota > Gammaproteobacteria > Moraxellales > Moraxellaceae > Acinetobacter > Acinetobacter sp. AYS6. The sequence goes on from NZ_JAOTNV010000007.1 coordinate 388,302, forward strand.
AAGCAGGAAACAAAGGTAGCGAAGCTGCTTTAACTGCAATTGAAATGGTTAATTTATTAAAGGCAATTTAAAGCATGTCTCAAACACTGCAAGCCGCTTATGCAGCAAAACGCAAAGCACGTCGTTTTGCTGTACAAGGTATTTATGAGTGGCAAATGAGTCACAATCCTGTACATGAAATTGAAGCACGTACTCGTGCTGAAAATGCGATGCACAAGGTAGACTTAAATTACTATCACGAACTATTAACGCAAGTGATTGCACAGCGCGAAGATCTTGATGCATTACTCATTCCGGTACTTGACCGTGAAATTGATGCACTTGATGGTGTAGAGCTCGCAACCTTACGTTTAGGTGCTTACGAGTTACGTGATCATTTAGAAGTACCTTATCGTGTAGTTCTTGATGAAGCCATTGAACTCGCCAAACACTTTGGTGGAGCAGATAGCCATAAATACATTAATGGCGTTTTAGATCGTTTAAGTTCAACACTACGTAGTGCTGAAAAACAACAAGCAAACTAATAGGTTTGAAGTTGATATGGCTGAGTTTTCTATTATTGACCAGTACTTTAACAGACAATCTTATACAGATGTCACCTTAGGTATTGGAGATGACTCAGCCTTAATTACCCCTCCCCAAAATCAACAATTGGTGATCTGTGCAGATACGCTAGTTGCTGGTCGTCACTTTCCTCTTAATACCTCTGCGCATGCAATTGGTTGGAAAAGTGTGGCAGTCAATCTTTCAGATATTGCGGCCATGGGTGCTAAACCTCATAGTATTTTACTTGCGTTAAGCTTACCTACCATTGACCACGAATGGCTCGAAGGATTCAGTCAGGGCATCTATGACTGCTGTAATCAATTTGGTGTTGCTCTCATTGGTGGAGATACAACCCAAGGTCCACATCTGACCATTACCGTGACGGCTATGGGCTGGATTGAAGCTGGACAAGCTGTGTTACGTTCAGGCGCAAAAGTCGGTGACTATGTGTGTGTGAGCGGTCAAGTTGGAGATGCTGCCTATGGTTTACAACACCTAGGTCATCCATTACAGAAAAGACTAGACTACCCGACACCACGTTGTCAGCTTGGACAACAGTTGAAGGGTCTTGCTTCTAGCATGATTGATATTTCTGATGGATTAGCCCAAGATTTAGGTCATATTTTAAAAGCATCCAAGGTTGGTGCTCGATTATTTTTAGAAAAGTTACCGCTTGATTCAACGCTAGAGAAACTACCAGAACAGCAGCGTTGGCAATATGCGCTAGCTGGTGGTGATGACTACGAATTATGTTTTACAATAACACCGCAAAATTATGAAAAACTTTTGCAAAAACAACTAGACATTAAGATTACAATGATCGGACAGATCGTTGAGCAAACACAACTAACTTTTGAGCATTTGGGTTCAGATTACCCATTGCAAATTCATGGATACCAACACTTTGCATAAGCCGCCGATTCATTTTAAGAACATGTCTTGGTTCAACCGCTGCATCGTTTTCTGTGGGGTTGGTTTCGGATCTGGTCTCGCACCTAAAGCACCTGGTACTTTTGGCTCTGCCTTTGCCCTACTCTTCGTTCCAATCTGGTTATCACTTGGATTTAACTTAAGTTTAATCGCAATCATTATCATGTCTTTGGTCGGGATTTATATCTGTGGGCAAACTGCAAAAGTTATAGATGTACACGATGATGGTCGCATTGTGTGGGACGAGTTTGCAGGGCAATCTATTACCTTTCTTCCACTTCTTTATTTACAACAAATGAATTGGATGTGGGTGATTGCAGGCTTTATATTATTTCGAATTTTCGATGTTTGGAAACCTTGGCCTATACGTGTTATTGATCGTCAAGTGCATGGTGGTTTTGGTATTATGCTTGACGATATTATTGCCGGTGTATGGGCTGCTCTTTGTACACTAATTATTATCCATTTGAGTTAAATCATTAGAGTTATACATGTCAACTACCGTCATTATTCTTGCTGCTGGCAAAGGAACGCGTATGCGTTCTCAGCTTCCTAAAGTACTACAACCTTTAGCGGGTCGCCCACTATTAGGACATGTCATTCAAACAGCAAAACAATTACAAGCTAACAATATTATTACGATTTATGGTCATGGTGGTGACCGCGTACAACAAACATTTGCCCAAGAAAATGTTCAATGGGTTGAGCAAGCTGAACAACTTGGTACAGGCCATGCAGTACAAATGACCTTACCGGTACTCCCTAAAGAGGGTGTTTCACTGATTTTATCAGGCGATGTGCCATGTATTAATGCAAATACGCTACAAAAATTATTAGATGCATCGACCCAGACAGGAATTGGCTTAGTTACGCTCACTGTAGACGATGCAACAGGTTATGGCCGTATTGTTCGCCAAAATGGCAAAATCCAAGCCATTGTTGAACATAAAGATGCAAACGAAGAACAACGCAAAATTAAAGAATTTAATACAGGCATTTACTGTGTTAGCAATGCAAAACTTCATGAGTGGTTGCCTAAACTTTCAAATGAAAATGCGCAGGGTGAATATTACCTAACTGACATCGTTGCAATGGCAATTGCAGATGGCTTAGAAGTTGCCTCTGTTGAACCAGAGCTTGCTTTTGAAGTTGAAGGTGTAAATGACCGCTTACAACTTGCCGCTTTAGAACGCCAGTTCCAACAAGAGCAAGTTAAAAAGCTTATGCAGCAAGGTGTAATGTTCTTTGATCCTGCACGTTTTGATTTACGTGGCTCTGTAAAAGTTGGACAAGATGTTCGCATTGACATCAATGTTATTATTGAAGGTGAATGTGAGCTTGGTGATTTTGTAGAAATCGGCGCAGGCTGTATTTTAAAGAACACCAAAATTGCAGCAGGCACTAAAGTTCAAGCCTATAGCGTTTTTGATGGCGCAGTTGTAGGTGAAAATGCTCAGATTGGACCATTTGCACGCTTACGCCCAGGGGCTAAATTGGCAAATGAAGTGCATATTGGCAACTTTGTTGAAGTTAAAAACACATCGATTGGATTAGGTAGTAAAGCTAATCATTTCACCTATTTAGGTGATGCCGAAATCGGTGCTGAATCAAATATTGGGGCAGGTACAATTACTTGTAATTATGACGGTGCAAATAAACACAAAACCACTATTGGCGATGCAGTTTTTATCGGTTCTAATAGCTCGCTGGTTGCTCCGGTGACCATTGGGAATGGTGCAACAGTCGGTGCGGGTTCTGTGATTACGAAAGATGTAGCTGAACAAAGTCTCTCCTTTGAACGAGCGCAACAAATTTCTAAAGCAAATTATCAACGTCCCCAAAAGCTTAAAAAATAAGAGGATTGAAGTATGTGTGGTATCGTCGGAGGCGTTGCAGAGCGTTGTGTAACCGAGATTTTAATTGAAGGTTTAAAACGTCTTGAATACCGTGGTTATGATTCTGCGGGTGTTGCTTTACTAAATAATCAACAAATTTTACGTGAGCGCCGTGTAGGTAAAGTCATCAATCTTGCAGATGCAGTTGCTGAACACCAACTTACAGGGGCAATCGGGATTGCGCATACACGTTGGGCGACCCATGGTAAGCCAACTGAAAACAATGCTCACCCGCATATGTCTGGTAAAGTTGCTGTTGTACATAACGGCATCATTGAGAACTATCAAGAGTTAAAAGATGACCTTCAAGCGTTAGGTTATGTTTTTACTTCTCAAACAGATACTGAAGTTGTTGCACACTTAGTTGCTGAAGCCCTAAAAAGCACAGATAGCCTTTTAGAAGCTGTTGAAACTGTTGTACCACAGCTTAAGGGTGCTTACGCTTTAGGTATTATCCATAGCGATTATCCAGATGAGCTGATTACTGTACGTGAAGGTTCACCTTTAGTTATTGGTGTAGGTATTGGTGAAAACTTTATTAGTTCAGACCAACTTGCTCTTTTACCTGTGACTAACCGCTTTATGTACCTAGAAGAAGGCGATATTGCCCGTCTTACACGTACTTCAATTGAAGTATTTGCAAATGGCGAACGCGTTGAACGTCCAGTGCGAGAGCTTGATGCAACTGTAAGTAGCGCATCAAAAGGTGAATACAAGCACTACATGCTCAAAGAAATTTATGAGCAACCAGAAGCAATCAAGCAAACTATTTCTCAAGCACTTGATGGTAATAGTTTACGTGATGATTTCTTGAAAAATTCTGAAGCAGATTTCAATAAAATTCAAAGCGTACAAATCATTGCTTGTGGTACAAGTTACCACTCAGGAATGATTGCGAAATATTGGTTTGAGCAACTGATTGGTGTGCCTTGCCAAGTTGAAATCGCAAGTGAGTTCCGCTATCGCACCCCTGTGATTGTTGAAAATACACTTTATATTTGTATTTCACAGTCAGGTGAGACTGCTGATACTTTAGCTGCACTACGTGAAACTCAAAAGCGTGCGAAAGCAAACAATATCGATATTCAGACTTTGACTATCTGTAACGTTGCTACGTCTTCAATGGTTCGTGAAACTGATCACCACTTATTGACTCTTGCTGGTCCTGAGATTGGTGTTGCTTCAACTAAAGCGTTCACGACTCAGCTCGCTGCGCTTATGTTGTTAATCTTGAAAATTGGACAAGTTAAACAACGTATTAGCCCTGCTCTGCTTGAAGAAATTACACGTGAGCTATGGCACAGCCCGAAAGTGATTCTTGATACGCTTAAACATGATCCAGAAATTTTGCGTTTGTCTGAATTATTCGTTGAAAAAAATCACTGCTTATTCTTAGGCCGTGGCACGAATTATCCAATCGCATTGGAAGGTGCATTAAAGCTTAAAGAAATTTCATATATTCATGCAGAAGGCTATGCAGCTGGTGAGTTAAAACACGGCCCGTTAGCACTTGTTGATAATGAAATGCCAATCGTGATTCTTGCTCCACATGATGAAATGCTTGATAAGCTCAAATCAAATATGGAAGAAGTTCAGGCACGTGGTGGTGAGCTATTCGTTTTCGCTGATGAAAATAGCGGAATCAATGGAAAAGACCGTCAGCACGTTGTGCATATTCCAGCGGTAAACGAATGGCTAGCTCCAATTGTTTATAGCATACCAGTTCAGTTGTTGTCTTATCACGTTGCTGTATTACGTGGTACAGACGTTGACCAACCACGTAACTTGGCGAAGTCAGTAACTGTAGAATAATAATCAGACATGCTTTCTATGCCATAAAGGGTGTAGATCGCTTCTGTTGATTAGAAAGCCCGATATGCATTAATTGCCTATCGGGCTTTTTTATTGCTTGATTAAAAGGAATGATATACAAAAAATTTAAAAATAAAAAAAGGAAAAAGAAGATCCTGAATAAGGCGCTATTATCGATATGACTACTAGTCTAAAGAATCTTTATAACATAAGATTACTAGCATCTGTTAAGCCCCCACTGAGCCAATGAAACAAGATACTGTCATTCAAAAAATATGGAGTTTATGTAACATACTAAGAGGTGATGGTATTACCTACTATCAGTATGTGTCTGAACTTAGCTACTTATTGTTTCTTAAGATTGCACAGGAAAATGGTTCAGAAGTACTTATCCCTGAAGGTTATCGATGGGTTGATCTAGAATCTCATGAAGAGGAAGGATTATTGGGCTTCTATCAAGAGATGCTTACTCATTTAGGCGCAAATGTTGAAAATGACGTTATAAGAGATATTTATGCATTCCCTACTACAGTTTTTTCCCATTCTGAAAATCTAAAAGCTGTTATAGATGGCATTTCCAAAATTGAATGGCATCAAGTAGGAAAAGATGGATTTGGTGATCTCTACAGTGGTTTGATTGATAAGAGTGCTCAGGATACCCGCTCGGGGGCTGGACAGTACTTCACTCCACGCCCTCTAGTTAACAGTATAATAAGATTAGTACAGCCAAATCTTGGTAACTTAATCCAAGACCCTGCGACAGGAAGTGGTGGTTTCTTAGTTTCTGCTGATAGCTATATTAGAACCAAATATTCACAAGAAGAATATCAAACTACCCCGCCTAAATATCAAGGTATAGAAATCGAGAAAAATACTCGTCGAATTTGCTTAATGAATACCTTTTTACACAATTTAGATGCAAACATTATTTATGGTGATGCGCTAACTGATGACGTAGCAGAGTTGGATGTACCTGATATAATTTTGGCCAATCCTCCCTTTGGCACTAAGGCTGGTGGACAACGTCCTTTACGTAAGGATATTCCATTCCCTAATACAAATAAACAATTCGCTTTTTTACAGCATATTTATTTGGGACTTAAACCTGGTGGTCGTGCGGCTGTAGTATTACCCGATAATGTATTATTTGAATCAGGTGTCGGTACCGATATACGCCGCGACTTAATGAATAGGTGTAATCTGCATACTATCTTGCGGCTGCCTACGGGTATTTTTTACGCACAAGGCGTTAAAACTAATGTCTTATTCTTTACTAAGGGCTCTGCTAAAGACAAATATCAGCAAGAGAACTGCACTGAAAATGTGTGGATATATGACCTGCGTACTAATATGCCTAATTTCGGTAAACGTACTCCTTTTGGTAATTCAGAAATTGGATTTACATCAGAAGAGTTGGGTACGGATCCACATCTCGGTCCATTCGAGAAAATGTTTGGTGATAATCCTAATGGAACTAGTAAGCGTACTGAAGGTGAATACAGCTTTGACGCACTAGAGACCGAAGTAGATAAAGATGCTGTAAAAGAATATCAGGATATTGATGAACAGCTCTCCCATTCTCGCTGGCGTAGTTTTAGCCGTGAGTGGATTGCCAATATTAAAGGCGAATCATTGGATATATCATGGCTGAAAGACAAAAATAGTGTGGATATTGCCAATTTGCCAGAGCTAGAGACACTGGTGCTCGAAGCAAAGGAAGAGTTGGAGGAGGCGATGAATGAGCTGAATGAATTATTGGCTGCATTGGAAGGAGCAAATTAATGATTTCAACCAATTCATGCAATTGGGTAGAATTAAGAATCGGGGATATTGCAGAAATTGTTGCAGGAGGAACACCAAAGGCTAACAATCCAGAGAATTTTAAAGAGGCTGGTACAGGGATTGCTTGGTTAACACCAGCTGACCTTAGTGATTACTCTGAAAAATATATTAGTTTTGGTGCCAGAGATTTAAGTCAACAAGGGTATGAGTCGAGTTCTGCAAAAATATTGCCCAAAGGAAGCTTGCTATTTAGCAGTCGTGCCCCAATTGGATATGTTGCTATTGCAAAAAATGAAATTTCAACGAATCAAGGTTTTAAGAGCTTCGTCTTCCGCTACGGTGTAGATTCAGATTATGCTTATTATTATCTTCGGAGTATTAAGAACGTAGCTGAAAGCATGGGATCGGGCACAACCTTTAAGGAAATTTCAGGCGCTACGGCAAAAATGTTACCTTTTCTGCTTCCTTCTTTAGCCGAACAAAAAATTATTGCTGATAAACTCGATATCCTTCTCAAACAAGTTGAAAATATTAAATCCCGCCTCGAACACATCCCAGAGATTATCAAGCGTTTCCGTCAATCCGTGCTCAGTGTTGCAGTGAGTGGTAATTTGACAAAGGGGTGGAGGAAAGATAAAGAAATTGTATGGCAATCATTGGTATTAGATGATATTGGTGAGGTAAAAGGTGGAAAAAGATTACCAAAAGGTGACGAACTGGTTGAGGTGAATACAGGTTTTCCATATATTAGGGCTGGTCAGTTGAAGCAAGGTACAGTTATTAATACGGATGACGCCCGTTCTAAACAACTATTTCTTACTCCAGAAACTCAAAGAAAAATAAGTCGTTACACTGTTAACAGTGGAGACTTATATATTACTATAGTTGGAGCCTCAATTGGTGATGCTGGAGTTATTCCTGAGCATTATTCTGGAGCCAATTTAACCGAAAATGCAGCAAAAATAACAGAGTTCAAGAAACCCCTTAAAAGTGAGTTTTTATCGTATTGGCTTCGCTCACCTCAGCTACAAGATATGATAAGGCTAGAAATAAAGTCTGGAGCACAAGGTAAATTGGCTCTTCAACGAATAAAAAAGCTTCCCGTTCCGTATACAGATATTAGTGAACAAGCTGAGATCATTCGTCGAGTTGAAGAGCTATTCGCCTTTGCTGACCGTATCGAACAAAAAGCTAATGCTGCGTTAGTACGAGTCAGTAATCTGACTCAATCCATCTTAATTAAGGCTTTCACTGGAGAACTCACAGCCGATTGGCGGGCTGTTAACCCTGAGTTAATCAGTGGCGATAACAGCGCTGAAGTCTTGCTGAAAAAAATTAAGGCAAATCGTGAAGCCCTCGAAAGACAACCTAAGCCAAAACGCTCCGCTATAAAAGAGAAGACAGATAACCGTATGAGCAAACAGATCATCAAAGTGGCTGAGACCCTAAAACAAGCTGGAAAGCCTCTAAGCGGTCAGCAACTGTTAGCAGCAGCAGGTTATCCTAGTGACAGCAATACTGAACAACTAGAACAATTCTTTTTGGACATCCGTAATGCTCTTGCTATCGAAAAGTCTATTGTAAAACTTGAGCGAGATAACGATAGTCAAGATTGGTTCGCCTTAGCCAAAGACAGCCAATAATAAGCAAAATAAAGAATTAAGGACTACCCATGAAAGTCGATAAATTACATATTCGCTCACGCTTTAAAAACCTTGAAAACGTGAAAATAGACTTTGATGAAAATCATCTAATGACTGTTGTTGTGGGACGTAATGGATCAGGTAAATCCAACGTTCTTGAAGCGTTGGTAGCTATATTTCGCAATCTTGATTTAGGAGAAGCCCCACCATTCTCATATAAGTTGACTTATAGATTAGGTGAGCCCCTTAAGCTGAATCAGCCTATTGATCGCTGGATGGAAATAACTATTGATGCTGATCCAGATCGCGGGACACTAGCAAAACAATATGAAGTACATATTCGTGATCTTTTAAATGATGAAAAACAAAAGGATATGTTTGATGAAACACCTTCAGATGTAATCATTCCTTTTTCAAAAGTTAAACGTGATAAAGACGGTAAAGCACCATATCTACCTAACTATGTTTTTGCTTATTATTCAGGTCCTAGTGATCGGCTCGAAAAATATTTTAAAAAACACCGTACGGATTTTTACCGTAAGCTACTCAAAGATGAAGTAAATCTAAAAGGTGACATCCGACCATTATTCTACGCTAAGCCTAATCACAGCCAATTCGTACTACTTGCTTTTTTCTTATCAGAGCAAGATAGTGAAGAAAGAGCATTTTTACGAGAACATTTAGGCATTGAAGGATTAGACAGTATTCATTTTGTGATGCGTCAACCAGGATGGGCTAAGAAAAAAGAAGAACTATTTTGGGGAGCTTCCGGTGTTGTTCGTCACTTTTTGGATGAACTCATACAACATACTTTATCTCCAATAAAGGTGACTCGCCAAGAAGATACATCTTTAACTGGCAATAATATTCGTAATGAGTTCTTTCACCTATTTTTACCAGATGTGGATGCCTTGCGTGAATTCGCCAAAAATCTTACAGCAGACGAATTGTTTAAAATGCTTGAAAGCACTTTGCTCTCAGAAATTATCTCTGAAGTAAACATTCGAGTAAAAGTATCGAGCAGCGAAGCACCCCTTACTTTCCGTGAACTCAGTGAAGGCGAACAGCAATTATTGACAGTATTGGGTCTGCTCAAGTTCACTGGCGGTAAAGATTCTCTATTCTTACTTGACGAACCTGACACTCACCTTAACCCTTCATGGGCTATTAAGTACCTTAAATTCCTGCGTGAATTTGTACCTAATCATGAAACTAGTCACTTACTGATGGTTACTCATCACCCTCTGGCTATTGCAGAATTAGAGAAAGAGCAAGTCCAAGTAATGTGGAAAGATGAAAAGTATAAAGTTCATGCTGCCGAACCTTATGTTGCTCCACGTGGTATTGGTTTTATGTCAACATTGACAGAAATTTTTGGTTTGAACACCACGTTAGATCTAGAAACACAGAAATTATTAGATGAGCGTAATGAGCTTTCAAGCATTTTAAATCGTAATACAGCTCAAGAAGATCAACTCGCTATTTTAAATGACCAATTAGATAGATTAGGTTTTTCATTTGAGAATCGTGACCCTTTATACAATGAATTTCTTCTTGCTTGGCAAGATGTTAAATATGCAGATAGACTCCCTCTTTCACCACGTGAAGCTGCTGATCGTCGTGAAGCGATGAATAATTTAATACAAAAATTATTAGAAAATACTAAGGGGAATATTCAGTGATTTATATTAAGCGAGATATGAGTCTAATACCTGAGAAAGTAATGAAAGTTGCTCAAAGAGCGCAAAATCAATTAGAAAGCTTACCTATAGAAGAAAGAGCTAATTTTATTAAGAAGAAAGCACATATCTGGAGAAGTTTTTCAAAATATTTGTCAAAAATGTCCTATGGGAAATGCTGGTACTCAGAATGTAAGGATGCTGGTGCTAATTTTGATGTAGATCACTTCAGGCCGAAAGCAGAAGCAAAAAGATGTTCAATTGTAACGGACATTGACGGTTATGCTTGGTTAGCTTTTGATTGGGAAAATTTTAGATTAGCGGCTCAAAATACGAATCGTCTAAACAAAGAGGAAACAACAGGCATAACCTTCGGAAAAGGGAGTTGGTTCCCACTTTTAGAGGGGAGCCCTAAAGCTTGTTGGGATGATAGGTGTATAGTACAAGAAAAACCATTATTAATTGATCCAGTCAATAAAAATGACTTGGAGTATATTGATTTTGATGAGTCTGGGCGATTTATACCTAATATAGTTTGTGTAGGCGAGGCTGCACACCGTATTACTGAATCTGCGCGCTTATACGGTTTGAATTTTGAAAAAATGCGTGAAGCTCGATTTGAAGTTATGAAAGAAGTTAAAGACCTATGTGAAACTATTATTCAGAATGCTCAGATCATAAAGCAGATTGGAGAGAGTGCCCCGATGGATACTATTGAAAAACAGATAGAACTATTGAAAGCAAAAACACGTGCTGATGCAATTTTTAGCTTAGCTGCACGCATACAACTCCAGAAATTAGGGCTTAATTCTGAGATATTTATTGATCGATCTTTAGATGCTGCTTAATTAAAAGATATAGAATTTGAAATAAGTACTTCATGCTATGGAAAATTTATATTCATTGCTGAGATATGTAACCAAAACTCAACCAAAGTTAAGTTTATAACTTCAATTTAAAATTTGAATATTGTGCTTTAAAAAATTGATTTTAAATATTATTTTTAAAACACAAAAACCACCATTGCTTTAATAACTGATTGATTAAGCCCGATCTGTATTTACTACAATCGGGCTTTTTTATTGCATTCATAAAGCTAACCAGACGCTTTGCCATGAAAGAAAATCGAGTTTGTTCGTAGAGCCCCTGTGTCACGACGGACTTTTACTTTTACGCTGATTTAAAGTTTGAGAGATCATTGCAACACAGAGATAAAGGAGCTAAGCGAACTTAGCCCATTTCATCTTTGTCGCAGCGTTGAATGCTGCTGAACAAGTTAGGGGCAAAGTCCTGTGGGAGATCAGGACTTTGCAAACTGCTGCGTTTTAAACGTTGCATGGTTTGAGGTGAATAAACCTGTTCAAGCTGTTGGCAAATACAATTGCAACTGGCTTGCATCTGTTCACCTGACAAACAAATTCTTTTAAATTCCTGCTGAGCATTGGCGTCATCATTTGTAATACTGTAACCACCGACCACAAGGTTTAAAACTAATATAAATTTATGAAGTTCCATATTATTCTCATGAATATTTATATCTTCAGATAAAATAAAAATATGATTCGCCTAAATATTAAAATAATTTTTTTAAATAATAATCAACCCTCCCAAAAAATAGGAAAATAAAATAATTAATATTATAAAGTAAAAATAATTTATAAATCTAAAAAATCAGGTCATAGAAAACCCCAACTTTAAATAAATAAAATAGTTAAATAAGAGAGAAAATGAGTTTGAATACTGGCCTGGCCAACTCCTTAAAAATGGAGTCCTACCACCAAATCACCGCGAATTAATTTATGGTGGTAGAACGAAAGAGGGTTGACAGACTGAGTCTAGCGATCAGCACGCGCGTACGCGTCCCCCTTCCGCCCTACCATAGAGAAAAAGGGGGCACAAAGGTTCCACACGGGGAATACTTAGAAAAATATAACCCGCTACGCTAGACACGGTCTGTCAAAACCGGCTGGCAATGTAGGCCAGCAACGAAATCATAATCGGTATAATAAAGAACGTCAATTTATTTTAATGAAAAAAGTTTAAATATAATAATTTTATTAATATTTAAATAATATTATCCTCTTTATTATATTTATAACTTTTAATTAATTTTAAAATATAAACTTGGGTTATATATATTTGATTAATAAAATAGATTTATCGTTAATTCTAATTTAACAGTTTATATAAATATATAAGATGATAAGCATATACCTTTTATCATCTTTTCTATAGCTTTTAAATCAGGCCCCACGAGGACCTGACCTAAATTTCGAATTTTGTTTTAAGCTGCCGCTTTTTGTTCCTTAATCCAATTTTTAATACGGACATCCAATATATTTAAAGGCAATGTTCCTGCATTTAAGATCATGTCATGGAATGCTTTGATATCAAAACGGTCTCCAAGCTCCTGTTTGGCTAGCTCTCGTAGCTCTAAAATTTTTAGTTGGCCCATCTTGTAAGCTAATGCTTGTGCAGGAATAGCAATATAGCGGTCTGCCTCTGCCTGAATATCAGGTTCATCTAAAGCAGAGTGTTCACGCATAAAATCAATCATTTGCTGACGGGTCCATTTTTTATAATGCACGCCAGTGTCAACCACTAAACGACAAGCACGGAACAACTCACTCGATAATCTTCCATAGTCTGAAAGCGGGTCTTTATAAAAACCAACATCTTTACCCAATTGCTCTGCGTAAAGTGCCCATCCTTCAATATAGGCGGTATGGTTGGGTTGCTTTCGGAACATCGGCAAATTAGGCAGGTTTTGGGCAATATCAATCTGCATATGGTGGCCGGGAATTGCCTCATGGTAAGCGGTCGCTTCCATTGATATTTTGGAACGTTCAGAGAAGTCCCCAGTATTCACATATACCTGTCCGGGGCGTGAACCATCAGGCGTGCCTTGATGATACTCAGCACCTGCCGCTTCTTTTTCTCGATATTGCTCTACAGGCAAAACTTCGACTTTATTTTTGGGTAATAAACCGAAGAGCTTCGGTAACTCTGGTTGCATTTGGGCAATATATCCGCGGTAAATCTCTAAAATTTCTTCACGAGATTTTGGGAAAACAGCGGGATTTGTTTTTAAAGATTGTTGGAAACTTTTTAAATCGTTAAAACCTTGTGCTTTGGCAATTTTCAGCATTTCCGCTTCAATACGAGCAACTTCTTTTAATCCCAATTGATGAATATTTTCAGGGCTTTCAGGCGTGGTCGTATTATCTTCTACATAATAGCGATAGAGCTCGTCACCTTTTGGCAAGCTCCATATACCCTCGTGTTGTCGCCCATAAGGTAAGTAATCTTTCTGAATAAACGTACCAAGTTTTTGATAAGCAGGCCGAACATGCTGATCTATGGCCTGTAGTATTTCACGGCTTAAACGCTCTTGTTCTGCTTTCGAGATGTTTTTTGGAAATTGTTTTAATGGAGAAGCAAACACACTGTCCTTCCCTGAAGGAGTCGCAATGCTATTAATCTGCTTTGCCACCTTTTCAATTAAATATTTTGGTGGCATTAAGCCATCTTTTTGTCCTTGTTTTGCTAACTCAATCCCTTGATCAAGAATAAGAGGAATTTGTTTTAAACGAGCAATATAGTCTTGATATTGTTTAGCATTATTAAATGGAATCGAACTAATGAATCCCGGAAATTGTAAATGTAGTCCCCACATTTGATTGAAAGGCATCTCATAGAGTTTCAAATCATAATATTTAAGTGACTCTTTCAACTGATAAATCATTAAATCTTTATTTAATTGATCAGTTGCTGAAAATCCTGTGCTATCAATTGCTTCAAAACGTTTTAAAAAATTTTGAGTAGTTTTTTTATCTTTCTCAATCTGATTTTTTGAAAACTCGGTCCATCGATCGTTGTAGCGTAAATCGCCTAAAGTCGTTGCAATTTCAGGATTATTTTTTAAAGTGTATTCCCACTGTTCTTGTAAAAGCTGGTTTAAAGCTTTCAGCCGAACAGAGACATCACTGTTTTGTTTAGATTGTGATTTTTCGATGGTATTTGTATTTATTTCGGGGGTTGCAGCACCAGAAGAATGAGATATCCAAAATAAAACACTGATACAAGCCAAATGTAAGGTTCTGTTTTTCATTTAATTATCCAGAAATATTTAACGAAGTTTAAAATAAAGATAAAACAAATTACGTGCCAAGCAGCATATAAAATGGTGTAAAAATCGAGTATTTTTTAACTCAATGATTTTATAAATTAATTTTCTTTTTAATTAAATTATTTATAGTTGCTATCTTTATTCCGAATCGGACTTTAATTTACCAGAAAGTCAAAAAAAGCGCACATGAGCGATCTCAGTGCACTTTTTTTATTTCTAAATTAAAAAATCTTTCTCAAGAAAACAAATACTGATAAACAATATACGCAGCCAGTTTTGCTGTTCTATTGTCTAAATCAAATTTTGGATTGCACTCAGCAATATCTAAAAGTTTGATTTTGCCGCTCTCTTGAATATGCTTAAAAATTGCCTCAAAAGTGGCTAAATCAATTCCTTTTACAGCCGGTGCACTCACCCCCGGCGCAACCGCAGCCGCGAAAACATCAAGATCGATCGTAATATACAAACAGTCGACTTTTTCAATAAAAGCATCAACCGCCGCAAGCACGTTTGGTAGGTTAAAAATATTAACCTCATGATCACGTAAATATGAACAATTCAGCGCATCGGCTGTATCAAACAAAATTTTAGTATTGGCATGGTTAGCAACCCCAATACATAAATAATTAAATTGTTTTTGATGCTGTTCTGAAAGGCGCGCTGCTTGTAAAAAAGGTGTTCCAGAGGTGGCATGCTCTGCTTCACGCAAATCAAAGTGGGCATCGAAATTAATAATGCCTATTTTTTTATCTGGCGCGTGAGCTTGTACATATTGGAACAGACCGCTAAAGCTGCCAAATGCAACTTCATGTCCACCACCCAGTACAATCGGTTTTAAACCATTTTGTAGGCTAGTTGCGACTTGCTCGGCTAACTCAGTTTGAGCTTGCTCTAAATTGCCGTATTCACAAGTGACCGTACCTAAATCGACAATACTGACTGGACGATGAATAGGTAAATTGGCAAGCTGATTACGGATTGCGTCTGGCGCATCGGCAGCACCGACTCGACCTTTATTACGTTTCACGCCTTCATCAGAGCTAAAACCAATCAGCGCAAATTCGGCATGTTGGGTTTTATTCATAATATGGTGAATACGTTGGTGTGCATCACCTTCGCCATCATGGCGGCCTTGCCATTTAAATGTGTGATTCATGTGACACCGTTTAAAAAATAACTTCTTGTCCGTGCTGAACGACTCGCTTAGGCAAATCTCCGCCAAGCCAGTAAACAATTTCAGATGGATGCTCAATATCCCAAGCCACAAAATCAGCGACTTTACCCTGCTCTAAACTGCCGTGCGTTTGCTCTAAACCCAACGCTTGTGCAGCATGAATGGTGACACCCGCTAATGCTTGTTCTGGCGTTAGGCGGAATAATGTGCTTCCCATATTGAGCATTAAACGTACAGAAAGTGCTGGAGATGTACCCGGGTTTAAATCGCTCGATAGCGCAATACGTACGCCATGTTTAATGAGGCTTTCAATCGGCGGATATTGTGTTTCACGCAATAAATAAAAAGCGCCCGGCAATAACACAGCAACCGTACCCGACTCTGCCATAGCTTTGACATCGTCTTCGGTCATGTACTCTAAATGGTCGGCTGACAAAGCATGATAACGTGCTGCCAAACTTGAGCCACCTAGCGATGAAAGCTGTTCCGCATGAAGCTTAACGGGTAGACCCAATGATTGTGCCGTTTTAAAAACACGCTCAACCTGAGCTGGTGAAAAGGCCAAATGCTCGCAGAACGCATCAACTGCATCGACCAAACCTTCAGCATGCAGTTTAGGCAGCATTTCTGTACAGATATGCTCAATATAAGCATCGCTTTGATCTTTGTACTCTGGCGGTAAAGCATGTGCGGCTAAACAGGTACTTTTGACCGTCATTGGTAAAGTTTCACCAATTTGACGAATCACACGCAGCATCTTGCGCTCATTTTCGTAATTGAGTCCGTAGCCAGACTTAATCTCAATGGTGGTTACACCATCTTGTTGCATACAGCGAATGCGTTTAAGTGCCGAATTTAATAATTGTTCTTCGCTTGCTTCACGCGTTGCACGTACTGTACTGGCAATGCCGCCACCGCTTGCTGCAATTTCAGCATAACTTACGCCTTGTAAGCGCTTTTCAAACTCAACACTACGGTTGCCACCAAATACACTATGCGTATGGCAGTCAATAAACCCTGGGGTTACCCAAGCGCCATTTAAATCAACTGTTTCGGAATATGTATCGATAGGAAGTTGTTGTTGTTTTCCAATCCACTGAATGAGATGCCCTTCTGTGACAATTGCAGCATCTTCAATGTAGGAGTATTGCCCATTTTGCATGGTCGCAATGTGGCAATTTTGCCAAAGTTTTTTCATTAGCCTTTCCTCAAAACTGCCCAATCGTTAAACCATTGGGCAGTTCATTTGTTAGCTTTCTATCTCAACATTTTGCTGGATAGGATTACTTTCCTTTCCCAAGCTTTGCTGTGGTTTTACCCAAATGCGATAAGCAATAGTTAAAAGAATAAGCCATGTTATTCCGACATAAATTGCAGGACGTGAATCAGGGAAATAACCCATCATGACTAAAATAAACACCATGAAACCAATCGCGAACGCAGGTGCATATGGCCAACCCCATACAGGGAAATCAAGTGCCTTAATTTCAGCAATAGATAATTTACGGCGCATCGCAACTTGCGAAAGCAAAATCATGAGCCAAACCCAAACAGTTGCAAAAGTTGCAATTGAGGCAATGATCATGAATACATTTTCAGGAATCAGGTAGTTCAGCACTACACCAATTAACAGCACGCCAGCCATAACAACAACAGTCATCCATGGCACACCATTACGCGATAACTTTTGGAATATACGAGGTGCTTGACCGCGGTTTGCCATACCATAAAGCATACGGCCAGCGCCAAACACATCACTGTTAATTGCCGAAATCGCAGCAGTTACCACCACAACATTTAGAATATTCGCAGCAGACTTAATGCCTAAATTTTCAAAAATTTGTACAAATGGGCTACCTTGGCTACCAATCTGGTTCCATGGGAAAATCGACATCAAAACAAAAATGGTCAGTACATAGAAAAGTAAAATACGTACTGGAACAGCATTAATTGCTTTTGGCAAAGTGGTTTTCGGGTCTTGTGATTCGCCAGCAGTTAAACCGATAATTTCGATACCGCCGAAAGCAAATACAACCACAGATAAACATGCAACTAAGCCAGCAATACCATGCGGCATAAAGCCATCATAAATCCATAAGTTTTGAATACCCGGTACTACACTGCTATGGTCAGCGTGGAAGCCATAGAACATTAAGCCTATTCCGCCTAAAATCATGGCAACAATGGCACTCACCTTGATGATGGAAAGCCAAAATTCAAGTTCACCAAAGACTTTAACGTGAATCAGGTTAATGGCACCCAAGAACATAATGAGAGATAAAATCCAGATCCACCGTGGTACATCGGGATACCAGAACCCCATATAAATACCAAAAGCGGTAACATCGGCAATCGCGACAATTACCATTTCAAAAACATAAGTCCAACCTGTGGTAAAACCGGCCAGAGGACTAATGTATTGTGATGCATAGTGGCTAAATGAACCGGATACTGGGTTATGGACAGCCATTTCACCCAGTGCGCGCATAACGATATAAATTGCAATCCCTGCAACGATATACGCCAATAATACTGAAGGCCCCGCCATTTTAATGGCAGTTGCCGAACCATAGAAAAGCCCAGTTCCGATTGCTGAGCCCAATGCCAAGAAACGAATATGGCGGGTGTTCAAACCCCGCTGTAGTGTGGAGTTTTGTGACATTATAATCTCCAATCCTTGAGGAAATTTAGTTAGATTCGGCCACTCCATGTGACCGTTTTATCAATCACACTTCAGATAAACTTGGGAGTAGGTTTGGAATAATTAACTCGTTTAAACAACCACTCGAGAGTAATTCACTTGCCTGTTCAATATCAGGAGCAAAGAAACGGTCTTCACTGTAGTAAGGAACTTGATCGCGCAAGATTTTACGAGCTTGTTCAAGTTTAGGCGAGCTTTTTAAGCCTTCACGGAAGTCTAGACCCTGACAAGCGCCTAACCATTCGACAGCTAAAATGCCACGAACGTTATCCGCCATTGGCCAAAGTCGTTTACCTGCATTCGGAGCCATTGATACATGGTCTTCCTGATTCGCTGAAGTTGGTAAACTATCAACACTTGCTGGATGTGCAAGTGCTTTGTTATCACTCGCAAGCGCTGCTGCGGTCACTTGAGCAATCATAAAGCCTGAGTTCACACCACCATTTGCAACCAAGAACGGTGGAAGCTGTGACATGTGGCGGTCCATCATCATCGAAATACGACGTTCTGAAAGTGAACCAATTTCTGCGATTGCCAATGCTAGATTATCTGCCGCCATTGCTACAGGTTCTGCATGGAAGTTACCACCAGAAATCACATCACCTTGTTCTGCAAAAACAAGCGGGTTATCGGATACAGCATTTGCTTCAATTTCTAAAACTTCAGCAGCCTGACGGATTTGAGTTAGACATGCACCCATCACCTGTGGTTGGCAACGTAAAGAATACGGATCTTGAACTTTGCTACAGTCTTCGTGTGAATGTGCAATTTCACTTGATTCTGTTAAGAGATCACGATACGCCGCAGCCACATCAATTTGACCACGTTGACCACGTACTTCATGAATACGAGCATCAAACGGTGAGCGTGAACCCAACATTGCTTCAACACTTAAGCCACCACAAACTGTCGCAGCCGCAAATAAATCTTCAGCTTCAAACAAGCCACGTAAAGCGTAAGCAGTTGAAACCTGCGTACCATTTAGAAGTGCCAAGCCTTCTTTAGCCGCTAAAGAAATTGGTTCTAAACCTGCAATTTTTAAAGCTTCAACTGCGGGTAACCATTCACCTTTATAACGCGCTTTACTTTCACCTAGTAAAATCAATGACATATGTGCAAGTGGAGCTAAGTCACCTGAAGCGCCTACTGAACCTTTAAGAGGAATATGCGGATAAACTTCAGCATTAATTAAAGCCAACAAAGCATCAATGACTTTACGGCGAATACCTGAGAAACCACGTGCCAAGCTATTTGCTTTCAATAGAATAATTAAACGAACCATTGCATCATCAAGTGCTTCACCTACACCTGCAGCATGCGAAAGAACTAAAGAACGCTGTAATTTTTCTAAATCTTCAGGAGCAATCTTGGTTGAAGCAAGTAAACCAAAACCTGTGTTAATGCCGTAAGCTGTACGTCCTTCATTTACAATCTGTTCTACACAAGCCACGCTTGCGTTGATTGCAGCTGAAGCACTGTCATCTAATTTAACTTTAATCGGGTTGAGGTAAGCTCGACGTAAATCAGCTAAGGTTAATTTTCCCGGTTGGATCAGTAATTCCATGTTGGCTTCCTAATTTTTTGCACTATATTCTGCTGAGACGGTGCTTTTCACAATTGCAAAAAGCACCGCCAGTTCTTCCATGTGTTTTTATTGAGTGATCATTGGCAAGTTTAAGCCTTGCTCTTTCGCACAGTTAATCGCAATTTCATAACCGGCATCGGCATGACGCATAACACCTGTTGCAGGGTCATTAGTCAGTACACGAGCAATACGTGCAGCAGCGTCATCTGTACCATCACACACAATTACAACGCCTGAGTGTTGAGAGAAGCCCATACCTACACCGCCACCATGGTGTAGAGAAACCCAAGTTGCGCCGCCCGCTGTATTTAACAATGCATTTAATAAAGGCCAATCTGATACTGCATCTGATCCATCTTGCATTGCTTCAGTTTCACGGTTTGGACTCGCAACCGAACCTGAGTCTAAGTGGTCGCGACCAATCACAACTGGAGCTGATAATTCACCGCTACGAACCATTTCATTAAATGCCAAACCAAGTTTTGCACGTAAGCCTAGACCAACCCAACAAATACGCGCTGGTAAGCCTTGGAAGCTAATGCGTTCACGAGCCATGTCTAACCAGTGATGTAAATGTTCATCATCAGGAATTAACTCTTTAACTTTGGCATCTGTTTTATAAATGTCTTCTGGGTCACCAGAAAGCGCTGCCCAACGGAATGGACCAATACCACGGCAGAACAATGGACGGATATATGCAGGCACGAAACCAGGGAAATCAAAAGCGTTTGCTACGCCTTCTTCTTTCGCCATTTGACGGATGTTATTACCATAGTCAAATGTTGGAACACCCATTTTTTGGAAATCGAGCATCGCTTGTACGTGTTTCGCCATCGACTGTTTTGCAGCTTTTACAACAGCTTCTGGTTCAGTTTTCGCACGTTCACGGTATTCATCCCAAGTCCAGCCTACTGGTAGGTAGCCATTGAGTGGATCGTGTGCACTTGTTTGGTCGGTTACCATGTCTGGACGCACACCACGGCGAACAAGCTCAGGTAAAATTTCTGCAGCATTGCCATGAAGCGCAATTGAAATGACCTTACCTTCTTTCGTGTAACGATCAATACGCGCTAAAGCATCATCTAAATCAGTTGCTTGTTCATCTACATAACGAGTACGTAAACGGAAATCGATACTTGCTTGCTGGCATTCAATGTTTAAAGAACAAGCACCTGCAAGTGTTGCAGCTAAAGGCTGAGCGCCACCCATACCGCCTAAACCAGCAGTAAGAACCCAACGGCCTTTTAAATCACCATTGTAGTGTTGGCGACCTGCCTCAACGAAAGTTTCGTAAGTACCTTGTACAATGCCTTGGCTACCAATGTAGATCCAAGAACCCGCTGTCATTTGACCGTACATTGCCAAAGCTTTAGCGTCTAATTCGTTAAAGTGTTCCCAGTTTGCCCAGTGCGGTACAAGGTTTGAGTTTGCAATTAAAACGCGTGGTGCATCTTTATGAGTTTTAAATACACCTACTGGTTTGCCTGATTGAACTAATAAAGTTTCGTCAGTTTCAAGATTTTTCAAAGTATCTACAATTTTGTCGAAACATTCCCAGTTTCGTGCTGCACGGCCAATACCACCGTATACAACCAACTCTTTCGGGTTTTCTGCAACGTCCGGATCAAGGTTATTCATCAACATACGTAATGGAGCTTCAGTTAACCAACTTTTAGCCGTCAATTCAGTGCCGCGTGGCGCACGAATTTCTACATCACGAAATTTTGTTGTCATTGTTGTCACAGGCGGACTCCTTCCTTTGAGCTTACATCAGCAGAACATCACTTGTTTCTGCATTTGTATAGTAATGTATTAACTTGTATATACATCCATATACTACACAAATATTTTACGACGTGAAGAGGCTTGCTCATATTTTTTTAAAAGAATTAAATAAGCTAATGAATTAAAATAATTTATTTTTATGTATTGCATAAAAAAAGCACATATCTTTTCACTAGACATGTGCTTTTAAAAAACAATTTATTGAGTTTTAACGTTGAATTAACTCAATAACATAACAATTTTTTGCCCAATTTTGAGGAAAATGAACTGAGGTAATCGTAGCACTTTTCTCAATTTTTAAAGTCTCATGAGCAGCCAGAAAAAAGGCTTTGTCCTCAATTGCTACTTCCGCGTCAGAACCACTATTAAAAATAAAAATCAGGTCTGCCGAGCTTAAAAAGGTCTGTGCTTCTGTACCTTCTACCCTCTGAAAGCGGGCATGAAACTTTGCAGGATCATAAATTAAATTTAAATCTCGAATTGCACCGTCAACCAGCTCACTTTGAACCTGACTTTCACCATGGAAAGCAAAAATATCGCCTTGGTTCAGCGTTTTGGCAGCAAGGTCATCGACATGCAATACCATGCCCTGTCCATCAAGCACGCTAATAATCCGCTGCTTATTAGGAAATAGCGAAAATGGCCCAGAAGTTGTCACATCAGCCATCGAAATGCGCCACTCAAAGTCGCCTTCACCTTGGCTTCGCGCAATTTCTAAAGTAAAACCCGCACCGTTTTTCCAAAGCATTTTTGTATATTGATCGGCCCTGATCAATTCAATCATGGGTTAAATTTCCCTTCGAGATAATAGCGACTGCCCGGATAAATCAAACGCGCACTTGAAATGAGTTGTTTGTTTGACCATGTACGGCGACGTATGAGTAAACAGGGTTCAGCTTTGGTGATCTTCAACCATTTACACTCTTGAGGAGATGCTAAAACTGCCTCGACAATGTGCTCACCCTCTGACACAGGTGCTTTCGCCATTAAATAAGCATTTGGGGTAATGGTTTTAAAATCTTGTTCTAAATAATCTGGAATCAGTGCTGCATCAACCAAACGATCTTCGACCTGAACAGGTATATCATTTTCATAATGCACAATAATCGAGTGAAATAATCTTTGCCCTTCACGCGTCTGCATTAACACGCTTTGCTCTGCATTTGCATAAATTTGTTCTAAGACTAAAACTTCAGCATGATGCTTATGGTTTCGTGCAATAATCTCATCAGCAATATTATTAATCTGAAAAAGTGCAGTTCGGCCTTGCCCTTCTGCAACAAAAGAACCAACGCCCTGAATTCGAACGAGTAAACCCTCAGTTGTTAACTCACGTAGCGCACGGTTTACCGTCATACGGCTACAACCAAGTTGATTAACCAGTTCACTTTCCGAAGGAATTTTTTTATTTACAGCCCACGAGCCTTCATAAATTTTTTGTGAAATCAGCTGTTTTACGCGTTGATATAAAGGAACCGGACTATCAGCTTCAATCGAAAGCTCAGCATGTTCTTGTTTTGATGTTCTGGGCATAACAAATACTCAAAAAGGCGGCAGGCAAAAAGGTATTTTAGTTGACATGCTATGTATATACAACTACATACAACATGTTAATTTATGAATTAAATAGATTTTAAAAAGTTTAAAAAATAAACATGGCTCAATAAGAGCTAATTTAAAGTTTTATGTAGAGAAATTCAAATATATAAATGCTTTATCAATATTTATTTAATAGTTATTTCTGCTATGCCTGTGCTCAATTCAAGGATGTAAAAAGTATCGTCTTTTCTGATTTACGAAATGCTGCTTAAAATTTTTATTTAAAATAACTGATCGATAGTATTCTTCTGCCACACAGTATATTAATAAAACTGGAAGCACATCGAATGCGTAATTATAAAATAGATATTCTTCGAGGAATGTCTATCCTTTTGGTTCTTTTACATCATTTTAATATTCCCTATAAACTTAAAGATACATGGTTAGGTTTCGATTTCTTAGGTGAAGCCTTTAGCACAGTCATCGCAAGAAACGGAAATTATGGCGTGACCATGTTTTTTGTGATTTCGGGTTTTTTAATTACCCATCACACTTTAAAAAGAGATAAACAATTTTCCGCAATTAACCTCAAGCATTTTTATATCCGACGGGCAGCGCGTATTTTACCGTGTCTGATATTACTCATTTTAGGGGTAAGCATACTTGGGTCATTTGACTTAAAACCCTTTATGAACCAAGCACCGAATGGCATTGAGGTTTCCTATCCTTTAACCATATTTGCAGCTTTAACCTTCTGGATGAATATCCTGATTATTAAATTCGGTTGGGTAAACTACGCTTTGGGCGTGTTATGGTCGCTCTCTGTAGAAGAAGTTTTTTACTTTGTTTTTCCATTATTATGCCTGCTCACGCGTAGTAATAAGGTCTTTATTGCTATCCTTGTTGGAGTCATTTTATACGGGCCATATTTTAGATCTCTTCATTTTGGAGAAGAAAGCGGCGCTTATTTATATCATTATTTTTCAAGTTTTGACGGCATAGCAATTGGCTGTTTAACTGCCATTTTTTCTCATAAATATCAGCCAAATTGGGCTTATAAAAAACCTCTTTCGTGGTTGATTATTTTGAGCATGGCCGCTCTATATTTATATGCGCCAATTAAAGAAGTGAGTACTTGGGGTATTAGCTTATTTGCTTTTGCTACAGGCTTACTGATTTTGTGTTTTCAGCATCCTTCCGAAACGCAAGCGCATAGCCTATTTACCAAAGTCATGGTCTGGTTGGGGCAAAGAAGTTATGAAACTTATTTGTTTCATCTGGTTGTGCTGGGTCTTATGAAAGTTGCTTTTGTTCCAGCTCAAACCGACTCTAGCATCAAAATTATGCTTTTAATTGGCTATCTGATTCTAACTTTTATTATCAGCGCAGCGATTGAAAAATATTATTCGACACCGCTTAACAGCTATATTCGAAAGGTTTTCATTAAAGATAAATCATAAAAAAAAGCCCCTTTAAAATAGGGGCTTTTTTAATTAAGCAATCAACATGGTTTCATCATCTTGTTTAAAAGGATTAGGCCAGTTCTGCCAAGCTTGTGGTCCTAAAGCCATTTCTTCATCACTTAATAAACAACGGTCTAAGCGTTCTATTAAAGCTTGCTCATCCATTTGCATACCAATTAACACCAGCTCCTGACGTGCATCACCTGTTTGAGCATCCCAAACCTTTTTAATTTGTTCGATGCTGTCTAAGTCACTTGGCCAGTCTTCTTCTGCAACGGCCGCCCACCAATAACCTGCTAAGCCATGTCGTGCCATAGCACCCGCTTGTGACCATGAATAAGCCAATGTCGGTTCAGCAGCCAGCCAGAAAAAGCCTTTAGAACGCACGACACCCGGCCATTCACCCTGCACCAAATCATAAAAACGCTCTGGATGGAAAGGTCGGCGAGCACGGTAAACAAAGCTACTGATTCCATACTCTTCGGTCTCTGGCGTATGTTCGCCGCGCAATTCTTTTAACCAACCCGGTGCTTGTGCGGCTTCATCAAAATCGAATAGCTGTGTATTTAAAATTTTATCTAAATCGATCTTTCCAAATTGAGCAATTTCAATTCGAGCACGCGGGTTTAAAGTTTTTAAAATCGCGATGAGTTGGTCTTGCTGAGCCTGATCAATCAGGTCAATTTTATTCAGCACGATTACATCACAAAACTCAATTTGGTCGATGAGAAGGTCGACCACAGTTCTCTCATCTTGCTCGCCTAAAGACTCGCCCCGTTGTTGCAGTGAGTCGACTGAACCGTAATCTTTAAGAAAGTTAAAAGCATCGACCACCGTGACCATGGTGTCGAGTCGAGCAAACTCATTGAGTGAGTTTCCATCTTCATCTTCAAAGGTAAAGGTTTCTGCCACAGGCAATGGCTCTGAAATGCCTGTTGACTCAATCACCAATTGATCAAAGCGCCCTTCATCAGCTAAACGTTTAACCTCAACCAGTAAATCTTCTCGTAGCGTGCAACAGATACAGCCATTACTCATTTCAACCAGCTTTTCATCTGTTCTTGAAAGCTCCGCCCCACCTTCACGTACTAATGCCGCATCAATATTCACCTCAGACATATCATTAACAATCACGGCAATACGGCGGCCTTCACGATTATTTAAAATATGGTTGAGTAATGTGGTCTTTCCTGCCCCCAAAAAGCCAGATAAAACAGTGACGGGAAGCTTGGCAAATGAGTTGGCGATTGCAGTGCGCATGGCTTGATCTCTTTGAATAATATTTAAACTGATCATGGCTGGCCATTTAAATAGGGCCAGATCACAGGCGTAATCTATTTCTAAACCATAATAATGTTATGTTATAACATAACTAATGATCAAGTTTTTATTCCAGTTTTATTTAAGCCAATTCACTTAGTCTTTGAAAAAATTGCTTTTATAGTTACTGACAAATTGAAGTTCTATAGTGATGGTCAGGTCCCCATGAACGGAATCCTTGGCTATCAATATGGATTTGTCCCGAAGCATAAACACCCAGACCCATGTTAAGTGCTTGACCCTTGGTTTCCCAGAACTGACAAAGTTTGGTTTTGGTTTGTTGGATATTGAACTGGTCTAAATCGGTAGGCTGTTCTGGCCCAATTCGAAAATCGAGCGCTGCATTAAAGACATGTCGAGAAGCATCAGCCCCACCAGCACAGCGGTTTAAATATAAAGCTCGATAGGCCGATGTCACTTCAAAATCATTAATCACACCATCGTCAACTAACGCTTTTAAAATGCTAAGTGTCGGAACAATATTGGACCAAATCTCGCGTGGGGGCACTGCATAAGGCTCCACTCCACATTTTTGCCAATCGCGAGCTGAACGCAATAATTCATGGTCTGGAACTAAATTGGCAAGCCCTTTTTGCTTAAGAAATTGCTTATAAGCTTGTACAGACTGTCCGTGATCTGCGGTTGCAATCCAAGCCACATAATCTTCGGGTTGTTGTTTTATCCTGACCACTGTTTTTTTAGGCTGCGGCAAAGTGTGGGTGTGTAGAGGAGTTGTTGGCTTGGGCGTTTGAGTACTACACGCTGTAAGAGATAATAAAATTAAACCTAAATAACGTTTCATAAATATGCTCTATCTTCGCCAAAAATGGGAAGACTGCTCATCATTAAATTGAACAAATGTTATATTATAACAATAATAAAGTCCTTTAATTTCTGTTGTTAAATTTTAAAAATAAAAAAGGACGTATGAGATACGTCCTTTTTATAACTAAAACCTATGCTGTTATTAAATATCGGCTTCTACAGCAGTTAAAGACTGCTCAGCTTTTAGTTTTCGGCGTTTAAATTGATAAGCCACCATCAAACACAAAATCCAGCCAGGAATCATCATCACCGCAACACGCATATCTGGTGTTAAAGACATCACAATTAAAATGCCCAACATAAACACGATGCATAAATAGTTGCTAAATGGATACATAAAGCTTGGGAACTTAGTGGTTTGACCTTGGTTTTTCATATATTTGCGGAATTTTAAATGTGTCCATGAAATCACCACCCAGTTAATCACAATCGCTGCAACTACCAGCATCATGAGCAACCCAAAAGCTTTTTCAGGGAAAATGTAATTTAACAATACACATAAAATAGTCACCGCAGCAGACAAGATCACTGCATTGGTTGGAATACCGCGTTTATTAATGTGTGCAAATACTTTTGGTGCATTACCTTGTTGCGCAAGGCCCAATAGCATACGGCTACTGCAATAACTTGTACCGTTATAAACTGAAACCGCAGCGGTTAAAATCACAAAGTTCAATAACGTTGCAATTCCTTGGCTGTCTAAAGAAGCAAATACCATCACAAATGGACTGCCGCCTTCTGCCATCTGGTTCCACGGGAATAACGAGAATAAAACAAACAATGTCGCAATATAGAAAATCAAAATACGGTAAATAATTTGATTCACAGCTTTAGGTAAAGTTTTATCAGGGTCACGTGCTTCAGCCGCAGTAATACCGAAAAGCTCAATACCACCAAAAGCAAAAATAATGACTGCCATTGCCATCACTAGGCCTTCAACACCAAATGGGAAAAAGCCACCGAGTGCCCAAAGGTTTGAAATGCTTGCTTGTGGTCCCGCTGTACCTGTTGCAAGTAAATATGAACCAAAACCAATCATTGCCAGAATCGCCAAAATTTTGACAATAGAAAACCAAAATTCCATTTCGCCAAAAAACTTAACGTGGAGCAAATTAATGCCATTAATTAAGACAAAGAAGGTTAAAGCAGATGCCCACGTTGGGATTTGCGGCCACCAATATTGAATATAAAGACCAATTGCGCTTAGTTCTGCCATACAGACGAGAACATTGAGTACCCAATAGTTCCAACCAGACATGAACCCTGCAAATGGTCCCCAATATTTGTAGGCAAAATGACTAAAAGAACCACTGACTGGCTCTTCAACCACCATTTCACCAAGCTGACGCATCATTAAAAAAGCAATAAATCCTGCAATTGCATAGCCAAGGATGACCGATGGACCTGCTAATTTAATCGATTGTGATATACCAAGAAAAAGCCCTGTGCCAATCGCCCCACCCAATGCAATAAGTTGGATGTGCCGATTACTCAAACCATGTTTCAGGTTTCCTTGCTCTTGTGCTGACATATGATTATTCTCATCCGTGTCACGTAATTTTTTTCCAATAAATTACGTATATCATAAATTGATCAAACTTTCATAGAGATTGATGAAAAAATAATTGCGTGACTTTTCTCATGACCGCGAATGAAAACAGAAAATACAAGAAATGACAATTATTATGAAATGTGTAATTAAATTATGTATTGCGTAATTTGATGAATTCAGTATTATAGAGACATGAAGCAATTGGTTGTGCTCGGTCTATATCAAACTCATAAGACAAAAGATGATCTAAGCAAAGGTTAAAAACTTATTGAGTAGCTCAGTCCTAGGCCGAAATTTTATTTGTATAAGACCCGAGATAAAGACAAGGACGCGAAAATGGAACAAAAACTTAACTCTTTTATTGAAATTTCACCTCAATCAGATTTCACAATTCATAATTTACCTTATGGTATTTTTAGTAGAACTGCCGATGGCGAACGCCAAGTCGGTGTAGCTATTGGCGATTGGGTACTCGATCTCGCAGCTCTTGAAAAATATGGTCTTTTAAAACTTTCAGAACAAGATACATATTTTAATCAGCCGACACTGAATAAATTTATCGAGTCTGGCAAAGCCAACTGGTCAAAAGTTCGTAAGACACTTCAGTCTCTTCTCTCGGTTGATAATTTAACGCTGCAAGAAAATGAAGCATTGCGCCAAGAAGTTTTGGTTAAGCAAGACAGCGTAACTTTGCACTTACCCCTTCAAGTACCTGGCTATACCGATTTCTATTCGTCTAAAGAGCATGCGACCAATGTAGGCTGTATGTTCCGCGATCCTAAAAATGCTTTACTGCCAAACTGGACTGAATTGCCTGTCGGCTATAACGGTCGTGCTAGCTCTGTTGTCGTGAGTGGCACTCAAGTTGTGCGTCCATCTGGACAAATTAAACTTCCAAATGAAGAGCGCCCAGTTTTTTCTGCATCGCGTAAACTCGATTTTGAACTTGAAACAGCATTTGTTATTGGTAAACCAACACAGCTTGGCCAGCCGATCTCGATTGAAAATGCGTGGGACCATATTTTTGGAATGGTATTACTCAATGACTGGTCAGCACGCGATATCCAGCAATGGGAATATGTACCTCTAGGTCCTTTCAATTCAAAATCCTTTGCCAGTGCCATTTCACCGTGGGTGGTAACGCTTGAAGCACTTGAGCCATTTAAAGTGGAAGGCCCAAAACAAGAGCCTAAACCTTTAGCTTATTTACAAGAAAATATCGCCAACAGTTACGACATTAATTTGAGTGTTGAAATTCAAAGCCCGAAATCGGCGCAAAGCGACGTGATCTGCAAAACCAACTTCAAATATATGTATTGGTCTATGGCTCAACAGCTCACTCACCACACTATTGGTGGCTGTAACGTTCAAGTTGGTGATTTAATGGGTTCAGGCACCATTTCAGGTTCTACACCAGATTCTTATGGTAGCTTGCTAGAGCTTACATGGAACACCACCAAGCCTTTAACTCTTGCTAACGGCGAAACTCGTGGTTTCTTGCAAGACGGCGATACACTCATTATGAAAGGCCACTGTGAGAAAAATGGTATTCGCATTGGCTTTGGTGAAGTTCGAAACACAGTTCTTCCTGCATTAAATTTCGATTTTGCAGAAACTTCGGAGCCAGACTATGAAGCTGTATAGTTACTTTCGTAGCTCTGCAGCCTACAGAGTACGGATTGGTCTAAACATTAAAGGTTTAGCTTATGAGACTGTTCCAGTTCATCTAGTAAAGAACGAACAGCAAAGCGAAGACTATTTAAAGTTAAACCGTAGTGCTCTCGTTCCGACATTAATTGACGGCGATTTAACCTTGTCACAATCTTTAAGTATTTTGGAATATCTGGAAGAACAATATCCAGAAACCAAATTACTTCCAAGCGATGTGCAAGAGAGAGCCAAAATCCGTGCCTTTGCTCAGGCAATCGCTTGCGATATTCACCCGTTAAACAATCTGCGTGTTCTGAAATATTTAAAAAATGATTTAAACGTTTCAGATGAACAGAAAAATTATTGGTATCAACACTGGATTATTGAAGGCTTACAAAATCTCGAACAGCTACTTCAAAATTCAAACGGACAATTTTGCTTTGGACACGACGCAACAATTGCCGATTGCTGTCTGATTCCACAGGTTTACAACGCGAAACGCTTCAAGATTGACTTATCTGCGTTTCCAAAAATTGAATCGATTTATCACCATTGTTTGTCTATCCCAGCCTTCTATAACGCGGCGCCAGAACAACAACCAGATTGGGAATAGTAAAAAGGAGTTTTAATATGACATTTGCCATTAAAAAAATACATCACGTTGCATATCGTTGTAAGGATGCGAAAGAAACTGTTGAGTGGTATAAAAAAATGCTCAACATGGATTTCATTTTAGCCTTTGCTGAAGACCATGTGCCTTCAACTAAAGCCTTTGACCCATACATGCATTTATTCTTAGATGCAGGTCAAGGCAACGTTTTGGCTTTCTTTGAATTGCCGACTCAACCAGACATGGGCCGAGACGAAAATACCCCTCAATGGGTACAACATATTGCTTTTGAAGTCGAAGATTTAAATGCTTTGATGGCTGCTAAACAACATTTAGAAGCAAATGGCGTGAAAGTTTTGGGCGTAACCAATCATGGTATTTTCCACTCAATTTACTTCTTCGACCCAAATGGCCATCGTTTAGAACTAACTTATAACGATGCACATGCTGAAGAAAAAATTGCAAAAATTACTGAAGAAATGAAAACTGAAATGCTAGAGGAATGGAGCAAAACCAAACGTGCTCCGCACCACACTCATTTCTTACATGAAGCAGAGTTAGGAACCTAATTTAAAAAGGGTCAACTAAAAAGTCGGCATTGATTAGAATTGTTAAAAACAGCTCTATATCAATGCCGATTTATATTATGTAAAACTGCTAAATTTTTAGAAAATTACGCTATAAATGAGAGCATCGTGATTTTAGAAAAATGTTGATTATTAAACATGTCAATTTCGCTAATAGAAAAAGGTGATTTCTATTTTTCACTAGGCTCAGGCATGATGTAAAACGCAGCAATTTCAATTTATGTTTTGAACATCACTGTTTAACAGCTGAAGTAACTTTATTAAGGGTATTTAAATGATTGAAGAAAAAGTATCTGGGGGGGTTCAATCACTTGAAGTCGGTTTATCTGTACTAAACGCCCTTTTAGAGCACAATCAACCTATTATTCTCAAAGACCTATCTAGTAAACTAGAAATGCATCCTGCCAAAGTGCATCGCTATCTGGTAAGCCTTATTCGCATGGAATATGCAAAACAGCTTGATGATGGGCAATACGCTTTGGGTGATCAGGCATGGCGCTTAGGTCTAAACTGTGTTCAGCATAGCGATACACTACAGCTGGTACAGCATTTAATTTACGACCTACAAAACAAAATTGGTTGCGGTATACAAATTAGTAAATGGTCGCCGAAAGGCCCTGTGGTTGTTCAATCGATTGAATCTAACCACCCGATCTCGATTGTCACTAAAGTCGGCTCGATTATGCCCTTAGTCAATTCTGCTGCGGGTCGTTTATTTGCTTCTTATCTTCCAGAGCATTTTGTTCGCCCCTTAATGGAAACAGAATGGCAAAAACATCAAGAGCTTGGTCTAAACATCG
This sequence comes from Acinetobacter sp. AYS6, assembly GCF_025630795.1. NCBI lineage: Bacteria > Pseudomonadati > Pseudomonadota > Gammaproteobacteria > Moraxellales > Moraxellaceae > Acinetobacter > Acinetobacter sp. AYS6. Next base: position 420,309 of record NZ_JAOTNV010000007.1, read on the forward strand.
CACCACAAAACTGGGAAGCGTTTACAGAGCTTAAAGAAACCATTCGCCAGCAAGAAATGTCGGCAGCGAAAGGTGATTTACTGACAGGAATTAATGCGGTGGGTTTACCTGTGTTTAACTCAAATCAAAGCATTGAGTTTTGTATTGTCGCATTGGACAGTGAAATGTTTTTGCCAGTCGACCCTCACAGTAAAACGATTGAAATCTTGAAAAATGAAGTGAAGCTCATCAATCAATATATTAAAAGTCGCTAATCAACAGCCATAAAAAAACCAAGAGATCAAACTCTTGGTTTTTTTAGATCAGGAATAAAGCTCGGCTTATTTAGCTTCTAGAACACCACGGCGAATCTGGTCACGTTCAATCGACTCAAATAATGCCTTGAAGTTACCTTCACCAAAACCATCATCATCTTTACGCTGAATAAATTCAAAGAAGACTGGACCAATCATGTTTTCAGAGAAAATTTGTAATAACAGTTTCTTCTGACCATCTTTAGTGTTGCCATCTAGCAAAATACCACGCTGTTTTAACTCTTCAGTCGGTTCACCATGCTCAGGTAAACGCTCTGGTAGCATTTCATAATACGTATTTGGTGGCGGTGTCATAAATTTCAGACCGAGGGCTTTTAACTTATCCCAAGTCGAAATTAAGTCATCACAAATAAACGCGATATGTTGAATACCTTCGCCATTAAAGTCAGATAGGAACTCTGCAATTTGGCCGTTTCCTTTATCCGAATCTTCGTTTAACGGAATACGGATCTTACCGTCTGGCGCTGTTAATGCTTTAGACGTTAAGCCAGTATATTCACCTTTAATATCAAAGTAGCGAATTTCTTGGAAGTTAAAGATTTTTTCGTAGAAGTTTGCCCAATACTCCATGCGGCCTTTGTAGACGTTATGAGTTAAATGGTCAATTTCGTTTAAGCCGGCACCCACTGGATGTCTTTTCGCATCATCAAAGAACACAAAGTCATTTTCATAAATATCGCGGTCAACTAAAAAGATTGGCATGCCACCAATACCTTTAATTGCCGGAATGTTGAGCTCCATTGGCCCAACTTTTGAATACATTGGTTCAGCACCAAGCTCTACCGCTTTTTTGAAAGCTTTTGCTGCATCACGTGTTTTAAAGCCCATTGCACAAGCAGATGGACCATGTTCATTAAAGAAGAATGAAGCATAAGATTCTGGCTGATAATTCAGGATAATATTGATATTTCCTTGACGCCATAAGTACGCTTCTTTCGATCTATGCTTGGCTACTTTTGAAAAGCCGATTGTTTCAAAAACTGGATCTAATTCATTTTCTTTTGAAACAAACTCAATAAATGCAAAACCGCATAATTCTAATGGGTTCTCTAAAATATCCATCTAGTTTCCCTCTGGTGATTACCTGTTCCGTTTATCTCTATTGCTGATGAACTCAGCTCCTTTCTCTATAGAATACGTCGTCATTGGGTGAGACTTTGAACCGTCAAAATGCCTTAACCCAACGCATCCTATGAGAAAAAAACGAGTCACTAAAATGAAGTTATGATGAGCGTGGAGCCTTTGATGATGAATTCCCGTTCCATGTGGTGTTTATTTTCCATACACATTGTCCTTTCTTATCTAAAAGTACGATTGAGATTTTTCACTAAACCCTTAAGAATCGTCTTTTCCTAAAAATCATTTATAGATTTATGGAGACCAACATCCTTGTTGGATCTCCAATGGCCATTTACCTTGAATTAGATGCTACTAAAAACTATTAAATTATGCAATACATAACTTAATTATGAATTGCATAATTTTAGTAATATTAAATTAAGTAATTTTAAAATTAATGGTCAGTTTCCAAATTTTGATTATGATTTCTACAATAAGCTCCGCCATCCATTTGATTTAGGAAAACTTATGATCTTAGTCAGCGCCTGTTTAATTGGTGAACCTGTTCGATATGATGGTAAATCTTGTCCAAATACTTTACTTAAGCAGCTATTACTCAATAAAAAAGCCCAATCATTATGTCCAGAGTTATTAGGCGATTTTACGACTCCTCGTTTACCCGCAGAAATTGTGGGCGGAACAGGTCAAGATGTGCTTGATGGCAAGGCAAAAATTACCGATTCATCCGGTTTAGATGTGACAGACTTATATTTGAAAGGCGCTTACCGCACTTTAGAAATTGCACAGCAAATAAAAGCAAGCTGTGTGGTCTTAAAAGAAAATAGCCCTTCTTGTGGTAGTCAAAAAATTTATAACGGGACTTTTCAAGGTGAAAAAATTGTTGGAACTGGGATTACCACAGCACTATTGCAGCGCCATGGTTTTAAGGTAATTTCTGAAAATGAAATTGAAGATTGGTTAGCTATCAATCCTCTTTAAAAAATTACTCAACTTTGCTTTTAGTGGTTTCATTTTCATCTTTACGACTTGCCCAATAAGTTGCAAGCGCAGGACCTGAAATATTATGCCAAAGACTAAAAATGGCACTTGGTACTGCTGTAATAGGCGACGCTGCAAAATGTACTGCTGCAAGCGCAACACCTAAGCCTGAGTTTTGCATTCCCACCTCAACAGCAATTGCCTTACTGTCTGCATAAGGCAATTTAAAGAATCGCGCTGCTGTAAAACCTAATAAATACCCCAATCCATTATGTAAGATCACTACAGCCAAAATGAGTAAACCCGACTGTAGAATGGCAGCTTTGCTGCCACCAATAATCGCAGCCACAATCGCTACAATTGCAATAACGGAAACTAACGGCATGACTTGAATATAGGACTCGACTTGACGTTTGAGCCATATTCTTAAAATCAGGCCAATCACAATGGGAAGCAAAACCACCTGCAAAATTGAAATAAACATCGAAGCCGCATCAATTTTTAACCATTGGCTGGCAAGTAGATAGAAAATAGCAGGCGTTAACACGGGTGCTAAAAGCGTTGATACCGATGTACAAGCCACCGATAAAGCCACATTGCCTTTGGCCATATAGGTAATCACGTTTGAAGCTGTTCCACCTGGACAGCACCCCACTAAAATAACCCCCACCGCAATTTCGGGAGGCAAATTAAATAATTTACATAAGATAAATGCTAAACCTGGCATCACCACAAACTGCGCCACTACCCCAATCAACACCGCTTTAGGACTTTGTAATACCCCTTTAAAATCATCTACAGTCATGGTCATTCCCATGCCAAGCATAATAATGCCCAAAATCCATGGAATGTAAGCTTTGAGCCAAACAAAAAATTCAGGCTGCCATAGCGCTAGTGCTGCAAAAACAATGACCCATAAGGCAAAAGTTTTTTGAATAAATTGGGTAAAGCGCAGTAATGCAGACATTCTTTCTATCCCTAAAAATTAAAATACTAGACCAATAGACTTAGCGGTCACCCAACAGATCAGTCGATTGAATACGAATAATTCCTTGTTGCTGCATGGTTTGCCATGCTTGTTCTAACGAACCATTCAAATCAATAGCTTTACAAGCATCTTCAATCACTAAAGTTTTAAAACCTTGCTTAACTGCATCTAAAGCAGTCCATGCCACGCAAAAGTCCGTAGCAATCCCCACCACATACACCGTATCAATGCCGCGCTCTTTTAAGTAACCCGTTAAACCCGTCATTGTGGAATGATCTGCTTCCATAAAAGCCGAATAACTATCAATATGAGCATGAAAACCCTTCCGAATAATGAGTTGAGCTTTCGGAATGTTTAAATCTGGATGGAACTCGGCATCTTGAGTGCCTTGTACGCAATGCTTGGGCCAGAGCACCTGCGGCCCATAGTCGAGTTCAATGGTTTCAAATTGCTGCTTACCCGAATGGTTTTGTGCAAAAGATATATGATTATCGGGATGCCAATCTTGTGTCAGAACAATATTTTCAAAACAATCAGCAAGTTGGTTAATCGTTGGAATAATTGTATCAGCATCGGCAACTGCTAAATTTCCACCGGGTGTAAAACCATTTTGTACATCAACTACGATTAAAACCGCATTTTGTGGTTGTTTATTCATTTTCATGTCATCTTCAATCCCAACCGGGAAAATTGCATTCTATCTTGCCATAAAAAAAGCCCATATTAAGTAAGGCTCAGTTGAATCAAGCTGTATTGTTATATTTACTCCCCTTCTCACCCCTACAATAACAAGAACATCCTATCTTTTCCTCAAGTTTACATCGCGATTATCTGTTAGGCGTATTGTTCTTATGCGTCTGATCAGTCATAATTTGCATAATTGTCATTCAACAATCTGTTATTGTTAGAACTGGACAATCAAAATACTGCAACCATCCCACATTTTGTTTTTCTTACCTCAGATTCGGATGGATAAATAGGATATTTTTAAAAATGACTCAGCAAGCACAGACCATTCAAGGCTCAATCGTCGCAATCGTCACTCCAATGTTGAAAGACGGCGGTGTAGATTGGAAGGGTCTTGAGAAGCTGGTTGAGTGGCACATAGAACAAGGTACAAACAGTATTGTAGCCGTCGGTACAACCGGCGAAGCCTCAACATTGAGCATGGAAGAGCACACACAGGTTATTAAAGAAATTATTCGTGTAGCCAATAAACGTATTCCAATTATTGCCGGTACTGGTGCAAACTCAACCCGTGAAGCAATCGAATTAACTAAAGCTGCTAAAGAGCTTGGCGCAGATGCAGCCTTACTTGTTACGCCATATTATAATAAGCCAACTCAAGAAGGCCTCTACCAACACTATAAAGCGATTGCTGAAGCCGTAGAATTACCTCTTGTTCTTTATAACGTACCAGGCCGTACTGGTGTAGATCTTGCAAACGACACCGCTGTACGTTTAGCAGAGATCCCTAATATTGTTGGTATTAAAGATGCAACAGGTGACGTACCTCGTGGTAAAGCTTTAATCGAAGCTTTAAATGGCAAAATGGCTGTCTATTCAGGTGATGATGAGACTGCGTGGGAACTTATGCTTCTTGGTGCAGACGGTAATATCTCGGTTACAGCAAATGTTGCCCCTAAAGCAATGAGTGAAGTATGCGCTGTTGCAATTGCCAAAGATGAACAACAAGCGAAGACGATTAACAATAAGATTGCAAATTTACACAATATTCTATTTTGCGAATCAAACCCAATTCCTGTGAAATGGGCACTACATGAGATGGGACTGATTGATACTGGTATTCGTTTACCACTCACTCCTCTCGCTGAGCAATATCGCGAACCTCTCCGCAATGCCCTAAAAGATGCGGGAATTATTTAATAAGAGCAATTTATGATGCAATTACGTCTTGGTTTAGTCCTTGCAGTTTCAGCCTTAAGTTTAGTTGGTTGTGGTCGCTTCGCAATTAATAATCACTCTTTAGATTATAAAAATGCCAAGCAACTTGCCCCGCTTGAGTATCCTGCCGATGCAACTGTACGACCAGCGACACCTTTGTATCCTGCACCAACTGTTGACCAGCTCGCTATCGAGCACGCGCCGAAGTTTGAAAACCAGCGTGGTAACCGTTTTGCATTGCCACGTCCTGAACAAACACAGGGCGGCAATGCAACAGCAGATGCATCTGCTCAAACGACAACTGCGCTTGGACGCCCTCAGCTTGTGACCGACGGTAATAAAAACCCATTATTAAAAGTTGATGGGAATACAACCGAGATCTGGCAATACACCAAAGCAACCCTAAGCACTTTAAATTACAACATCATCGCCCAAGGCAGTAATCAGGCGACGATTAAAGTAAATGACAATACTTATGTGCTTAAACTTACTGGTGTAGGTTCAAGTCATACTCTTGCTCTATTTAATGTAGACAACACTTTTGCAAGCCCAGATATGGCTGCTGAAGTGTTAAACCAGATTTACCAAAATTGGCCAGCCTAGCCGTTTACTAGGCATTTTTTTTAAAAAGGTTCCCTCATGTTAAAACAAACCTTGCTCTATACTGGTAAAGCAAAATCTGTATATGAAACAGACAATGCCGACCATCTGATTTTAGTCTTTCGTGATGATGCCTCTGCGTTCAACGGCGAAAAAATCGAACAACTAGATCGTAAAGGCAAGGTGAACAACCGTTTTAACGCCTTCATCATGGAAAAACTTGCTGCGGCAGGTATTGAAACGCATTTTGAAAAATTGCTTTCTCCAACTGAAGTGCTTGTTAAAAAACTTCAAATGATTCCAGTTGAATGTGTCATTCGTAACTACGCAGCTGGTTCTCTATGCCGTCGCTTAGGTGTAGAAGAAGGTAAAGAGTTAACTCCTCCTACATTTGAATTGTTCTATAAAGATGACGGTTTAGGCGACCCGATGGTTAACGAATCTCAAGCGATTGCTTTAGGTTGGGCGACTGCTGAACAATTAGAGCAAATGAAAGTGTTAACTTACCAAGTAAACGATGTATTAAAAGCATTATTTGCTGAAGGCAACATGATCTTGGTGGACTTCAAGCTTGAATTCGGTGTTTTCCATGACCGTATCGTGCTTGGTGATGAATTCTCTCCAGACGGCTGCCGTCTATGGGATAAAGACTCTAAGAAGAAACTCGACAAAGACCGTTTCCGTCAAGGTTTAGGTGGTGTTGTTGAAGCTTATGAAGAAGTTGCTGCTCGTTTAGGCGTAGATTTATCTGACATCTAATCGTTCAAACTTCATAAAAAACCGGGCTAAAGCCCGGTTTTTTACATGAGGCACTTCAGAAAATAAACAATGTAGACAGATTTGTCTATTAAAATAAATTATCACTTGCACAAACTCAATTTAAAACACTAAAATCAAAAAAAACATTATGTACTTCACAATAATTAAATTTCAAAATTAGGATAAAGCTATGGAAATATCTAAGCTTGAAAAGAGATTAATGAATCATCCAATCCATTTTGGTGAAAATCCTGTGGTCTTATTAACTAACTTTAGCAGTTCTGCCTTAAAACAAGGCTGGAGTCAGGCAGAGGTTGAATCTGTTATTGCAAAAGCCTCTCAAGGCGACTATATGGCACTTATCCGTACCTTGAGAGCTTATACATTCTTTTAAATTTATTACTGTCACCTCATTCAATTTATAAAAAGACACATAAAGCTGTTAGGAATCGACTAGATTTATCTCAAATACTGCCTTAACAATAAATAAAAACTAGAAATATAAAATAATTTATTCAGTAAGGAGTAAATCTGATGGATCATGAAATAGAGGAAAAAAAGGTCGATCAAACCTTAAGCTGGCGTGAAAAAATGGCAGTAGAAGAACATGAAAAACTGTCACCCCGACTGGTCTATGAAATTATCCGCCGTGATGGTGCTGAGGAACTAGATCGTCCGACAGCTGCACTGATCTTTTCGGGGATTGCTGCGGGTTTGGTCATCAGTTTTTCATTTGTATTTAAAGCCATTATCGCTTCTTATCTTCCGGCTGATGCAATCTGGACCGATTTAATCACCAATATTGGTTATACCATTGGCTTCCTGATCGCTATTTTAGGCCACATGCAACTCTTTACCGAGAATACCATCACCACAGTTGTACCTTTATTCAAGCCATTTACTCTCGATAAATTACGAGCGGTGGGCCGATTATGGGGGATTGTGATTCTATGCAACATCATTGGAACAGCTTTGGCGAGTTTATTTTTCCTCACTACTCACCTGTTTACTCCAGATATCGATAAGGCACTAGATGAACTCGCCCTTCATGTGGGTTCCTTTTCTGCCACCCAGAATCTGCTCAAAGGTATTATGTCAGGGCTGTTAATTGCTGCATTGGTCTGGATGTTGCCCTCTGTCAGTAATAAATTTCTGCTCATCTTTTTCATGACCTATTTGATAGGACTAGGTGACTTTACCCATGTAGTGGTTGGTTCTACAGAAATGTCCTATCTGGTCTGGCAAGGAGAAGCTTCCATTAATGACTATCTATTTACTTTTCTAGTCCCCACTACCATTGGCAACATTGTGGGTGGTACAGGCGTGTTTACGCTGCTGATCTATGGTCAGGTAACTGAAGAATTGGAATAGCTACTGGCTGCTACATGCAGCCTGATGCAATCAATAGGTTATTGTTCCTGCTGCCATCTACGTTGTTGCAATCGCTCACCTTCAACCTCACGCTTATTTCTTGCAGACTCATAAAGTCTTGTACCTTTTAACTCAGGCGGCAAATAGTCTTGTAATACAAAGTGCTCAGGGTAATCATGCGGATAAAGATAGTTTATCCCATAGCCTTGTTGTTTCATGAGCTTGGTTGGAGCATTTCTCAAATGCAAAGGCACAGGTAAATTCGCTGTTTTTTCAGCAAGTTCCAGAGCTTTATTAATTGCTAAATAAGTACTATTACTTTTTGCACTGGTTGCTAAGTAAACCGCAGTTTGGCCTAGAATAATTCGAGCCTCAGGCATACCTACCGCTTGTACAGAGCGGAAGCACTCACCTGCAAGTAATAGCGCATTTGGGTTAGAGTTTCCGATGTCTTCTGAGGCAGCAATCAGCATACGTCTGGCAATAAAGACAGGATCTTCTCCGCCTTTAAGCATGCGTGCCATCCAATACAGGGTTGCATCTGGATCACTACCCCGAATTGATTTAATAAAGGCAGAAACTAAATCGTAATGCTGCTCACCCGATTTGTCATAACGCGCAATATTCTGCTGAGCGACTTTTACCACAACCGCATTGGTAATTGTGTTTTCAACTTCTGGCTCAAAGGTACTTGCAATCAAGTCCAGTAAATTCAGTGCTTTTCGAGCATCACCTGCCGCAAATTGAATAAGTGCGTCATACTCTTCAATATGAATGTAACGGTCTTTTAAGAATTTATCGGCTTGAAGTGCATTATTAATGAGCGTCTGGATTGCCTCACTGTCTAAACTATTTAAAGTGTAGACCTGACAACGAGATAAAAGCGCACTGTTCACCTCAAAAGATGGATTTTCGGTAGTCGCGCCAATTAAAGTAATTTTGCCCTTTTCAACTGCCCCCAATAAAGCATCTTGCTGTGACTTATTAAAACGATGAATTTCATCAATAAAAACCACAGGAGTCAGTAAATCACCACTTTCCGCAATGACTTCACGTAATTCTTTTACGCCCGTATTCAGCGCAGATAAGCTTACAAATGGACGGTCTATCGCTTGAGCCAAAAGCAAAGCAATTGTTGTTTTACCTACACCTGGTGGACCCCAAAAAATAATAGAAGGCAAATGCCCCTGATCAATCATTTGACGTAAGGGTGCATGTTCACCTAATAAATGATCTTGCCCAATAATTTCAGACAAGTCTCTCGGGCGCAGGCGTTCGGGAAGTGGAATATGGGTGTCTGACATTTCAAATAGCTTTATCGTCTTTTCACTATAGTCTATTGTGTCTCACAGAAATCTACAATTTGAATCTATGAGACACATCCTTTATTTACAAGCTAATTCATAGCATTAAGATGCTTTTTTACTCAGCTTCAGTAAACGTGCGTTTGAGCCATCTTCAATCACCCAAATCGAACCGTCTTGTGTTTCGTGTAAACCACGAATACGTTTTTTCATATCTAACCTTTCTACTTCTTTCACAGGTTTATGCTCTAAATCCACCACAATAATTGCTTCTGAAGATAACCCGCCAATTAAGGCTTTATTTTGCCATGCAGGAAATTGTTGTCCGCGATAAATAATCAGGCTTGACGGAGAAATTACAGGAGTCCAATCAATTTCAGGTGCTTTAAATTCTGGGCGAATATGATGATCTGGAATAGGTTGACCTGAATAATGGTCTCCATTTGAAACGATTGGATAACCATAATTTTCACCTTTTAGGATGACGTTAAGCTCATCACCACCTTTAGGCCCCATTTCCACCACCCAGAGCTGTCCTTGGTGATCAAAAGCCATACCTAAAGGATTACGGTGTCCCAGTGACCATATTTCAGCAGTCACTCCACCTTGCTTATAAAAAGGGTTACCTACGGCTGCTGAACCATCCTCATTTAAGCGTAAAATTTTACCCAAATTGCTTTTCATGTTTTGGGCAGGATCAAACTTTTGTCGTTCACCTGAACTCACCCAAAGCTTACCATCTGCGCCAAAAAGTATACGATGCCCATAATGGCCTTGCCCCGAAACTTTGGGTACTTGCTGCCAAATTTGCTTCATCTCTGTAAGTTTAGGCTGATTGGGGTTAGATAAATCTAATTTCGCACGTGCAATCACCGCTCCAGATCCGCCTTGCCCTTTTGTAGCATAACTTAGATAAATCCAGTGATTTTTAGCAAAGTCAGGGTGTAAAACCACATCTCCTAACCCACCTTGCCCACCGTAATTCACCGCTGGAACCCCTTGGACATCCAACATTTGTTTATTTTTAGGATTAAAAATTTTTAATTTACCTTGGCGCTCTGTCAGTAATAAGCGCTGATCTGGCAAACTGGTTATTGCCCAAGGTTCATTTAAATTGGCAACTGTTTCAACTTGATATGCTTGTTTAACTGGAACGGGCTTTTCTGTTTTTGCAGCCGTATTTTGTTCAAGATTTTTTGAATTGGTATTATTAGAGCCGCAAGCCATTAACAAAAGAAAGCTACTACATAATAACGGGGCTGCTAGTCGTCTCATCATTTTTATCTCCTTTTGTTTTTATTGTTATATAACGGAGATGAGCAAAAAATTTACGATAAAAGTGTTACTTTATTATACGCTGTAATTAGATATCTCTTTTGTAGACTGAATTAACGTACCCATCGTACGACATAATCTTCAAGATCATCTTCATGGACATCAACTTCAGAAATACAACGTCCCGCAACTGACTTTTTCGCCTTAACCACACTTTGTCTAGAGCCCGTATTCAAATAGTGCCAAGAAGGTAAATTTTTTCCTTCATTCAAACGCTTATAAGCACAGCTCGATGGTAACCAGTGGATTGTTTTTAAAGACTCTACTGTTAATTGCAAACAGTCAGGCACTTGTTGCTGACGATTAGAGTAGTCCGAACAACGTCCTGTACTACAATCAAGTAACTTACATGCCACTTTGGTATAAGCCACCTCATGGGTATCTTCATCTTCGAGTTTTACCAGACAGCACAAACCACACCCATCGCATAAAGCTTCCCACTCGATTTGAGTCAGTTGCTCTAGCGGATAGTTTTTCCAAAAGAGTGGACGAAGTGAGGTCTCGGTAGACATAATTTTTTAGCAGCTGATGAGATGAAACAGTGTCTAAGTATAGCATTGAAGTGCTATATACGAAAAAAGAAGCTGTATTCGTAGTATCACAAAATGATTGTTTAATATACATTTCAACCACATAAACGACACATTCGGTGTAAAAAACACGCTATATAGTAAAACGACAATGAAAAATAAGGAGGACAGCATATGTTCCGTTGGGCGATAATTTTTGCAGTGATTGCACTCATTGCCAGTCTATTAGGGTTTGGTGGTGTTGCAGGGTTATCTAAAGACTTTGCCGTGATTTTATTAGTTATAGCTGTAATTCTTGCTGTAATTGGATTCATTTCGCGCGGCCGGACTTAATTTAATCATGACCACATAAAAAAGAAGGAACTAGTTTCCTTCTTTTTTATTGCGCTAAATTTCTATCTTTTGTTTTGATGTAGATTCTTACATTGTTATTTATATTACTTTTATCTTTTTATGCTTTAATCAAGCGTGTTTAAATCTCTTTAAATTTCAGGATTAAGGTTATGACTACAGCAATTAAAACCCGTGAAATTCAATATACTGCACCAGATGGCAGCCAACTCATTGGTTACTTTGCGGCTCCAGATAGTGAAACACCTGTTGCGGGTGTAATTGTTGGTCCTGAGTGGTGGGGTCGTAATGAATATACGGAACAACGTGCACGTGAGCTTGCTGAACATGGCTATGCTGCGCTTGCAATTGATATGTATGGCGATAAAAAAGTGACCTCGACTGCAGCTCAAGCCTATGAATGGATGATGCAGACATTTGAAAATTTAGATACGGTTACCGATCGTGCCAATGCAGCGCTTCAAACTCTAGCGGCCCAACCAGAAGTAAACAGTGAAAAACTTGCTGCAATTGGCTTCTGCTATGGTGGCAAAGTCGTGTTAGACCTTGCTCGCGCAGGTGCGCCACTTAAATCAATTATAACGTTCCATGCTACATTAGCTCCGAAAGCACCTGCTCAAAAAGGCAGCATTCAAGGTGAAGTTTTAGTACTACATGGTGAACTAGACAGCATGGTCACCTTAGAAGATGTTGCTAATTTTGAAAAAGAGATGCAAGCTGCTGAGGTTAAACACGAAGTAGTGGTTTTAGAAGGTGCTAAACATGGCTTTAGTAACCCGCTTGCAGATGAAAAAGCTAAAGCGAACGGTGTAGACCTTGGCTACAATAGCGAAGCGGAAAAACAAGGCCTTGCTAAAATGTACGCTTTATTAGATCGTACTCTAAAATAAAAGAAGCAAATTTGGAGCAAATGATTTTTTTGCATTTGCTCCCTTAAATGTTTATGACTTTGCAATATTTTTACTGTATTTTTTAAACCATACTTCAATAACTATACTCCCGTTGAGCTAGAGCAAAGCCTAGTCTTATTTCCCGCACTCGGGGTTTAATGGAATAACATGAGAGGATACAACAATGACTGACAAGAAATGTCCGTATTGCGAATTTGATGAATATGACATCATTGATAAGAATGAATTTGCCGTAATTTTGCCTGATTCTAATCCGTTATCTAAAGGCCACTGTGTAGTAACACCACTGCGCCATGTTAGTTCTTTTTTTGACATTACATCTAAAGAACACCAAGGGTTGCTTACACTTCTTGAAATTGCCCGTCATGAAACCCAGCTTCGTCATCAACCAGATGGCTTTCATATTGGCTTTAATGATGGTGAAGTTTTTGGAAAAACTTCAGATCATTTCCACATTCATGTCATTCCTTACTATAAAAACCAGCCGTTGAAACTTGATCAACTTTGGGGTGTACAAAAGGATTAATCCTTTTTATACATGAAACAGAGGTTGCCCATTATCAGGTAATCTCTGTTTTAAGATATCCTCGTTCTTTGCCTGCTTTAAACAAAATTTACCCACAAATTTCAGCTATAATTTAGCCCTTACTTTTCTTCTATAGCTGTTCATGCCCGACTTTTCTTTTTCTGATGCCCTTTTAAACTGGTTCGATCAACATGGTCGTCATGATTTGCCGTGGCAAGTCGCAGATGATCCATACAAAGTTTGGGTTTCTGAAATTATGTTGCAGCAAACTCAGGTTAAAACAGTTCTGCAATATTTTGACCGCTTTATGGAGCGCTTCCCAACTGTAGAAGCTTTAGGTCATGCAACTTGGGATGAAGTAGCACCTTATTGGGCGGGTCTGGGCTATTACGCTCGTGCACGCAATTTGCATAAAGCTGCTGGCCTTGTCACTCAGCAAGGTAAGTTTCCTGAAACACTAGAAGAATGGATTGCGCTACCTGGCATTGGTCGCTCTACCGCAGGTGCACTCATGTCTTTGGGTTTACGTCAGTACGGCGTGATTATGGATGGCAACGTGAAACGCGTATTAGCCCGTTTTTTTGCCATTGAAGATGATTTAAGCAAACCACAGCACGAACGTGAAATGTGGAAACTCGCTGAAGAGCTTTGCCCTACTCATCGTAATCATGACTACACTCAAGCGATTATGGATCTCGGCGCAACGATCTGTACGCCTAAAAAACCTCTTTGTTTATATTGCCCAATGCAAGCTCATTGTCAGGCTTACCAGCAAAGTTTAGAACAAGAACTGCCTTTTAAGAAACCGAAAAAAACTCCGCCTGTTAGAACAGCAGATGTTGTTATTATCCAGTGTGAAGATGAATGGTTCTGGCAACAACGCCAAGCTCATGGTTTATGGGGTGGTTTGTTCTGTTTACCAATTTTAGAAAATGAACATGAACGACTGAGCTTGAGTCAGCAATTTAAACTACAGCCTCAACCACAAGCTTTTCAGATCAGCCATAGCTTCACTCACTTTACATGGTTACTTAATGCTCATGTGTTCCACGTGGAACCTGACCAAAAAGAGCATCTGGCCATTGAACTTGAAGGCCAATGGTTAAGTCCAGAACAGGCCATTGCCAAAGGTGTTCCAACTGCCATGAAAAAATTGATCTCGACAAGCCGTTCATGACATAGTGGATCAAATAATTTTGATATGGCTGTGACAGGGAGTTTTTTGTGCGACGTTTTGTTTCTCATTTCTCACTTGGTTTTCTAATTATTCTATTGGCTGCCTGTGCCAGTACACCAAAAAAACCTGCACCACTTTCCCCCGCCCAAGTCAGCAAGCTTAAAAGTATGCAACTCGCAAATCGGCTACCTGTACCTGTGAAAGGGGTCGATCGAGATGAATTAAAAGACACATGGGGAGCGGCACGCAGTCAGGGTCGTAGTCACGAAGGAATTGATATTTTGGCTCCACGTGGAACCAAAGTGTACAGTACAACCGAAGGGCTTGTTGCCGATCTTCGTAATAACAATTTAGGCGGCAAAGTGATCTGGATTTTAGGCCCAGCAGGAACATGGCATTATTATGCTCATCTTGATGGTCACAAACGTGGACTAAATGTTGGTGACTACATCAAAAAAGGTGATCTAATCGGTTATGTCGGCAATACAGGTAATGCACGTTATACTTCACCACATCTTCATTACGGACTTTATCTAGATGGTAAAGGCCGTGGAGCTGTTAACCCTTATTCTTATTTACGCTAGGAACACTTTATGTCGGAAGCGCTGATCAATCGCTTAGTAGAGTTTGCCGAGTCAGGCAATCAGCAAAAGATCATTTTAAATGGCAATAGCTATCAAGGCTGGATCATGGAAATCAGTGATGATGCCCTGCTAATCAGTACCGGTTTTTCAGATAAAGTAGGTAAAGACTTTTGGTTAAAGTTTGAAGACTTAACTCAAGCTGAACTGTATTATTGGGATACTCGCCCAAATGAATGGGTGCTGTTTAAACTTTAAAATTCTAAGATAAATATAAGGAGCATCATCATGAAAACTCAACGCTGCGGATGGTGTTCCAATGATCCCCTCTATATTGCCTACCATGATAAAGAATGGGGTAAACCAGAGCATGACGAATCACGATTATTTGAAATGCTCTGTCTTGAAGGCCAACAAGCTGGCTTATCTTGGATTACCGTACTAAAAAAAAGAGAAAGTTACCGAGAGCATTTCTTTAATCATCCTATTGCTGATATTGCCGCATTTACGGATGACTTCTTAGAACTAAAACTATCAGATGCTGGTTTAATTCGTCATTTGGGTAAACTCAAAGCCATTCGTGATAATGCGATTGCATGGCAAGCACTCAAAGCCCAAGTTGGTGATGTTCCTACTTGGCTTTGGCAGTTTGTAGATGCAGCACCAAAACAGAATGATGTTGAAGATTACCGCCAAGCCCCAGCACAAACTGAACTCAGCGTAAAACTTTCAAAAACGCTTAAAAAGAATGGCTTCAAATTCGTTGGACCAACCACCTGCTATGCTTTTATGCAAGCAGTAGGCATGGTCAATGATCATGAAAATAATTGTCAATTTAAAGCTTCATAACCCACCATAACGGTTCAAATCCGCTTAAGGAGTTTCCGATGAGCAATAATACGATTCAGGCTTATGCTGCAATGCAGGCAGGTGAGAAACTGGTTCCTTACCAATTTGACGCAGGTGAATTGCAACCGCATCAGGTTGAGGTAAAAGTTGAATATTGTGGTTTATGTCATTCTGATATTTCTGTTCTGAACAATGAATGGCGCTCAACTGTTTACCCTGTGGTTGCGGGTCATGAAATTATTGGACGAATTGTTGCTTTGGGTTCAGAAGCCAAAGGTCTACAAATTGGGCAACGTGTCGGCATTGGCTGGACGGCTGAAAGCTGCCAAGCCTGTGATGAATGCATTGGTGGTCAGCAAGTACTTTGTACGGGCGGAAGTGTTGCAACAATCGTCGGGCATGCTGGTGGTTTTGCCGATAAAGTCCGTGCAGGCTGGCAGTGGGCTATTCCCCTCCCTGAAGATTTAGACGCTGAAAGTGCCGGTCCTTTACTTTGTGGCGGGATTACCGTTTTTGACCCGCTGCTTAAACATAAGATTCAAGCAACACATCATGTCGGGGTAATTGGTATTGGTGGTTTAGGTCATATGGCTATTAAGCTGCTCAAAGCTTGGGGCTGTGAAATCACAGCTTTTAGTTCTAATCCTGACAAAACAGAAGAGCTCAAAGCAATGGGCGCTGACCATGTGGTGAATAGCCGCGATACAGACGCGGTAACAGCACAAAAAGGAAAATTTGATTTATTGCTGAGCACAGTAAACGTGACCCTAAACTGGCGTGCTTTCATTTCTACGCTAGCACCAAACGGTTCGTTGCACTTCTTGGGGCTGACTCTGGAACCTGTTCCTGTTTCTGTAGGTTCACTTATTAGTGGTGCTAAGTCAGTGACAGGCTCACCTACGGGTTCACCAGCTGCACTACGTCAACTTTTGAAGTTTGCTGCACGCAAAAAAATTGCGCCTCAAATTGAGCTATTTCCAATGTCACAGCTTAATGAGGCAATTGAACGTTTACACTCAGGTCAGGCACGCTACCGCATTGTGTTGAAAGCAGACTTCGCAGAATAAAACTAACTCACGGTTTTCATCTGTTGTCGTGACCATTCCGCCAAGTCACTAATTGCTTGGCGGACATCTGCTGTTAATTCATGACCCGCATTTAAACGAATGAAATGTCGATATCGTTCATCCTCACCAAAAACATGGCCCGGCACCACAGTAATTCCTTCAGCTTTCGCAGTGTAATAAAGCGCTAAGGTATCTACATTCTTAGGTAACTGTATCCAGAGTGCATAGCCCCCTTCTGGCTGACTTAATGCAATGGGAATGCCCTCAAAGGCGCTTAAAATACAACTGCGGTACTCTTCGACTTGTCGCATCAAGTTGGGCCTTAACTGCTCTAAATGCTCTCGATAACCACGGCTATAAATAAAATCGGCCAAACCCAATTGTAGGGGCGTATTCACGCCAATATTACTTGCCAGCAGCTCAAGTCTTAAATGCTGTAGCTTTGCACTTAAACAAAACCATCCTACCCGATATGCGCTCGACAGTGACTTAGAAACTGACCCACACCAAATGACATAGCCTTCACTGTCCCAATAGCGAATCGGTAGCGGTCGCTCACCGCTGTAACCACATTCACCAAAAATATCGTCTTCAATAATAAAGCACTGATACTTTGCAGCTAATTCGGCAATCTTTTGTTTTTCTGTATTCGTTAAACAATACCCTAAAGGATTTTGATAATTGGCTGTCATCAGACAAACCTTTGCTAAACCCTGCTGCATCAATGACTCTAAACGTTCCAAATCAATACCACGATGATCTGCGGGAATTTCAATAATCTGCCGTTTTAAACTGGCTAAAAGCTGTAGTTGTCCATTAAAAGTTGGCGTCGGGATCAAAATACTATCGCCGACTTCTGTTAGGTGCTGGATGACCAAAGACAGAGCAGGTATGCAACCATTGGTAATGAAAATATCTTCTGTTGCAATGAATATTCCGTCTTCACGCCAATGATCAGATAGCGCTTTTCTTAATTGTTCATGTCCTTGTTTATTACAATAGAGAAAGTCTTGTGGCTGACAATTTTTTAAAGCTCGCTGAATAGAACGGCGTAAACCCTCTACCGGAATAAAATGCGGCGTCAACTGAATTGAACCCAACGGTACGAGATGGCTTTGTAAGGCGGCTTCTTGAATTTGATTATGCAACTCTAGATTTGAGACTTGCCGAGGTAAAGACAAAAAATCTGGGCTATCAGGAATAGGGCTAGATTGGGTACGCGCAACCACAAAATAACCTGACTTCGGTTTTACATAAATGAGTCCCCTCGCCTCAAGCAAGTCATAGCAACTTTTAGCGGTACTTAAACTAATGCTGTGCTGACGAGCAAAATCGCGTAACGAAATAAGCTTCTGATGAGGTTTAAGCTCATCTTGATAAATTCGATGTGCTAATTGATTGGCAAGAACCTGATATTGGAAAGTCATTCTGTGCTGCTTTTTTAAAAATTTCTGTATCTGTACTGGTTTATAGAACACCTTTACGCTATAGAAATCAACTTAAAGAGTAGCAAGATCATGAAATTAAAAGCTATATTATTATTTACTATTATTTTAACAGGTTGCCAACCTGAGTCAAAAAATGAGCAGTACAGACATGCAGTTTGCCAAAGTCTGATCGAAGGTTATTTAAAAATGACCAATCAACAAGACTATAAAATGGAAAAGCGCACGGATGATGAGACCAATACGATCTCTCATTATCAATATCAGCGTAATAGCTCAAATGAAGTTGTCATGGTGAACTCGGTTTATTCAAAATTATATTTTAGTTGCCGACAACAGCAAAAAAGCTTTTTCCTGGCCCAGCATTTATCAGAAGGACAAATCACTCCCATTTTAGAAGTTCATTTTCCAACTGATAGTTATGCTACTTTTAGAGAGCGTTTTTAAAACCATCTTTTAACTGTTCTGCCAAAAAATCAATAAATAAACGGATTCGTTTTGGTAGATGCTCTTGTTGATAATAGACAGCATGGATGCTTTGAAGTCTCAGCTCTATCTCATCTTCAAATAAAGCGACTAGACGACCTTCTTCTAAATCTTTCCAAACCATAAACTCTGATAAGCATGTAATTCCATGCCCACGTAGTGCAAGCTGCCGAACTGTTTCTCCATTTGAAGCTTTAATATGGGGCTGAGCTATAAAATAATCGCTGCCCACCTTAAGCGGCCAAGTATTTAAATGAGCAGGCTTCGTAAAACCAATAAGTTCATGTTCATTTAACTCATTCGGTTTCTGTGGATAGCCTGCCTGATTTAAATACTCAGGACTAGCAACCATATATAACCGACTTTTACATACCAATTTGGCACGCATACTTGAGTCATGTAGCTCACCAAATCGGAATGCGACATCAGTTTTATGCTGCAATAGATCAATCACCTGATCATTGCTATTGAGTTCAATTTCAATATGTGGATATCGCTTGCGAAAAGCATGCATTAATGGAGCAACTACATGTAAAACAAAAGGCGTAGCCGAATCAATTCGTATAAGACCAGAAGTGTCTTGATCAGACTTTTGTAATTCTTCTTCGGCAGCATTTAGCTCATTTAAAATTTTACGAGCCTTCACAAGAAACTGCTGCCCTTCTTGAGTGAGTTTCAACTTACGCGTCGTTCGCTCTAACAAAGTCACATCTAACTTCGCTTCCAAGCGCGTTAAAGAGCGGCTAACTCCTGAAGGTGTTTGTTTCAGGTGATCTGCTGCTGCAACAAAAGAACCTGTATCAACGATTGCAATAAACGCGACAAGTTCTTCAATTGTTGATTTCATGTCTTATTCCATTATTGACTAATGATCAAAGATATTTTGCTTATTCATCTATTTTTTCGCAACAATAAAAAAAGCAAAATGCACATCAAGTTAAATGATTATTCAAATTTAGGTAAACACATGAATATTCCACGTTTTGGTCTAGGTACTTTCCGTCTTAAAGAACAAGCAGTCATTGATTCTGTGAAAACTGCTTTAGACGTAGGTTACCGTGTCATTGATACTGCTCAAATTTATGACAATGAAGCAGCGATTGGTCAAGCCATTGCCGAAAGCGGTGTATCACGTCAGGACTTATTTCTAACCACAAAAATCTGGGTAGATAATTTTGCTCAAGATAAGTTTATTCCAAGCTTAAAAGAGAGCTTACAAAAGCTTCGTACTGACCATGTCGATTTAACTTTGATTCATTGGCCAGCACCAGATTTAGGGGTTTCGATTCCTGAAATCATGAAGCTTTTACTTGAAGCGAAAGAACAAGGTCTTACTAAACAAATTGGTATTTCAAACTTCAATATTGAGCTTACTCAACAAGCAATTGACACAATTGGTATAGAGCATATTGCAACCAACCAGATTGAGTTAAGCCCTTATCTTCAAAACCATAAACTTGTAAATTTCTTACAAGAGAAAAATATTGATGTCACTTCATATATGACGCTTGCGTACGGTAAAGTGCTTCAAGACCCTGTTTTAGCTGAAATTGCAGCCGCTCATAAAGCAACGACAGCGCAAATTGCACTTGCGTGGGCATTGCAACGTGGTTTTGCAGTTATTCCATCTTCGACTAAACGTGAAAACCTGATTAGCAACTTAAAAGCACAGGATATCGAGTTAACTTCAGCTGAAATGCAAATGATTGCCGAACTTGATCGTAACAGTCGTGAAGTTAGCCCAGAGCCATGGGCACCAGTTTGGGACTAAACTCATGAACACTCAATCAAATACGGCGTTCTCGTTATTGGCATTAGCCATTGGTGCCTTTGCCATTGGCACCACTGAATTCTCACCAATGGGATTGTTACCGAATATCGCGAATGATTTAGGGATTTCCATTCCAACAGCCGGAATGTTAATTACAGGTTATGCACTTGGCGTCATGCTAGGTGCCCCATTCATGACCCTATGGTTTGGTGGTTTTGCACGACGTAATGCGCTTATTTTGCTGATGGCGATCTTTACGGTCGGTAACCTGATAGCCGCGTTTTCACCCAGCTATATGAGCTTATTAGGTGCTCGTCTCATCACAAGCTTAAACCATGGTGCTTTCTTCGGAATAGGTTCAGTTGTAGCGGCAAGCATTGTGCCCGCAAATAAACAGGCCAGTGCTGTAGCAACCATGTTTATGGGTTTAACCATTGCCAATATTGGTGGTGTACCGTTAGCAACATGGGTTGGGCAAAACATTGGCTGGCGTATGTCTTTCCTTGCGATTTCTTTGCTTGGTGTGATTACCATGCTCGCTTTATGGAAAGCCCTCCCTCAAGGTATGGTTGCCCAAAAACCAAATGTGAAAGCTGAATTGAAAGTATTAATGCGTACTCCTGTAATACTTGCGTTGCTCACCACCGTACTCGGTGCAAGTGCAATGTTTACGCTCTATACCTATATTGCGCCAAGTTTGACTGAGTTTACCCATGCTTCACCGACCTTCATTACTTTTATGTTGATGTTGATTGGTGTCGGTTTTTCAGTTGGTAACCATTTAGGTGGGCGCTTTGCAGATTTGTCTATTAACAAAACTCTGATTGGTTTCTTGGTTCTGTTGATTGTGATGATGGTGACTTTCCCAATTCTTGCACAAAGTCAGATTGGAGCAGCCATTGCATTAGTGATCTGGGGTGCAGCAACCTTTGCTTTAGTTCCACCATTACAAATGCGTGTAATGTCTGTCGCTCATGAAGCACCAGGACTTGCCTCTTCAGTAAATATCGGTGCGTTTAACCTAGGTAATGCCGTAGGTGCAGCAGCAGGTGCATTAGTACTCAATTTAGGTTGGGGTTATAGCGCAGTGTCATTTGCTGGCGCATTGTTAGCTGGGTTAGGTTTGTTATTGGTTTTATTCCAGATCAAACGCGAAAACAGCCCTGCCCAAGCGTTACAGCAGTGTTCAGATTAATAAAAAAAGCGCCTGATCTCAGGCGCTTTTTTTAAATTCTTTATTTTAAAATATCTGGTAATTTCGGCTGTTCATAAATCGGACTAATTACTTCCCGCTTCATTTTCAGCAACATCTGGTAAGGTTGCTGTTGAACAAACATATTTACGAAGCTCAGCGGAATCGCACCAGCAGGGTCTGCATAACCACTGGTGGTTACTTTCACCTTATTATTTCCAAGTTTCTGGAACGTCCAATCTCCTTCGTAACGTGTTAAGCGCACGACATCGGGTTGGATCGGATAATTTCCGCTAATTGCAGTATTTTTAATTGTCACAACGCCATTTGCGGCCTTACTCATTTTGCCTTTAACAACGACATCGCGATCTTTCAAGGGAAACGGAAAATCCAACACCATATAGAGTGTGAACTCACCTTTTTTCTCATCTTGAGACAACATCTGAACTTTGCCCACATAAGGCACCCACTGTTCGGCATGATTTACATCTAAAATCACAGCGACAGCACGTTCAAGGGGCACATCAAAAGTCGTTTCTGCTTTATATTGAAAAACTGGATTATCAGTCTTTTGATAAGTCCAGACTTTAATATTATTACGGTCTAAGCTGAGTTTAGCTTTTTCTGTAGAAGCAGCCCCCGTCCAGAGGCTGCTCAAGCAAAGAAGAGTGGTCAAGGCAAGTTGTTTTTTATTCATTTTCTGCTCTATCTTGTTTTTCTCGCTACACATGGAATACGGACAGGGTTTTAAACCTGTACGTCATTCAATCCTAAAACATCTTTCATGTCATATTTACGCGCTTCACGGCCCACAACCCATGCCGCAGCTCGTACTGCACCAGCAGCAAAGTTCATACGGTTCGTTGCTTTATGAGTCACTTCAACGCGCTCACCTTCACCAATAAACATGACAGTGTGTTCACCAACAATATCACCTCCACGAATGGTTTCAAAGCCAATCGTTTGACGATCACGTGGTCCTGTATGCCCTTCACGTCCATACACAGCAACTTCTTTTAAGTTACGACCTAAAGTATCCGCAATCGCTTCACCCATCATGAGCGCTGTACCTGACGGCGCATCTACTTTATGACGGTGATGCGCTTCAATCACCTCAATATCTACTGTATCGCCAAATACTTTTGCTGCAAGCTCAAGTAACTTGATCGATACATTTACGCCCACTGAATAGTTCGCAGCGTAAACTACAGGAGTATGAGTGGCAACTTCGTCTAACTCAGCTTTTTGCTCATCTGACATACCCGTTGTGCCAATAACCATGGCAACCCCAGCTTCACGGCAAAGCTTCAAATGCTGAGCAGTCGCAACTGGTGCAGTAAAATCAATAATTACATCGCAGTCTTTCAGAACATCTGCCAAGCTTCCTGAAACCTTCACACCCACTGAACCAATACCAGCAAGCTCACCTGCGTCAGTGCCGACCAAACTACTTTCTGGACGCTCTACCGCAGCGGCCAATTGATAGCCTGCCTGTTGAACTGCTTGAATAAGCGTACGGCCCATACGACCGCCTGCACCTAAAATACCAATGCGTGGAGCTGCTGACATAATCCTTCTCAATCTTCTGTTTTACGTAATTTGTCTACTATATCAAAACTCTTTGCTCACGATAAAAAGTAAAAATTATTTTTTAAGATCAGCTGAAACTTAATCTGTTTTCACAAAAGTTAAAGAATTGATCGGCACACTACTCAGCCACGAATGAAAAAAAATGACTATTAAGGAGTTCAGCATGCATTCGAGAATTATTGGCTTTACAGTGATGATGGGGATTATGAGTTCAATGGCATTTGCAGAACCTGCAATCCAGCCAGGAGACACATTAGAAAGCTTATCTAAAGCACGTATTACAACTAACGTAAGCACTCAAACAGCAACGCCTACAGCTCAAACGAGCGTAGCAACCGATGCCAATATCGACGTCAAAGTTGAAGATATTGACCCGATTATTGGCCAAACAACAGATACACCTAAAGTAGCTCTACAGACAGAAGCAGTAGCCGCACCAGTTAACGAAAGTGCTCCGACTCTAGCTTCTAGTGAACCGACTGTAAGTGTTGATGATATTGATGTAGCCCACCCTACAGAGTAAGCAGAAGTAATTTTTTAAGCAGAATAAAAATAATAAGATGAATCAGCGCAATAAAAAGGCGGATATTTTATCAATATCCGCCTTCTTTTTAATTTCTTATCTAATCAAGTATTAATCGAACAAACGATCAAAGAATGATTTTTTCTTTGGAGAAGAAGCGCTGTCTTCACCATCAAACGAAGCTTGCAACTCTTTAAGTAATTCACGTTGACGAGAATTTAAGTTGACTGGTGTTTCTACCACAATACGGCAGAGTAAATCACCCACCATGCTGCTACGTACTGGACGAACGCCTTTGCCACGTAAACGGAATAATTTGCCTGTTTGAGTTCCCTCAGGAATCTTCAAGCTAACACGACCTTCCAAAGTAGGAATTTCAATTTCTTTACCAAGTGCAGCATCAGCAATGCTCACTGGTACATCCATATAAAGATCGGCACCATCACGTTGGAAAATTTCGTGTTCGCGAACAACCACTTCAACGTACAAGTCACCTGATTGGCCATCACGAATTGCTTCGCCTTTACCACTCAAACGAACGCGGTCACCATTATCCACACCCGCTGGAATTGTAACTTCCAACGTTTGCTGGCGATCAGCTACACCTGAACCATGACATGCCTGACAAGGGTTTTTAATAATTTTACCTTGGCCACGACAAGTACCACATGTTTGTTGTACAGAGAAGAAACCTTGTTGCATACGTACTTGTCCTGAACCATGACAAGTTTTACAGGTTTCAACATCTTTTGGATTTTTTGAACCTTTACCATCACACACATCACATGGTGCTGGAGCAGTAAAGGTAATGGTTTTTTTCACCCCTTTTACAGCTTCTTCAAGGGTAAGTTCCATTACATAGCGTAAATCTGATCCGCGACGTTGACGCTGTTGACGTCCACCACCACCGAATGCACCGCCGAAGATATCGCCGAACTGACTAAAAATATCTTCTGCACTAAATCCGCCGAAGCCACCACCACCGCCGCCAAAGCCACCTTCGAACGCATTATGTCCCATGCGATCGTACATGCTACGCTTTTCGCTGTCCGATAAAACTTCATAAGCTTCAGAAGCTTCTTTAAATTTCTCTTCAGCTTCGGCATTGTCAGGGTTTCTATCAGGATGATATTTCATCGCCAATTTACGGTAGGCTTTTTTGATCTCATCATCACTTGCGGTTTTTGAAACGCCTAAAACCTCATAATAATCACGTTTAGCCATTTTTGGCGGTGCTCCTCACGGAATTTTATCAATACTCTATTGCCGACTAAATGGGGTGCTTTAGCCGAATTTACAAGGGGAAAATGTTTAAAAAATAGATATATTAAAAAACTGCCTTATTTTTTAAATATTTAGACAAGCCTTTTAACCATGCATTTAATAGAAATAACCACGCAATAGCGCTAAAAACTACACCAGCAACTGTAGTAGCGGTTACCCAAAGATTACTATCCCATGCAAAAAAGAAGAGCGGAATAAACCAGACCACAGCAAAAATTGCCATACAAAGAAATAGAATCCCGTTTCGCATAATCCATAGTGCATGCGCATGAATCCAAACTTCTGCATTATCTACAACCGCCACTTTACGAGCGACCAAATAAGCAAAGGCCGCAAAAATAACCGTAAACAATGCAAGAAACATGAACGCATAAGAAATGACTATATAACGGCGATGCTGTTCGATATGGTCTTGCCCCATCTGTATTTCACCTCAATTCACTGCATTTTGCCTATTTTTTATGCAGTGAAATAATCCTGTATTTTTTGTGTAAAGACAGGTGCTACTATATTGGAGTTTTCAATATTTCGCACCTTTATTCACAAAAAATTTATGTATTTTATGCGGTTTTTTTCACCTTAAACCACGCTGCGTAGAGCGCAGGTAAGAAAAATAATGTCAGTAAGGTGGCAACAATCAATCCACCCATGATCGCAACGGCCATCGGACCAAAGAAAATACTTCGTGAAAGTGGAATCATCGCTAACACGGCTGCCAAAGCAGTCAAAATAATCGGACGGAATCGACGCACTGTTGCCTCAATAATCGCTTCCCAGGTTGGATGCCCTGCTTGCCTGTCTTGTTCAATTTGATCAATCAAAATAAGCGAGTTACGCATGATCATCCCAGAGAGTGCAATTGTGCCCAACATGGCCACAAAACCAAATGGTTTGTTAAATAATAGTAAGAATAAAACCACACCAATTAAACCAAGTGGAGCTGTTAACAACACAATGGTCGCACGAGATAAGCTTTTAAGCTGAATCATCAGTAATGTCATGACCACAGCCAAGAACAGTGGCATACCCGCATTAACAGAGTTTTGCCCACGTGCAGACTCTTCTACAGTTCCACCGACTTCAACAAGATAGCCACTTGGTAATTCAGCACGTAACTTATCCATTGATTCAGCTAACTCGCCAACCACTGTAGCTGGTTGTAATTGAGTCCGAATATCTGCACGAACAGTAATGGTCGGTAAGCGATTACGATGCCAAATTAAACCATCTTCAAACTTATACTCAATTTTAGCAATCTGAGCTAAAGGCACAGTCGTTCTATTTGTCGTGGGTACAGCTAGACTTGCCAATGAAGCCACTTCAACTCGTTCGCTCTGATCGCCACGTAAACGGATTTCGATGAGTTCACGCTTTTCACGATATTGCTCAATCGCACTACCTGTAATTGATGCATTAATGAAATTCGCTAAATCCAGACTAGACACACCCATTTGTCGAGCACGATCTTGGTCAATTTGAATTGAAATAATTTTACTCGGCTCACCCCAATCTAAATGCACATTGGTGGTATTCGGATTTTCGCTAATCAGTTTAGCGACTTTCTGTGCTTCTTGACGAACCAGATTTTGATCTTCACCCGACACACGATATTGCAATGGATAACCAACAGGTGGGCCATTTTCCAGTAATGACACGCGAGTACGCACTTGCGGCAGTAATTGCTTAATTTGTGTGTCCAACGAGCGGCGAATTTCATCACGATCATCAAGCGATGATGCGAGTACAACAAACTGCGCAAAGCTGGCTTGCGGTAATTGCTGGTCTAACGGTAAATAAAAACGTGGTGAACCTGTACCGACATAAGCCACATAATTATCAATACCTTTTTGTTTAGACAGGAATTTTTCAACCTTTTTCACCGCTTGTTCTGTCGCTGTTAAAGAAGCACCTTCCTCAAGTTTTAAATCGACTAAAATCTCGGCACGGTTCGAAGGTGGGAAAAACTGCTGAGGAACGATCTTAAACATCAGCACAGATAGCACAAAAATACCCACCGTCGTTGCAATCACGGTTTTACGGTAGGTCACACAAAACTCGACCATCTTTCTAAAACGTAAATAGAAGTTAGATTGATAAGGATCGTAGTGATGGTCCTGTGAAATGGCCACAGTTTGCGGTTGCGGTTTTTTGGTTAATCTCGCCCATAACCGGACATACCAAGGTGCCTGATGCCCTGTTTTAGTAAAATCGGGTAATAGCTTTTCGCCTAAATAAGGTACGAATAAAACTGCCGCGACCCAAGACACTAATAAGGCAATTGTCACCACCTGAAAGATAGAGCGTGTGTATTCACCTGTACCAGACTGAGCCGTAGCGATGGGTAAGAAACCAGCCGCAGTAATCAGCGTTCCGGTCAGCATAGGAAATGCTGTTGTTTTCCATGCAAATCCGGCGGCTTTAATTCGGCTATAACCCTGCTCCATCTTAATTGCCATCATCTCGACGGCAATAATGGCATCATCGACTAACAAACCTAGCGCCAAGATCAGAGCACCCAGCGAAATCTTATGCAGACCGACATCGAATAGACTCATACCTGCAAAGGTCATTGCTAACACTAAAGGAATAGAAAAAGCGACAACCAATCCTGTACGGAAACCTAAAGAGAAAAAACTCACTAACAAGACAATAATAACTGCTTCAGCGAGTACCTTTATAAACTCATGAATACTGCGTTGTACTGCTACAGGTTGGTCAGAAACTTTTTGCAGCTTCATGCCTAAAGGCAAAGTTTTTTGTAGTTGGGCAAATTCTGTTTCTAGATTTTTACCTAAGGCAATAATGTCACCGCCTTTACGCATCGATAAAGCAATACCAATACCATTTTCACCCATGAAACGCATACGTGGCTGAGCAGGTTGACTAAAACCACGGTAGACATCAGCGACATCTCCGAGCTGAATGGTTTTATCACCTACCAGTAAAGGCAGTTTTTTAATTTCATCAATATTTTGTAAATGACCACTTACCCGAATCTGAATACGGTCTGTGCCTGTTTCAAAAAAACCTGCACTTGCCATACTATTTTGCTTTTGTAAGGCGTCTTGAATCGCTGTAACTGGAATACCAAGCTGTACCGCTTTGGTGTTAGAAATCTCAATCCAGATTTTTTGATCTTGCAAACCAATTAATTCGACCTTGCTGACATCCTTGACCCGTTGAAGCTGTAATTGCAAACGATCTGCATATTCTTTCAGAACTGCATAGTCAAAGTCTTTGCCTGTCAGTACATAAATATTGCCGAAAGTGTCTCCAAATTCGTCATTGAAAAATGGACCTTGTACACCGTTTGGTAGTTCATGACGTATATCATTCACCTTCTTACGAACGTTGTACCAAACATCAGGAATCTGGGCTGACTTCAGCGAATCCTTAGCCACAAAAGTGACCAACGACTCACCCGGACGGGAGTAAGCCATAATCTTGTCATACTGCCCTGTTGTCATGAGTTCCTTTTCGATACGGTCCGTAACTAAAGTAGAAACTTCTTTGGCAGTCGCCCCAGGCCAGTAGGTCTGCACCACCATGACCTTAAAGGTAAATGGTGGGTCTTCACTTTGAGATAATTTTGAATAAGAGATTGCACCGATAATGCCAAGCAACAGCATAAAATAAAGGACGATGCCTTTATTATTTAGTGCCCATTCCGAGAGATTGAATTTCATGGCTGGGTTGCTCCCTGAATTTCCACCCCACGGTTTTCACGATCAATCGGGTGAATCTTCTGTTTATCACGTAGCAAATGCACGCCGCCAATCACAACCCAATCATTTGGTCCCACGCCAGATAACACAGGTACGCTGTCTTTGCCATATGCACCAATCGTTACAGGTACTTTACGCAATGTCTGATTCGCATTAACCACCCAGACATAAGGCTGATTATCTGTTGCTGAAACACTCGAAAGTGGCACACTCATCACATTGGTGTGAGTTGAGCTAAAAAATACGCGTGCACTTTGTCCAAGCTGAATCGCAGATTGACCTTCTTTGAGTGCAACTTTGACTGTAAATGTACGAGACTGATCCGCTGCTGGGGAAACTTCACGCACATAACCCGCAAATCGGTCATTCGGTTTAGACCATAAAGTCACCCAAGCTGCTTGGCCAACCTTGATCTCGGCAACCGCTTGTTCTGGCACGCCAATGACAACTTCACGCTCTCCATCAATGGCCAGTTGATAAGCCGCCTGTCCAGCTGCAACCACTTGTCCAATTTCAATATTTCGCGCAGTAATCACCCCGTTTTTATTAGAAACGAGTTGGTTATAACCAGTTTGGTTCGCAGACACTTCATAGTTAGAACGAGCTTGCTGTAGCGCCGCTTGTGCCGCGTCATATTGATTTTTTACCGTATCAAATTGCGAACGACTCACCGCATTAATCGGCAATAATTGCTGAAAACGTTTAAGTTCATCTGCTGCTGTTTTTGCTGAAGCCTGTGCATTGTCAAGTTGGGCTTTAGCAGCATTTAATTGTAGCTGAGCATCTGCCACGTCAAGCTTTGCTAAAACTTGTCCGACTTTAACTCGATCACCGACATCTACGTAACGTGCCGTAACTTGTCCACCAACCCGAAATGCTAAAGCTGTTTGTTGTCTAGCCTGCACATCCCCTGCATAGCTTTTTTGTTCATTGAGAGTAGTTAAGGGTTGAGCCACCATCACATAGGGTATTTCTTCTGTTTTGGGAGCTTCTTTACTACACCCCATTAATGTGACCGTACAAACAATCACCATACTCATGATGAGAGGTTTTAACAGATTCATATCTTATCGCTCTTATTCAAACTGATTTTTTAAGGCACAATATGCTTGCATCATAAATTGTTTATTTTTTAATTAATATACTCACGGGTACATTAATTAAAGAAAAACTTATAAATTGATATTTTTTTTAAATTTTTATCAGAGGATTTTGTGCAAACAGTTAATCAAAGTGGACGCCCCAAAGATCTGGAAAAACGTGCTCGTATCTTGCAAGCTGCGAAAGCCATTTTTTTGAAATCCGGTTATCACGGTACTAGCATGAACCAGATTGCACAGGAAGCAGGAGTTACTAAGCTCACGGTTTATAATCACTTTCAAGACAAAGTGAACCTATTTATCTGTGCAATTACACAAACCTGTGAAGAGACTCTAAGTAATAAACAATTTGAATTAGATGCATCGGCAGATTTTTATCAAGCACTCTATTTCGTGTGTTCACGCGCCTTGCAGATTATTTATTCACCTGAAGCACTAAAGCTGGAACATGTATTATTTGAACTCGCAGCAGAACAAAGCCCTTTAGCTGAACAGTTTTTTGATGCATCGCATACGCGACTTCAAAATCAGTTAGCCGCATTCTTCCAAAAAGCAGCTGAATTAGGTTTTATCCAAGCCGATGATCCAATTTATCAAACAGAGCTTCTTTTAACTTTGTTGCTTGGAGTACGTCACCATAAGGTTCTACTTAGAATTATTGCCGTACCAAATGCTCAAGAGCTAGAACACATTATTCAGGATGCAATTCATTTATTTTTGCTCAAATATCGGAATTAAACCAAAGTCCGATTGCCAAAAGTTGCACTGAGTGCATGTCTACTTTTAAGACGCAATAAGCGAATTAAATGTTATTTTTTAAGCAAAAATTCACATTTTCTTACGCTCAAAGCTTGGAATGTTTGTTAATCGCGCTATATTCGATAAGAATAAGAACAGGAGAAAAATAGCATGGTTCAGCAAATCGATGCGCCACTGCGTGAGGATGTGCGTTTACTTGGCAATTTGTTAGGTGAAACCCTAAAACAACATGCAGGACAAGAACTGTTTAATCAGATCGAGCAAATCCGTGCTCTTGCCAAAGGTGCACGTGATGGTCAAGCTGAAGCCGAAAAGCAACTAGAACAATTATTTTTGGAACTGCCCGATGAAGAGCTACTCCCTCTTACTCGTGCTTTTTCTCATTTCCTCAATTTTGCCAATATTGCCGAGCAATATCATGTGGTTCGTAGCCGCAGACAGGCAGAATTTGATTCGGATGCCAACTCTCCGAATCCTCTTGTTCACCTATTTGAAAAATTTAAAGACAAAAGTATTTCAACAGAAAAACTGTTCCAGCAAATTTGCGATCTCAATATTGAGCTAGTGCTTACAGCGCATCCGACCGAAGTTAGCCGTCGTACCCTCATTCAAAAATATGATGATATTAATGCTTGTCTTTCACAGCTTGATCAGCAAAAACTTACCCCACGTGAACGACAAAATGCACTTGCCAACTTAAAGCAACAAATTAGTTCGGCATGGCAAACAGATGAAATTCGTCAACATCGCCCGACCCCTGTCGATGAAGCAAAATGGGGCTTTGCAACCATCGAACAAACGCTCTGGAATGCCGTACCTAAATTTATTCGTGAGTTAAATGAGTTGGTCCAAGAAAATTGCCAACAAAATTTACCACTTAACATTGCACCAGTACGTTTTGCATCTTGGATGGGTGGAGACCGCGATGGCAACCCAAATGTTACTCATCAAATTACCCAAGAAGTACTGTGGTTATCACGCTGGCAAGCTGCCGACCTTTACCTAAGAGATATCGAAAACTTACGTTGGGAACTTTCAATTCAAACCTGTTCTGAAGAAATGATTCAGGCTATTGGTAACCAACATGCAGAGCCTTATCGTGAATATTTACGTGCTACACGCGAACGCTTAAAAGCGACTCGCCACTGGTTAGCACAGCGCTTACAAGGCTTAGAAGCAGACGACAGCAATGTCATTAAAAGCAAAGATGAGCTTTTACAACCCCTATTGCTATGCTATCGCTCTTTAATCGACAGTAACTTACCTGAAATTGCGAATGGTCAACTCCTCGACTTTATTTATCGTGTGAACTGTTTTGGTATTGAACTACTTAAACTCGACATTCGCCAAGAATCAGGTCGTCATCGCCAAGCGATTTCAGCAATTACTGAATATTTAGGTTTAGGTAATTTTGAATCGTGGACTGAACAAGCGCGCCAAAACTTCCTGATTCAGGAATTACAAAGCAAGCGCCCACTTTTACCGAAATATATTAATGAACCTGAAGGCAGTTTGATTGGGCACCCAGATGTCCAAGAAGTATTTGCAACCATGCGTACTTTGGCTGACCAACCGCCTGAGTCTTTAGGGGCTTATATTATTTCGATGGCTGAATATCCAAGTGATGTTTTAGCGGTGTTGTTATTGCAAAAAGAAGCAGGTATTCAGCACCCTTTACGTGTAGTTCCTCTATTTGAAACTTTAAAAGATTTAGATGGCGCTGCAACAACCATGAATACGCTGTTCAATATGCATTGGTATAAACAGCACATTCAGGGCAAACATGAAGTGATGATCGGTTACTCCGACTCTGCAAAAGATGCTGGTTTCATGTCAGCTAACTGGGCGCAATATCGTGCTCAAGAAGAGCTAACTGCAATTGCTCAAAAACACGGTGTACAGTTGACGCTGTTCCACGGCCGTGGTGGTTCAATTAGTCGTGGTGGTGCTCCAACACAACAGGCACTATTTTCACAACCACCAGGTTCGATCTCTGGTGCAATCCGTGTCACAGAACAAGGTGAAATGATTCGCTTCAAGTTCGGTTTAGAAGGGATTGCCATGCAAAACCTTGAAATCTATACCGCTGCAACTCTCGAAGCGACTTTATTACCGCCACCAGAGCCTAAAGCCGAGTGGCGTGAAATCATGAACCGTATGACAGATCATTCTGTGAAGGTTTATCGCCAGACAGTGCGTGAAAATCCACATTTTGTGAAGTATTTACGGACCGTTACGCCTGAACTTGAATTGCAAATGTTGCCATTAGGCTCACGTCCAGCAAAACGTAAAGTGAGTGGTGGTATCGAGTCGTTACGTGCGATTCCATGGGTATTTGCATGGACTCAAATCCGTTTGATGCTACCTGCATGGCTAGGTACTGGTGCAGCAATTAATGAAGTGATTGCCGATCAGCAAAAAGCAACGCTTGATGAAATGCTCCAGCAATGGCCTTATTTCCAGACGCTTATTGATATGTTGGAAATGGTATTGTCTAAATCCGATGCCAACATTGCACTCTATTACGAGTCTCATTTGACTGACGATGAAGATTTAAAAGTGCTCGGTAATCAATTACGTCAGCGCTTAAAAGATGCTGTTGAAACACTCCTTAAATTGAAAGATGAATCAAAGCTTCTTAGCAATAACGAAGTTCTTGATCAATCAATGCAAGTTCGTAAACCGTACTTACTTCCTTTGCATCTTTTACAGGCTGAACTCATGAAACGCCGCCGTGATTATCTTGCTGAGCGTCAGGCAGAGAACACACCTGTTGACCATGCACTTATGGTGAGTATTGCGGGTATTGCTGCTGGTTTACGTAATACGGGCTAAGCTAATTTTACCAATTGTTTAATAAAGCAGTGCATCACTGATGCGCTGCTTTTTACTGACAAAGTTCCCCGGTTTTCTTAAATTTTCCCTGATTTTCTATTTTTTTGAAATTTTTTTTAAAATCAAAAAATTAGTCTTTATGAGAAAAAAATAACTAATTCCTTATATTTAGAATTCATAAAATTATACCAATCGTTAAAAAATAATTACTTTTCACTAACATACTTCTCTCTAGAGATTAAATGCACTCTCAAGAAAGAGTATCATGGCACCAATTAAAGAATAACGAGCTTATTTTATGTCCAATTGGTTTCCAAAATGGCAGCCTTACCAAGGTGATATTGACCACCGACCGGTCTCTACCAACGAATATCTCCCTCCAGTTCAAAGTGCTATTTTAGGTATTCAACATGCGTTTGCCATGTTTGGAGCAACTGTTTTAGCACCATTACTCATGGGCTTTAATCCTAACCTTGCCATTTTAATGTCTGGTATCTGTACCATCCTGTTCTTTTTAATTACGGGTGGTCGTGTTCCGAGTTACTTAGGCTCAAGTTTTGCATTTATTGGTGTGGTTGCAGCAGCAACTGGACATATTACAGGTTCAGGTGCCAATCCAAACCTTTCTATGGCTTTAGGCGGAATCGTAGCATGTGGTGTGTTTTATGCCATTATCGGTTTTATTGTGATGCTTACGGGTACACGTTGGATCGAAAAACTCATGCCGCCTGTGGTGACTGGCGCCATTGTGATGATTATTGGTCTAAACCTCGCACCCGTTACCATTAAAGGTGTTGCAGGCCAACCATTTGAAATGTGGATGGCCTTAATTACCGTACTTTGTATGGGTAGTATTGCAGTCTTTACTCGTGGCTTATTGCAACGTTTGCTTCTATTGGTCGGTTTAATTTTGGCTTATGCAATTTACGCCATCACCACCAATGGGCTAGGTTTTGGTAAACCAATCGATTTTAGCCAGATCTCACAGGTTGCATGGTTCGGTATCCCAAACTTTTCACATCCTACTTTTGATACCAAAGCAATGCTAATTATTGCGCCAGTTGCGCTTATTTTAGTAGCAGAAAACCTAGGTCATATTAAAGCAGTAGGTGCAATGACTGGTGAGAACCTGACGCCGCAATTAGGTAAAGCATTTGTTGCAGATGGTTTAGCAACAACGCTTTCTGGTAGTGTTGGCGCGCCGGGGATGACCACTTACGGCGAAAACATTGGCGTTATGGCAGTCACTCGTGTGTACTCAACCATTGTTTTTGTGATTGCTGGTGTCTTCGCCATTTTCTTGGGTTTATCTCCAAAATTTGGCGCGGTAATTAGTACTATTCCAAGTGCTGTCTTAACAGGTGCATCTATTGTTGTATTTGGTTTAATTACTATTGCTGGTGCAAAAATCTGGATTGAAAACAAAGTTGATTTTTCTAACAATAAAAACCTGATTGTTGCTTCTGTAACGATTATTTTAGGTGCCGGAAATTTTGAATTAATGTTTGGTAATTTCAATTTAGGTGGCATTGGTACAGCAACTTTTGCAGCTATTATTTTAAACTGGCTATTTAGTTTAAAAGATAAAACCTAAGTTCAAAAAGGCAGCGTAAGCTGCCTTTTTTGATTACGATTTAGTATGATGAATTTTTGCGTTTCAATACGTTCCTATCATGCGTTTTGATTTTTTTGATTTACAGTTGGTTCTTCATATTGTCTCGACTGGTAGCCTAACTAAAGGTGCGGACCGCTCTGCTATTTCACTTCAAGCAGCGAGCGAGCGTATAAAAAAACTCGAACAGTATTTTGAGACACCCTTATTTATTCGCCAAACCACTGGCGTAGAACT
This sequence comes from Acinetobacter sp. AYS6, assembly GCF_025630795.1. NCBI lineage: Bacteria > Pseudomonadati > Pseudomonadota > Gammaproteobacteria > Moraxellales > Moraxellaceae > Acinetobacter > Acinetobacter sp. AYS6. The sequence goes on from NZ_JAOTNV010000007.1 coordinate 455,494, forward strand.
CACTACAGCAGGACACGCTTTTGTAGAACACGCTCGTCAGCTCATGGCGCAAAAAGATCAATTAGAACAAGAAATGCAGCGGTTTAGGCACCCTACAACAGAAGCATTAACGCTTTGGTGTAACTCTTCTGCTCAAAGTGAATATTTGCCTCCGCTCTTACCTCAATATTTAGTACTTCATCCCGAAATGAATATCGATTTACACGAAGCAGAAAGCTCAGAAATTGTAGATGCATTAACGCAAGGTATGGCAAGCCTTGGGCTGGTCTCAAGTTTTTTTGATACCAGACATTTGCAAACTAAGGAATTTGCGAGTGATCCATTAGTTCTGATTTGCCCTACTGCCCACAATTTAGCTCAATACTCTGAGCTGAATTTAGTAGATGCTCTAAGCTATGGCTTTATTGGTCTTAAATCCCATCATTCTTTGCAACAATCCATTGAAACTCAAGCTAAGTTATTAGGCTTTAACATACAGTACCGTTTACGCTTACCTAACTTTGGGGCAATTGCTGAGGTCGTTGCCAAAGGCGTTGGAATTGCGATTATGCCCGCCCGCGCTGCACAGCGTTTGCAATTAGACTATGATTTTCATTCAATCCAGTTATTAGGGGCTTGGGCAAACCGCAAACTGCTTCTCGCAACACAAAATTTCAATCAGCTCCCTAGCAGTTACCAACAATTTGCAGATTTTTTATTGCAACACCGTCCTGAAAAATCGGCTTAATGCAAAATCATATAAAACCCTAATGACATTAAACCAATGAAAAAAATACGGCGGAATTTCTGCTCATTCAATCGATAACGGATTTTTTTACCTAACCACATTCCAACGAGTGCAGCGAATAAAGCCGCAAAAGACAAACGATAATCGAGTGTTATTCCTGAGATAGGGTTGTGGTGTAAAAAGACTGCCAGACAAATGGTAGAGACAGTAAAAGTCAGCCCCAAAGCCTGTACCAGCTCGTCACGTTTTAAATGCAAAGACTGCAAATATGGCACGATAGGAATAATAATGACGCCTGTGGCTACAGTGACTGCCCCACCAATATAACCAATGATCGGCGATAGCCAACGCTCATGCTTTCCTAAGTGTGGGAGCTTCTTCACGCATAGTCCATAGAGCCCATATAAAGCCAGCATACAGCCTAATAAAATTTCACTACTGTGCCCATGACTTTGACTTAAAGTGGGTAGAAAGCTCCATATTGACCCCACTACAATGCCTACGAGCAAAGTCCAGAAACGGCGAATAAAAGACCAGACATGTCCTTCCGCAAAAAGCTGCCAGACATTGGTGACCATCGAAGGAACAATCAGAAGAGAGGCTGCTTGAAAAGGGCTCATTGCGATAGTGAGTAAGCCCATCGATACTGCTGGTAACCCTAAGCCGATCATGCCTTTAATCATGCCAGCAAAGGCAAACACCATCATAATAATTGCTAGAAATGTCACTGTTTATCTCCGATTCCTTACCAGGTTATGCTACGGAAAAAACAGGCTTTGCCCTATTCTTGTTTTTAGAAGCAGGCCTCAATTAAAAGTTGAGGCCGTTTTATATTTTTCTTCTAACACATTGCTAAAAATACTTTCAATCATCCAAACACGGTACAAACTATTAAATACATAGCTTTGACCATCAATACGCAACTCTAAAACTGGCAAATCAGGTTGATGCTTATCTCTGCAAAAAGCATCATTTTGCGCCAGAACAGCTGGCACATCCTGCTCGGTTAACTGCTCAATTCCTAACTGCTGCTGTAATTCCTGAAAATGCTTTTGGAAAGATAAATCTTTACCTTTTGTCCAAACGGCCTGCAAGATCGTAAAAATCGTATCGATTTGCTGATTTTCCTGCACACTATAGAAAAGCTTTGCCATCTCAAGCGTACTTTCTTCTGTAGGACGGCAAAAAGGCGTAAAAGCTACACCTGTGCGTTTAGAAACGCGTGTTGCCAAACTCCAATCAAACCAATCTCGGCCTTGGTAGCTTAAGGGGTAAACTTTTAATTGAATATCATAATAATCAGCCAGTTCTTCCTTAATATAAGCAAGTAATAGCCAACTCATCGGATCTTCTAAGGCAATATATATATCGAGTTCGGGACGAAGTGTCTGAATTTCGGTAAGTGCCTCAGCATCATTAATCAAATGTTCACGCCATTCGATATGATTAATTAAAAAAATTGGATTGCCAGTCAGTAACTTTTGCTGTTTTAAACGACGGGTTAAACGTAATAAATCATCTACTGCATGATATTTACGACCACCAAACTCAAAGTATGCGGCCGGTACAGGCTCATCCGTAAAAATACGTTCTGAAAAATGTTGAGGAAGCTGATGTTTAACTGCCATGGCATGTAAAGTACGTAGCTTTCCGTATTGCTGCTGCCAAAGCATGTGAAAAATATCTTCAAGTAAATGTAAGAAATTCTGACCTTGTAATGGGGTTCTTTTTAATATAACTGCCGCTTGTTTTAAAGATTCTTGGCTTGGTATTTCTGGAAATTCATCAAAAGCAAACCGATGCTGTTTGGCTAATATTTTGGCATCATTCAGACAGTAATTTTGCCATTCTTCATGCGACATACCATTCGGAGGTTCAGAAGCCGTATGGGAAATAATAATTTTTAAAGGTTTAAGCTCATCACTTAAAATCTCATCGAGCTGAGATAGTTGCTGAACAGCTAAGTAGCTATACACATCATCAAGTCGTAAATAAATACTTAAACCATTTTCCGTGGGTAACACCGCTTGACGAGAAGGTTTTTGGTAAAACCAACTCGATCGGATAGGGTCAAACCAACGGCGTAGCAGTGACATGAGAGTAGAGCCTCTAAAAAAATAAATCCTAAGCAAGACCAAAAAACTGCTTTGATCGCAGTACAACGTGCCGCAGAAACTTCATATACAAAATGCTGACGAGCTCTGCTTACGCAGAACAAAGATCATGTTATTGCACGTGTTGCTGCATCGGTGAAGATTTTATCATCATTTTATGAGAAACCCATAGAATGACTTGCCACACCTTCATCTACAAGCCTATTTTTTCGAACAGACGTAAAAAATGCACCCATCAGCATGATAATAATTCATCGTGCAAATGGATGCATAGTTTCTATTCAATTAATAAAATTGAATATTTTATAGAACGCGTACAGCTCCTTTCGCTGCACTTGTTGTATGCATTGCATAAACTTTTAACGCTTTTGATACCTTACGTTTACGTTCTTCTTTCGGATGCCAGCCTTTTGCTTCTTGAACTGTACGACGGTGCGCCATAGTCGCATCATCAACGTTCAAGTGAATAGTACGGTTTGGAATATCGATTTCAATGGTGTCGCCATCTTCAACCAAACCAATTGCACCGCCTTCAGCAGCTTCTGGCGAAACATGTCCAATTGAAAGACCTGATGAACCACCAGAGAAACGTCCATCTGTCACCAATGCACAGTCTTTTCCTAAACCTTTCGATTTAAGGTAGCTGGTTGGGTAAAGCATTTCTTGCATACCCGGACCACCACGTGGACCTTCGTAACGAATCACAACCACATCGCCAGCTTTAATGTCATGACCCAAAATTGCATCTACAGCCGCATCTTGACTCTCAAACACACGCGCTGTACCCGTAAATTTCAAGATCGATTCATCTACACCCGCAGTTTTTACAATACAGCCATCAAGCGCGATGTTGCCGTATAGAACTGCTAAACCACCATCTTTAGAGAATGCATGTTCTGCATTACGAATAACGCCTTTTTCACGATCGCCATCTAAAGTTGCATAGTAGCGATTTTGAGAGAATGCAACTTGAGTTGGAACACCACCCGGAGATGAGCGATAGAACTCATACACGTCTGCATCTTCAGTACGAATAATGTCCCACTTATCCAAGGCATCTTTCAAAGTTTTCTCGTGTACAGTTGGTACTGAGACATCGAGTAAATTCGCACGATCAAGTTCACCTAAAATGGCCATAATACCGCCAGCACGGTGGACATCTTCCATGTGAACATCTTGTTTTGCAGGCGCTACTTTAGACAATACAGGAACTCGACGTGACAACTCATCAATATCGTCCATTGTAAAATCAACTTCTGCTTCACTTGCCGCAGCCAATAAATGCAGAACCGTATTGGTTGAACCACCCATTGCAATATCAAGGGTCATCGCGTTTTTAAACGCGGCCTTAGTTGCAATTGAACGAGGTAAAATGCTTGCATCCTCTTGTTCGTAATAGCGCTTAGCTAATTCAACAATAAGCTGGCCTGCTCTTAAAAATAATTTTTCACGATTGGCATGTGTTGCAACAATTGAACCATTACCCGGTAAAGATAAACCTAAAGCTTCTGTTAAACAGTTCATTGAGTTTGCAGTGAACATACCTGAACATGAACCACATGTTGGACATGCTGAACGTTCAAATTCTTCAACTTCTTCGTCTGTATAACTTTCATCAGCCGCAACAACCATTGCATCAACAAGGTCAATTGCTTTTTCATTACCACGGAACTTGACCTTGCCCGCTTCCATTGGTCCGCCTGACACAAAAACAACTGGAATATTCAAGCGCATCGCAGCCATGAGCATTCCCGGAGTAATCTTGTCACAGTTTGAAATACATACCATTGCATCGGCGCAATGAGCATTTACCATGTATTCAACTGAGTCAGCAATCAAATCACGTGATGGTAATGAATAAAGCATGCCGTCATGCCCCATTGCGATCCCGTCATCTACTGCAATCGTATTAAACTCTTTAGCAACACCACCTGATGCCTGAATTTCTGCTGCAACAAGCTGCCCTAGATCTTTAAGATGTACATGGCCCGGAACAAATTGAGTAAATGAGTTGACCACCGCAATAATCGGTTTGCCGAAATCCTCATCTTTCATTCCTGTTGCACGCCATAAGCCACGTGCGCCAGCCATATTTCTTCCGTGTGTCGATGTTTTTGAACGATAGTCAGGCATTAGTGTTTCCAACAAGTTGTGCTTGAGCGGAATTTCTTCCACTCTGGCTGAATGATACTGATATAGCGTTAGATCAGTCGGAATATTGACTCATCATCATAATTTGATCATTCTCCATTCTATAGAAGCAAATAATATTCGGAAAGCCAAGAACAGTAATAGTCAGTCAATATTTAGCAAAACTTACATGAATAATTTTTTATTTTTTCATAACCTTTTTTTATCAATAAAAGTTTTTGAATAATTTTTTGTTCACTATTTAAAAACTCAAATGTCCAATAGCCATGAGTTTAGGGCTTCAATCGTTTTTCACGTATACTACCCATAAACTCTTTTTGGATTGCATTTGTGAAAATTATTTTTGCTGGCACCCCCGAATTTGCTGCAACAGCATTGGCGGCATTATTAAAAACTTCCCATGAAATTATCGCCGTTTATACTCAGCCAGATCGTAAAGCGGGCCGTGGACAAAAACTAACGCCATCTCCTGTAAAACAGCTTGCGCTTGAACATGGTATCTCTGTTTACCAACCACTTCACTTTAAAGCCTCTACAGAAGAAGGGCTCGCAGCTCAACAAGAACTTGCAGCTTTAGGTGCAGATGTGATGGTCGTTGCAGCCTATGGCTTGATTCTGCCACAAGCTGTGCTCGATATGCCTAAATACGGTTGCTTAAATATTCACGGTTCATTATTACCACGTTGGCGCGGTGCAGCACCCATTCAACGTGCGATTGCAACAGGTGATGAAGAAACCGGAATCACAATCATGCAAATGGCTGCTGGTTTAGATACAGGCGATATGATGTATAAAACCTACTGTCCAATCACTGCCGAAGATACATCAGCGACTTTACATGACAAACTAGCAGCTCAAGGCGCAACAGCAATTTGTGACGTACTCGAGTCAGAAGAAACACTGCAAAAATATTTGGCAGAACGTGAAGTTCAAGATGAAAGCCTAACAGTCTATGCGCATAAGTTGGTGAAATCAGAAGCTCGTATTGACTGGTCAACTAATGCTGCTCAACTTGACCGAAATATCCGTGCGTTTAACCCTTGGCCCGTTGCCTTCGTTCAGCTTGATGGAAATAATGCGCTGCGTGTCTGGAACTCAACAACTTCTAGTCAAAGCAAAGCAAATGCTCAAGCGGGTGAAATTATTGCAATCGATAAACAAGGCGTACATGTTGCTTGTGGTCAAGATTCCTTTATTTGTCTGACTAGTGTGCAATGGCCGGGCGGTAAAGCCATGAATGCGCAACAAATTGCTCAAACTCAAAAACTTCACGTAGGACAAATTCTACCATGAGTCAGGTTTCATCAAATTCGTCACGATTTAACTTACGTGCTCAAGTCGTTCAGACGTTATTAAAAGTTCAGCAAGGGCAATCACTTGCTAGTATTTTAAATACACAGCTGAATCAAGTTGCAGAACGTGATCGCGCACTATTTCATGAACTTGTTCTAGGTACGCTACGCCAATGGTTTGCTCTTAAATCAATTAGCCTACCTTTGCTCAGCAAACCTTTAAATAATGAAACTGTTGAAACCTGTCTGTATGTTGGGCTTTATCAAGTTTTATGCACGCGTATTGCAGCGCACGCTGCTATATCAGAAACAGTAGACGCCACTAAACAACTTGGATTTCCGGCACTCAGCGGTATTGTGAATGCCATTTTACGCCGTGCCACTCGTGAAACAGATGACTTTGAGCAAGGTTTACAACAAGCGCATGGCTTACCAAGTTGGCTTTTCAAAAGGTTAAAAAAGGATTGGGGAGAACAAACTGAATCTCTGTGCCAATCATTAAAACAAGTCGCACCTTTAACGTTAAGAGTTAACCAACGTCATATTGGACGCGATGCTTATCTAACAAAATTACAAAGTCTAGATATTCAAGCACGTGCATGCACTTTATCTGAAGCAGGAATTGTTCTTGAACAATCTGTACAAATTACCCAGTTACCCGGTTTTGAAGAAGGCTGGTTTTCTGTACAAGATGAACACGCGCAGCTATGTGCAACATTATTACCAGATTTAAATAATAAAACAGTGATTGATGCCTGTGCAGCACCAGGAGGAAAAACAGCTCATTTACTCGAAAAGTTTAAACCAGCTCAACTCATTGCCATTGACCAAGATTCTAACCGTTTAGTCCGTGTAACTGAAAATTTAAACCGCTTAGCACTTGATCAAAGTCAAACAGAAATTTTGGCAGCTGATGCGACCCAATGGGTTCCCACAGAGCCTGTAGATTGTATCGTATTAGATGCCCCTTGCTCTGCTACGGGAGTTATTCGTCGCCATCCAGATATACGTTTATTGCGCCAATCTGGCGATATAGCCCAAACGATTGAGCTACAAAAGCAGATTCTGGAACATATGTGGCAACAGCTCAAAGTTGGCGGTACGCTGCTCTACATTACATGTTCAGTTTTAAAAGCTGAAAATGAACAGCAAATGATAAATTTCTTTGCAGAACATATCGATGCAAAAGAAATTAAGATTGAAGCTAATTGGGGGCTTGAACAAATTCATGGTCGACAATTATTACCGCAAGCGCAGTCTGGTGATGGATTTTATTATTGTAAAATTCAAAAAATTGCATAAAAAAAGCAGGCTTTAAGCCTGCTTTTTACTAGATCAGCATCAAAGCGTATGCTGATCTTTTACATCTTCTAAAACGTCATCTAACTCTTCAGGATGTTTCGATAAATGTAGAATGGATAAAACCAATCCACCCCATAAAAACACCATCGAAATTACCATCATTACGATTGCCGAAGTATTCATTATTTTATCCTCCTAGCGATCTTTCATTTTGCTTAACACGATTGCAACGACCGCACAGAAAATCACACTGCCCCAGCCGAATACACCTTGTAAGCTCATACTATAAGTATCATAGCCATTTTTGATCAAATTAAAAACAGTCATACAGAGTGTAGTTAACAAGATTAAAGAGGTAATAACCGTTAAAGTGAAATCCCATCCCTTACCCACTTGAATGGTTGAGATACGATTTATATGTTCACTCAGTTCTTTAAGAGCTGAGCGTTTAAACCAAGCTACGCTAATAATAGATATTAATGCGCCACCGATAATTCCAATGTTATTGATAAAGTGGTCAACAATATCAACCAGCTTAATTGCATTTACACTTGAGAATAAAATAATTGATACAAGTGCACTACCACCACCAATAATCGTTACAGCTTTTTTACGGCCCCATTTCAACTTATCTTGCATTGCTGCAATAGGCACTTCCAAAATACTAACCATCGAAGAAATACCTGCGACGAAAAGTGAAGAGAAGAATAAAAGACCAAATAAATCAGCCCCGGCACCTAAGCTTGAAATAATTTTCGGGAATGCAATAAATGCTAATCCAATTCCACCACTTACGACATCTTTAACTTCAGTACCAGCAGCGTGTGCCATAAAGCCAAGCGCTGCAAAAATACCAATACCCGCCAGAATCTCTGTTGATGCATTTGCAAAACCAACAATTAAACCAGAGCCAGTTAAATTCGTTTTTGGTTTTAAATAGGATGCATAGGTGACCATGATCCCGAAACCAACCGATAATGAGAAGAAAGTATGGCCATACGCAGCTAACCACACTTTATAGTCCATCATTGCTGACCAGTTTGGTGTAAAGAATGCATTCAAACCTTGAACTGCACCCGGCAAACGCAATGACTGAATCACCAAAATAGTAAATAGAATGAATAATAATGGCATGAAAATCTTATTAGATAATTCCACACCCTTTTTCACTCCACCATAAAGAATGATCAAAGTCAGAGCCCAAATTCCAACAATTGGCCAGAATAAATGACTTACAAACTGTAGATCAAAACCAGTCGCTTTTGAGGTTTGTAAGTAAGTATTAAAGAAGAATCCTTCCGGATCACTTCCCCACATTTGACCAATAGAGAAGTAAACATAACTACCGGCCCATGTCAAAACACTTGCATAATACAAACCGATGATGATACAGACACAAACCTGCCACCACCCTAATGTTTCGCCGCCTTTAAATAAAGCTCGATATGCTTTTGGGGGTGAACCAGTACTACGATGGCCGACCGCATAATCTAAAAATAGTAACGGTAAACCAGCAGTAATGAGTGCCAATAGATAGGGAATAAGAAACGCACCACCACCATTTTCATAAGCAACGTATGGAAAGCGCCAAATATTACCTAAGCCTACAGCCGAACCAACGGCTGCAATAATAAAACCAGATCGTGACGTCCAGTTTTCACGAGAATCTGTCATAAAACACCTAATGTTAAAAGATTGCTTATTTTTACTGCTATTGTTGATTGTTATTCCGCATGCAAAAAAAGAACCAAAAGAATACTTTTGTGTTTGATTGAGAATAAAAGGCACCTTGTGAGTATTTTTATTTTCATTTCAAACAAGCAAAAATAGAAAATTCTTCCTTAAAGATTTTTGTCCATTTTTTGCTCCTATATAGCTGAACAATACCTGTTTTTATTTCTTTTTACTGTAATTTCCGTCAGAAATTTTACGAATTTTATGAGTTTTTATCACGATTGGTTATTTTTCAGCTTAACTTTATGTCCTAACACTTATAGTTATAAATTATTGTTCAATGATATTTTGTTCCAATTCCTTAAAAGGTCGCCTTAATTACTCAACTTATCCATTAATTTGTTCTTCAATTTCTAATGGAATTTGATAATAGCTATTTTTTATATGACAAAATTTATACTAAAATATTTAGGAGGGTTAATATCATCGAAATTAAGAAACAGATATTAATTATTTGAAATAATTAATAATTCATTCAACTTAGAAAAATTATTAACGCTATACGCATCACTCTCTCTTATTTTTTATCAATGCATGTGTAGCAAGATGTCTATATCATGCGCTCAAAGATTTCTTTTATGCGGATGTTCAAAGTGAAAATATTAAAAATATCTTTATTAACGCTCGGGATGGGCTTAAGTGGCCTTGCTCAAGCAGACTTTGTTGGAGTAAAGGGAGAGGTAGGCTACTGGTTTTATGATGGTAAAGCTAATATGTCTTCTCAATTCCCTGACGATCAAGATCTAGATCAAAAAGGTAGTGCTCAACTTTCATTGGCAGTAGAACATCCAATCCCTTTTATTCCAAATGCAAAAATTCGTTATGTAAATTTAGATAGTCAGACTAAAGCGGAAACCTTAGGTCAAGCTAACTATAAAGTTGATTTAGATCATAGCGATTTTATTCTCTATTATGAGTTATTAGACAATATTGTGAGTGTAGATGCGGGACTTGGTGCAACTGTACTAAATGGTGATATCACTGCGTATACAGGCAAACGCGTAGATATTGATAAAACATATCCTATCGCTTATTTGTCTGGTGAAGTCAAACTTCCATTTACGGGCTTAAGTGCGAAAGGTGAAGCAACCTATACAAACTTTGATGATGCACGAATTACAGATGCATTAGCAGAAGTAAAATATAAATTTGCAGATAACCTACTCATTGATCTGGGTTTAACAGCAGGTTATCGCGTACTTAATATTGATTTAGATGATTATGATAACAATGACCTTAAATTTGAGTTTAAAGGTCCATACGTAGGTTTGGAAGCCCATTTCTAAACCTAAACGGGCTCGAAATTTCCCTCATACATAAAAAAGGACTCCTAATAGAGTCCTTTTTTATTGTCTTAACTTCTTACCTACGTTTTCAGATTAATATCTGCATAAAAAAACACCCCCAACTATTGAGTTGGGGGTGT